>JAOPYK010000328.1 GCA_025964695.1 Streptosporangiaceae bacterium | reverse complement strand
ACGATTGGCGGCGTAGGACAGCGCCGTCAACTGGTTTCTTGCGGGCCGGTTCGGCATCGCTCATAGCGCGCCTGGGGGTTCATGGCGGTGGGGGGACTGAGACCGTTTCCCCAAATCCGATCACCATGGGTGGCGCGCTGGCGTTGGCTGGTCGGGACTAGCACTAGCCTAGTGTCCTGCGCCGGAAGTTCGCTGTAGATATCGGGCGAGGGAGTCGAGGATCTCTTCGGCGGTCTTCTTCCACACGAACGGCCGGGGGCTGTCGTTCCAGTCGGCGATCCAGTCCCGGATCTGTTTCTCCAGCGATTGAACGCTCTTGTGGACACCGCGGCGGATCATCTGGTCGGTCAAAAACCCGAACCAGCGCTCCACCTGATTGATCCACGACGAACCCGTCGGGGTGAAATGCATGTGGAAGCGAGGATGCCTGGCAAGCCACGCCCTGACCGCAGGGGTCTTGTGAGTACCGTAATTGTCACAGACCACATGAACATCCAGGCCCTCGGGCACCCTCTTATCGATCGTGACCAGGAACTTCTTGAACTCCGTTGCGCGATGCTGGCGATGCAACTCACCGATCACAGTGCCGTCGGCAATGTTGAAAGCCGCGAATAGGCTGGTGATCCCGTTACGCGCATAATCGTGAGTACGGCGCTCGGGCATACCCGGCATCATCGGCAGCACTGGCTGCGAACGATCCAAGGCCTGGATCTGCGACTTCTCATCTACGCACAGCACCACCGCCTTGTCCGGCGGATCGTGATACAGCCCGACGACATCAACGACCTTCTCGACGAACAACGGATCCGTCGACAATTTAAAAGTGTCACTCTGATGCGGCTTGAGCCCGAAATCCCGCCAGATCCGCCCGATCGTCGACTTCGACAGGCCACTGCGCTGCGCCATCGAGGCCCTCGACCAATGCGTGGCGTTCTTCGGCGTCTCCTCCAGCGTCGCCACCACCACATCCTCGATGCGATCCAGCGTGATCGACGGCGGCCGGCCGGGACGGTCCTCATCCACCAGGCCGTCCAGCCGCTGGGCCAGGAACCGGCGGCGCCATTTGCCCACAGTGCTGACATGAACCCGCAGATCTACAGCGACCTGCACATTCGAGTGCCCCTCCGCGCACGCCAGCACGATCCGACACCGCTGCGCCAAAACCTGCGAGGACTTCGCCCGCCGCGACCAGCGCACCAGGGTTTCCCGCTCTACATCGGTCAGCGTCAACTCGGCCGTGGGCCGTCCCGTCCTCGCCATGCACCAAAACTACACTTAAACGGCGGATTTCAGGCGTAGGACACTAGGTGGGTGGTGACTCGTCCCGCGGCCCTGAACCGCAGTGCGGCGCAGACCTGCGCGGCTTCTCTAAGTGACGCGCCGCCGGGGCGGCCGAAAACGTCCAGCTCCCGGGCTTGGTCAGGGAACCCGGTGGGGCCGCACCACTCGCGCCATGCGGGCAGAGGCGCACAGGGTCACGGCTTCGCCACCCTACGGGTGCCCACGGCATGACGCCGTACTCAGCCCGTTCGCCGGCCAGGCTAAGCGGCCCTACCCCCTAACCAACCCCTCCGCTTACCGTTTTCGTCCGCCCCTCCCCAGCCATCCCACCCGCCAGCCACGCCCACCACCACGAACGCCCAGGTCAGCCGATGTCTAAGCAGGTCAAAGGGGCGGCCCCGGAACCTCCGGAACCGCCCCCTACTGAGACGCACGTTCATCTGTGCTTCTCGTTCAACGCCAGTGTGGTCAGATGCTTGGGATGCTCGGCACTCAGCGTGAGCGGGCCTGTGACACCATCGAGCGAGGAGACAGAGGGACTGGGACTCTTTGAGAGATAAAGGACCCGTTATGTCGGACGAGCCGCCGCTCATAGACTATGAACCGCCGCCCCCAGACCGACCGGTCATCATTCGGGGGGAGGTCATCGGTCGTCTCACAAGCTCGTATACCGATACTTACAAGACAGGGTTGCACTCAAACCCCCGCAGGAGATTGAAGCGGAGGCTCAACGAAGCCATTGGCGAAGCACCTAAAGGCGCGATGGGCGTCCTGCTGCTTCTCATAGCTGACTGCGATCTCCGTGCTTACGATGCGGCGAGGGTTAGTAAGCGCTGGGGGAGCGCCTACTACTTCCTAGGTCTGCCTGCTGCGGTTCTGGCCACGATTGCCGGTGCCACGGGACTCGCATCCACGGCAGGCCGCATACCTGCTGCAATTGTCGCTCTCGTGTCTGCAGGCTTGACTGCGGCAGCAACGTTCCTTAATAGCAACGAGAACAAGCAGCAGAGCAACAGACTCAGTGCCGCTTGGCAGGAATTAGCGGATGATGTCCGGCTGGCTATCCTCCGGCACAGTGAGAGCAAGCCAGAGCTACGTGACACAAGCACGGAAGATCAGCTGATCACGGAAGTTATCGGCTTCAACAAGCGGAAGGGTGCCTTGCTCCGAAGAGAGCTGCCGCCGGCCACCGCGCTTGCGGTGTCAGGCTGATACCCAATGCCACTTAGCGTAAGTTGATCATGCGGCGAGGCAGAGCGGCTGGGCGTTGGTGAGCGCGATCGTGGCGGGTCCGTCGTGACGAGCGCCGACGTCGCCCGGCTTCTTGACCCGGTAGGCGTTGTGGCTGCGGCGTTTGACCACGCGCGGGTAGGAGCGGTGCCGCCGCCTGGGGTTGAGATTGCGTTTGGTGGTGATGCTCGCACTCACCTCGGCGAGTGATCCTTGCAGCAGATCAGGGGGAAGGCGAGTGATCGTTGCAGCAGATCAGGGGGAAAAGGCCGCCGGCCCGGAGGCCTGGCGGCGGACCACGCGGACGGTGCGGCTGAACTTGACCCGGTCGGTGTCGATGTCGGCCTCGGTGGCCGCCCGGCAGATCAGGGCGCTGATCGCGTAGTGGGTCAGCAGGTACCCTTACAGTTCCTGAAGCACCAGGTCCGGGCTTTGGGACCGCAGCACCTTGCCGGGCCCGCGCGCAGGTGTGTCTTCAACTGATCGTTTCCGGTTTCGTGTTCCCAGCGCTCATGGTAGGCGGCGGCCAGGATGGGGGCCGGGGCGGCGGCATGGTCGCCGATGGTGGTGATCAGGCAGATCAGCTCCCCCTTCCCATCACCGGTCCGGTCGGGTACCTGATACTCCACCACCCGCACCATCATCGCCTGCCCGGGATCCAGATCCTCCCCGGCGTGGGCCGCAGCGCGTCCCGGGCCTTGCCGCGGATATCGGGGTTGACCAGCACCGACCGGTACGACCCGTCGGGCAAGATGTCGCGCACCGGCAACCTCAGATCCGACTTCACCCGCCACAGCAGCTGCGCCCCGGTGCCGGCGGCGTACCGCCAGTCGCCGTAGTTGTAGAAGTTACGGTCGGCGATCAGCAGCCAGTCCTCCTCCAGCCGCTCATACAGCGGCCGGGCCAGACTCTGCTCTGCGGGTGCCGACTATTCATCCGGCCAGGTCAAGCCGCATGCCAGTACTCCTTGAGGACACCACCGAGTCGATCACGTCGGCGGATGTCGAGCGGTGTGATCAGGGCGGGGTCATTGCTTGGATCGGGAAGTGGTCGAAGCGGAGCTGCCTGCCGAAGAGCCCGATGTGGACGGTGCTCGTTGTAGAACGTCTCGAATTCACGCAGCGCATGGAGAAGGTGGTTCTGGTTCCAGATCAGGGTCCGGTCCAACAGCTCGTGTCGGCAGGTCTGGATCCAGCGCTCCATGATCGAGTTCATCCGGGGCATCTATACACCACTGTTGACCACTTGCACTCCGGCATCGGCCAGCACGGCGTCGAAGGCCGCGGTGAACTTGGCGTCCCGGTCACGGATGAGGAACCTGGCCATGCTGCCAGCGTCCTGCAGGTCCATGACGAGATTGCGGCCGAGCTGAGTAACCCACTGCCCGGTGGGGTGCGCGGTCACGCCGAGGATCCGAACGCGCCGCGAAGCGTGCTCGATGACCGCCAGCACATACAACCGTGCCCCGGTCAGCGTGCGGACCTCGAGGAAGTCGCACGCCAGCAGCGCGCCTGCCTGACTGCGCAGGAATTCGGCCCAGGTGGTCGCCGTCCGCTTGGGAGACGGGTCGATGCCGTGGTCTTTGAGGATCTCCCAGACCGTGGAGGCGGCGACCGTGATGCCGAGCGCGGCCAACTCGCCGTGGATGCGCCGGTAGCCCCATGAGGCGTTCTCCTGCGCCAGGCGCAACACCAGGGCGCGAATGGATCGGACGGTGCGCGGGCGTCCGCGCCGCCGGGGTGTGCAGGCTGCAGCGTGACGACGCCGCAGCAGATCACGGTGCCAGCGCATGACGGTGTCCGGACGAACCAGCAACGTGAGGTGTCGAAGCTTGTCCATCGGCAGATGGTGGAGTAGCCCGGCGAGGAGGAACCGGTCATCCGGCGTGAACGAGGGCTTGGCCACCTGCCGCTGCAGCACCGTCAGCTGATGCCGTAGCACCAGAATTTCGATCTCTTTGTCACGATCGCTCCTTGGCAGCAGCCGTATCAATGAGAAGGTGCTCGTCATCGTGAGGTAAGCCAAGCGCAACAGCACGACAGATCATCATGCCGTTGCTGGCGCAGCTCTCGCGACTCCCGGACGGGAGCACGATCGCTCGTCACCCCCTACGACCTGCACGGATGAATATTCGGCACTCGCAAGGTTTCACCGAATCCCGCGTAGGTCGATGGGATCGGCCGCTGGCGTATCGGCTAGGCCTCGAAGTCCCGGGGGGCCGCTGGTGTCGGGATTGGTGCAGGGCATGGCCAAGAGAGAGCGCCCACGCCGGTTCGCGGAGTCTGGTCTACCAGAGAGCCGCGTCGTCGGCCCATACTGCGGTCTTGGTGGCAAGTCGCTCACGACTGGTTTGCAAGGGCCTGCCAGGCAGCGGTCGCGAACATCTCCAGCCAGTCGATCGTGTCGAGGGTCTCTTCTGCCGTGAGAGGCGACCGTGTAATGCGGCCGCCGGATGTGCGGTCGGCGTTGTGGACGATCTCATTCCTGCGCTGGTTGATCAGATTCATCCGCGCACGTAGGGCTTCTGCTGTCACGGCCTGTCCCCCGCCTAGGACTTTCGCGGCCTCTGACCAGACGTCGAAGTCACGGACCGATCCGCTGGTCCGCCCAATGGCCAGCGGACCTTCAGGGCTTCTGCCGGAGGGCAGCTCATGACGCCTCCTTTCGATGGCCGCAGTTGATGAGAGGATGCGGTGGCGAACTTCCCGCAGAATCCAGCTCTCCACGACTGCAACGGCCTGCACCCAACTGGCCCGATAGAGGTCTTCGACGTCGAGCCGCTCTGTCCTAGAGCCAGGTTCGGGGGTTGTGGCGGACCGCGTAGCGGCCGTAACCATGCTCCTGAGATTGTCGAAGCCTTCGCTCAGGCGTGGTGGCAGCCCTCCCGGTTGATCAAACAGCGCCGGGGTTCGTGGTTTCACGTTCCGCCGCTCCGGTGTCGAGGCGGCCAGGGCGGATGGGCCGTCCTGCGATGCTCCTGTGGGGTCCTCCGCGACCTTACCGATGGTGTCGATGATCAGGCTCTGCCCGTCCTGGAGCGTCAGCCGCACACGATCGACCCTGACGGATGCGTTGCTCTTGAGCTCTTCACGGTCGCAGCGCTCGATCGCGCGGCCGTCCAGGAATCGGCGAGGGTTGCCACCTTCACGCGAGAGCAAGCTGCGGAACCGCTTGATGTCCGCGGCTTGGACTGGCCTGGCCTTGTCAGGTCGCCCGGTTTCATCGGCCATTGTTTGAAGTTGTGTCGTGGCCAGTCCAAACGGCACGGCGCTCAACTGGTCGGCCAGTACATGCAGATAACGGGAGTCTTGAACATCCTGGCTGAGGCGCCCTGCCCAATCCGGTCCGTGGAGGGCTCCCAGCACGGAGGCGGTCATGGAAGCGAGGGTGTCGGTGTCGGCTTTGGGCAGGAAGGCCGCGCGCAGTAGACCGCTGAGCGGGCGGGTCGCGGTGCGAGCGGCCAGGTAGGTTGCCGCGACCGCCGTGATTGTGCCGGCCCCATTGCGGGTCTTGTCGAAACAGCCGAGCTCATCGAGGGTCTCCTCGTCGTTAGCGAGGGCGCCCCGGCCGAGGGAGCGGTGAGCGACGTCCAGCAGTTCGCGGGTCTCGCTGACCGTGGCCGCCCATATGGCGGCGGCAGGTCTCTCGGTGGTGGCGCGAAAGGCTCTCTGCCAGAGGTCGGGCAGCACGTCTTCCAGCCAGTCCGTCTGCTGCCACGATCCGTCGTCGAGGAGGACGGCGATAAGGTCTCCGTAGCCTAGAGTGCCCTGATGGAGCAGCGCATGCCGGAGCGCCAAGGCATGGACGAGTGCGCCCACGAGAGCCCGAGGGTGGCCATGGGTGGCGATGCCGTCCATGACGACCCGGCTCAGCAGCATGATCGGGTCCTGGTCAGCGGTGACGATGACGTGCGGGGCGATTCGCATCGCCACTCCGTTGGCACCCGCATCGAAATAAGCGCGTAGATGGGCGAGACCAGTTTTGGTCTGGGCGTCGAGCCGCCACGGCGGGGTTCCCGAAGCCCACTCGCGGGCTGCCGAGATCACCGCCCGGCCACCGCCTCGCTGGTAAGTCGACCAAGCGGGCAGTTCGACCTCGGTGAAGTGCTTCAGCCACTCCAGACGGCTGAGGCAGGAACGCGCGACCGACATCAGGAGCTGGGCGTCGTCGCTGTAATCACCGGCATTGACCCGCTCGGTGTAGCGGCCGAACCGGTTCCCGGAATTGCGGTCCCAAGCACGGAACGTGGGCTCCGGCGGCACGCCGCGAGCCGCGTTTCCGCCGACGATGCTCGAGCGGATCTCCTGCGGCCAGCCAAGGGCGTCGCCGACGGCCGCGCACACCACAATGCCCCGCGTCCGTTGCGGGAAACTCGCGGGTGAACTCGTCATGTCAGCCACCTCCCCTGCTCACCGACGGTGACCATAGTGTCTCTTCGATCGTTCCGCCGGCTCGGACACGAGAAGAAAGCCGACCTCGGTCGAAGAAAACCGGGGCGACAAACCACTGGAACCGCTCCGGCTCGTGTCCACGCCGGGCGAGGACCGCGTACTGCTCTCGTGCCGTCTCGGCGTCCGAGAGGACCACGCTGGTGACGGCTGTCACTGGCACGGGACCGGGAATCAGCGCCTCGGCCTGCAGGTCGGTGGCGGCACCCCTAAGGTGCCGGGGGCCTCGCTGGTACCCCGCCGGGCGGGTGACATCCGCGTAGCAGTCAAGCAGGGCTTGAGCGCCTGGTCGAAGGTGGGAGCCCCAGTCTTTAGCCGCGTTGCATGTAGAGAACAACGTCCCGGG
>JAOPYK010000297.1 GCA_025964695.1 Streptosporangiaceae bacterium | reverse complement strand
GCCGGCCGCCACCGGCCCGCCAGCGCCAGGCCGGTGGCGGCCAGCCCCGCCGCGGTGATCGCCGTATGCCGGTTCCGGCGCCCGGGCGTCTCCCCGGCCCGCTCGTACCAGCCGGGTCCGTGCACCGCCCGCATGAGGGCGTCGTCGGCATTGCCGGCCTGGGCGCGGACGCTGATCCACGGTGAGGCCTCGCGCACCGGATGAGTGGTGCCACGCCGTCCCGTCTCCAGCGTCCAGCCGCACGCGAGGACGCGCAGGGCCAGGTCGGCGTCCTCCCGGAAGGCACGCGGGAAGCGCTCGTCGAAGCCGCCGGTCTCCACCAGGGCATCGCGCCGGTAGGCCATGTCCGCGGTGATCCAGCGCGCCCGCGCCAGCCCGGCGGTGCCGCGCTCCCAGTCGGTCGGCCGCCGCCCCGGGGGCAGCGGCACGCTGATGCGGCCCTGCACGCCTCCGGCCCGCGGTGACAGGTCCGCCAGGTCCGCCACCAGCCCCGCCCGCCAGTCGGCGCACACGCGCACGTCATCGTCCAGGAACGCCACCCACGGCGTGTCTGTAAGCCGCCAGCCGAGATTGCGCGCGGCGGCGGGCCCCACCCCGCCGGAGACCACCACCTTCACCGCGCCGTCGGGTGAACCCGCCAGGTCCGCGGGCAGGCAGAGGGGCGCATGGCCGGCTCCGGGCCGGTCGTCGACCAGCACGATCCGCCGCGGCCCGGGACCCCGCGCCGCCCGGAGCGACTCCAGACACGCGGTCAGGCAGGGGCGTCCGAGCGTCGGGATGACGACCGAATACCCGGTCATCGCCGCACCACGAAGGGACCGATGGCCAGCAGGTCGACCGGGGACGAGCCGAAGCACTCCAGCGCGTCCCGGATGTCGTCCACCATCGGGCGCCCGGCGGTGTTGAGGCTGGTGTTCACCAGGACCGGCAGGCCGGTCCGGCGTTCGAACGCCGTCAGCAGCCGTGAGACCAGCGGCTCGGTCTCCGGGTCCACCGTCTGCACCCGTGCGGTGCCGTCCACGTGCACCACGGCGGGGATGCGGTCCTGCCACTGCGGCACCACGTCATGGACGAACAGCATGTACGGGCTGGGGATCGGGCCGCGCTTGAAGATCTCCGGGGCGCGGTCCAGCCGGACCATCGGCGCCACCGGCCGGAACTGCTCGCGGCCCTTCACATCGTTGAGCCGTTCCAGGTTCGCCCGCCGCCCCGGATGCGCGAGCAGCGAGCGGTGCCCGAGGGCCCGCGGCCCGAACTCACCGCGGCCCTGGAACCAGGCGACGATCCCGTCCGCGGCCAGCGTCTCGGCGGCCGCCTCGGCCACGTCGGCGGGCCGGTCGTAGGGCACCCGGGCCCGGCGCAGCGCCGCCTCGATCTCCGCGTCGCCGAATCCGCGGCCGAGGTCGGCGCCGCGCATCACCCACCCGGTCTCACCCGCCCCCGCCGCCAGCTGCAGGGCCGCGCCCAGCGCGGTGCCGGCGTCTCCGGCGGCGGGCTGCACCCACACCTCCTCGAACGGCCCCTCCCGGGAGAGCACGGTGTTGGCCACGCAGTTCAGCGCGGTCCCGCCCGCCATCGCCAGCAGCCGCTCGCCGGTGCGCTCGTGCAGCCAGCGGGCCAGGTCCAGCAGGACCTCCTCCAGCCTGCGCTGCACGCTGGCGGCCAGATCGGCGTGCGCGTCCGTCCAGTCCTCGTCCGGCGCGCGCGGCGGTGCCAGCTCCGCCCAGTCGATGGGCTCGGTGACGAACCCGCCGCCGGGCGTGGCGTGCACGGCCTCCCTGAGCCGGTCCAGGAAGCGCGGCTTGCCGTACGAGGCGAGCGCCATCACCTTGTACTCGTCGCAGGAGCGCAGGAATCCCAGATGCGCCGTGAGCGCCTCGTACATCAGCCCGAGCGAGTGGGGAAGCGGCTGGCTCGAGAGGATCTCCAGGGTCCCGTCCCGGTAGGCACCGGACAGATGCGAATGGCGTTCCCCGCGTCCGTCGCAGACCAGCACGGCACAGCCGGGGCCGGGCACCGCGAGCCCGGCCGAGGCGGCGTGCGCCACATGGTGCGGGACGAACCGGACACGCCCGGGATCCAGGCCCGGCAGACCATCGGCCAGGAAACCCGGCGCGTGCTCCGCGAACAGCGTCCTCAGATGATCCCACGGGTCGTCCAGGCCCATCTCGCCGGCCGGCAGCACCAGCGACGGATCGTAGGAGAAGCCGACGAGATCAATGTCCTCCGGCCGCAGGCCGCCCTGCTCCAGACACCACCGGGCCGAGGCCACGGGCTGTTCCCAGGCGGCGAACGGCACGGGCCGTTTCCCATGTTTGCGACGGTTGAACCGTTCTTCCTCCGCGGCCGCCACCACCCGGCCGTCCACCACGAGCGCGGCAGCCGGGTCATGGAAGACGGCGTTGATTCCGAGCACACGCATAGAGAGACCCCCCTGTCTCGAAGAGGGAGATGTCCGGCGCAACCCCCGTCATCTCCCGTGATCTCCGTGCCCTGCGGAAAGGGGGCCAAACAATGGTGCTTTTGACTATTGCGCGGGTAAGCGCCGCGTATGCGGGTGCTCCTGACGGGGTGGTTCAGCTTTCTGCACGGCGAGATCACGGCGGGGGATGCCCTGGCACTCGAGGCGGTACGGGGTGCCCTCGACGAGACGCGGATCCGCTACGACGTGGCCTGGAGCCCGGTGTTCCGGCCGGCCGGCCCCTCCCTGGACGACGCCGTGCCGGAGCACTACACCCACCTGGTCTTCGTCTGCGGTCCGGTGCACGGGCCGCAGATCCGTGACCTGCACGTCCGTTACGCGAACTGCCGCCGGATCGCGGTCGGGGTGTCGATCATCGATCCGGCGGACCCGTCGGTCACCGGGTTCGACCTGGTGCTGGCCCGGGACGGGGATACAGGGCCGCCCCAGCGTGATCTGGCGGCGGTACCGGAGACGCCGCCGGTGCCCGTGGTGGGAGTCGTCCTGTCCGCCGGGCAGGGTGAGTACGGGGCTCGCCGCCGCCACGACGAAGTGTCCGCGCGGCTGACCGGATGGCTCGGACGGCGCGACTGTGCCAGGCTCTATCTGGACACCCGCCTGGACCTGGGCGACTGGACGATGTGCGCGACCCCGGCCGCGTTCGCGGCGGTGATCGCGCGGCAGGACCTGGTGGTGACCACCCGGCTGCACGGGCTGGTGCTGGCGCTGCGGCACGGCGTGCCCGTCCTGGCGGTGGATCCGGTGGCCGGCGGCGGCAAGGTCACCGCCCAGGCCCTCGCCTGGCAGTGGCCGGCCGTGGTGACGGCCGAGGAGTCGGCGCGGGAGCGCACCCTCGACGCCTGGTGGGAATGGTGTTTGTCGGCGCAAGGCGGTGACGCGGCCCGCGCACGCGCCGGTTCGCGGTGCAGCCCCCTTTTGCAGGCGTTGGTCCAGGCTCTTGCCCATTGATCCTTTTATATTGCCGGTGTTCTTGGGGTGTTTGAGGCCGCTCAGTGCGGAAAAGGGTCTATTACGTGCTTGATGAGAAACGGCATATCCGTCGCTTATGTGCCGCGAGATGCTGCTGGGCCGGCGCTTCTCGTGAACGAGATGAGGTCCGTTTCGGGGCAGATTTCACTGTTCATGCACGGGGGGATCCATTGATCATCGACATGGTTTCCGAACATGCGAGTCCGCTCGCGGCGCTCGGCGGAGCCGATGGCGGTGGCCAGAACGTGCACGTCGCCGCGCTGGCCGTCGCCCTCGGCCGTCGCGGGCACCGGGTGACCGTCTTCACCCGCCGATCGGACGAAAGCCTGCCGGAGAAGGTGCGGATCGCACCCGGTGTGACGGTCGAGCACGTGCCGGCCGGTCCGCCCGGCCCCGTTCCCAAGGACGAGCTACTGCCGTACATGCCGGAGTTCGGGCGGTATCTCGGCCGTCGCTGGCACACCCGGCGTCCGGATGTCGTGCACGCGCACTTCTGGATGAGCGGGCTCGCCGCGCTGGCCGCGGCCCGGGAGTTCGACCTGCCGGTGGCTCAGACGTTCCACGCGCTGGGCGTCGTCAAGCGCCGTTACCAGAGTGCGTCCGACACCAGCCCGCCGGAGCGCCGGCGGCTGGAGGCCCGGATCGCCCGGGAGTCCGGGTTGATCATCGCCACCTGCTCCGACGAGGTCCAAGAACTATGCGCGCTTGGAGTCCACGGGGACTCTGTCACCGTCATTCCCTGCGGGGTCGATCTGGAGCGATTCCGGCCGTCCGGGCCGGTCGCGCCGCGGGGCGGCCGGCCGCGGGTACTGAGCCTGGGCCGCCTGGTGCCCCGCAAGGGGGTCGACACCGTGATCGAGGCGATGGCCCACGTGCCCGGCGCCGAACTCCTCATCGCCGGCGGCCCCCCGATGCCGGAACTCGACCGGGACCCCGAAGTGCGCCGGTTGCGTGATCTGGCACAGGCCCGGGGGCTCACCGACCGGGTCGTCTTCCTGGGGCAGGTCCCCCACGAGGACGCGGCGGCGCTCATGCGCTCGGCCGACGTGATCGTCAGCGTGCCGTGGTACGAGCCGTTCGGCATTGTGCCCGTCGAGGCGATGGCCTGCGGAGTACCGGTGATCGGCTCGGCCGTCGGCGGCCACCTCGACACGATCAGCGACGGGTTCACCGGCCTGCACGTGCCACCGCGCGATCCCGCAGTGCTGGCCGGCCGCCTGCGGGAACTGCTCGGCGACCGGCGGTGGCGGGCCGCCCTGGCCAGAGCCGGGGCCGCACGCGCGCACGCCCGCTATTCATGGGAGCGGATCGCCGCCCTGACCGACACCGCGTACGAGCGCCTGAACACCGCCCGACTGCGGTCGGCGGCCGAAGGAGCGAGATCATGATCGACGCGCATCTCAGCAGGCTGGAGCTGGCACTGCGGCGCTTCAGGCGGCAGACCGCCGCGGTGGAGGATTGGGGACGGCGCCTGGCCACGGTGCTCGACGCGGGTGGCCGGCTCCTGGCCTGCGGTAATGGCGGCAGTGCCGCCCAGGCACAGCACCTCACCGCCGAGCTGGTCGGCCGGTTTCAGGACGAGCGTCGTCCCTTCTCGGCCTTCCCGCTGCACGCCGACACCTCGGCGCTGACCGCGATCCTCAACGACTACGGAGCCGACGAGCTGTTCGCCCGCCAGGTGCGCGCGCACGGCCGCCCCGGTGATGTGCTCATCTGCCTGTCCACGAGCGGGAGCAGCCGCAATGTGATCGCCGCCGCGAAGGTCGCCGCGGAGCTCGGCATCGAGACCTGGGCACTGACCGGCCCCGGGCCCAACCCGCTGGCCGGGGTCTGTGCCGAGGCCGTCACCGTGGACGCCCCGTTCACCGCCACCGTCCAGGAGGTGCATCTGGCGGTGGTCCACATGATCTGCACGGTGGTGGACGAGGTCGTACGGGAACGGGGCTTCAGGAAGGCCGGCAGGTGAGGCCCGGGCCGCTGGTCGTCATCGGCGACACCCTGCTGGACATCGACCTGGACGGAACGGTCGACCGGGTCTGCCCGGACGCGCCGGTCCCGGTGGTGGCCGGCGCGCGGGAACATTCCCGGCCGGGCGGCGCGGGCCTGGCCGCCACCCTCGCCGCCCAGTTCGGCCGGGCGGACGTCACCCTGGTGACCGCGCTCGCCGACGACCACTACGGCGACCGGCTCGCCGGGCTGCTGGCCGGGCGCGTCGCGCTGGTCCGGTTGCCACTCCATGGTGAGACCGTGCGCAAGACGCGCGTGCGCGCCGCCGGCCAGTCCCTGGTGAGAGTCGATCAGGGCGACGGCCGGTCGGCGGACGATCCGCTGAGCGACCAGGCGGTGGCCGCGATCCGTGCGGCCGGAGCCGTGCTGGTCGCCGACTACGGGCTCGGCGTCGCCGCGCATCCCGGGGTCCGGCGGCTGCTGGGCGAACTGCCCGATGGCATCCCCGTGGTATGGGATCCGCATCCGCGGGGAGCACCGCCGCTGCGTGGTGCCCGGCTGGTGACCCCCAATCGCGCGGAGGCCCGGGCGTTCGCGCCGGCCCCTCCTGTCGTGGACGACCCGATCTGCCAGGCCGCGGCGGACGCCGCCGCGCTGGCACCGCACTGGCAGGTGGCCGGGGTCGCGGTGACGCTGGGCGGCCAGGGAGCGCTGCTGTCCACCGGCGCCGGCGTCCCGTTCGCCGTGCCGGCGCCCGCCGTCGCCGGGCGGCCGGACACCTGCGGGGCCGGCGACTGCTTCTCGGCGACGGCGGCGCTCGCGCTGCGCGACGGGCGGCCGCTCACCGCGGCGGTCACCGAGGCCGTGCACCGGGCGTCTACCTTCGTCGTATCGGGCGGCGTGCACGAGGACGCCGATGTTCCCGAGACCGGGCGGCCGGCCTGGGACGTCATCCGGCGCACCCGGGAGCTCGGCGGCACGGTCGTGGCGACGGGCGGCTGCTTCGACCTGCTGCACGCCGGGCACATCAGCCTGTTGCGCCAGGCCCGGGCGCTGGGCGACTGCCTGGTGGTGTGCCTGAACTCCGACACCTCCGTCCGTGAGCTCAAGGGCCCGGGGCGCCCGGTGGTCGGCGAGCAGGACCGGGCCCGGGTGCTCGCGGCGCTGGACTGCGTGGACGCGGTGCTGATCTTCGAGGAGAGGACTCCGGTGGAGGTGCTGGAACACATCCGCCCGAACCTGTGGGTGAAGGGCGGCGACTACGCCCGCACGGACCTCGTCGAGTCGCAGACGGTCCGGCGATACGGAGGTGAGATCGTGCTGCTGCCCTATCTGGAGGGCCGTTCCACCAGCCGGCTGGTGGAACGAGCCCGTACCTCCATCTCGGACGGCGGTGAGGCGGCATGACCGGTCGTGACATCCGCCGCGCCGTCGTCACCGGCGGCGCTGGATTCCTCGGCTCCCACCTGTGCGAACGGCTCCTCCGCCAGGGCGTCTCCGTCATCTGCATGGACAATTTCCTCACCGGTGCGCCGCAGAATGTCGCCCACCTGATGGGACGGCCGGGCTTCCGGGTCGTGGAATGCGACCTCACCGGGTTCGTGCACGTACCCGGAGAGGTCGATCTGGTGCTGCACTTCGCCTCGGCCGCGTCCCCGGTGGACTATCTCAGGCTTCCTGTGGAGACGCTCAAGGTCGGCGGGCTGGGCACCTTGCACGCGCTCGGCCTGGCGCGCGAGAAGCAGGCGCGCTTCGTGCTGGCCTCCACCAGCGAGGTGTACGGGGATCCGCTCCGGCATCCGCAGCGGGAGGACTACTGGGGCAACGTCAACCCAGTCGGCCCGCGCAGCGTCTACGACGAGGCCAAACGGTACGCGGAGGCACTGACCACCGCCTACCGCAACAGCCGGGACGTCGACACCGCGATCGTCCGCATCTTCAACACCTACGGGCCCCGGATGCGTCCGTACGACGGCCGCGCCATCCCCACCTTCATCCGCCAGGCGCTGGCCGGGGAACCCCTGACGGTCGCCGGCGATGGCAGCCAGACCCGGTCGATCTGTTACGTCGATGACACCGTCTCGGGGATTGTCGCGCTGGCCCGTAGTGAACACCCGGGCCCCGTCAACATCGGCAATCCCGACGAGGGCACCATCCTGGACCTCGCCGAGTCCATCCGTGAGCTCGCCGGTTCCCGGTCACCGGTCACCTTCGTCGAACGGCCGACCGACGATCCCACGGTGCGGTGTCCTGACACCGGCCTCGCGCGCGAGCTGCTCGGCTGGCGTCCCGTGGTGCCGGCCGCCGAGGGCCTGCGGCGCACCATCGACTGGTTCACCTCCGAGCTCGCGCCGGCCCGCGCCGCCGGCACCTGAGCCCGGCGGGCGAGCGGCGGCGGAAATCCGGCCGGCGAGAGGGGAGGCGGACGGACCGCCCCCGCCCCTCGCGGACCGCTCGTCAATCCGTGGAGCTGAAGGCGGCGTCGAAGGCGGTGGCCGGGGGCTCGATGGCCGCCAGCCGCCGGACGAAGGTCAGCGCCTCGGGTGCTCCGAGCAGCCGGTCCATGCCGGCGTCCTCCCATTCGATGGAGATCGGGCCGTCGTAGCCGATCGCGTTGAGCGCGCGGAAGCTGTCCTCCCAGGGCACGTCGCCGTGACCGGTCGAGATGAAGTCCCAGCCGCGCCGCAGATCTGCCCAGGGCAGGTGGGAGGCCAGCCGGCCACGGCGGCCGTCGCCGACCCGGACCTTGGTGTCCTTGCAGTCGACGTGGTAGATCCGGTCCCGGAAGTCGTACAGGAAGTTCACCGGGTCCAGGTCCTGCCAGACGAAGTGCGAGGGGTCCCAGTTCAGGCCGAAGGCCGGCCGGTGCCCGATCGCCTCCAGCGTCCGCACGGTCGTCCAGTAGTCGTAGGCGATCTCGCTCGGGTGCACCTCGTGCGCGAACCTGACGCCAACCTCGTCGAAGACGTCGAGGATCGGATTCCACCGGTCGGCGAAGTCCTGGTAACCGCGCTCGATCATGGACGGCGGCACCGGCGGGAACATCGCGACCGTGTGCCAGATCGACGATCCGGTGAAGCCCACCACGGTCTGCACGCCGAGCCGCGCGGCGGCCCGAGCGGTGTCCTTCATCGCCTCGGCGGCGCGTTCCCGTACGCCCTCGGGTGAGCCGTCGCCCCAGATGGACGCGGGCAGGATCGCCTGGTGGCGTTCGTCGATCGGGTGGTCGCAGACCGCCTGGCCGACGAGGTGGTTGGAGATCGTCCACACCTTGAGACCGTGCTTGTCGAGGGTCTCCAGTCTCCGCGGGATATAGGAGTCGTCCGACAGGGCCTTGTCGACCTCGAAGTGGTCGCCCCAGCAGGCGAGCTCCAGGCCGTCGTAGCCCCAGTCGGAGGCGAGCCGGCAGACCTCGTCGAACGGCAGGTCGGCCCACTGGCCGGTGAAGAGTGTGATCGGTCGGGGCATCATGTCTCCTGATGGGTCAGACGGGGGTCCAGCCGCTGCCGTTCGCCGCGCTGGCCGCGACGGCTGCCAGCACCCGCTGGACGTGCAGCCCGTCGGCGAAGGACGGGGAAGGGCCGGTCCCCGACGCGATCGCCGACAGGAAGTCGGCGACCTCGTGGGTGAAGGTGTGCTCGTAGCCGAGGAGGTGGCCCGCCGGCCACCACGCCCCGGCATAGGGGTGGGAGGGCTCCGTCACCAGGATCCGCCGAAAGCCCGCGGTGTCGTCCAGAGTGTCATCGTGGAACCACAGCTCGTTCATGGACTCGAAGTCGAAGGCGAGACTCCCCGCGGAACCGTTGACCTCGATGCGCAGCGCGTTCTTGCGTCCCGTCGCGAACCGCGTCGCCTCGAACGACGCCAGCGCGCCGCCGGCCGTACGCCCGATGAACAGCGCGGCGTCGTCCACCGTGACCGCGCCCCGGGCCGAGCCGCCCGACGCGCCGAGCCCGGCGGACTCCGCGGCGACGGGCCGCTCCTTCACGAACGTCTCCGTGATCGCGGAGACCCCGACGAGGCGGTCACCGGTGATGAACTGGGCGGTGTCGATGATGTGCGCTCCGATGTCGCCGAGCGCACCGGATCCGGCCTTGTCCTTGTCCAGGCGCCACACCAGGGGGAACTCGGGATCGGTGATCCAGTCCTGCAGGTACTGCGCCCGGATGTGCCGGATCGTGCCGATCCTGCCCTCGGCGACGAGCCGCCGGGCGAGCGCGATGGCCGGCACCCTCCGGTAGTTGAAACCCACCATGGAACGGATCCCGCGAGCCGCTGCGCGCTCTGCGGCGAGCACCATCTCCTCAGCCTCGGACACGCTGTTGGCCAGCGGTTTCTCACAGAGGACATGCTTCCCGGCGTCGAGGGCGGCGATCGCGATCTCACCGTGCGAATCGCCGGGCGTGCAGATGTCGATCACCTGTACGTCGTCGCGGCGCAGCAGCTCCTTCCAGTCGGTCTCCGCGGCGGCCCACCCCAGCCGGGCCGCCGCGGCGCTCACCTTGTCCCCGGACCGTCCCGCCAGCACCACCATGGCCGGGACATAGGGGGTGTCGAAGAAGGCGCTGACGTTACGCCAGGCCTGGGAGTGGACCCGCCCCATGAAGGAGTAGCCCACCATGCCGACCCCGAGTGCCGGCCTACCGGTGTGATTCATTCGTGCCCCGATCAGGAGAAGCCGACGGACATGTACTGGTCGACGTTGTCCTTGGTGACCACCGCGGAGAACGTGGTGACCATGGCGGGGACCTCGCGTTCCACCAGGTCGGCCATCCCCTTGCCCTGGCCGAGGAGCCGCGCCAGTGAGATCGCCGACGAGGCCATGCTGGGGCTGTAGAGGACGGTGGCCTTGAGCGGGGTGTTGTCGGCCTTGATGTCGTCCATGGCCTTCTTGGACCCGGCTCCGCCGACCATCAGGAACTCCTTGTCGCGGCCGGCCTGCTTGATGGCCGCCATGACCCCGATGCCCTGGTCGTCGTCGTGGTTCCACATGGCGTCGATCTTTTTGTTGGCCTGCAGCACCTGAGCGGTGACCTTCTGCCCGGTGGCGGCGGTGAAGTCGGCCGCCTGCCGTGCGGTGACCTTCAGGCCGGCCGCGGCGAGGGACTCCTTGAAGCCCTTGCTGCGCTGCTGGGTCAGCTCGAGGTTGTCGAGCCCCGCGATCTCGACGATGACCGGGCTGGCCTTGCCCTTGAGTTGCTGGGCGATGTGGTTGCCCGCGCTGACGCCCATGCCGTAGTTGTCGCCACCGATCCAGGTGCGGTACGCCAGGGCGCTCGCAAAGATCCGGTCGAGGTTGACCACCGGGATGCCGGCCGCCATCGCCTTCTTGGCGACCTCGGTGAGGGCCTTGCCGTCGAACGGCAGGATCACCAGGACGTCGACCTTCTGGTCGATGAGCGACTGTACCTGCTGGATCTGCTGGGTGACGTCGTTGGTGCCCTCGGTGGCCTTGAGCGTCACGTCCTTGTACTGCCCGGCCTGCGCCTTGCCGTTCTGGGTGACGGCAGCGACCCAGCCGTGGTCGGCGGCGGGCGCCGAGAAGCCGATGGTGACCTGCCTGCCCGGCGCCGCGTTGTCGCCGCCGGCCGCCTTGACCTGGGCGGCCTCCGGCTTGGAGGAGTTGCTGGTGCACGCGCTCGCCAGCGCGCCGGCGCCTATCACGGCGCCCCCGAACAACAGGTTGCGGCGGCCGAGCTGGGGGGTGGTCATGGGGTCTTCTCCTCTGGTTCGGGCGTGCGGAACACAGCCGGTGGCGCGGGGCGCCCCCGGTGTCGAAGGGGTGGGAGGGGAGAGCTCAGGTGATGGTGCGGTGCGTCCTGCCCCAGCGCTGGATCAGCAGGACGGCGACGATGATCGCTCCCTTCGCGATGTTCTGGATCGGGGTGGAGAGGTTGTTGAGGATGAACAGGTCCTGGATGGTGGTGAAGACCAGGACACCGAGGATGGATCCGATGATCGAGCCGAATCCGCCGGTGAGCAGGGTGCCGCCGATGACGACGGCGGCGATGGCGTCGAGCTCGTAGTTGGGGGCGTGCGTGCTCGCGCCGGTGTTGGTCTGGGCGGTGGTCATGATCGCCGCGATGCCGCAGCACAGACCGGACACCACGTAGAGCAGGGCGGTGTGCAGCGGGACGTTGATGCCGGCCAGCCGGGCCGCCTCCGGGTTGCCGCCGACCGCATAGGTGCGCCGCCCGAAGGTGGTGCGGTTGAGGACGATCCACCCGACGGCCACCACGGCCAGGAAGATGTAGACGAGCAGCGGGATGCCGAGCACCTTGGTCAGGGCGATGTCGAGGAACGAGTTCACCGTGACGATCTGCGACTTACGATCGGAGAGCTGCTCGGCGAGACCGCGGCCGGCCACCATCATCGCCAGCGTCACGATGAAGGGCACCAGCCTGCCGTAGGCGATGAGCGCCCCGTTGACCAGGCCGCACACCGTCGCCACCACCAGCGAGGTGAAGATCATCCCGGCCATGCCGTACGACTGCGTCGCGACGGTCGTCGACCACACCGACGCGAGCGCGACCAGCGCCCCCACCGACAGGTCGATGCCGCCGCCGATGATGACGAAGGTCATCCCGACCGTCATGACGCCGATGACGGACGCGAGCGTCAGGATCTGGATGATGTTCTCGGTCGTCGCGAAGGTGTCGGGCTTCATCGCGGCGCCGAGGCCGAACAGGATCAGCAGTGCCACGACGAGCGCCAGATGCCGGAACTCGCTGCGGCCGCCGAGGCCCGCGAACGGCCCGGCGGACGGACCGGTGGACGCCGCGTCGGCGGCCAGCGCCTCGACCCGCTCGTGCTCGTCGGCCGGCGGTGCCGCGGTGTCCCGGATGCGTTCGTTCAAAGCGCGCTTCCTTCCATGATCAGGTCCAGGACGCGGTGCTCGTCGAGGTCGGAAGCGGCCGCCTCGTGCACGACTCTGCCTTCACGGATCACCAGCACCCGGTCGGCGAGATCGAGCACCTCGGGCACCTCGCTGGAGACGAGCAGCACCGCCACCCCCTGGACGGCGAGCTCCCGGACCTGGGCGTACAGCTCGCCTCGCGCGCCGACGTCGACGCCGCGGGTCGGCTCGTCGAGCAGCAGCAGTCGGCAGCCCTTGAGCAGCCAGCGGGCGAAGACCGTCTTCTGCTGGTTGCCGCCGGACAGGGTGCGGACCGGCCGGTCCGGATCGGCCGGCCGGATGTCCACCGCCCGGACCATCTCCCCGGCGTCGCGCGCCTCACGGCGCCGGTCCAGCCAGCCGAGCCGGGAGTACCGCCGCATCGAGGCCGCGGTGATGTTGCGCCCGACCGTTTCATACATCAGCAGCCCCTGCGCCTTGCGCTCCTCCGGGGCCAGGCCGATGCCGGCCGCCACCGCCACGCTCGTCGAGCCCGGCCGCAGCGGCCTGCCGTCGACCAGCACCCGCCCCGCCGAGGGCCTGCGGGCGCCGTAGACCGTCTCGAGGATCTCCGAGCGGCCGGAACCCACCAGGCCGGCCAGCCCGACGATCTCCCCGGCGCGCACGTGGAACGACACCCCGCTGAACCGGCCGGGCAGGGCCAGGTCCTCGACCCGCAGGACCTCCTCGCCGGGTTCGGCGTCCCGGTCCGGAAAGGAGTGCTCGGTACTCCGGCCGGTCATGAGAGCGACGACCTCCGCTGTCGGAGTCGTCCGGGCGGGCAGCCCGACGGCGACGGTGCGGCCGTCCTTGAGCACGGTCACCCGGTCACCGATCTCCCGGATCTCGGCCAGCCGGTGCGAGATGTAGACGACCGCGACCCCGGACGCGGTGAGCTCCCGGATGATCCTGAAGAGGTTCGCGACCTCGTCGTGGGCGAGCGCGGCCGAGGGCTCGTCCATGATGATCAGACGGGTGTCGTGCGAGAGCGCCCGGGCCATGCTCACGATCTGCTGGCCCGCCGCGGGCAGGCGCCCCACCACCAGCCCGGGGGAGATCTCACCGTGCCCCAGCCGGCCGAGCAGTCGCCGGGCGGCGGCGTTCATCTCGCCCCGGCGGCTGAAGCCGAGCCGGCTGCTCTCGTGCCCGAGGAAGATGTTCTCGGCGACGCTCAGCCCGTCCACCAGGTCGAGCTCCTGGTACATGGTGGCGATGCCGAGCCGCATCGACGCCGTCGGGCCGGCCAGCCGGACGGGCTCACCGTTCCAGCGAACCTCGCCGCCGTCGGGCTGGTGGGCACCGGCCAGGACCTTGATCAGGGTGGACTTGCCCGCCCCGTTCTGGCCGAGCAGGCAGTGCACCTCGCCGGCGCGCACCTCCAGGTCGACGCCGTCGAGGGCACGGACGCCGGGGAACTCCTTGACGATGCCGCTCATGGCGAGCAACGGGGACTCGGGTGTGGCCATCCGACCTCCTGACCGGCCGCTTCTGACTAGGCGGCTGAGAAAATGTGATCGCTGATGAGCCGGGTCGCCCCTATGACCCCGGCCGTGTCCCCGAGTTCCGACAGCACGATCGGCAGGTTGCCGGTCGCCAGCGGCGGCGACCGGCGGTAGACGACACTCCGCACCTCGGCGAGGAGCGTGTGCCCGAGCCGCGCCACCCCCCCCGCGATGATCACCAGGCCCGGGTTGAAGAAGCTGACGAGACCGGCGAGCACCTGGCCGACGCGCCGCCCCCCTTCCCTGATCATCTGCACGGCCACCGGATCACCGGCCGCCGCGGCCGCCGCGACGTCCTCGGCGGTGAGCCGGCCAGCCTCGCGGAGCCGTTCGGCGAGGAAGGCGGACCGGCCCGAGCGAGCCGCGGCGAGGGCGTCCCGGGCGAGCGCGGCACCGCCGAAGTAGGCCTCCAGGCACCCCGTGTTGCCGCAGGCGCATACCGGTCCCTCGTCGGTGACCCGGATATGGCCGATGTCGCCGGCGCTGCCGGACATGCCGCGGTAGATGGTGCCGTCAACGACGATCCCGCAGCCGATGCCGGTACCGATCTTCACGAGCAGGAAGTCCTCCACCGACCTGGCCAGCCCGCTGTGCAGCTCGCCCAGCGCCATCAGGTTGACGTCGTTGTCGACCAGCACCGGGCAGCCCAGCTCCTGGCTGATGACGTCGCGGACCGGAAACCGGTCCCAGCCCGGCATGATCGGGGGCACCACCGGAGTGCCCTCCCGGAAGCTCACCGGGCCGGGCACGCCGATGCCGGTGCCATGGATCTCCGGGATCAGGCCCTCGTCGCGGAGCTTGCCCAGCAGGTCCAGTGCGCGGTCGAGCACCGCGGTGGCGCCCTGCCGGACATCGCAGGGCTCCGAGACGTGGCCGAGGATCTCCAGTTCGCCGTTCGTCACGGCGACATCCACGGAACTGGCCCCGATGTCGAAGGCGACGAACCTCAGCCGGGGAGAGAGCCGCATGATCCCGGATCGCCGGCCGCCCCGGGAGGCCGCCAGCCCGGCCGCCTCCACGAGGCCCAGCTCGACCAGGCGGTCCAGTTCGAGGGCGAGCTTGGAGCGGGACAGCCGTACGACGTCGCCGAGCTCCGCGCGCGATTGGGGACCCTCGTCGCGGAGCAGGTTCAGCAGCCGCGACTGGTGGGCGTTCTCCGGGCGAGCCGTGGTACGCATCGCGCCGTCCCCTCGTCGAGTCATCTGGCGCGACAGTACCTACTTTTGTCCAATCCGAGAAGACCTTTCTTCAAGATCTCGCGAACTTTCTCTTCTCAGAGAACAAAGTGCGCTAAGCCGCCCGCGGTGAGCGATCCGGCTCGAGCGGCGGTGCCCCCACGGCGCAGTGGATTTTGCACTCCGGCTCGGACGGGCCCGGGGCGGTCCGCAGCACGTCGTCGCGGACGGTGAAGTAGGTCAGCACCGCTCCGGCGATGAGCAGCCCGGCGCTCACGACCATGGCGGTACGGAAGCCCGACGCGAAGGCGCCGGGGTCGTTGTAGGCGTCACCGGTCAGCCCGGCCAGCGGCGGGATGGCGGCCACCGCCAGCAGCCCCGCGGCCCGGGCCACCGCGTTGTTGACGCCGCTGGCGACCCCCGCGTGCCGTACGTCGGCGGTCGCCAGCACGGTCGCGGTGAGCGGTGCGACGACCCCGGCCAGCCCCAGGGCGAAGATCGTCACCGCGGGCAGCACATCGCGCACGTACGAGGCGTGCGGTCCGATCCGGGTCAGTAGCAGCATCCCGGTCGCGGCCAGCAGCAGCCCCGCGGTCATGGGCAACCGGGGCCCGATCCGCTGGGCCAGCCCGCCCGCACGGGCCGACAGCAGCAGCATCAGGATCGTCACGGGGAGCAGGGCCGTCCCGGCGACGATCGGCGAGTATCCGGCGACCTGTTGGAGATCAAGGACGAGGAGGAAGAACATCACGCCCATGCCGCCGTAGACCACGAAGGTGACGGTGTTGACGGCGGAGAACTGCCGGGAGGCGAAGACGCCCAGCGGCAGCATCGGCTGCGGTCCGCGGCCACCGGACCGGCGCCGCTCGACCAGCACGAAGGCCGCCCCTGTCGCGATGCCGGCCACGGCCGCCACGATGACGAGAGCGGGCGAGGTCGTCGCGCTGGGCGCCTCGGTGAGCGCGTAGGTGACACCGGCCAGCGCCACCACCGCCAGCACCGCCCCGAGCACGTCGAAGCGGCCGTGCGCGTCTTCGTCACGGCTCTCCGGGACATGCCGCAGCGCCACGGGCACGACGACCGCGGCAAGTGGAACGTTGAGCAGGAAGACCCAGCGCCAGCCTGCCGTCTCGACCAGCCCGCCGCCGAGGAAGGGGCCCACCGCCCCGGCCACCCCGCCCAGGCCCGACCACGCCCCCACCGCCCGCGCGCGGTCGTCGGGCGCGAACGACGCCTGGATGATCGCCAGGGAGCCGGGGGTCAGCAGCGCGCCGCCCACGCCCTGGAGGGCCCGTGCGGCGATGAGCATCGGGATGTTCTGGGCGGCCCCGCACAGCGCCGAAGCGGCGGCGAACCAGATCACGCCGATCACGAACATCCGGCGGCGGCCGAAACGGTCGCCCAGCGAACCACCCAGCAGGATGAACCCGGCCAGCGTCAGTGTGTAGGCGTTGACCGTCCACTGCAGCCCCGACATCGACGCCCCGAGATCCTTTGCGATCCGGGGGAGCGCGACGTTGACGACGGTGGCGTCCAGCATCGCGACGCCGGAGCCCAGGACGGTCGCGAGCAGGATCCAGCGGCCCGCCGCCGAGGACAGCCGCGCGGTGGCACTCATGCCGGTCATCTTCCCACGGCGTATCCACCGAAGGTCGCGCTTACTGGACCGGTTCAGTGCCCCTCGGCCACGAGATCAGGCGGTGTCTCACCAGTGGTCCGGGCTGAACGGCTCGTCTCCGGGGCGGTCCGAGTGCGACAGCAGCTTCAGATCGGATTCGACCATCATCGAGACGAGTTCCTCGAACCCCACGTCCGGCTCCCAGCCGAGTTGGTCGCGTGCCTTCTTCGGGTCGGCGCAGAGCAGGTCCACCTCGGCCGGGCGGGTGTACTTGGAGTCGAGGACGACGTGCTCCTCCCAGTCCAGGCCGGCGCTGGAGAAGGCGTACTCGACCAGTTCCCGTACCGAGTGCGTGCGGCCGGTGCCGATCACGTAGTCCTCGGGGGTCTCCTGGATCATCATCAGGTGCATCGCCTGGGCGTAGTCGCCGGCGAATCCCCAGTCGCGGCGGGCCTCGAGGTTGCCCAGGCGCAGCTCCGCCGCCAGCCCCAGCTTGATCCGGGCGACGCCCAGCGAGACCTTGCGGGTGACGAACTCCGCGCCGCGCCGCGGCGATTCGTGGTTGAACAGGATGCCGCTCACCGCGAACATGCCGTAGGACTCACGGTAGTTCTGGGTGATGTAGTGGCCGTAGGTCTTGGCGACGCCGTACGGGCTGCGCGGGTGGAAGGGCGTCCGCTCGTTCTGCGGTGTCTCCCGGACCATGCCGAACATCTCCGACGAGGAGGCCTGGTAGAAGCGGACCTGCTCCCCGGTGGGGGTCCGGGAGGCGCTGACCCCGCTGACCACCCGGATCGCCTCCAGCACCCGCAGCGGGCCCATACCGGTGATCTCCGCGGTCAGCTCGGCCTGCTGCCATGACATGGGCACGTACGAGATCGCGCCCAGGTTGTAGACCTCGTCCGGCCTGACCCGCTCCATCGCGGAGATCAGGCTGCCGCCGTCGAGCAGGTCACCCGTGGTGATCTGCACGTCACCGATATGCTTGCGCAGTCGTGCCACATGCGGGTTGGCCTGGCCTCGGACCAGTCCCCAGACCTCGTGACCCTGCCCGAGCAGATGTTCTGCGAGGTACGAGCCGTCCTGCCCGGTGATCCCGATGATGAGTGCTCGCCTGGTCAGCGGAACCTCCTGGCTACGGACGGAAGAACGTCGGGTGTCCACCGGGTGGGACTTCACCCGATGCGTGTGAAATACGAGGTTAGCGACCACCTTGGGGTGGTGACGAGCCGAGGGCGACTCGGACCGAATCCCGTTCGTGATCGACATCACTTACTGTGGTGAAAAGGTTACGAAACGCGCCGGTCATGGCGCGGGGGAGCGAAAATATGTGACGCTGTGATCGCTATGAGGTTCCTCCGCCGCCGCGTCCGCCTCCAAGGCGAACAGTGGTGGAACGCTGGGTTCGTCCGGGTCTGCGCATATGGTGAGATCGCTCCCGGCCAGATCCGGCGGGTCGCCGGACTGCCGGTCGTCCTGTGCCGGGACGGAGACCGTCTCTACGCCGTCGGCTGGGCCTGCACGCACGCGTCCGCCCGACTGGTGAAGGGACGCCTGGTGGACGACTGTCTGGAATGCCCGCTGCACGGCGCCCGGTTCGCGCTGGACGGCGGACAGGTGCGGCGGGGCCCGGCACGACGTGGGCTGCCCGTCCACGACGTCGAGGTCCGGGCCGGACAGGTGTACGTCGCCCGGCGCCCACGCCGCCGGGGCCTGCTGAGAGGGGGTCGCCGATGACCGTGCTCCCGCGGCCGCCACTGCGGCTGGGCAGCCGGACGTTCGGCGGGTTCGCCGTGATGGCCGTGGTCAACCGCACCCCGGACTCCTTCTTCGACCGTGGCGCGACCTACGGCTTCGACGCCGCGCTGACGGCGGTCGACCGGGCCGCCGCCGAGGGGGCGGACATCGTCGACATCGGCGGGGTGAAGGCCGGCCCCGGCGACGACGTCGACGTCACCGAGGAACTGCGGCGGGTCGTCGACCTCGTCGCCGCCGTACGGGAACGCCATCCCACCCTCGTGATCAGCGTCGACACCTGGCGGGCCGAGGTCGGGGAGGCCGTCGCGGTAGCCGGAGCCGACCTGCTCAACGACACCTGGGGAGGCGTCGATCCGCGGCTGGCGGAGGTGGCCGCGGCGCACGGCATCGGGCTGGTGTGCGCGCACGCCGGCGGTCAGCGGCCACGCACCAGGCCGCACCGCGTCGCCTACGCCGACGTGGTCGCAGACGTCGTCGGGCACGTGACCGCCGAGGCCGAGCGGGCGGCCGCGCTGGGCGTACGCCGCGACGCGATCCTCATCGACCCCGCCCACGACTTCGGCAAGAACACCAGGCAGTCGCTGGAGGTCACCCGGCGGCTCGGGGAGCTGACCGCCACCGGATGGCCGTTGCTGGTCGCGGTCTCCAACAAGGACTTCATCGGCGAGACCCTCGGCCAGCCCGTCGAGAAGCGCGGGGTCGGCACCATGGCGGTGCTCGGGGTCTCGGCCTGGCTCGGCGCCCGGGTCTTCCGCGTCCACGACCCGGCGGCCGCCCGCCGGGCACTGGCCGCCGTCGCCGCCCTCTCCGGCCCGACCACACCGTGATGGCCGGGACAGGGAGCGCTGTCGTGATAACCCGGTTCGGGGCGCCCCGGGGGGATGGTCAGAGCCGGAGGCGCTGTCGTGATGCCCAGGGCCGGGGCGACGCCGTCCGGCCCTGTGATCAGGTCAAGGCCTCCCGCTGGCGGGCCCGGTAGGCCGCCACATGCATGCGGTTGCCGCACGTACGGCTGTCGCAGTAACGGCGGCAGCGGTTCCGGGACAGGTCGACCAGGACTCGTGAGCAGTCGGGGGCCTCGCAGGTCCGCAGCCGGTCGAGTTCCCCGGCGGAGACCACGAAGGCGATTGCCATCCCGCACTCGGCGGCCAGATGCTCGGCGATCCTGGCTCCCGGCCCGAAGAAGTGGATGTGCCAGTCGTGCCCGTCATGGTCGGTGAGGTGCGGGGTGGTGCGGGTGGCGCCGACGACGCGGTTGATCAGTGACACGGTGGCGGTCAGCTCATCGGCGGCGAACACCTCGTGGAACGCGGCGCGCAGCCGCCGCACCGCCGTCAGGTCGGCGGAGGTGAGCTCCGGGACGTCGCTGATGAGGTTGCGGCCGACGTAGTCCCGCAACGCCGCCAGATCGGGCAGGTGCTCGGCCTCGCCGGCGGCGGGCCCGGTGTTGATCAGATCCACCGCGGCGCCGAGGGCGTGCTCGATGTCATGCGTGAAGATCACGGTGCTCCCGTCACGGTCGGCGTGGTCCCAGTTTATGAGGACCGCTCGCCTTCCCGCCTTATAACGCAGGGGCCGGCGCGCATCGCGCCGTCCCGACCCGCGTCGCCGCCGGTCGCGGGCGAGTGGACCACTCCTGCGTGGGAAGTGAGCATCGTGTGGGAGAGCACGGGATCTTCGCCGCCGCGCTGGTGATCGCCGCCGCGGTCCTGCTCGGGCGGGGACTGGCCGCGCGGCTGCGGGTGCCGGACGCGGTCGTCCTCGTGCTGCTCGGGGGGGCGGCCGGCTTCATCCCCGGCATACCCCAGATCCACGTCAGCCCATACCTGGTGCTCTTCGGCATCCTGCCGCCGCTGGTCTACCATGCCGCGTTCTTCACCGCGCCCCGGGAGGCCCGCGCCGAGGCGGTGCCCATCATCACCCTCGCGTTCGGGCTGACGGCGGTCACCACTGCCGCGGTCGCCGCCACGGTGCACGGAGTGCTGCCCGAGGTGGGATGGGCGGTGGCGCTCGCGTTCGGCGCGGCGATCGCGCCCACCGATGCGGTGGCCGCCACCGCCGTCATGCAGAGGCTGGGAGCGCCGCCCCGGCTGGTGACGATTCTGGAGAGCGAAAGCCTCATCAACGACGGGGTGGCCCTCACCATCTTCGGCCTGGCGCTCAAGTCCCTGTCGACCCCCTCCACCCCGGGCCACGTCCTCATCCGGCTGGTCCAGGTGGTCGTCGGCGGGGTGGCGTACGGGCTGGTCGTCGCGGCCCTGGCGCGCAGGCTGCGGCGGCGGTTCCGGGACCCGCGCAGCCAGATCGTGCTCTCGCTGGCGATCCCGTACCTGGCCTATCTCCCGGCGGAGAGCATGGGCGTCTCCGGTGTCCTGGCCGCGGTCACCGCGGGGTTCTACCTCGGCACCCGGCCGGAGGGCCTGCTGCAGCCCGCCTCGCGGCTGGCGGGCCAGGTGTTCTGGGATGTCCTGATCTTCCTGCTCGAGTCGGCGTTGTTCGTGCTCCTGGGACTGCAGATCCACGGGGTCCTCGAACAGGTCGGCGGCCACTCATGGCGCACGCTGGCCCTGGCCGCCGTCGCCGTGACCGTGGTCGCGGTGGCCGTCCGCGTGGTCTGGGAGCTGGCCGTCCAACCGCTGGTCCGCTTGCTGCCCGGCCGGCACCGGGGGCTGGCCGGGCTGGACTGGCGAGTACGTCTCGTGATCGGGCTGAGCGGGCTGCGCGGGGCCATCTCCCTGGCCATCGCCCTGTCGCTGCCGCTGGACATCGGCCCGGAGCGAGGGGTTCTGATCTTCCTGACCGCGGTCGTGGTCATCGTCACCCTCGTCGGCCAGGCACCGATCCTGCCGCCCCTGATGCGCGCCTTCGGCCTGGTCGAGACCGACCTCCGGCACTTGGAGCTCACCCGCGCCCGCAAGGACATGATCGAGTCGGCACTGGCCCGGCTGGAGGAGCTGGCCGCCGACGAAAAGATCGACGACCGGACCGCCGACGCGTTCCGGCAGCCGCTGGAACTGCGCCTGGACCGGCTGCGCGCCCAGCTCGACGAGGACTACGCCACCGCGGAGGAACTGCCGGACACCCAGCGGCTCCGCAAGGAGCTGTTCGGGGTGCAGCGCGACCGGCTCGCCTCCCTCTACCGGAAGGGCCGGATCAGCGCCGACACCCTGCGCACCATCGGCGACGAGCTGACCTTCCAGGAGGCCGGCACCCGCCGCTGACGGCCCGCCGCCGGCGGCCCCCGCCGCCCGCGGCTCAGCGGGCGTACAGCGGGTCCGCGACCACCGGATAGATCGCACCCTCGTGCTGGACGCGCATCACGACCGTCGATCCGTCGAGCCGGTAGTCAGCGGTGATCGGCCGGAACATCGAGTCGCACGCCCACGGCGTGTAGAAGCGCCCCACGGTGGCGCCGTACCGCACGTGCACCACGTCGAACCCGCCGGACGGCATGGGCTCCAGGACGAGGCCGTCGGAGAGGGTGACGGGGAAGCGGAACTCCGAGGGCGCTTCCGGCCCGTGCAGCACCGTCACCAGGCGGATCCCCGAGGCCGTGGTCTGCGCCACGATGTCGGTGTCGACCTCGATGCCGACGAACACCCGCAGGCTCGGCCGCAGCACCGTCGCCGGCCGGTCGCCCGCGGCGCACTCGATGCCGATGTGAATCCGCTGGCCGTCCTTGGTCGGTGCCCAGACCCCCTCGCGGGCACGCGTCGCCCAGGCGACGTCCGGGTTCTCCAGCTCCTGAGGCTCGTTCTTGCCCCGGACGACGAGAACCCGGGATGCTGCGTTCATGGCCGCGGACGCCCCGTCCTGTGCATGCCTCATGGCGGGCCCCCTTCGCCTTCTTTTACCACAAGAGTCAATTGACGCTGCTTTGGTCTATCACGTGCGGGTCTCCCAGGATGAAGTTTGGGGTCACCTAACGACGTAAGGTAGCGAATCGATCACTTCAGGTAGATATCGGTCGGTTCGAAAAGGCAACGAAAGAGATCATGAATAGGATGTGCCCATGAGCGACCTGCCGCCGGGGACGATCCGGATCGCCGATCTGCCCCAGACCGATCGGGATTTCGTCCGCTCTGCGCTGATCGACGGCACCCCGCTGCACAGACTTCTGCGCCTGGAGATCGTCGAGATCGGCGCGCGGCACGCGGTGCTGTCCATGCCGGTGAGCCAAGAGGCCTTCAACAGCACCGGGAACCTGCACGGCGGCGCCATCGCGACCCTGATCGATGTGGCCGCGGGCACGGCGGCGGCCCGGGGCAGCGGGTTCGAGCAGGGTAAGCAGAGCCTCGTCACCGCCGATCTGCACGTCCGCTACCTGGGCCGTCCGCACGGCGATCTCGTCTTCGCCCGAGCCGAGGTGCTCAAGGCCGGCCGGCAGCTCGTCATCGTCGAGTGCCGGGTCACCGACCCGCAGGAGCGGATCATCGCGTCCGCGGATTTCTCCATGATGATCGTCCCGCTGCGGCGGCCGCTGCGGCCGATGGCGACCGCGAAGGCCACCGATCCGGACCTGTGAGGGCGGCGGACGTCAGAGTCCCGGCAGGATGATCGCCGACGGATGCGCCGGGTCGCGGGAGATCTCGTGATCGGCCGCCATGGCCGCGAGACGTGGAAGCGGAAACATGTTGCGGCCGATCATGAACCAGCGCAGTCTTGGAGGCATCGAAGAAAGCAGAACGACCCCGATGGAGTGAGCCAACGGATAGGCGACCGGCCTCCAAACCCGGTAAAAAGCAGGTTCGACTCCCGCCGCTCCAGCTGACGATCATGGGCTTGCGGTGCAGCGGTGACGCAGACAAATGACCCGCAAGCCTTCCCACCCCGCCACGTAAGGCCTACACCCGGCCCGCGATCCGCGAATCCCCCGCGGTGGGGTACGACGCCTCGGGCTGCGCGACGCCCTGGTTCCGGCTGCGCTTCCGGGGCAACGGGCACTGGCCGGGGCACCTGCTGACCGACCGCTACCTCACTCGCGCCCAAGCCTGGTCTGGTGCCCACCGAAATATGCCGCGTACTTCGCCGAAGATGGAAGGGCAAGCTGAATTCGCGGACGGCGAAATGCGCCGACAGCAGAAGGCGTTTTCCGCAAAAAATGCGCCCACAGTGAAATGCGCGGACAGCGGAAAAGGGTATTGCCGGAGCCGTTCTCCTGGTTGTGTCGGCATCAGACGATCGGGTGGAACGAACAGGAAGCGGTGCAGCAATGACCACGACGCATTCTCTGAAGGACCCCGGCGCGGCGTTCTCCGGGCTGCCGATCCGTATCGACTCGCGGGCCGCGGAGGCCCCTCCGCAGCCCGCCGGGGAGGTCTACCAGCGGCTGCTGCAGAAGCGCATCGTGTTCCTGGGGCAGGAGGTCGATGACGACATCGCCAACCGCATCTGCGCCGAACTGCTGCTGCTGTCGGCCGAGGACTCCTCGAGCGACATCTTCCTGTACATCAACTCACCGGGCGGCTCGGTGACGGCCGGCATGGCGATCTACGACATCATGCAGTACGTCCCGAACCAGGTCGCCACCGTGGCGATGGGCTTCGCCGCGTCGATGGGGCAGTTCCTGCTCTGCGCGGGAGCCAAGGGTAAGCGGTACGCCCTGCCGCACGCGCGGATCGTGATGCACCAGCCGCTGGGCGGCATCGGCGGTACGGCCTCGGACATCAAGATCCAGGCCGAGCAGATGCTGTTCGTGAAGAAGACGCTCGCCGAGCGGATCGCCTTCCACGTAGGGCAGCCGCTGGAGCGGATCGAGCGGGACTCCGACCGGGACCGCTGGTTCACCGCCGAGGAGGCCAGGGAGTACGGCTTCGTCGACCACGTGGTGCTCAGCGCCGACCAGGTGCCCTCCGCCGGCCCGGTCTCCTGACAACCGGCAGCTGCCGGGAGGCGGTCGCTTGGTCAGTCGACGACTTCCCGGCGGGAGAGGCGGACCTCTTCGGTGTCGAGTCTCGCCTGGATCTGCCGCAGGACCGTGTCGTCGATCCGTCTCTCGTCGCGTAGCCGTACGACCGTGACGCCTCCCGAGGTGCCGCGAGGCGGTATCGCACCCGCTCGCCCGCGCCGGGGGGCGGCGGGCGGGCGCGAAGCGTCCGTGCGGCAAGTGGGCTGGGGGCGGCTTGACGTCAATCTGACCCGTCCTGTGCATCGCGATAAGCGAGTCCCGGTGCGCGCGACGACTCGATCGGGCGATGCTGAACGCGCAGACAGGGAGCGGCGGCGGCGAGCCGCCGGAGCTGCACCGGGAGGGCGGTGGGGCGCGGGGTGAACGATTGGAAGCAGGTGATTTCGGCGTGATTCCGACAATCTCCGGTCGATCATCCCGTACCGTGGGGCGGGTCTCGACGCACCTTCAGGCCGGCCGCGCGGATCGGCGGCGAACGACTTCCACGTCTACTCGGAGACGACCACACCGTATGGATCTCGAAGATGAACCGCATTCGGCAGCAGCGGGAACCGCGCTCGCGCACCGTCCACGGGACCACCACGGGTTCGACCTGCCCCGGCTGCCGGCCATGCTCCGGCACGCGCTGCCGAACTTCATCGAAGGTGTGATCGCGCCGGTCGCGGTGTTCTACGCGGCCCTGGTTCTGCTCGGGTTCCACTGCGCGCTGATCACTGCGGTCGGCTGGGTCTACGCGGGAGTGTTGTGGCGGGTGGCTCGAGGGCGGCCGGTGTCCGGCACGCTGATGCTCGCCGCGGTGGGCGTGACGATCCGGGCCGTCCTGGCCGCCGCAACGGGGAGCGTCGTCGTCTACTTCCTGCAGCCCACGCTCGGCACGCTGCTGGTGAGCATGTCCTTCCTGTGCTCGGTGCCGCTCCGCCGCCCGCTCGCGCAGAAGATCGCGACCGACATGGTGCCGATGCCGGACGCGTTCCTCAAGCACGACCGGGTCCGGCAGTTCTTCCTGCGCATCTCGCTGCTGTGGTCACTGGTCTTCCTGGTCAACTCGCTCATCAGCCTGTGGCTGCTGCTCCACCAGTCGATCGGCTTCTTCCTGTGGGTGCGGACGAGCTTCGTGGCCGTACTCGGAGCGGCCGCGGTGGCCGTCTCGGTGCTCGGCTTCCGCCGCCTGCTCAGGAACGTGAACGCCGAACCCGCCGCCTGACCCGTTCTGTTCAGAACCTGACCTGCGCCAATCCGACCTGGCCGGGACCAGAGACGGATGCGTCGCCCCCTGGGTCCCGGACGGCGATTGGCGATCGCGCGCGACGTGCGGCCGGTGCCCGGCGAGAGCGCCTCCGTACCCTGTCCGCGAAGCAGACGGGTAAGGAACTGGCCCAGGCCGGCTTCGACCGTCGTCCCGTCCGGTGCGGGGTGGACACCTACCGGCTCGTGTACCGCACGGCCGACGCCCAGGGCGGGCCGACCACCGCCAGCGGCCTGCTGGTCCTGTCCCGCGGCCCTCGGGCTGGGCAGGGCACTGCAGAGCGGCGCCGACCCGTGGTTCCGGCTCGGCGCACTCGCCCCGGTCAGCGGCCCGTACGACTTCCGGAACGCCGAACTGCCGGCGTTGCTCGGCGGCGAGGTGGAGGCCGATCAGGGTGATCGATCGGCAAGGTCGGTCAACACCCGTGCTAAGAACCGGCAGGTCGGGGGATGGCGAACCGGCCCGGGGGGAAGGACGATGAAACCGTCTGCATCGGCACCGGCACCGGCACTGTGAGGGACCATGAGAATCCTGGCTCGTCCACATCAGCTCCCGCCTCGCCTCGCCGCCGGGGTGTTCATCCTGAACTCCGGGCTCGGCAAGAGGAAGGCGGACAAGGAGACCGCCGCGACGGTGCACGGGATGGCGGCCACCACCTATCCCTTCCTGAGGAGCCAGGATTCGGAACAGTTCACACGGCGGCTGTCCCAATTCGAGATCGCCGTCGGGGCGGCGCTGCTGATCCCCGTGGTGCCGTCGCTGATCGCGGGCGCCGCGCTCAGCGCCTTCGCGGCCGGCCTGCTCGGTATGTACCTGAAGACTCCGGGCATGCGGCAGGAGGGCAGCCTGCGGCCCACCCCGCAGGGCACCGCCATCGCCAAGGACGTCTGGCTGCTGGGCATCGGCGCCGGGCTGGTCCTGGAAGAGTGCGGCCGGGACTGACCGCGACCCGGATCATCTGGTCCTCGCCCTGCCGGCCGAACCGGAGAGCCGGGCGGTCCAGGCGGTCCAGGGTCAGGGCGTGCAACCCGAAGCGGTCGGCGCAGTGGGTGTAGCGTTCGGCGGATTCTCACCGGCCTGGGCGCCACTGAGGAGGCCACCGGGTGTTGGATCGTCTGCGTGCTCGACGAACTGCTCGGCAGCCGCGGCGACCAGGCGAGACGCCGTATTGCGGCGGGGGATTCGTCACCCGAGGGGCCTGCACAGGTCTCCGCCCGGTGTTCGTGGGCTGTTTTTCTGGCGATACTCGGGTCCGTGAGCGACGTCTTCAATTTCCCGGTTCTCAGAGTCGAGCAGCCACGCAAGATGCTGCCCGCGCAGGTCCGATATGAGATCTTCAACGCGGAGAACGTGTTGCTGGCCGTGGCCGCCGAGACCGACGTGCGGTCACGTCGCAAGGCGCTGCAGGCCGCCCGGCCCGGGGCGGTGCCGCCTGCGCGGTCACTGGTGGTGAGCGGTGCGGACGGTGCCCTCCTGCTCACCGTCGACCAGCAGGAGGGCAAGAGGCTCACCCTGATGCGGCGGCCGGACGGCGAGCCGATGGGCGCGATCCGTGCGGAGCGCACCACCCGCCACTACGCGCTGCTCGACGCGGAGGACCGCCGGGTCGGCGCGATCACCGGGGACCTCTCGCTCCGCCGCTTCACCGTGGCCGACGACCAGGGCAAGCGCGTCGCGGTGGTGAACAAGAAGTGGGCCGGGCTCATGGCGGAAATGCTGACCACCGCCGACCGCTATACCGTGGAGATCTCCGATCCGGTCCCTGAGCCGCTGCGCACCCTCGTCGTCATGTCCGCCGTCGTGCTGGACCTGACCCTGCACGAATTCAAGGACCTGGTCTGACGCGCATCGGCGCACGCCCGGGTGAGCCCATCGGGGGTGCACGGGCATCTGCGAGCATGGGCGGATGGGGAACTTGTACGACTACTTCGCCGCGGCCGACGACGCAACGGCCGCGGGCACCTTCGACCTGCCCGGCGGCCCGTCCGTGGGCGACTTCGACACCGTCGCGACCAAGGGCATCGACCCCTCGGTGCAGATGGGCACCCTGGAGGAGTTGCTGACCGGACGGCCCTACGAAGAGGTCATCGAGGACGACCGGTGGGGAGAGCCCATCGACCACGGTGACGAGGAGGCCGAGCACGGAGTGGTCACGCTGACGGGAACGCTCGCGACCGCGCTGGCGATCTCCGATCGGAACCGGCTGGCCGAGGTGGCGGTGCCGTGGTCGCAGACCGAGGAGTTCTGGGGCCAAGGCGACCCGGAGGCGCTCACCGAGCTGCTCAGCGAGCTCTCCGGGCTGGCCCGCCGGGCGGAGGAGAAGGGGCACGGGTTGTACTGCTGGTGGAGTCTCTGAGCGCCCTCGATCCCGCCGCAACCCCCGATGGGACAGGGCTTCTTCCCGCGTGGACCTCTTACGGAGGTCCGGGATCCGGTAGAACAGCCTGATGGACATCATCGCGGTCGATGATCCGTCGGACGACCAGATCCGGGAGTGGCACGGCGTCGTGGCCGCCGCCCAGGCATGTGACCACCCCGACGGTCCGGTGCAGACCCCCGCGGAGACGTCCGCCCGGCTCCTCGGGTGGGGCGTCGGCTGCCGTTATCTGCTGTGGGCCGCGGTCGAGGACGGCGTGGCCGGTATGGCCGGCGTAGCCTGGCTGCGCCTGCCCAACGAGGCCGGCCGGGCCGGCGAGATCGACATCCAGGTTCGCCCGGAGCGGCGGCGCCAGGGGATCGGTTCCCGGTTGCTCGCGGTCGCGGCGGACGCGCTGAGAACGAGCGGCTGCGGCACCGTCATCTCCCAGGTGTTCACGGGCGCCCCCGCCGTCCCGTTCCTGGAATCACACGGATTCCGCTGTGTGCTGACCATGCGGGAACTGGTGCTGCGGATGGCGGACGTCCGGTCGGACCGGCTCGAGGGCGTGCTCAGGTCCGGGCCGCCCGGGTACGAGCTCGTACGGTGGACCGGCACCGTACCCGATGCCTTCGCGGACGGGTTCGCCGAGGCCAAGGTCGCGATGGCGGAACTGCCCGCCGTCGAGCAGATGCGCTGGGACGCCGACCGGGTCCGGGAGATGGCCGAGATGGTCGCCAAACGCGGCGACGACCTCTACACGGTCGCCGCGGTGTGCGGCGACCGGGTGGCGGGCTTCACCGAGATCGTCGTGCCCGGGGCGGCGCCGGCCCGGGCCGCGCAGTACGACACGGTCGTCGTCCCCGAGCACCGCGGACGGCGGCTGGGCATCTGGGTCAAGGCCGCGATGCTCGAATGGCTGCGGGCAGAGCGTCCCGAGGTCACCGAGATCGAGACCGACAACGCCGACGACAACCGGCACATGCTGGCGGTCAACGAGGAACTCGGGTTCCGCCGGCAACGCGAGTACCGGGAGTACCTGGCGGGACCCGCCGATCTCCCGACCGCGGCAGGCTGAGCGACCCGGCTGCGGGTCATCCCGCGGCATGGGGTCAGGAGCGCTACCGCCTCCTGGAAGGCGTGTACGGTAGCGACCCCGCGATGGCGCCCCGTACGGGTTCTGCGCGCGTTCGTGACCGCTCGGCAGCAGCCTGCCGCATAGCAGTACGGCTCCGGCCGGGCGGAAATGGACAGAGCCCCGTCACCATCGGTCCATTTTGAACACGCACTCCACGGTCTTGTGCAGGTGCGTACGGAACCGCCGGAGGAACACGGTGTTGCACGGCCCCTCGGGCTGGCCGCTCGGGTTGAGCACACCGCCTACGACGAATCCGCGGACGCACCAGATGACGGTCCACCATGCAAGCTCGAGGTCCACCTTGGGTCCGACGACGCTCCGAAGCGCGTCGCTGAGCCGGTCGAGCAATGGCTTGATGTAAAGAGCCTCCAGCCCGGTGACGTCGGCGGCGTCCGACAGCCATCGGTGTATCCACAGCTCAGGTGCCTCGGGGTTGTCCACGCAGAAGTCCAGATAGCGGTCCGCCAGCAGGTGGACGCCCGCCCGGTCGGGTGTGAACTCGGCGAATGCCGAGTCGTAACTCGCCCGCAGGGCCAGGTAGGCCCGTTCCATCACCGCGAGGTAGATGTCGCATTTGTTGCCTACGAGATCGGTGACGGTGGCGACGTCGAGCCCGGCCGCGTCGGCGATCATCTGAGCCGGGGTTCCGTCATAGCCGAGAGAGGCGAACAGCCGGGTAGCCGTCTCGATGATGCGCTCCCGCACCGTGTCCGAGTCGGTGCGACATTCGCGACTACCTGCACACATATCCACCATTTTAGTCGCGCTGTGTGAACCGGAGAAAACGCCCGGTAAAGCTTTCCCAGTTCCGTAGTGATCCCCTAACCAGCCTGGGCCACGGCCCGAGGCGGTAGTCCCGGGCTGTGGTCATGTAGCTGAGCAGCCAACCGCATCCGGTTGAATGCACGGAAAACCAGATGATCGAGATGGCACTTCGATGGCACCATCGGTACCGCAACACCCCCAACCACGCCCCACGAGTCCCCACGGCTTCCGGGCGCTGACCTGCGCACACCTCGCCAGACCGATCTACGCCAACGGCTAGCCCACGGCGTGAAACGGTCTGTTAATGCGGATGTCCCAGGTTCGAGTCCTGGCGGGGGAGCGCTGCCACGTGAGAGGGAGGTGGACTGATGAACGTGCTGGTTCTCAACGCGTCGTATGAGCCGTTACAGAAGGTGGACCTGCGGCACGCGATTCGCATGCTCGTGCGCGGCGTGGCCGTCGTCGAAGAGGCGGTCGAGGGCCGGACCATCGGTCATTTCCCAGTGCCGCGGGTGCTCAGGCTGGTCCGCTACGTCGCGATGCGGTGGCGGCACGGCACCCGGCCGGGCTGGAGCAAGCGGGGCGTCTACCAGCGCGAGCGCGGGCTGTGCGCCTATTGCGGCGGCCGTGGTCACACCATCGACCACATCCTCCCGCAGTCTCGCGGCGGCCTTTCCACCTGGGAGAACACCGTGCTGGCCTGTGGCCGGTGCAACAACAGGAAAGGTGACCGCACGCTCGCCCAGACGGGGCTGCGGCTGCGGGTGCAGCCGCGGGTGCCGACCTGGTGGGAACTGTTCGAGCTGTGAGCGCCCAGGCCGTCGCGCGGCGATGGCCTGGGCCGCCGAACCGGGGCGTGGGCCGCACACGCGCGGCCGCGAACATCGACCTAGTATGGGCCGGTGACGGGCGACTATTTGCGGTATCCCCATGTCCGTGGTGATCTGCTTACATTTGTGGCCGAAGACGATGTGTGGGTGGCGTCCGTCGAGGACCGCCGGGCGCGGCGGCTGTCGGCCGATCACGTGCCGGTCACCCATCCGAGGTTCTCCCCGGACGGGCGGTGGGTGGCCTGGACCAGCCTGCGGGACGGCGACCCCGAGATCTACCTCGCCCCCGGCGCGGGAGGCGCGGCCACCCGGCTCACCCACTGGGGCAGCGCCAGGTCGCGGGTCTGCGGCTGGACGCCCGGCGGTGACGTGCTGGCGATCTCATCACAGCAGCAGCCGTTCCACCACCACACCTGGGCCTACACGGTCCCGGCCGGGGGAGGGCCACCGGTACGGCTGCCGTACGGACCCGTCGACGACATCACTCTCAGCGGGGAACGGGCGGCGCTGCTGACGGCCGGTGCCATGGAGCCGGCCCGGTGGAAGCGCTACCGCGGCGGCGGCACCGGACGCTGCTGGACCGGCCCGGCCGGGGAGCCAGGGCAGGCCGTCCAGATCCTGGCCGGGCTCGACGGCCATCTCGACAGCCTCCTGATCGTGGGAGACCGGATCGCGGTGCTCTCCGACCACGAGGGGATCGCCAACCTCTACTCGTGCCGCCCGGACGGCACCGATCTGCGCCGCCACACCGGCCATGAGACCCCTGCCGCCCCGCCGGACGAGTGGGACGGGCGTGCCTTCTACGCCCGGCAGGCGAGCACCGACGGGCGGAGTGTGGTCTACCAGGCGGCCGGACAGTTGTGGCTCCTGGACGACCTCGACGGTGAACCCCGCCCCCTGGAGATCGAACTCGGCGGTGCCCGGCCCGCCCGGCGGCCCCGGCTGATGACGGGCCGCGACCACCTGGGGGACCTGTCGTGCGACCACGACGGGCGGGCCAGCGCTGTCGAGGTCCGGGGCACCGTGCACTGGCTCACCCACCGCGACGGACCGGCCCGTACGCTCACCGCCGGCAACGGGGCGCGCGCCCGGCTGCCACGGGTGCTCGGCAAGAGCGGACAGGTCGTCTGGGTGACCGACGCCGATGGAGCGGACGCGCTCGAGGTCGCCCCGGCGACCGGACTGGAACCCGGGGCGCGGCCACGGCGGCTGGCCTCCGGAGAGATCGGCTCGCTCGACGACCTCGCCGCCGCGCCCGACGGCTCGGCGGTCGCCGCCGCGGCGCACGACGGCCGGTTGCTGCTCGTCGACCTCGCATCGGCGCAGGTCCACGAGCTGGCCGCCTCCGAGGACGGGCCGGTGGGGGATCTGGTGTTCTCGCCGGACTCGGCGTGGCTGGCCTGGTCGCAGCCCGGCCCGGACCCGCTGCGGCGGATCCGGCTCGCGCGGCTGGCCGACCGGTCCGTCACCGATGTCACCTCCACCCGGTTCATCGACACCGATCCGGTGTTCACCCTCGACGGCAAGCACCTGGCGTTCCTGTCCTGGCGGGGTTTCGACCCGGTCTACGACGCCCACTTCTTCGACCTGTCGTTCCCGTTCGGCTGCCGGCCCTATCTGGTGCCGCTGGCCGCAGAGACCCCCTCGCCGTTCGCGCCCTTCGCGGACGGCCGGCCGGTCGGCGACGACGACCGCAAGAAGGAGCAGCAGGACGGCGCGGCGGAGTCCCCGGCGAGGATCGTCATCGACCTCGAGGGACTGGCCGACCGGGTGGTCCCCTTCCCGGTGGAGGAGTCCCGGTACTCCTCGATGCGGGCGGTCAAGGGCGGGGTGGCATGGCTGAAGGTCCCGCTTTCCGGTGCCCTCGGGGAGAGCGGCGCCGAGCTCGACGGGGACCGGCCCCGGCCGTCGCTGCACCGCTTCGACCTCGGCACGCGCTCCTCCGACGAGATCGTCGCCGCGCTCACCCGATTCGAGGTGAGCGGGGACGGCACCCGGATCCTGGCACGGGACCGCGGCCGCCTGCGGGTGGTCCCGTTCTCGCACCGGTCCTCGTCGTCCGACGACGAGGACGACGACACGTTCACCGTCGATCTGTCCAGGGCGCGGCTGACGGCCGATCCGGTCGCGTGGTGGCGGCACGCCTACGACGAGGCCGGCCGGATCATGCGCCGTGACTTCTGGACACCCGGCATGTCGGGAGTGGACTGGGACGGTGTCCTCGATCGTTACCGGCCCATCCTGGAGCGGATCGCGGGCCCCGACGATTTCGCCGATCTGCTCTGGGAGGTCGTCGGGGAACTGGGCACTTCGCACGCCTACGTGTCCCGGGTGCACTATCCGCACGACGGCGACCCGGTCGGCCTGCTCGGCGCCGACCTCGCGCCCGACGACGAGGGACGGTGGCGGATCACCCGCGTGCTGCCGGGCGAGACCTCCGACCCGCGGGCCCGATCCCCGCTCGCCGCACCCGGTGTGGCGGTGCGGGCCGGTGACACCGTCCTGGCCGTCGACGGCCGGCCCGTCGACCCCGCCACCGGACCGGGACCGCTGCTGCTCGGCACCGCGGGCAAGCCGGTGGAACTCACCATCGGGCCGGCAGGCGGCGGCGATCCGCGCCGGGTGGCCGTGGTCCCGCTGCACGACGACAAGCGGCTGCGCTACCAGGACTGGGTGGCCGGCCGGCGCGCGCACATACGGGACTTGAGCGGCGGCCGGCTCGGTTACCTGCACATCCCGGACATGATGGGAGCCGGCTGGGCTCAGTTCCACCGGGATCTGCGAGTCGAGATGCTGAGCGAGGGACTGGTCATCGACCTGCGCGCCAACGGCGGCGGCCATGTCTCCCAGCTGGTGGTGGAGAAGCTGGCCCGGCGGGTCATCGGCTGGGACGTGCCGCGTGGCAGGCGTCCGCAGACCTATCCGGTCGACGCGCCGCGCGGCCCGGTCGTCGCGGTGGTCGACGAGCACGCGGGGTCGGACGGCGACATCATCGCCGCCGCCATCCAGTCGCTGGGCCTCGGCCAGGTGGTCGGTACCCGTACCTGGGGCGGGGTCATCGGGATCGACGGCTGGCACGGGCTGGCCGACGGCACCTCCATCACCGTGCCCCGCTACGCGACCTGGTTCGACGACCGCGGCTGGGGGCTGGAGAACCACGGTGTCGACCCCGACGTGGAGGTCGTGCCCGCCCCGGGCGACTGGGCCGAGGGGGACGACCGGCAGCTGGACACCGCCGTGCGCCTGGTGCTGGACGCCCTGGAGACCCGCCCCGCCGCCATCCCGCCCGGACCCCCTGCCTGATCGTTTTCGGGGACGACGGCCGATGCGCCGTCATGGCCCGCGGAAGACGCGGGCCCTCGGTGGGGGCAGCGCGGCCTGATCAGGTGCAAGGTGGTTGGTGATCCGGCGAGCCGCCCGTAGTCTGCCTAGGTGGCAGATCAGGTGTGGGAGATCGAACCGTCCGGCCCGCTGAGGGGCGACGTCACCGTGCGCGGCTCGAAGAACGCCGTCAGCAAGCACATGGTGGCCGCGATGCTCGGCCGTGGCCCGAGCACGATCCGCAACGCCCCCGACGTCGGTGAGGTCGCCATCACCGCGGCCATGCTCGAGCACCTCGGGATGAAGGTCGAGCGTACGGACGGTGAGATCACCATCGTGCCCGGCCCTGTCGTGGACCCGCAGGTGCCCAAGGCGTTCACCGGGCTGAACCGCATCCCCATCCTCATGCTGGGCCCCCTGCTGCATCTGGCGGGCGAGGCGTTCGTGCCGCTGGTCGGCGGCGACCCCATCGGCCGCCGTCCGGTCAACTTCCACGTCGAGGCCCTCCGGGCGTTCGGTGCCGAGGTCGAGATCGCCGAGGACGGCATCCACGCCCGCGCCGCCCGGCTCATCGGAACCCGCATCGACCTGCCGTATCCCAGCGTCGGCGCCACGGAGACCGTGCTGCTCACCGCCGTGCTGGCCGAGGGCAAGACGGTGATCCGGAACGCGGCCACCGAACCCGAGATCATTGAGCTCGCGCTCTACCTCCAGCGGATGGGCGCCCGTATCGCCTTCAGCCCGGACCGGCGGATCGTCGTCGAGGGTGTCCCGAAACTGGGCGGAGCCGAGATCCGGCTGGCGGGAGACCGCCTCGAGGCTTTCTCGTACCTGGTCGCGGGCCTGGTCACCGGCGGTGAGGTCCGGGTCCACGGCTGCCCGCAGGACCGGCTCGTCACCGCGGTCACCACGCTGGCCAGGATGGGCGCCCGGTTCGAGATCACCGACGACTGGATCATGGCGTCCCGTCCCGACGGGCTGCGGCCCGCCGCCGTTCAGACCGACACCCATCCGGGGTACGCCACCGACTGGCAGACCCCGCTCGTGGTGCTGTTCACGCAGGCCGACGGCATGTCGGTGCTGCACGAGACCGTCTTCGAGAATCGCCTGGTCTATGTGCCGGCGCTGAAGGGGATGGGCGCCGAGATCGAGGTGTTCGACGCCTGCCTCGGCGGGCCCGCCTGCCAGTTCCACGACACGAACGCCGTGCACTCCGCGGTGGTACGAGGCGTCAGCAAGCTGCGTGGCGGCGATGTCACGATGCCGGACATCCGGGCGGGGTTCTCCGCCATCCTGGCCGCCGCGGTCTCCGAGGGCACCTCGACACTGCGTGGCGTGCACCACATCGAGCGCGGCTACCACCGGCCGTTCGAGCAGTTCGCCGGCATCGGGCTGCACCTGCGCCGCCGCTGACGGTCATGCGCCCCGCGGCGCGAACATGATGACCAGGACCCCGGCCAGGCAGATCGCGGCGCCGATCAGGTCGTAGCGATCGGGCCGGAAGCCGTCCGCGACCATGCCCCAGGCCAGTGAGCCCACGACGAACACCCCGCCGTACGCGGCCAGGATCCGGCCGAAGTTCGGGTCGTCCTGCAGGGTCGCGACGAACCCGTACAGCCCAAGGGCGATGATCCCAGCGCCCGCCAGCCACCAGCTCCGGTGCTCGCGGACGGACTGCCACACCAGCCAGGCCCCGCCGATCTCGGCCACCGCGGCCAGCGCGAACAGCACCAGGGAGCGCAGCACCATCATGTGGGGCCGCCCCCACGGGGGCTGAGCCGGACCACGCGTTCCTCCGGTTCCGCACAGGTGTGCCCTGTGCCACCACGTCGGCCTGCCAGGACCGCAGGTACGCCCTGGCCCGGCTCTGGCGAGGTCAGGGCGTACCGATGGCACTGCGGCCCGGTGCGTCCGGACGACCAGGGCACGGTCGCGCCGAGACGAGTACCGTTCCTGGACGGCCGATGACACACCCAGGGTAACGGCGCATCCCCGGAGGCGTACGGGCGCGTCGGCGGCGAGCTCAGCAGAAGGCCCTTGCCCCGGCTGCCGCTTCAGCGCTGTGACCTCTTCGGCGACGTTCTCGCTGATCACACGAGTGCGCCAGGCGGCCTTTTTCAGGGTCGTTGAGATGACCATCTTCGGGGTCTGCCGCCAGATGGGGGCGAACTCGAGGTCGTGTTCGTCGTTCTGTCGGGAGTGCGGCTGTTCAGCGAGAGAGCGGGGGCTCGCTCCGCGTTAGCCGCAGGACGAAGCGGGCTCCTCGTGGGCTGTGCTCGGCGGTCAGGGTGCCGTGGTGTGCTTCCGCGATCTGCCGGGCGATCGCCAGCCCGAGCCCGGTTCCTGCGGGGTCGCGGTCGCGGGAGGTGTCCAGCCGGGTGAAGCGTTCGAAGACCACCTCTCGGAGCTCGACGGGGATACCGGCGCCGTCGTCGGCCACTTCCAGTACCGCCTGGGGTCCGTTCCGGGACACGATGACCGTGATCTGCGTATCGGCATGGCGTTCGGCGTTGTCGATCAGGTTGGTCACCAGGCGAGCGATCTTCAGCCGGTCGCAGTCGGCGAACACACCCTTCTCCAGACTCCTCGTGATCTCTACCTTGTGCGGATGGCGATCCAACTCGCCACCGACCAGCTCGGCGAGATCGGTCGACTCCAGGCGCAAAGGTGCACCAGCGTCCAGCCGGGCGAGGGTCAGCAGGTCCGTCACGATCGCCTGCATCCGTTCCATCCCGGTGAGTACCGCGTTCGCCGTCTGCGGCCAGTCGGTGTCGTCCGGGAACATCAGTGCATCCTCCACCTGAATCCGCATGGCGGTCATCGGGCTGCGCAGGTCGTGCGAGGCCTCGGAGGTGAAGCGCCGCAGTTGCACATAGGCGGCCTCCAGGCGGTCCAGGGTGTGGTTCACCGTTTCAGCCAGGAGCTTGATCTCGTGCTGGTGCCTGGGCACCGGGACCCGGCGGTCCAGTCCGGTGGCGGTGATCTCCGCCAGCTCGGCCCGGATCGCCTCCACCGGCGCCAGTGTCTTGCCGACCACCTGGAAGGCTCCGGCGGCCATCATCGTGATCACCACTGCGGACACGCCGATCAGGAAGAGCAGCAACGTGACGTCTCCGTACCAGGGGATTATCGGGTTCGCCACGTAGATCACCCAAGTGCCACCCGGCTGCTGGAAGACGTCCAACGCGAAGACGGTCATGCAGCCCTTCAGGCCGGCCGGAGGGCAGAGCGCCCGGTCGTCGGGCAGGGGCCCGTCCGGCCGGAAGGTGGCCATGGCGGGTTTTCCGGCGAGTTGCTCGGTCGAAGAGATCACGTGCTTGTTCGCGTCCACGACCTGGATCGCCGCGGCTCGGTCACTCTGCAGCACCGTCGGAAGGTGATCTCCTCTGATCAGGCCCATCGTCCGCTGCGCGCCCTCGCGGGTCCGCTGCCTGGCGTCACCGATCTGCCTGTCGTGCAGGCCGATCATCAAGACCGCGCTGATGCAGAGACAGACGAGTACGGCGACGGCACCGGCCGCCACTGTGATGCGGATACGGAGCGACCGGTTCCGTTCGGGCATCCGACCCCCTGAAGGTGAGGCCCTCATACCAGAGTGCGCCCGTACCGGGGCGAGGTCACTCCAAGTCGGCGCAAACATCCCATGCCGACCCGCGACCCCTGCTCACGAGGATCGGCCGGCACATGTTTGCTACCCGAACACGCAGATGCCAAGCGGCGATCGCCTGGACACGGTCCGGCGTGTCCCCCTGTCCATCTTGATGGCGGTGGGACCGGGGGCGATCACTGCTGGTTCCCGCGCAAACGGCACGGCGCGCTCCGCGATGAACCCCCGGCGCGCTGCTCTCAGCGGCGCAGCAGAAAAAGGAGCAAATAGAGAAGCAGGTTCAGAAACACCGAGACCAGGATCATGGAGGTGATCGGGATGTAGACGCGGGCGTGCTGACCCTCGATCCGGATGTCCCCGGGCAGCCGTCCGAACCACGACAGCCAACCCGACCACGCCATGAGGCCCACAGCAAGGAGGATGGCGCCGCCCGCCATCAGCCACGATCCGACCGCCTTGCCCATCGCGATGCCCTCGTCCAGTCCGAGATCAAAGTCCGCCCGCCTTCGATCCGACTCCTACCCGGCGCCGGATGCGTGAATCGGCCGCCCACATTGAGGTGGACAAAGAACACCAGGTCAGCGGATGCTCGCGGGCAGGGCGCCGCGGCTCTCCGGCCCTGCCGTAGGGGTGGAGGGGCCGAGCTGACCGTGAACGGACCGTCCCCCGTTCAGTTGCCGAGGAGATCAGATGCGTTGCCGTTTGCAGGCGGGAGCGCTGTCGACCAGGATTGACCCCCGTACAGGGACGTGCATGGATTCCCGGTTCCTGCTGACAGGTCTAGAGGAGGGGGCGGCCCGGTGAGGCACGCGCCGCTGGAGATCACCGCCAGTGCCAATGACGGCCGGCTGGTCGTGTACGTGACCGGCGAACTGGACATGGCCACCGCCGACCAGCTGCGCGGCTACGTCGCCGGCCACACGGCCCGCCTGCGTGCTCCCCGGGTGGTCCTGGAGCTGGAGGGCCTGGCCTTTTGCGACTCCTCCGGGCTCAGCGCCCTGATCGGAATCTGGAAGGATCTGCGCGAGGCTGGGGGCACCGTCGTGCTGGCCGCTCCCAGGCCGTCGCTCGTCAAGATCCTTCACGCCACCGGCCTGGACACCCGCCTGCGTTCCCACCCTACCCTCGCCAGCGCCCTGCAGGATCCACAGCAGGGACGGCCGGACACCGAAGGATCAAGCGACCGTTGATCATTTCGCAAGGCCCTGCGTGCGCTCACATGTGATTCACATGTGCGGGCGTCTAGCGTGGGTTGTGTGCGGGTTCTGGTGGTCGAGGATGAAGTGCGTACCGCGGCGCTGCTCCGGCGAGGGTTGGAGGAGGAGGGGTACGCGGTCGATGTCGCCGTCGACGGCCCTGGCTCGGTGTGGCAAGCCGTCGAGTTCGGTTACGACGTCGTGGTACTGGACGTGCTGCTGCCGGGTTTCGACGGGTTTGAGGTGTGTCGGCGTCTTCGTATCGGAGGCTGCTGGGCTCCGGTCCTGATGCTGACCGCCCGCGATGCGGTCGCCGACCGGGTGCGCGGACTCGACGCGGGGGCCGACGACTATCTGACCAAGCCGTTCAGCTTCGCTGAGTTGTCGGCGCGGCTGCGCGCGTTGATCAGGCGGGGGGCCCGGGAGCGCCCGGCCGTGTTGCAGGCGGGAGGTCTGCGGCTGGACCCTGCCAGCAGGCGGGCGTGGCGGGGGGAGGTGGAGTTGGAGTTGTCACCGAAGGAGTTCGTGTTGCTGGAGCTGTTTCTGCGTCACCCGGGGGAGGTACTGACCCGTACCCGGATTCTGGAGCACGTATGGGACTACGCCTACGACGGCAACTCCAACATCATCGACCAGTACGTGGCGTATCTGCGGCGTAAGATCGACCGGCCGTTCGGGATGGAGCAGCTGGAGACCGTCCGGGGCGCCGGGTACCGGCTGGCGGTCCCTGATCCTCCTGGTACCAGGTGAACGGCGGTGCCTCTGCGGCTGCGGCTTGCGCTGGTGTTCACTTTGAGCACGGCCGTCGTGATCGCGGTGGCGGCGATGGCGTTCCTGAGCCAGTTGAACTCGTCGTTGAGCGCCGCCCTGGACGACACCTTGCGTGCCCGGGTGGAGGCTGTGACCGTACGGCTGGCCGCTGCCCAGCCCCTTGCGCCGCCGAGCCGGCCCGCCGACCAGCATGGTGAGCATCAGGGCGAGTTCGCTGGATCAGAAGACGTGCGCCAGGTACTGGCCGTCGATGGGACTGTGCTGCAGTCTTCGCAGGCCGCCGGTTCCCGGTCGTTGCTGGCGGCCGGTCAGCTATCGCGTGCCGCGCGTGGGCCGGTGGCGTTCACCACGATGATCGAGGCGGACCGCGTGCGGTTGCTGGCCGTTCCCGCGCGCAGCGGCGGCCGCCGGGTGATCGCGATGGTGGGCGCCAGCACCGGCATCACCGAGCAGGCGCAGCAGCGGGCGCGCACGGTCATCTTGGCGGCAGGCCCACCGGCGGTCGCCCTGGCGGGACTGGGGGCCTGGCTGCTGGCCGGGGCGGCACTGCGCCCGGTGGGCCGGATGCGCCGGCGGCTGGCCGACATCACCGAGCATGACACCGGCGCCCGCTTGAGGGTGCCGGTCAGCCGCGACGAGGTCGCCGCACTCGCGGAGGCCATGAACGCACTGCTGGACAGGCTGCAGCGGGCGCTGGAGCACCAGCGTGCCTTCGTCGCCGACGCCGGCCACGAACTGCGCACCCCGCTGACGGCGCTCAAGGCCGAGCTGGAGCTGGCCGACCGGCCGGGCCGGTCCCGCCGGGCGCTGGCCGCCGCGGTCACGGCCGCGGCCGGCGACACCGACCGGCTGATCCGGCTCGCCGAGGACCTGCTACTGCTGGCACGTGCGGACGAGGGCGCCGACTTCCTGCGACCTCGGCCGATCGTCCTGGCCGAGGTGGCGCAGGACTCGGTACGTGCCGCCGCGTCGGCCGCAGACGCCAGCGGCGTCACCGTGGCACTTGACGCCGACCGGCGGCTGTCGGCCATCGCCGACCCCGACCGTATCCGCCAAGCCGTCGACAACCTGGTCGGCAACGCGCTCCGCCACGCCCCTGCGGGCACCGGCGTCGAGGTGACCGTGCACGCCTCCGCGCGGCAGCCCACCGCGGTCATCGAGGTCCGCGACCACGGGCCCGGCTTCCCGCCCGGCTTCCTTCCGCACGCCTTCGAGCGATTCGCCCGCGCCGATCCCGGACGCGCCCGCGTGGGCGGGGGAACCGGCCTGGGCTTGGCCATCGTGGCCTCCATCGCCGGCGCTCACGGCGGGCACGCCCAGGCCGGCAACGATCCCGGCGGCGGCGCTCGTGTGCGGATGGAGATCCCCCTCGTTCCGCCGCCCTCACACGCTCCTGAGCCTTCGCGGCGCGGTTCGGCGCGCTCACACCGTCTTCACATACCCCGCAGAGCACGCTGAAGGTGCTGGGCGGTGTTGCCCAAGCCGATTCCGACGCCGTGGGGGAACCTGGTGAACACTTCCTTGGCCAAACTTCGCCTGGCGAGCTGGGCGGGACCTGCCGCCGGGTACGGGCTGGCCGTCGGCGCGGTCGCCGTGGGCTTCCTCAACGGCCCCCTCGATCGAGATACGACCGCGGGCGTGCGGCTCCTCGCGCTCGCGGCCTGTATGGCCGCCACGATGCTGCTCTCGCTCCCCTGGCGGTCCTGGCTCGCACACCTGCCGCCCGGCCGTGGCGGCGAGCCGCGCACCGAGCCACGGATGTGGTTCTTCACATCTGGCGTACACGGTCGTCTCACCAGGCGTCCTGAAGGCTCAGGGGTGTCAACGGACCACCCATCCAAAAGGAAACTCTGATGAAACTCACACCCAAGATCGCGGGCCTCACGCTGGCGATCGCCGTGCTGGGCGGCGCCGCGGCGACCGGGACCGCCCTGGCCTCGGCGCCCGGCCCGACACCGGCGCCCGCGACCTCCAGCACCTTGCAGCCGCAGCCCACCTGCCCGGACTCCGACACCTTGCAGCAGGGCGATCAGACCAGCCCGGACACGCCCGGCCAGAACGGAGCCTGCGAGAAGGCCGGTACTGAGAAGGCCGGTGCTGAGAAGGCCGGTGCTGAGAACGAGTCGCCGGGCGGCTCGGACGGAGCAGGCGGCCACGCCGACTCCGCGGGTACCGCGCAGCACGAGGCCACCGGCGCCGAGTGACGTCCCAGGGCGAGCCGGAGTCGGCGCGTGCGGCCATCGTCCGCCGGACGCCCGGCGGACGAGGGCCGGGACGCTCCTGAGGTTTCTGCAAGCCGAAGACCCCGCCAGGATGCGCCTCTCCTGGCGGGGTCCTCCATGTGCACGTCCATGTCCTTGGACGGGTCACCGCACTCTTGGAGCCGTGGGGGAACATTGCGGCACCTCAGGACCGAACTCGGTCGTTGAGCGGGTGCTCGCCACGACCCGGCCGCCGACCACGACGTGGCGTGGCGGACAGTGCCGGGTCAGCGCCTCCCGTACGGTCCGACCCTCCAGGACGACGAAGTCCGCGGGAGCGCCGACTTCGAGGGCCGGTACGGCACGCCCGATGACGCGGGCGGCGTCGACCGTGACCATGTCGTACAGCCGGTCCAGTTCGGTGTCGGTCCTGGCGTCCAGCAGGTGGGCGCCGAGGAAGGCCACCTCCAGCATGTTGTGCCGGCCGAAGGGGTAGTAGGCGTCCTCGACGTCGTCCTGCCCCAGTGCGACGGGGAGCCCGGCGTCGGCGAGCCGGAAGACCGGAAGGTGCAGCGGCCCGGTGTGCGGATCGCTGACGAATCCCAGCCCCGCCGCCCGGCACAGCCCCATCAACCGGCGCAGGTACGGCTCCGGGTAGAGCGCCATCGCGCGGGCGTGCTGCGCGCTGCCGCGCCCGATCATGCCGCGTTCCAGCAGCGCTTTCGCCAGCATCTCGGTGGTGCGCAGACCCGCGTCCCCGGCGTCGTCGACCAGCATCGCGACGCGCAGTCCGTGTGCTCTGGCGAGGTCGGTCATGCGATCGACGTGCTCGGCCGCGTCGGCGTCGGTCCACTCGATCCACGGGATGCCGCCGACCACGTCAGCGCCCCGCCGTACGGCCTCGACGATGAGTTCCCCGGTGCCCGGCTCTCGGAGGAGCCCATTCTGGGGGAAGGCCACCACCTGAATATCGACCAGCCCTCGGAATTCCTCCCGCAGGGCCAATAGCGCGTCCAGTCCCGTGAGCCCCGCTTGGGGATCGACGTCGGCGAAGGCCTGCACCGCGCGCACGCCGTGCCGCACGGACTCGACGAGAACCGACCGCGCCCGGCCGATGACGGCCTCGTACGTCTGGCTCTGCTTGACCTCGGCGGCCTTCTCGATCGCTCCCATCGCGGCGCCCATGGTGCCCGATGTGTAGTCGGCGAGCGCGGTGGCCCCGGCGAGATCGAGAGTGTGAACCTTGCACAGGTGCAGGTGTGCGTCCGCGAACGGTTCGGTGACGAGCGCGCCGTCCGCGTCGATCGTCACCGGCGCCTGGAGATCCGATCGCGGGTCCTCGGGCGCGACCACGCCCAGCCTGCCGTCACCGGCCGCCAGCGTCCATGGTCCTGGGCGCCCCCGCAGACGCGCGTTCCGTACCACCAGTTCGGGAGCGTTCATGAAGGAACGCTATGCCGCCGGCCGAGACGACGGCATAGCGGCCCTGTCCCGGCCCGCGTGCGGCGGCCTACGCCAGTGGCGGTACGCCCTTGTCTGGTGTGGCTGTCCCGGGCAGGGGTTCAGGAGGCGGCCTGATGGCGCTGGGTGGTTCCCTCGGGCATCAGGGTGCGGGCCAGTGCGGCCAG
>JAOPYK010000293.1 GCA_025964695.1 Streptosporangiaceae bacterium | reverse complement strand
CGGAGGGCCGGTAAGACCGGGAGCGATCCCGGCACAGCCCGTTGAACCAGGAAGCCACCCAGACGACCGAGCGCGGCAGCCCGCGCGGAGCGTGGTAAGAATCCCCGGCCTTTAGACCGGGGAGCATGTCAATTCGAGGACGTAACGAAGCTCCGGTGCTCAAGGAGCAATCGCCCATGTTCGCCGGCGGGATCGCCTTGACATTCTCCAGCGTTAGCCGGGTCTGTGCCTTGACGTCCCCGGCGTGCAGATACTCGCCGGAAACCGGGTCCTGGGGGGCCCTGGCCGGACACCGGTAGTAGCGGTTAGTAGCGGTCCCTTGCGCACGCCCTGGGACAACACCCAGGCCGGTGCGGGTGCTCCGGCAGTGCGGATCTCGATCTTGTCAGCCATGGTGATTCCCTTCGGCGAAACCGCAGTCGGTGGAGATGGCTCGCGTGGTCCCGAGCAGATCGGGGAGCAGTTCAAGCACCTGGGCGCGGTTCAGTACTACGTCCGGCACGGAGATCGAGGCGGCTGCGGCGACCCTGCCACTCGCGTCGCGGATCGGCGCGGCGATGCAGGTGATGAACGTCTCGTGTTCGGCATCGTCGAAGGCGTATCCCTGATCGGCCACCCGGGCCAGTTCTGCGAGCAGGAGTTCCGGGCCAGTGATCGTGTTCTCGGTGAACGAGGTGTATTCGATCTTCTCGGCGACCTGCCTGCGCTCCGCGTCGGGCAGGTCGGAGAGCAGCACCTTTGCGATCGCCGTGCAGTGCAGCGGCATCCGCAGGCCGATCTTGGAGTACATCCGGATCGGGTGCCGAGAGTCGTACTTGTCCAGATAGACGACCTCGCCGCCCTCGTAGACGCCGAGGTGCACGGTCTGCCCGCTGGCCTCGTTGAGCCGGGACAGGTGCGGTGCGGCGGCGCCACGGATCTCACGTTGTTCGAGCGCCGAACCGGCCAGCGCGAACATCCGCGCGCCGAGGTGGTAGCGGTGGCCGCCGTCGCGGTAGACGAAGCGCTCCTCTTCGAGCGTGCGCAGCAGGCGAAGGACAGTGGTCTTGTGCACGCCGATCTTGCCAGCGAGATCATCCAGCGACCGCGGACCCTCTCCAAGGTCGATGAGGATCTGCAGCGCCCGGCCCACACTCTGACTCACTGTGCTTCCCGCTCGCCGGCTCGGTGCATCCCCGCCACGCTGACCGTGGTCGCGGCCCACTCACCGGGCGACGACACCAGCAGTGCCTCGATGAACCGAATCGGCGGCGGGGCGCCGTGGTCACCGGGCACCACCAGGGTGGCGGCCGCCATCAGATGGCCGAGGCGCAACCGGCGACGCTGGTCGTATCCGCGCAAGGTACCGGCCAGATATCCCGCGGCGAACGCGTCTCCCGCCCCGACCGGCTCGACGACCTCGACGGTCAGCGGCAGTTCGGTCGTGACGCCGGTCCGGTCGATCGTGGTGGCCAAATGCGCGTCGTCCTTGATCACGAGCGTAGCGGGCCCGGGCAGTAGGGCGCGCAGCGTCTCTGGGGCTCCGGTGCCGAGCACCTGGACGGCCTCGTCGGCACCGAGCAGGGCGATATCGGCGGCGTTCAGCAGCGGGCGGAGCACGGAAGGGTCCCGGCCGCGCCACAGGGCGGGCCGCCAGTTCAGGTCGAAGCTCACCAACTGCCCGGGGCGGCGGCGCCGCATGATGGCCTGCAGCAGGTCCAGCGCACTGTCGGAGAGCGCAGCGGTGATGCCCGACAGGTGAATCAGGTCCGCATCCGCGAACATCCGACCGGCCGTGTCGTCATCGAGCAACTCCGGGCCGAGCGCGGAGGCGGCCGAGCCCACCCGGTAGTAATGCAGGGCACTGCCCTCGAGGCCGATCTCCTTGACGTAGAGCCCCGTCGGGCGGGAGGGGTCGACGACGACCGCGCTCGTGTCGACCCCGTCGGCGGCGAGCCGGCGGATGATGCGGCGGCCGAACCCGTCGGCACCGACCCGGCCGACCCAGGCGGCTCGCACACCGAGTGCGGCCAGACCGCGGGCGACGTTGGACTCCGCCCCGCCGATCGACTGGTGAAAGGTAGCCACGTCCTCCAGCGGCCCGGCCTGATCGGGCACCAATGCAGCCATCGACTCGCCCACGCATACCGCAGTCGGTGACCGTCCCATATCGACCTTTCCCCGATCATTGACCATCACGCTCCGGCGATGCTACAACCACTCATACATCATGCGCAACGTGCGTTGCGTACTATGCAATCTAGGAGGTCGACGATGTCGAGCAGAATCGACGACAACGCCGTCGCCGCACTGCGCGACGAGCGTCTCGACTGGCGGTTCAAGGCCATCCCGGCCGCCGCACATGGGTTGACCGTCGGGGAGTACGCCGCGGCGCGGCCACCACTGGAAGATCTCGGCACCCCGCTGCTGACGCTGGACGCCGGAGCCCTCGACCACAACGTCGCCGCGATGGCCGACTGGGCCGGCGCCGCCGGCGTACACCTCGCGCCGCACGGCAAGACCACGATGGCTCCAGCGCTGTGGCAACGGCAGCTCGACGCCGGAGCCTGGGGCATCACCCTGGCCAACCTCCCGCAACTGCGAGTCGCACGCGCGTTCGGGGTACGCCGGCTGTTGCTGGCCAACGCGCTGCTCGACCCGGCGGGGTTGGCCTGGGTCTCGGCTGAGCTCGACCGGGACCCCGACTTCGAGTTCATGTCCTGGGTGGACTCGGCACGCTCGGTGGAACTGATGGACACGGCGTTGCAGGCCGCCGGGGCACAGCGCCCGGTCGACGTCTGCGTCGAACTGGGCGGCCCACACGGGCGTACGGGCGTACGCGACGACGACGAGGCCCTGGCTATCGCCGAGGCCGTGCGCAAGGCTCCCGCACTCCGCCTCACCGGTGTCGGTGGTTACGAGGGCGCACTCGCCCACGACTCCTCGACCGGCGGGCTGGCGACCGTCGAGGCATATCTGCGCCGGCTGGCCCGGCTGCACACACGGATGCGGTACGAGATCGCTGAGCCTGTGGTGACCGCGGGCGGCAGCGCCTACTTCGACCAGGTCACAGACGTGCTCGGCGGGCTGGACGCGCAGGTGGTGCTGCGCTCGGGCGCCTACGTCATTCACGACGACGGCTTCTATCGGGCGATCTCCCCCTTCGCCCGGGGAGTGGGCGGTCCCGGGACGCCGCTGCGCCCGGCGATGCACGGCTGGGCACGTGTGGTGTCCCGGCCGGAGCCGGAGCTGGCGCTTCTCGACGCGGGCAAACGGGACCTGTCCTTCGACGAGGGATTCCCCGAGCCACAGCGGATCCGCGGCGGGGGCCCGCTCTCCGAGGCGCGGATAACCGCTCTCAACGACCAGCATGCCTTCCTGCAAGGCGGCGACGTCCAGGTCGGTGACGTGGTTCGGCTCGGGCTCTCCCACCCGTGTACGGCACTGGACAAGTGGACGCTCATTCCCGTGGTGGACGACGCTGACGCCGAACGGCCTGTGGTGGTCGACCTGATCCGGACCTGGTTCTGATGCCGGATCTCGCCATCCGGGGGCGACGGTCATCGATGGCACGGGAGCGCCGGGACAGGTCGAGTTGTGCCGGGTGGTGGCCTCCCTGGGCGGCTTCCACGGCCCCCCACCACCGGTCATACGGCGCCGGCGCGCGCTGGCGGCGTACGGCGAGATGATCGAGGTCTCCCGGCGCTCGGGCTGCCCGCTGCACCTGGCGCACGCGACGATGAACTTCGGTGTCAACGCCGGCCGCGCGCCCGAGCTCCTCGAGCTGCTCGATGCCGCCATCGCCGACGGCTGCTACACCGGTGCGCTGCCCGGCCGGTCGCTGCGCCGCAGGCCGGAAGGTGTCACCCGGTGAATCGGGGCGTCGTGGCCGTCGGTATTTCAATATGTCGGTGCGGGACACGTTGAAGACCTGGACCGTGCTCGAGACGATCCTGTCCGTGCTGGGTTCACCATCGCCGGTCTGCTCAGCCTCGTCATCTGAGATCCACTCCCCGCCCCACAGCCAGTCCCCATCCTGACCCACCGGTCATCCGGGCGCCGGTGCCGTTGGCGCTAGGCGGCGGGAACGGCCATGCCTGGTGTAGAGCGTCGCGGCGAGGTAGACCGTGGTGGCGACGGCGATGATGGCGAAGCTCGGCGGCATCGATGATGCGGTGTAGCTGATGGCCAGCCCCGACCAAAGTTCGGCGACGCCAAGGGCGGCGGAGATCGCGAGGCCGTGGTAGGGGCGGTCGGTGAGCAGCAGTGCGGTGCCGGCCGGGGCGGCGATGAGACCGAGTAGCAGCAGTGAGCCGACCACCTGGGCGGCTTCGGCGGCGGTGGCACCGACGAGGGCGAGGAAGAGGATGCCGAGCAGGCGCACGGGAACGCCGCGCGCGGCGGCGACGGTCTCGTCGATGCTGGCGAACAGCAACGGCCGGGCGATCACGACCAGCAGGAGTGCGACGCCGGCGGCGATCCAGGCGGCGGCGGTGGCCCGGCCGGCCGACAGCCCGAAGATGGAGCCGAACAGGACGGTGACGCCCGCGGTGCCATTGGCGGTGCTGCGGGAGGTGGTGTAAAGGGTCAGGAAGAAGACGCCCAGGCCGAGGACCCACGCGAAGACATTACCGATCAGGACGTCGTCGGCACGGCCCCGGCGTCCGAGGACGCCCATCATCACGGCGATGCCGATGGTGGCGGTGAACAGGCCGACCCGCAGATCGAATCCGAACGCCAAGGCGGCCAGCGCCCCGGTGAAGGCAACATGGCTGAGCGCGTCGCCGGTGAACACCTGGGCGCGCAGCACCAGGAAGTAGCCGACCAGCCCGCAGGCCAGGGCGATGCCGGTACCGGCGAGCAGCGCGTGCTGCATGAACGGGTGGGCGAACACGGTCATCCCATCCCTTCTGCCGGCTTGGCCGGCCGTCCGTGCGGCGTGGGCAGCCGACGTGTGGACCGCCGGGTCGCCTGCCGGGTGAGGTTGCTGAGCAGGTGGGCGGCCAGGTAGGCGGTGAAGGCGAAGGTGGTGACGTAGAAACCGATCGGGTACGGCGAGTAGTAGGCGGCCACCAGCCCCGCCCAGGTCACCAGCCAGCCGATCGCCACCGTCAGCAGCAGGCTGAGCAGCGGCCGCGCAGTCAGACGCTGGGCGGTGGCGGCCGGCATCACCAGTAGCGCGAACACCAGCAGCGCCCCGGTGATCTGTGAGGCTTCGGCGACGGCGGCGCCCAGCAGCACCAGGAAGCCGGCCGACAGCGCCCGCACCGGTACTCCGCGGGCGGCGGCGACCTCGGGGTCGGCCGAGGCGAACAGCAGCGGCCGTCCGATCACCGCGAGCACGCCCAGGACGGTCACGGCGACGACGGCGAGCAGGACCACCTGACCGGAGGTGATACCGAGGAAGCTGCCGAACAGCAGTGCGGTGAAGCCCTCCAGGAATCCCTTGTAGAGGGCGACGAACAACAGCCCGCAGGCGAGCGCGAAAGCCTGGAGCGTTCCGGTGAGCGCGGACTCCTGGCCGAGCCGCCCGACACTCCCCTGCCGGCCTCGTGTCGCCAGGGCGAGAATCACCGCGGCGCCGACGCAGAACGTGAAGTATCCGTAGACCGCGCTGACCCCTACCAGGATCGCCCCGGCGGCACCGGGGAAGGCCACGACCGACAGGCTGTGCCCGGCGAAGGACTGGCGGCGCAACACCATGAACCAGCCCATCACCCCGGCCAGTACGGCGACGATGGCCCCGGCCCGGAAGGCGTTGACCATGAACGGGAAGGACCACAAGTCCCGCAGATCGGTGATCAGGTTCCAGGAGAAGCCCGCGTCATGCATCACAGCCCCCCGCGGAGGTGCTGGTCCTGGTGGCGGTCGCTGTGCAGGGCGGGGGCGTCGGGCTGCCCGACCACGACCAGCCTGCCATCCGAGGCGGTCAGCACCTCGACCCTCGTCTGGTACAAGCGGGACAGGGTCTCATCATTGATGACTTCGGCCGGGGTTCCGGACGCGGTACCGCCCGAGGAGATGTACACGACCCGGTCCAGATGGGCCAGGATCGGGTTCACGTCATGGGCGACCATGACGACGGTGACGCCTTCGGTGCGGCAGATCCGGCTGATCAGCGCGGCGGCGGCGGCCTGGTTGGGCAGGTCGAGGCTGTCGAGCGGCTCGTCCAGCAGCAGCAGCTCCGGGCGGCGCACCAGCGCCTGTGCGATGAGCAGCCGTTGCTGCTCCCCGCCCGAGCACTCTCCGATGGGCCGGTGGGCGTACGCCGTGGCGCCGACGAGGTCAATGACCTCATGCAGATGCCGTTCGGCCTCCCTCCCGCGCGCGGTGAACCGGCGGGCGCCTGGTAGCGGTATGCCCCAGTGGTCGCCGTCCTGGCCGAGCCGTACCAGGTCGGTGCCGCGGATCCGCAGGGACGCCTCGAAGCTACGGCGCTGCGGCAGATAACCGATGCGGTGACTGCTCTGACCTGGCCTGCGCCCGAGTACCCGGACCGTGCCGGAGGCCACGGGCAGCAGCCCGAGCAGCACCTTGACCAGGGTGGACTTGCCGACGCCGTTGGGCCCGAGCACCGCGACGAACTCGCCCGTACCGACCGTCAGGTCCACCCCGCTCCACAGGGTGCGTCCGCCGACCCGTACCGAAGCCGAGCGCAGATCGAGCACCGCGGTCTCTTCCGGAATGAGACCTGCTGGGTCCTCGGCAGGGGCGGTCGAACGGACCCGGTCCATGAGCCTCACCGGCCCGTCGCCTGGGACAGGGCCTGCTCGATGCCCTGCAGCTGGGTGGTCTGCCACTGCTGGAAGCTCGCGCCGGCCGGGGTCAGGGTCTCGGTGACCGTGGCCACCGGGATACCGGCGGCCTTGGCCGCCTTGACCTGGGCCGCGATGTCCGGGGTGGAGTTCTGGCTGTTGTAGATGTACACCTTGACCTGCTTGCCCTTGATCTGCTGATCGATGGTGGCCTTGTCACCGGCGGTCGGGCCGCTGCCCTCGCTGATGGCCTTCAGAAACGAGGCCGGGGTGAGCATCTTCAGGCCGAGGGAGTCCGACAGCGGGGAGACGATCGACTCCGACGCCCCGATCGGGGTGCCCGCGTACTTGCTCTTGATCGTGGAGATCAGCTGGTCGTACTGGCCGAGCGTCTGGTTCTCGAAGGTCGTCTTCTGAGTGTCGAAGTAGGCGGCGTCGGCCGGATCCAGCTTCTTGTAGTCGGCGGTGATCTGTGCGATCACTTTGTGGACGTCGTCGGGCGAGTACCAGCGGTGCGGGTTGTCGCCCTCCTTCAGCCCGACCAGGTCTCCGACGATCAGGCTCTGGCGGCCCGGTACGGGGTTGGCCGCGAGCAGCTTGGTGGTCCAGGTGTCGTAACCGATGCCGTTGGTGATCACGTACTGGGACGAGGCAACGGTCCGGGCGTTCGCGGCGGTCGGCTCGTAGGCGTGCGGGTCGGTGTCCGGGCTGGTGATGATGCTCGTCTCGGATACGTGGTCGCCCCCGAGCTGGGTGGCGATGCTGCCCCAGAAGTTCTCCGCCGCGACCACGTTGATCTTCTTGCTCGCCCCGGCGGCCGCGGTGGCGCCGCCGGAACCCTCCGACGAGGTGGAACAGCCTGTGCCGAGGGCCAGCCCCACCACGGCCGTGAGGGCGATGAGGGGGGTGTGGTGACGCCCCGATGGCGATCCGATCTTCACGTGCCTGATCCTTCCGAGGATGCCTGCCCGCCTTGGCGCGGTATGCGAGGGGAACGCCGCCGCCACGGAACAGAATGAATTTCATAACCATTTGCCCAGCTTGTCCCCCACAGTAGTGAAAATCATTTTCATCATCAAGTCTGACCAGCAGATCATCGGGAGGTCGGGCAACCGGGACGTCTCCATCCACATCCGGGGCGGGCGCGCGACTCCGCCGAACTCACCATGTCCGGACCCCTACAAGGGCGCGTCAACACTCACAGGTCTCACCGCGCCAGGACCCCAGACCTTCCTTCACCGCCACACCAGCGACAGCAAGTGCGGCAAGCGGGTCGAGCCACCACCAGCCGAACACCGCGTTGGCGCCCAGACCGACCAGGACAGCGCCGCCGAGGTAGGCGCACAGCAGATTCTGGGCGCCCTCCCCCGCGGTCGCGCCAGAGTCCAGACGCCGGGCCAGACGCTGTTTCGCGATCCCCAGCACCGGCATGGCCGCAACCGACGTGGCAGTCAGCACGATGCCGAGCACGCTGGCGGCCGGCCGCTGACCGGTGATGAGCTTGAGGACCGCTTCGACCGCGACATACGGGGCGAGCAGCCAGAAGGAGATCGCGACCGCCTTCTGCGCCCGGGCCTCAGAAGTCTCCGAGAGCATGCGGGAGCCGGTGAACCGCCAGATCACAATGACACTGGCCAATCCCTCCACGGCCGACGAGAGCGCCCAGCCGATGAGGGCCACGGAGCCCGCTGCGATCCCCGCCGCCAGACCGACGGTGCCCTCGACGCACATCCACACCAGACTGACCCATGACAAGCTCCTGGCCCACCAGGCGGCGCGCAGCCAGCCCACATCCGCACGCACCGGGTTCAGCGACCGGGTGCAGCAATCATCAGCACAGATGTCCAGCCCGCCGACCCTGACCGCGGGCGCGGCAGATCCGGGCTCGAGGGGCGGGATCATCGACATCCGTCCCCGTAGTTGGGGCACAGCGCGACCGCGTTGCCGGTCGCGGTCAGCACCGCCTCCGCCGAGGACAGCATTCCGATCAGACCCGGCTGGGCCAGAGTGAACATGGAGGCGCGTCCGACGGGCCGCGAATCGACCAGGCCACAATCTCGCAGGCACGCCAGATGCTTGGACACCGTCGACTGGGCCAGCCCGAGCTCGGCCACCAGATCCACCACCCGCGCCTCCCCCGCCGCGAGACGACGCACGATCGCCAGCCGCGCGGGATCACCCAGCGACCGGAACAAGGCGGCCGCCGGAACCAGATCCTGCCGCGTCACCACATCTTCACAAATCATCGTCATGTAACGATGATATCGCATGGTCTGATTCGCTCAACTCGCACGGGGTATGCGGGAGGCGCCGTGGACACGTGGTGCAGGCACTGCCCCGGCCGCAACGGAGCCGCCGAGTAACGCCGGCCAAGGCCTTGGCCGGGTTTCCGGGCGGCACACAGTCACCGGAATCGCCCGTCGGCGACCCGATAGGTTCGGGGCAGGGCCGCCCCGTCCACGACCATCTCGAGGTTCGATGCTCCTTCGTCAGCTTGAGTACCTCACGGCGCTGGCGCGTGAACGTCACTTCGCCCGGGCCGCCGAGGCCTGTGACGTGTCGCAGCCGGCACTGTCGGCGGCGATCCGCAAGCTGGAGTCCGAGCTGGACGTGCCGATCGTCCTGCGCGGCAACCGGTTCGAGGGCTTCACCCCGGAGGGCGAACGGGTGCTGCGCTGGGCGTACCGAATCCTCTCCGAACGCGACGGGCTGACCGACGATGTCGGCACGATGCGCAAGGGATTGACCGGAAGGCTGCGGATCGGGGCCATCCCCACGACGCTGACGACCCTCCCGCTGCTGACGGTGCCGTTCTGCGAGGAGCATCCGCAGGCGAGCCTGTCGGTGCTCTCGCTGTCGTCGTCGAACATCCAGCGCCGACTGGCCGAGTTCGAGATCGACGTCGGCGTCACCTACCTCGGACGTCGGCGCCCCGCGCACCTGCGGGCCCACCATCTCTACCGGGAACACTATGTGCTGCTCACCGCCGGCACCGAACGCTTCGCCGGTCATACCTCGGTGACCTGGGCGGATGCCGCGCAACTGCCGCTATGCCTGCTGACGCCCGACATGCAGAACCGCCAGGTGCTGGACCATATCTTCCACGAAGCAGGGGCCCAGCCGACCGCCACCGTCGAGACCAACTCGGTCTCCGCGCTGTACGCCCATGTGCGTGCGGGACAGTGGTCGAGCGTGGTGCCGCACGCCTGGCTGCGGGTGTTCGGGGTGCCGGCCGGCATGCGCGTCATCCCGCTGGTCGAGCCGGTCGCGGTGCAGAACGTAGGCCTCGTCACCCTCGACCGCGACCACGAACCTGTTCTGGCCAGGGCGCTGCTCGCGGTCGCCCGGCGGGAGGACCTGCAGACCGAACTGGACCGGTTGCTCCCCCAGCATGCCGACGCCGGAATGCCGTACGAGACGCCGTGACCGCGCCGGTGCCGGAATGCGCATCGCCGCACCCGCGCAGAGCGGGTGCGGCGACGCGAGCCCGGCCAAGGGGGCGGAACCGGGCTCGTCCGTCAGCGGGGTCGCACTACGTACGGAAGTTGGCGGCCTCTTCCGATCCGCCGGTCGTGTTGCCCGCTGTGTAGGAGTGGGCGCCGACGCCTGCCAGCCGCCCACCGTCGACGATCAGGTACTCGTCCCTGATCGGCCGCCCCGCGAACCACGCTTCGAGGATCTCGCGGGTGCCCGCGGCATAGCGAGCCTGCGCGGACAACGTCGATCCCGATACGTGCGGAGTCATCCCGTGGTGCGGCATCGTCCGCCACGGGTGGTCGGCGGGCGCCGGCTGCGGGAACCAGACGTCGCCCGCGTAGCCGGCGAGTTGGCCGCTCTCGAGAGCGCGCACCACCGCGTCGCGGTCCGCGATCTTGCCCCGGGCGGTGTTGACGAGATACGACCCCGGCCGCATCAGCCCGATGAGCGTGTCGCCGAACAGCCCCTGGGTCTGGGGATGGAGCGGCGCGTTGATGGTGACCACGTCCACGGCCGCCACCAGGGACTCGACGGTCTCGTGGAAGGTCAGGCCCAGCTCCTGTTCGGTCGCCGCCGGAAGGCGGTGCCGGTCCATGTAGTGCAGGACGACGTCGAAGGGCTTGAGCCGCCGTAGCACGGCCAGTCCGATGCGTCCGGCACCGACGGTCCCGACCGCCATGCCTTCGACGTCGTAGGCCCGCGACACCGCGTCGGCGATGTTCCAGCCACCGTCCAGTACCCACTGGTGCGACGGGAGGTAGTTGCGGACCAGCGCGAGGATCTGCATCACCACGTGCTCGGCCACACTGATGCTGTTGCAGTACGTCACCTCGGCCACCGTGATGCCGCGTTCACCGGCGGCCTGCAGGTCGACATGGTCGGACCCGATCCCAGCGGTGATCGCCAGCTTGAGGTTCGGGGCCTGGGCGATCCGCTCCGCCGTGAGGTAGGCGGGCCAGAACGGCTGCGAGATGACGACGTCGGCGTCGGTCAGTTCACGCTCGAACGTCGAACCGGCGCCGTCCTTGTCGGATGTCACGACCAGTGTGTGGCCGGCCTTCTCCAGGAATTCCCGCAGTCCTAGTTCGCCCGAAACGCTGCCCAGCAGCTCACCGGGTGTGAAGTCGATCGCGCTCGGCATCGGCGTCGACTGCCCGTCGGAATACCGCTCGATATGCGGAATCTCTTGCCGCGCATAGCGCGGCGGGTAACCGGTCACTGGGTCGTCGTAGAGCACAGCGAGGATCTTTGCCATTTCCGTCCTCCGGTTGTCGTTCTCGGCTATTTCCAAGTCTGCGGGCCGGCCGTGAACCAATCAAATAGAATTCATCGACCGCGCGATAAATCTAATTGATGAAGGGGGCCGCCTCCGCCGGCCCCTTGCTTTCATTGCGCGTTCCGGTTCAAGTGGCGGGCCGATCAGCGCGTCATGGGGTGGGTATCGCGCTCTTCGCGGCACCGATGATTTTCCGGTTGATCAGATCCGCCACGGCGTTGATCGCCCGCAGTGAGGGGACGCTGGCGCCGGTGAGGTCGGCGAGCTCGACCACCGCCGCCAGGATCACGTCCAGTTCCAGCGCCTTGCCCCGCTCCAGATCCTGGAGCATGGAGGTCTTGTGGTCGCCCGCCCGCTCCGCTCCGGCCAGCCGGCGTTCGATGGACATCTCGGGCCGGCAGCCGAGGCGGGCGGCGACGTCGAGAGTCTCCCGCATCATGGCGATGACCAGTTCGCGGGTG
>JAOPYK010000289.1 GCA_025964695.1 Streptosporangiaceae bacterium | reverse complement strand
CGCGTGTGGAGGTGTGATGCCGGAGTACATGTTGTTGCTCTACGCCCCGGAGGCGGATGAGGCCGGGCAGGCGGATCGGTGGACGGAGATGCCGCTGTGGGAGGCGGTGACCGACAGCCTCCGGGAGGCCGGTCTCCTGGTGGCCAACGGTCCGTTGCATCCGGTGGCCAGCGCGACGACCGTCCGGGTGCGCGATGGCGAGGCAGAACTCACCGACGGACCGTTCGCGGTGACCAAGGAGGTGCTCGCCGGCTACTACGTGCTGAGCTGCACCGACCTTGACGAAGCATTGAAGCACGCGGCGCGGCTGCCGACCGCCCGCTATGGCTCGGTCGAGGTACGGCCGATCATGGACGTCAGCGCCATACCGGTTGCCGATCAGGAGGGAGCGGCCGGGCGAACATGAGCGGTCAGGTTGAGCGGCGGTCAGAGCCGGATGACCCCACCGCAGCGGCGGTCGCACGCGTGTTCCGCGATGAGCGGGCGGCGGTGCTGGCGACTTTGATCAGACAAGCCGGCGATTTCCAGCTGGCCGAAGACGCGATGCAGGACGCCTTCGCTGCCGCCTTCACGACGTGGCGGCGCGATGGGGTCCCCGAAAATCCCGGGGCGTGGATTACCGTTACCGCGCGGCGGCGGGCGATCGATCGCCTGCGCCGTGATCGGTCGATCTTCGAACGCGCCGAACGTCTGGCCGACCTGCTGCGCCTGGACCGACAGGAGCACCCTTCGGTGAGTGAAACAAGCTCGATCGCCGATGACCGACTGCGGCTGATCTTCACCTGCTGTCATCCGGCGCTGGACCTGCCGGCGCGCGTGGCGTTGACGCTGCGCATGCTCGGCGGTCTGACCACGGGCGAGATCGCACGCGCGTTCCTGGTGGCCGAGCCGACAATGGGTAAGCGAATCGTCCGCGCCAAACGCAAGATCGCCGATGCGCACATCCGCTACCGGGTGCCCGACGACCAGGAGCTTCCCGACCGGCTGCGCGGCGTACTGCGGGTCGTATACCTGATCTTCAACGAGGGCTATTCCGCCAGCCAGGGCGACCGTCTGGTGCGGGCCGAGTTGTGCGGCGAGGCGATCCGCCTGGGACACCTGCTGGGCGAGCTGATGCCCGAGGACGCCGAGGTATGGGGGCTGCTGGCGCTGATGCTGCTGCACGACGCCCGCCGTGCCGCCCGCGTCGATGCCGCCGGTGGCTTTGTGGCCCTCGATGAGCAGGACCGCGCGCTGTGGGACCGTGACCAGATCCACGAGGGGCTGCGGGCACTCCAGCGCGCACTCCGGTTCCGCCACCCCGGCCAGTACCAACTCCAGGCGGCCATCACCGCGCTGCAGGTCCAGGCATCCGCCGCCGAGGCCACCGACTGGGTACAGATCGCCGAGCTGTATGGCGCGCTCGGCAGACTCAGCCCCTCACCCGTGGTCGACCTCAACCGCGCAGCCGCAATCGGATTCGCCCACGGCCCCCAAGCCGGACTGGAACTACTCGAACCATTGCTGGCCGATCCGGTGCTCAAGCGCTATCAGCCCCTGCACGCCACCCATGCCGAGTTGCTCAGGCGCGCCGGTGACCTGGCGGGCGCCGAACACGCCTACCGGCAGGCGATCGCGCTCACCGCCAACTCCGTCGAGCGCGCCGAGCTCGAACGGCGGCTGGAAATGCTCACCGCTAGCTGAGCCACAACAGGTCCAAATCGACCTATGTGCCGCGTCGTCTAGGTGAGACCAGCGCTAGCGATGAAGGAGCAACGATGAGCTCGAATCTTCACCAACACACAGAGTCCCCGACAAGTGACACGAGGCCGGTTCCGGGCGACGGCGAACGCGCGCTGCGCGCCGTGTTCGACGCTGTCTCCAGGGCGTGGGCGGACAACGACGCCGACCTGTTCGTCCAGTCCTACACCGACGACGCGACCGCCATCCTGCCCGGCTACCACCTGCCGAGCAGGACCGATATCCGCGCCAGCATGGCGGCCGCCTTCACCGGTCCGCTCAAGGGCTCGCGCCGCATCCACATGGTGCAGAACGTGCGATTCCTCAACGACGACATCGCGATCGTGATCAGCAGAAGCGGCACCCAGTTCCCGGGCGAGGCCGAACCTGCCCCAGAACAGTGGGCACTGGCGACCTGGGTGCTCGCACGGCATGCCGGAAAGTGGCTCATCGAGGCCTACCACGACTGCCCCGCAGGCTGACCTCGAGGCACCATCCCCAGCGCGAGGGCGACAAGGACCGCTTGCTTCGCCCCGCCCAGACCGACCACAGCACACAACCACCACGGAGAAATGAGCTTCACGATGACAGGACTTTCAGGAAAGGTCGCGCTCGTGACGGGCGGGAGCCGCGGAATCGGGGCCGCGATCGCACGCCGTCTGGCGGGCGATGGTGCGGACGTTGCGCTCACCTACGCAAGCGCTGCCGACAAGGCCCAGGCCGTCGCCAAGCAGATCGAGGCGGATGGCGGGCGGGCACTGGTCATCAAGGCCGACAACGCCGACCCGAGCGCCGCCACGGGAGCGGTCGAGCAGACCGTACGGGACCTGGGCCGCATCGACATCCTGGTCAACAACGCCGGCATCTTCACCGGCGGGCCGTTGGAAGAGCTGACGGTGGAACAGGTGGACCGTATCCTCGCGGTCGACGTACGGGCCGTATTCCTGGCCTCCCAGGCTGCCGCCCGGCACATGACCGAGGGCGGCCGCATCATCACCATCGGCAGCGCCATGACCGAACGCGTCCCCGCACCCGGCATGAGCCTGTACGCCATGTGCAAGTCCGCATTGACCGGTCTCACCAAGGGCCTGGCCCGCGATCTCGGACCCCGGGGGATCACAGCCACGGTCGTGCACGGCGGTCTGATCGACACTGACATGAACCCCGCCGACGGCCCGAACGCCGACCTCTTCGGCAGCGTCACCGCCCTCGGCCGGTACGGCACCGCCGACGACATCGCCGCGACCGTCGCCCACCTCGCCGGCGACGCCGGCCGATATATCACCGGCACGGCGGTCACCGTCGACGGTGGGTTCGCCGCCTAGCTTCGTCGACGGAGATGGTCACCCTGGGCCTGGATCGGGTCGTGCAGACAGACCCGATCCAGCCCGCCCCCTGGGCTGGGCGAAAACCCGAAGACGAGCCACCGGATGGCCGTACACCCATCTTGACCGACTCAAGCCGAAGCGTCCGAGACCGGCTAGGTCCCTCAGAGCGGTCGGTTCTTGCGCCCGATCCCGCAGACGGCATTCACTTCCCCGGGAGCACCCCCGATGTCGGCGGCCTCGGGCCGCCACTTCAAAGTCGTGACCACACCGGGTTCCACCAGTTCAAGGCCATCGAAGAAGGCGGCGACCTGCTGCGGGCCGCGGAGGTGGTAGGAGCTGGCCGAGGCGGCTGGACGACCTGGCAGAGCCGCACAGCGGGATCGTCACCGGCCATCTGGGATGGGTGATCATCGGCCTGCACGACCCCGACGGCATCGAGGTACGGCTCTACACACCCAACGACGGCGACTCCGGTGGCACATACGATGAGCTTTGATCCCACCGGCTACCCACCCCCTCCCCGCCCGACCTCCCACGCCTGATCGAAGCCTCCCAGCGCTACGGCCACCAGATCCTCGGTCCACCCCCGACCCCTGACCACACCGCAAGGACCGATCACACCCACTGAGGAAGGGGCTGCCCAGTTCGGCTCGGCCTGGGCCGGTTCACCCCGACGTGCGCGGGGAGCAGCGCACCGTCTCATTCGAGTCCAGCGCCCGGCGAAGAGGAGCGCCGGCGCCGCAAGGAACGGTTTGCGATCAGAGGCGCCCCTGCCCAGTCGGCGCGATCTTCTCAGCTCACGTGGACGAGGCGATGGTCGGTGCCGACGCGCCACAGCAGCCAGTCGCCGGCCGTGTAGGCCTGACCCGGCGAGGTCGACATCTGGAGCGAGCTGCCCGTCGTGCTCGAGGGGGTCGTCCCCGGCTTCGGTGCTCTGGTGATGGGTGTATGTGGGGGCGTCGGATCCACGTACGGCACGGCGACGGGGGCCCGGACTGCGGCCGGCAGGGCAGTGACATATACTTATACATAGTCCAAACAAGCGTCACGAGGGGGTGCGCAAGTGGCAGGCGAGGTCGCGGCGCGGTTGCGGAAGGCCGGGTTGCGGGTCACCCGGCCCCGGCTTGCGGTGAACCAGGCACTACGTGCCATGGGCGGCCACCACACGGCCGACGAGGTGCATGCTTACCTGGTCGAACACGACGTCACGCTCTCTCGGATGAGTGTCTACAACTCGCTGGTGGCGTTGGCTGACGTCGGCCTCGTGCTGCGCGCGGACCTCGGGCGAGGCGCGATGGTCTACGAGGAGGCCGATACCTGGCACCACCACTTCGTCTGTCGGCGGTGCGGTCAGGTCAGCGACGTTTCCTGCGTTGTCGGCGCTAAGCCCTGTCTCACTCCACGCGAGGATGTGGGGCTGATCGACGAGGCGCAGGTTCTCTTCCGCGGGACCTGCCGCCACTGCCTCGTTGCGAACGCCACCTCAGACGACCGGCAATCGGCACCGGACGGCTCCTCGCGCGGTGCCGGGGCAGGAGGTACACGATGAGTGCTGACGCACACAACATCCAGGCCCGCCGCGAACGGCAAGCGGTCACGCGCTTCCGTGACCTGCTGCGGTCGGAGCGGCAGAGCGCGGCCCTCTACCGGGGGCTGGCAGCCGGCACCATCGGCGAGCGGCGGCAGATCTTTCTGGAACTGGCCGCGGCGGAGGAACGGCACGCCGCGCACTGGGCGGCCAAACTCACCGCGCTCGGTGAACCAATCCCTCAGTCCGACCGCCCCATGTTGCGCACCCGGTTGCTGTCCTGGCTTGCCCGCCGGTTCTCCGTCGACACCGTGCTGCCGTTCGTGGAGCGCGCCGAGCACTCCGACGCCGGCATGTACGACGGTGACCCGCACGCCGCGCCGGAAATGGCCGTCGACGAGCGTTCACACGCCCGTGTGCTCACCCGGATGCGCGACCAGGGACAGAGCGATACTGACGGCAGCGGCCGGGATATCACCCGCAATGAGCCGTGGCACCGCAGCGACCGCTCCGGCGCGCTGCGGGCCGCCGTGTTCGGCGTCAACGACGGTCTGGTCTCCAACACCTCGCTGGTCATGGGGTTCGCCGGATCGGGAGCGGCCAGCAAGACCATCCTTTTCGCCGGCCTCGCCGGCCTGCTCGCCGGCGCGTTCTCCATGGCGGCGGGCGAGTACATCTCCATGCGCAGCCAACGGGAGGCATACGAGCGCGAGATCGATCTGGAATCCGAGGAACTCCGCGACGACCCCGAGGCCGAGGCCGAAGAACTAGCGCTCATCTACCGAGCCAAAGGCCTGGACACCGACGAGGCCGAACGCATCGCCACGACTATCATGAAGGACCGCGAAGCGGCCCTGGACACCATGGCCCGCGAGGAACTCGGACTCGATCCCGACGAACTCGGTTCGCCGTGGTCGGCTGCCGTCTCGAGCCTCATTGCCTTCACCATCGGGGCCGCTGTCGCCGTTCTTCCCTACCTGTTCGTTTCCGGCGCTGCCGCGCTTGTCAGCTCCATTGTCCTTGCCGCCATCGCCCTCTTCGCCGTTGGCGCTGCCCTAGGACTGCTCAACGGCAGAGGCCCACTGCTCTCTGGCGTACGCCAACTCCTCGTGGGCGGAGCGGCCGCCCTGGTCGTCTACTTCGTCGGCCACCTCATCGGGTCCGGCGGGGCCTGACCTGGCCGGTTCGTTTGGCGCACCATGCGTGAGGAGCGTCCTTCCGGGACCGAGCTCAGCTCACTGATCCGGTCATGGAGCGCGTCATCGAGTGACAGCCCTTGCCGGCGCTACCGGGCTGATGAATCCCTACACCGACATCAGGTCAGCAGCGCGCGGGCGTAGAAATCCTGGTCGTCGGTCACGCCCGGCAGGGCGAAGAAGTAGCCGCCGCCGGTCGGGGTGAGGAACCGGACGAGCATTTCGTTTTCCAGCCGCCGTTGCATGTCGACGTAGGTGCTGAGCTTGCGCTGGAAGCAGCAGAAGGCGTGCCCGGCGTCCATTCGTCCGGTGATGTCAGGGGCGCGCATGTACTGGTAACTGCGGCGCCACATGTGGACGGGCGGCACTTTGTCCCGCACGTGCGGGTTGGGCGCGCTGAAGGGGGAGCCGACCGTCTGCGGGTTGGCGAGGCGGACGTGGCAGTTGAACGGCATGACCTCGCCGTTCGGGTCGTAGACCACCGGGGAGTTCTCGTTCGTGCCGCCGTTCAGTGGGATGCCGGTGACCTTGTGCCGGCCGATGATCTTCTCCTGCAGATTGACCGGTGTCTGATCCCATTCGTCGAGGTGGAACTGGACGATGCGGATGACCTGGTAGGTGCCGCCGGTGGTCCAGGCCGGCTCGGGAGAGGGCGGATGCACCCAGAGGAACTTGTTGATCCGGCCCTTGACGTCGGTCAGGAAGTGGTTGGCGACGTCGTCGTGGAATCCGAGCAGATCACGAGGGGTTCCGCTCGGCCGTTGCGGGCTGCGGAACCCGTCGATGCGCCAGCGCTGCCGCATCAGCGCACCGGTGTGTGTATGAATGTCGATCAACGCGTTCACCAGCGCGTCATCGTGGTTGGCGCACAGTTGCAGGAGTAGGTCTCCGTGGCATTCGGCGGGATTGAGGTGATCGTGGGCGAACGCGGTCATGGGGACCAACTCGACGGGTCTGCGGTCGGCCAGCCCGAAGCGGTGGTCGAATAGGGACGCCCCGACACCGACGGTCACGGTCAGACCGTCCGGCACCAGGGTGCTTCCGAGCAGTCCCGAGCCCGATGAATGAGGGTCGGGTCGCGCGGGGCCGCCGCTGGTGAGGAAGCGGGCCCGCGCGGTCAGGGTGCGGAACAGATCGTAGAGCTCACGGCGGTTGTCGGCGGTCACGTCGTAGGTGGCGAAAATCCCCTGCTGTTGCGGGGCCAGCGGTGGATTGGTGATGCCGGACTGATGTTCGCCGTGAAAAGGCACCACATCGCCGGCGATCGGGGAGCTTTCTAGAACCGGTTTGCCACCCGCCGCGCCGACCAGCCCGGCTGCCAGCGTCCCCCCGACGAACGAACGGCGAGAGTACGAGTGAGACATGCCTCCACGGTAGGTAACGGGAGGATGCTCGTACAAGAAGAGAACCGGTATTTTTGCAGGTCATTGGCTATGGCGAGATGGATCCGCCGACAGGCTCAGCGAATTCGGCGACCGCGGCCTACCTGAGTCGCCGCGGGTCTCCTGGGTTCTCTCATGCCGAGGATTCATGGTGCGAGTGCACCACCAACGTTGCGGTTGGAGAAGAAGTCTCAGCTCGTGGTCGACGAGCTCGGGATGCTTCCCGAAGCTCCACCTGCGCGGGCGCATCATCTACCTTTCGAGCGTTGGCGCTGTGCAGGCCGGCCCGGGAGGGGCTCCTTATGGCGGATCCAAGGCGGCGGTGAGCATCCTCACCAACGTCGCGCACCAGGAGCTTGCCGGCGACGGCATCCGGACCGTCGCCATCGCGCCTGGCCTGACCGACACGCCGGGCATGCGCGACATCCAGCGCGCTGGGCGGTGCTGGAGTAGATGTGCGCGATCGCCTCGTTCTCGAGTGCGTGGGCGACGCGGGCGGCCTGATGGCGTCTTTGCCGGATCAGCGGCGCAGGCGGTAGCGCGCCGGGTGCGCCCGCGACGACGTTCTGGGACTCGGCGTGAAGCAGACACCAAAGACGGGCTTGGTCGATCATCCCGGCGATAACTCACCAGGTGTTCGGCGAGGCGGGCGCACGGGCTCCTGATGGAACTGCTCGAACATCAGCTCATAGCCGTCGGGGTCAAGGCCGTAGAAGATCCGCGCCCACGGCGCGTCCTGGGGTTCGAGGGTCACCGGCAGGCCCTCGCGGTGCCACAGGTCGTACGCGCCCTCGAGATCCTGCGTCGGGACGGCCAGCACGAACCCGCTTCCGGACGGGCCGGCCTTGACCGCCCGCTCCCGCTCCGCGTTGTGGTACCCGTGCGCGTGCATGTCCGACAGGATCAGTCAGGTGTGGCCGAACGTCAGATACCGCAGATTCGGTTGATCCGTGTTGGGAATCTGCCGGAAGCCGAGCCGCAGGAATCAGGACGCAAGACCTCTCCAGGTCCCGGACCCGCAATCCCACCTTGAGCTGCTTCGCGCCCCTCATGTTTGCTGTTTATCTCCTTTAGTTAGTCCGAAGGAGGTCGGCCCCGGTGGCCAGCGGTCCCTAATCGCCGTCTTCATCGTCGAGGGCGAAGCTCAGGTACCGGTCGGCGGAGCGTCGCACTGCCGCGAAACCATCGGTGTGCACGATCCGCTGCCACCATGCCCCGTAGACCCGATCGAAGGCGTACGGCTCGAGTAGCCGCAGGGCACGGCGGATCCTTCTGGGCCGCTCCGGGATGAGGTTGGGATAGCTGTACATGAAGCCGACGTAGCGACGGTCCTGGACGACCGTCAGGATGTCGCCGGACAACAGTGTGCCCTGGCCGCGCTGTCCGTCCCGCCAGTGCAGCACCTGCCCGCCATCGAAGTGGACGCCGCAGTTGATCAGTGTGAGGCCGTCGCCGATCTCGCGGATCTCGCCATCCCAGAAGGTCACGGCAGGATCGGGCCGTACCACCCACTCCCGGTCTTTCGCGTGGATGTAGACGGGCGCGTCGAATGCGTGCGCGAACTCGATCATCGAACCGTAGAAGTGCGGGTGGCTGATCGCGATTGCGTCGACCCCGCCCAGATCGTTGAGCCGCCGTACCAGATCGTCATCGATGTAGGTGATCATGTCCCAGAGCACGTTGGCCGTTGGGGTGCGGACCAGCAGCGCCCGCTGGCCGATGGCGGTCCCGGGTCTGGTCCCGACACCGATCACGCCGGGCCCTTCCTCCTCGATCCTCGCCTGGTGTCCGGCTTTGTTCAGCTCGGCCAGGTTGGTCCATTGCTGGCCGTTCCAGCCGACGTACTGCCGTTCGTCCTCACAGATCGGGCAGTCGGTTCGCGGCCTGGGGTACTGCACTCCACAGGTCACGCAGATTGGCAGATCAAGGTCCATGGTCCCAGTATTAACATCCTCCCGGCGGGTTCGGGCCGGTCCTATGGATCTTGTACGGTCGGTCGATGTCTGATCACGGCAGCCCTCGGGTCGCGGTTCGCGTCGTGGCGCCGGAGCGTCCGCTTCCAAGCTCCCATGCATGGCGAAGTACTCGATGTGCATCTGGACAACCTGCAATCTCGGCTGGCTCTATCTGAATGTCATGGCCTTGCTCGAGGCGCTAATGTCGGTGTTCGCGCCTACTCCGGTCGACTCGCCCGTGCCGCGTCCACCAGCTACCTGAAGGCATGGAACGAGCCCGGCGCACCGCGCCCCGCACCGTTCCCGGACCAACTGCTGGCGGGACGCCTCGGCCCTGCTCGCCTGAGCCATGTGCTCGGAGCGATGCCTACATGGCCAAGGGTCAGTGACAAGCCATTAGCCTGTCGTTCAACCATCGGTGAGCGCCTGCTCTGGGGGACGGTGGGTCGCCCGCCACGGCCTGGAGCCGCTCAGTTGTTGTCGTTCATCTCCATGTACCTGTCTGTGCCGATCTTGACGTACATGGTGTGGCCGGTGCCGTTGCGCCCATCAGGCTCCGGGCACGACCAGGTCGAGGTGCGGTAGACCTGCCATCCTGCGAGTCCCACGGTGGTCGCCCGCAGCCACCGGGTGGCCTGGTCAGTACGCATGGCCTGCGCGCGGGACGCTGTTACCATCTGCCCCTGGAAGTCCCCCACTGTTCGGTAGTAGCGCACGCCGCAGAACTGGAAACGGTCGGGCGGGGTGAACGGTGACCACTGGCCGAAGGAACTGCGCGTGCAGAGGGTGGCTCCGGCTAGGCCGCACACCAGCAGTGTGCCGAGTCCGACGGTGAGACACTTCCAGATCCTGTTCCCTGCCGTCACTGTGCTGCTGCCCCCACTGGTCGCTGAGCTCGTCATTAAGTTCTGGTCTTCCATTGCCGCGATCAGCCTTGATGGTGATCTTTTATCACATAGCGGGTTGTGGTTGTTTGGGTACAACACGTCAGCGTCTACTCCAGCGGAGCCATCGGACGCCTCATGCCCGATGACGTCATCGGGATGATCCGCTATGTGCGTGAACACGCGTCCGCGGGTGAGAACTCATAAGGATCACGCATTCACCGGTAGGAGATTCCCATGACCAAAGTCATCGCCTTCGACGTCAACGAGACGCTGCTGGACCTACGAGCGCTTGACGCCGCGTTCGAGGAGTTGCTGGGTTCGGCGGAACTGCGCGGGCAGTGGTTCGCGCAGATGTTGCAGCTCTCCTTCGTCGGCGGGCTGACCGGCGAATACGTGGATTACAGCACGGCCCAGTACGCCGCCCTGCTGATGCTGTCTGAGCGGTACGGCCGTACCCTCACATCCGATGAGGCGACCGGAATCGTCAACCAGATGGGCTCGCTGCCGGCCCATCCGGAAGTGCCCGAGGCCCTCCGGCGGCTGTGCTCGACCTCGCTCAGGACAGTGGCGCTGACTAACTCCCCGGCGGCGGTCGCCGAGGCGCAACTCGTCAACAGCGGCATCCGGGATCACTTCGATGAGGTCGTGTCGGCCGACTCGGTCAAGCGCCTCAAGCCCGCCAAAGAGCCCTATCAGGCCGTCGCGAAGATGTTCGGCGTCGACATGGCAGACGTGCGGCTGGTGGCCGCGCATTGGTGGGACATCGCCGGTGCGCTTACCGCGGGCTGCAAGGCCGCGTTCGTCGCCCGTCCCGGCATGGTCTTGAACCCGATGGGCCCGCGGCCGGACATCGTCGGCGCAGACCTGGACGCCGTCGTCGACCAGATCGTGGCTCTGGACGCCACCTGACAGCCGGACTGGTCCCAGCCGGTGGTCGACAGCTCACACGTGCGCGTTGGCCCGGGGGAGCAGGCCCCAACCGGACTCGTGGTGACCTGCTTGATGATCGTCGTCCGTGGACGTGTCAACGCACGAGCGCCGCGGAGCTGATCACCAGGCAGATCGCGGTGAACACCACGAACAGCACACCCAGATAGAGGGCCTCGCTCAAATGCGGCCGATCGCTGGAACGTGTGCGCTGCTGCCGAGGCGGCCGTTGCGCCGGACAGGAACCAACGCCACACACTGCGGTGCACGGTCGACGGCACTGCTGATGGTGCTGGCGGCAAAGGTGTGCATGTCGAGCTCGGCGTTTCCCCTCATCACGATGTTCTGTAGCGGCGCGCACACGGCGACCACCACGCCGCCCAAGGCGCCGGCGACCATCGGAACCCCAACCGGGTTTCCGTATTCCCGGGCTCTCCCATGCCGGCAGTCCCTTGGGCGGTCGGGATCTGCCGGACGGGCCCGAAGGTAAGCGAACTGAAAGGCGGTGCTTTCTAGAGTCCGGGCTGACACAGAGGGACTCTACTTAGGAGGGATCTTTTGGGCTCGTTGAGCAGATGGGTGGTCCGGCACCGGTTGGTGGTCGGGCTCGCGTGGTTGGTGATCACCGTGGTGGGGTTGCTGCTGGCCCCGTCGGTGTCGGGTCGGCTGAAGAGCGGAATTCATCTGAACAGTGCCGCGTACACGGCGAATGAGCAGATTGCCAAGCAGTACGGCGGTAGCGCGTCGGACACGGGCGTCGTGGTGATCGACCTGCCGAACGGCACGACGGTCAAGTCCAAAGGGGTTGCGGCGAACCTGCGCGGCCTCGACGCACAGATCGCGAAGGGGACGCCCGGGCTCCGGGAGATCTCCTACGCCTCGACCGGTAACCAGGCGCTGCTCAGCAACGGAGGCCGGAGCACGATCCTGCTCGTCTACCCGCCCGCGGCCGGGGGAGACGTAGAGACCACGGTGCTGGATCAGCTGTCCGCGGCGGCCAGAACCGCGGTGCCGGGGGCCACGGTGCACAGCACCGGCGTGAACGCGCTCGCGTCCGGTAACGCCTCCAGCGGCAAGTCCAGTGTGGTGACGGAGCTGTTGATCGGCGCACTGGGCGCGGTGATCGTGCTGGCCTGGGTGTTCGGGTCGTTCCTCGCACTACTGCCGTTGATCATGGCGCTGATCTCGGTGCTGACGATGCAGTTGTTCATCTATGCCCTGACATTCGTGGTGCCCTCGGGAACACCGTTCAACCCGGCGGTGCAATACATCGTCGCGCTGCTGGGGCTGGGCTTGTCGATCGACTACTCGCTGCTGATCGTCAACAGGTGGCGGGAGGAACGCGCCGCGGGCAAGTCGAATGCCGAGGCGGTGCAGGCCGCCATGCATCGGGCCGGGCACGCGGTCATGTTCAGCGGTATCACCGCGTCTCTGGGTCTGTTCGCGCTGATCGTGGTTCCGGTGTCGCTGGTCCGGGGTATCGGCATCTCCGGACTGTTCATCCCCTCGACGGCGACGCTGGTGGCGTTGACACTGCTGCCGGCGGTGCTGTCGAAGATGGGGCCACGGCTGGACTGGCCGCGACGCAAATCCAGTGGGAAGGTGAGCCGGTTCTGGACGTGGTGGTCACACCAGGTGATCCGCCACCGGGTCGTGGCCGCTGTGTTCGGCTTGGCGATCCTGTTCGGGTTGACCGGGGCTGCGGCGACGATGAACATCTCGCAACCGACCGGGTCTGCGCTGGCCAGTACCGGGGCCTACGCCGATGGGCTGCGCGCCCTGGAAGCCGACGGATTCCCCAGCGGCGCCCTCACCACCATCCCGGTATGGGTGCCTTCTCCCGGGCAGGCGCAGGCGGTCGCGGCGTCGCTGAGCGGCCTGTCGAGCGTGCACGGCGCGGTGGCCCCGACCGGCGCGTCCTGGCAGCAAGGAGGCAGCGGGCTGGTGGTCGTGCTGCCCAAGCAGCAGATCGGTACCTCGCATGCGGGGACTTCGCTGAGCGATGTGCGGCGCACGGTGCCGCACGGAGTGCTGGTCGGCGGTCACGCCGCGCAGCAGATCGATGAGGTCAATGCCACCTACGGTGCGTTCCCCTTGATGTTCGGCCTGGTGGCCCTTGTGACGTTCCTGCTACTGGCCCGCGGGCTGAAATCGATCCTGCTTCCGGCCAAGGCGGTGCTGCTCAACGCGCTGTCGGTGGCGGCGACCTACGGTGTTGTCGTCCTGGTGTGGCAGCACGGGATCGGCACCCAGGCGTTGTGGGGCGTGTCGGGAACCGGATCGGTCGACACCTTCGTGCCGATGCTGATGTTCGGGTTCCTGTTCGGCATCTCCATGGACTACGAGGTGTTCATCTTGGCCCGGGTGCGGGAGGGCTATGACCGCACCGGTTCCACCCATGAGGGGATCGTGGAGGGGGTCTCACGGACCGGACGGTTGGTGACCAGCGCGGCGTTGATCCTGTTCTTCTCGCTCGCATCCCTGGCCAGCGCCAACGACATCACGGTCCGTGAGCTCGCCTCGGGGATGGCCGCCGGAGTCCTGCTCGATGCCGTCGTGGTACGGATGCTGCTGCTGCCGGCCCTGGTGTCACTGTTCGGCAAGGCGAACTGGTGGATGCCCGACCGCGCCGCCCGGCTGTTGCGGCTGCCCCCGGCGGGCACGCCTGAGCGGCCCCTCCGGGAACGGATCCCGGTAAACGTGGGCGATGCTTGATTCATGAGGGTGCTGGTAGTCGAGGATGAGCCGGACATGGCCGAGTCCCTGAGATGGGGGCTGGAGGCAGAGGGCTACGTCGTGGATGTGGCCGCCAATGGTGAAGAGGGCCTGTGGAAAGCCCAGGAAACCGGTCACGATGTGATCATCCTCGACATCATGCTGCCCGGGCTGGACGGCTTCCAGGTCTGTAGAAAGTTGCGAGCCCAGGGTCTGTGGACGCCGATCTTGATGCTGACGGCGATGGACGATGACCTGGATCTGGCTGAAGGGCTCGACGTCGGCGCGGATGACTACCTGCCCAAGCCGTTCTCGTACACGGTTCTGCTGGCCCGGCTGCGGGCACTGACCCGGCGCGGGCTGGGGAAGAGGCCGGCGATGATCATCGCCGCCAACCTCACCCTCGACCCGGCCAGCCGCAAGGCATGGCGCGATGGGGTGGAACTGGACTTGTCCAGCCGGGAAGTGTCGGTGCTGGAATACCTGATGCGGCACCAAGGCCGCGTCGTCTCCAAGACCGAATTGCTCGACCACTGCTGGGATTCCGCCTACGACGGCGGCCCAGCAGTGGTCGAGGTCCACATCCACCGGCTGCGCCGCAAGATCGATCCGCCGACCGGCTCGCCGATCATCGTCACCCTGCGCGGTGAGGGCTACCTCATAGAAGACGACCATGCCCGCTGAACCGGGGCTGGGGGCTCGGTTGCGCCGCAGGCGGTCGTTGCGCACACGGGTCACCATCATCGCCAGCCTGATCATCGCTGCCGCTATCACGGGCGGGATCGTGCTGCTCTACCTCCTGCAGATGCACTCGGTGCGACAGACCGTCGACAGTCAGCTACGCACCTACGTCACCCAGATCGCCCAGGCGTCGCCGACCGGCAACTGGCCTCATCCGCTGCCCGGCTCGTCGCTGGCTCCGGCCGCGCAGGCCCAGGTCATCGCCGCCGACGGCACCGTTCTGACCGCTACCCGCGGCCTGGCCGGGGTCCCAGCCACCTTCGCGCTTCCCGCCGGATCGACCAAGCCGGTCCGGCTCAAGGGCGCCGATGGCGTGATACCCGACGAGGTCCAGGTTTCCGCGGTCCGCGAGACCATCAATGGGCAACCGGTCACGATCGTCGCGGGCACCCCCACGGGCATCCTCAGGTCGATCAACTCTCAGTTCACCTTCCAGCTGATCGTGGGATTCCCGATCATCCTCGCTCTCGCAGCCGCCGCCGTGTGGATACTGGTCGGGCGCGCGCTGGGCCCGGTGGAGCATATCCGGCACGCCGTCACCGACATCACCTCCGCCGACCTGTCCCGCCGCGTGCCAGAACCGGGCACGGCCGACGAGATCGGGCACCTAGCCGAGACCATGAACCAGATGCTCGCCCGGTTGGAGGACTCCGCACTACGCCAGCGGCGTTTCGTCGCCGACGCCTCCCATGAACTACGCAGCCCACTGTCCGCGCTACGCACCACCCTCGAGGTGGCACTGGCCCACTCCGACCGGGCGCCATGGCCGACCGTGGCGACCCGGGCGGCCGATCAGACGGCGCGCCTGGAGCGGCTCATCCAGGACCTGCTGCGCCTGGCCAAGGCAGATGAGCACACCTTGGTCGGCCACCAGCAGACCGTGAACGTCGGCGACCTTGTGCGCGATGTCGTCGGCGTCACCCAGACTCGGGCACTCACCATCGACCTCCACCTCGCCGATGAGGTGTTCCTGTACGTCAATCGCGCCGACCTCAGCCGACTGGTCCGCAACGTGTTCGACAACGCCGTCCGCTACGCCACGGCCACGGTCACGGTCACGGTCAATGCAACGCCGGACACCTCCCGCATCCACGTCCTCGACGATGGACCGGGTATCGCAGCCGGGGATCGAGAGCGGGTCTTCGACCGTTTCGTCCGGCTCGATGTCAGCCGTGATCGTGCCAGCGGCAACAGCGGTCTGGGCCTGGCGATAGCCCGCGAAATCGCGTCAGCGCACGAAGGTCGGGTGTGGGTCGCCGATAGCCCAGAGCCGGGCGCACACGTGGTCATTGAACTGCCGCGCCCATCTGGTCGGTGACCTAGGTCCCCGCACGACCCGGAGAACCAGCGCGTCCACGGCCAGACGGCCAGGCGCCGCCGGGTGTCCGACTGATCCCACGACCGACCGATCCTGCTAGGAGACTGCCTTGACGACACCTCTGAGCCGGTGCCGTCCGCGGCGGGCTGCCTTCAGCCGGCCGGCCCGTTTCACCAGCGTTCGGCGGCCAGTTCTGGCGGGTGGTAACAGGCTAGTGTTACGAAGGTATTGACAGCTGACACCTCAGATGATGCTATTTGCCATAGCAAATAGCGTGGCGCCTCGCGCAGAGACGCCCTCCTTGGAGATCGGGGTGGCATAGATGAGCGGTTCGGTGCGCACGCTCACGACCGGTCCATCGTTGGCGGATCAGGCCTACGGCGCGCTGCGACAGAACATCACCGATGGCACGTTCGTCCCCGGGCAGCGGCTTACCGAGCGGGGACTTGCCACGCTGCTCGGGGTGAGCCCGACACCCGTCCGGGAGGCGATCACGCGTCTGGAACATGAACGCCTCCTGGTGCGTGCGGGACGGACGCTCACTGTCGCGGCGCCGACGACCGCTCAACTCCGCGAGTTCGTCCATATCGAGGCCGCACTCCGTGGGGTTGCGGCGCGACTCGCAGCGACCCGCGCGTCGGCTCGGCAGCTCAGTGAGATCGCCGAGACCCACTTGGCGTCTTTGCGGGTCCCGCGCCACGGACGCACGGTGGAAGACGTGGCACGTGAAATTCTCACCCTCACGCGACGTTTCCACGCCCAGATCGATGACGCCTCCGGTAATCGCATGCTCGTCGACATGATCGCCACCGCGACCGCGTTCGACTGGACCGCACGACTACACGCGGCCACCACCCTGGGCACTCACTACCCGGCCCAAGAAGGTCACCAGGATCACCAGGAGATCCTCGAGGCGTTGCGCTCACGCGACCCTGATCGGGCCGAAGAGCTCACGCGCACCCACACCCTCCATACCGGTGAGCGGTTCCTGGCACTTGCCGAACGCGAGCAAACAGCCGCGCCTGCTGAAGATCACATCGGTAACTGACAGCACCCCCACACGCTTTCCCACCCCCGCGCTGGCACAAGTGTCGGCCAAGTTGCTATAGCAAATATGCTATGGAGAGAGACAAGGTCATGAGGTCTGATGGGTCTCGATGGAACAAGCCGGCAGCCGCAGCAGTCGTCGCCGTAATGTGCGCGGGGCTAGGAGCGTGCTCTTCCCCCGGCAGCTCGACATCGGCGAGTGGTTCGGCGTCGGCCGGCGCGCCGACGCCGGTCGCCAGCCTCGTGGCCACGGCGAAGTCGGAGAAAGGTGTGGTCGTGTACGGCAACGCGCCCACGCAGTATCTGCAGCCAGTGATCAACGCATTCAGCAAGCAGTACCCCGGCATCAAGGTGACCGAGACCGATCTCAGCGACAACCAGGTGTTCTCCAAGTACGAGGCCGAAGCCGCGCAGGGGGCGCGCACCGCCGATCTCGTCTTTGCCAGCGCCCCGGCCTCATGGGTACAGGCCGAGCAGAACGGGGTCACCGCCAACGTCACCCCGGCAGGCCTGGAGAACTTCCCCGCCGACACCAACCAGGGCCACGGCGTGTTCGTGATGTCACCGGAGCCGATCCTCACGACCTATAACGCCAAGCTGCTCACGCCGGCGCAGGTGCCCACCACGTACGCGCAGCTGGCCACGGACGCCAAGGCCGACCCGGCCAAGTACAAGATGGTGTCCTATCCGATCGACAACCCGCTGGCCTACGCCGCGGTGTACGGCATGATCCACCTTCTCGGCGCGGACAAGGTGTGGAGCTACTTCGACGCGGCCGCGCCCACCACCAAGACCTACAACGAGGGCCTGGACGGTCTGCAGCAGATCATCCAAGGTGGTGCGTCGGTCGGCTACATCTCCTCCGGCCTCGCTCAGGGAGTCCTCCCGAAATACAAAGGACTGGCGGACTACACGTTCATGAAGGACGCCACCCCACTGATTCCGCGGGCCATCGCGGTGACGGCCAAGGCCACCAGCCCCGCTTCGGCGCAGCTGTTCCTTGACTTCCTCTACAGCAAGTCCGGGCAGGACGCGCTGTGCGCGGGCGGGTTCGAGGCGTCGATGAACAACTACCAGCCGGCCACCGGCTGCACGGCCTCATTGACCAATCTCAAGAGCCAGGTCCCCGCCGGCACGGTGTACACGGTCCCCATCAACCAGGACGTGCTCAGTGCGCAAGCGGGGATCACCAAGCGTTGGAACCAGTCCTTCCACCGCTGAGCCGCACCGAACACAGGAGAGGAGAGGGTCGACATGACCGTGACCACGACAGCCAGACCGGCGGCGCGGCCGCGCCTCCACCGAGCCCGCCTGCCCGTCGGCTGGTCGCAGAGCATCGTATGGGGCGCCGTCGTCGTTCTGGTCATCGGCCCTCTCCTCCCGCTGCTCTACGCCTCGTTCCGCAGCAAGCCCTACTACCTGCCCGGCGGCGTCTTGACCGTCCAGGGCTACCGGACCCTGTTCGCCGACCCGGCGTTCTGGCGCGCCACCCAGTACACCCTGCAGTTCGCAGTCGAAACCACCGTGCTCGCGGTGGCCGCAGGATCAGCATTCGCCATCCTGTGCGGACGCACGAACATGCCCGGCCGCAAGATGTACTCGACGCTGTTGCTGACGCCGATCGTCATCCCGCCGCTGGGTTTGATCGTCGGCTGGGTCTCGATCTATGGCCAGAGCGGGTACCTGACCGGCCTGGTCGGCCGAAACCTTCACTTTCCGGTCTGGAACCTGTCCTCCATACCTGGCATGGCCCTGCTGGGCGCGGCGGTGACCATCCCGATCGCGTTCTTGACCTGCCAGGCGGCGCTGGCGGGGACCGACTCCTCGCTGGAGGACGCAGCGCGCAGCGCCGGGGCGAGTCCCGTACAGGTCATCCGACATATCACCCTGCCGCTGCTGCGTCCGGCCCTGCTCAACTGCACGGTGCTGATCTTCGCGTTGTCACTGGAGGTGCTGGGCATCCCGCTGTTCCTGGGGCCGCCGGCTCACATCGAGTTCTACGCCAGCTACCTTTACAGCGCCTGGAGCGGCAGCATCACCCCCGACCCGTCCTACGTCAGTGCGGGAGCAGTGCTGCTCCTACTCGTCGTCTCGGTTCTGTTGCTGCTGCGAAGCCGGCTGCTGGGAGCAGAGCAGCGCTTCATCGCCGCCGGGGCGCGGGGCGGAGGCGCCTACCAGCCGCTGGACCTGCGCGGCTGGCGGCGTCCGCTGTCGCTGCTGGTCGGGGTGTTCATCGCGGTCACCAGTGCGATCCCGCTGCTCGGCCTGGTGTTGATGTCCGGCGTCAAGGCGCTGACGACCTTGGTGGCGCCGTGGCACCTGCTCACCGGCAGCAACTGGCATCAGGTCCTCACCGACGTGACCTTCCGGCGTTCGATCACGAACTCGCTGCTGATCGCGCTGCTGGGCGGCGCGATCACCGTGGGGTTCGTCGCTGTCGCGACACTGGTCGCCCACCGCTCCGGGTTCCCGCTGCGCCGCACGATCGCTCCGATGCTGGTCTACCCCCGGGCGGTGCCCGGCATCATCTTGGGCATCGGCTTCTTCTGGTCCTATCTCATGGTCAGCCCGCCGGGTGCGCAGGTCCGCAACAACATCTGGGGTGAGCTGATCGCGTTGTCGGTCCGCAACATCACTCTGGCCTATGTCGTCATCTACCCGAGCCTGGCTCGGATCAACGACGAGTTCGACCGGGCCGCCCGGGCCAGCGGTGCCGGGTGGTGGACCATCTCGCGGCGCATCCTGCTGCCGGTCCTGCGGCCGTCGCTGCTGGCAGCGTTCCTGCTGATGTTCGTCACCCTCCTCAACGACTACGACCCGGTGGTCTTCCTGCAGAAACCCGGCACCGAGGTCATCGGCGTCACCATGCTGCAGTACTGGCAGCAGGGCGTCGTCGGGCCGGTCGCCGCGCTGGCGGTCGTTCAAGTTCTCATCGTCGCCGTCGTGCTCGCGATCGGGTCGCGCGCAATCAGGAGCATCCGCCATGCCTGAAATCCACGTCGAGCACCTCGTGAAGTCATTCGGCACCAACCGGGTCCTCGACGATGTCAGCTTCACCGTGCGGGACAAGGAGTTCCTCACCCTGCTCGGCCCGTCCGGATGCGGCAAGAGCACCACCCTGATGTCGATCGCCGGATTCCAGTCACCGGAACAGGGGGTGATCCGCTGCGGCGATGACACCTTCTTCGATGCCGGTGCCCGCATCAACAGTCCGGCCGAGCAGCGCAGCCTCGGCATCGTGTTCCAGTCCTACGCGATCTGGCCGCATCTGACCGTCGCCGGCAATGTCGCCTTCCCGCTCAAGATCCGTCGGCAGGGCAAGCAGGTGATCAAGTCCCGGGTGGCGGAGGTACTGGACCTGGTGGAGATGGGGGCCTACGCCAACCGCTACCCTTACCAGCTCTCCGGTGGCCAGCAGCAGCGCGTCGCTCTCGCCCGGGCCTTGGCCTACTCACCGGGCGTGCTGCTGCTCGATGAACCGTTCTCCAATCTGGACGCCAAACTGCGCGAGCGGGCCCGGGCCTGGCTCAAGCAGCTGCAGCACAGCCTCGGTCTGACCACCGTGTTCGTCACACACGACCAGGACGAGGCGATGGCGATGAGCGACCGTATCGTGGTCATGGACGACGGCCGCATCCTGCGCAGCGGAACTCCCGAGAGCGTCTACGGGGAACCGGTCGACCGCCGGGTCGCCGAATTCGTCGGCCAGTGCAACTTCCTCACCGGCACCGTCCGTACCGGTCCTGAAGGCGAGTGTCTGCTGTTCACCCCCGAATTCCCGGACGGGATCACCGTTCGAGGGCACCGCGACGGAGCCGACGGCTCGTTGGCGACGGTGGCTGTCCGGCCAGAGGACATCACCTTCACCGATGCCGCGGGGGGCGGGCCCGAGCCGACCATCCTCGACACCTCCTACCTGGGCGATCACTACCAGTCCCGCGTGAGCGTCGGTGGCCTGGAGCTCATCGTCCGCAGCCGGACCCGCCCCAGCGCCGACGTGCTGGGGGTACAGATCCCGCCCGAGGTCGCCACCTTTGTCGACTGACCGATTGTCACCATCCTGCGACGGAGCCGCTCACGTGACCGATACCTTGTCCAACCCGCACGCCGCCCCTGGTTCTGCCGCCGGTCCGGCTGCCACCGATCCCCAGCCGGGCGCCACCGACCGGGTCGGTGTCATCTTCCCCACCGGGATGCTCGGCGGCGGATTCCCGCCCGACACGATCAGACGCGGCATTGAGCTGGGTGCCGACGCGATCGCCGTCGACGGCGGCTCCACCGATTCCGGTCCCAGCTACCTCGGCACCGCGACGGCCAAGACCACCGGCTCGGCGGTCGCACGGGACCTGCGTCTGCTGCTGACGGCCGCGAGCGCAGCCGGGATACCGCTGATCGTGACCTCATGCGGCACATCCGGAACCGATTCCGGTGTCGACTGGATCGCTGACATGGTGACCGCCATTGCCGAGCAGGAGGGGCTGTCGTTCAATGTCGCGAGAATTTACAGCGAGCAGCAGGCAGGCGCACTGCTGCCGGCCCTGCACGCTGGGCGGATCCGGCCACTGCCGCCGCTCGGCCCTCTCCAGCCCGACACGTTGCTCTCCTGCACGCACATCGTCGGGTTGATGGGTCACGAGCCCATCACCCAGGCCCTCGACGCGGGAGCCCAGGTGGTACTCGCCGGCCGGGCAACCGACACGTCCTCGGTGGCCGCGCTCGCCCTTCGCCGTGGCTTGCCGGCCGGGTCGGCCTGGCACGCCGCCAAGACCGTCGAATGCGGAGGCCAATGCACGACCAGCCCAGGCCGCGGCGGCGTCTACGTGCACATCGACCAAGGCGGCTTCACCGTCGAGCCCCTCGACGAGCAGGCCGCATGCACGCCGACCTCGGTCGCGGCGCACATGATCTATGAGAATGTCGACCCGTTCCGGATGCGGGAACCCTCCGGTACCCTCGACACCTCGCAGGCCACCTACGTGGCCTTGGACGACCGGCGCGTGCGCGTCGAGGGTTCCCGCTTCGAGCCGGCCGAGCAGTACACGGTGAAACTGGAGGGCAGTTCCCTCGCCGGCTACGAAACAGTCATCCTCGTCGGCATCCGCGACCCACAGATACTCGGTGACCTAGACACGTGGGTGAGCACGCTGCGCAGCATGCTCACCAGCCGAGTGCAGACGCTGCTCGGCCTGCAACAGGGTGAGTATGAGATTCAGATCCGCTGCTACGGCGCCAACGCCGTGCTAGGCCCCCTTGAACCCGAGACTGTGGCGCCACGCGAAGTAGGGGTGCTGTTCCAAGCCCGCGCCGCCGACCAGGCGACCGCGACGGCCATCGCCAAGATCACCAACCCCTTCCTGCTGCACCTACCGCTGCCTGGCAGCGAACATCTGCCGAGTTTCGCGTTCGCGACCTCGCCGGCCGAGATGGAGCGCGGTGCCGTCTATGAGTTCGTTCTCAACCACGCGGTCGACGTCGACACACCGCACCAGTTGTTCCGCACCGTATACAGCGAGGTCGGGCATGGCTGAGAAGACCCGCACCCTTGCCGACCTCGTCGAGCTGGTCCGTTCCAAAAACGCCGGCCCGTTTTGGATCACCCTCGATGTGTTCTTCGGGTCCACCGCGGACTACGACTGGGTCGAGGCATCCGGGGTGCTCACCCGAGACACGATCGGCGAGCTCTACCGAGTGGATCCCGCCATCGTCCAGCTCTACCACCTGCCCACCATCCGGGTGATGAAGGCATCCTTCCCGCGCCCGGCGACCCAGGGCAGCCTGGCCGATCGAGACATTCACGCCGGCCAGCAGCACATCCCACTGGCGGATCTGGCCGTCCCCGAACCGGACATCGGGCACCCGGCGACGCACAGCTGAACCCTGAGCCCTGCAGTTGGCCTACGCCGCCCAGTCCTCACTCCCGAAGCCGTGGCGAGCGTGATCTCGTCTGGCGCCGGCGTACAACAGCGCGGCAAAGGCGGGTGGGCGGTGACGACCCCGTCGGCCTGACGGACCTACCCGCGCGACCGCCACGACCACCGTCCGATTGACCTACCGCGCGAAGAACTCGACCAGCGCCGGGGCGAGCGCGTCCGGGGCGACGTCGTGCGTCTGGCCGTCGAGCGTCCGGTGCTCGGCCGTGGGAAGCGCATCCGCGGTGGCCTTCGCCGCCTGCTGAAGGCTCTGCGGGCTGGCGCCACCGGCGAGGACCAGCGCCGGGACGGCGATCGTCGACGCCAAGTCGCGGGGCACGCTGCCGTCACCGAGCACCTGGTCGTCGTAGGCGAGCGTCGGGGCGATCGCCTCCAATGTGGCCCAGCCCGCCTGTGCCCGCATGCCGGCTACGGCCTCCGCGGGAACGCCGACGTTCGTCATGAACAGCGCCACGGCGTCGCCCTTGCGCCCGGCGTCGAGCAGGTCGTTGAGCCGTTCGGTGTACTCCTTGATCCGGGCGCCGTCTTCGACCTCGGCCATGAACGGTGGCTCGTAGAACGCCAACTTGGTGATCCAGGGGCCGGCTGCCGCGGTCGCCAAGGCGAGAGCCGCACCGGAGGAGATGGCATAGACGTATGCCTCGCCGCCGACCTGCGCGATGAGGGCCTGCAGGTCCTCGACCTCGCGGGCGACCGCGTAGGGCGTGGTGTCCGAGCTTTCACCCCGGCCGCGGCGGTCGTAGGTGTAGACGGTGAAGCTGTCCTGTAGCACAGCGGCGAGTGGCTGCATCGGCCCCGCAGCGCGGTAGCACATGGCCCCGTCGACGAGGACGAGTGCCGGCCCGCTGCCGGTGCGCTCGTAGGCGATCGCTGTGCCGTCGGCTGAGGTGACTACTGGCATTTCGTGCTCCTTACTCTTGCTGGTGTTGTCGCTCGGCGTTGAGACCGGCCACGTACACGTCGAAGCGGTCCAGGCTGGTGTTGAACCCGGTCCTCGCCTCGGCGCTCAGGTATGCGGCCGGCACGTTGGTCTGATGGGTGACCACCTCGGTGCGCCCGTCGTTCAGGTCGACGAAGGTGATCGTGGTGCGCATGCCGCCTTCGACATCGGGCTCGATCCATACCAGCCGGTCCGGCCGGCGAACCTCGACGTATACGGCCCGCATGGTGTACCTGCTGCCGTCGGCATCGCTGACCATGGTGGTCTCGAAGACCCCGCCGGGCCGCAGGTCGATGACGATGTTGCCGACCGGCGTGGTCGTCCCGGCCGGGCCCCAGAAACGGGTGAGGTGCTCCGGCGTGGTCATGCAGTCGAACAGCAACTCGGGCGACGCTCGGTGCACGCGCCGAAAGGTGAGCTCGCCTGTCGCGGTCATCGTCTCGTCCCATCGTCGCGGCGCTGCTCGGCGTGCAGGGCAGCCAGGTGCTCCTCGAGGCGGTCATGGCGGTCGGCCCAGATCTGCCGGTGGCGCGCGATCCAGCCGGCGGCCGCGTCGAGGCGCACCGTTTCCAGAACGCAGGGCCGTGACTGCGCGGTTCGGGTCCGCGAGATGAGGCGGGCGTGCTCGAGCACCTTCAGATGCTTCGAGACCGCCTGCTGCGTCATCGCGAACGGCTCGGCGAGCTGGTTCACCGTCGCGTCGCCACGGGCCAGGCGCTCTAGGATCGCGCGCCTGGTGGGATCGGCCAGTGCCGAGAACACCAGGCTCAACTCGTCTTCAACGACTGCCATGCCCCGACCGTACCCACAACCGCAAGTTTGCACAACTACAAGGTTGTCAACTCTGCGTGTCGATCCAGGCTCGTCCGGTTCCGGAGGGAACCATGTCGGGCATGCGCCACTCGGCCGCCACGATGAACAGCGTCTTTCCGTCCTGACCCCCGAGCATGCAGGCGAAGCATCCCCGGTCGACATTGACCGTCTGAAGGACCTCGCCGCCCTCCCGGACGCGGACGCAGTGCTTGTTGCCGACGTCGGCGTACCAGACGGCGCCCTCGGCGTCGATGCAGATGCCGTCGGGGTGGTCCTCGCCGGTTTCGGCC
>JAOPYK010000281.1 GCA_025964695.1 Streptosporangiaceae bacterium | reverse complement strand
AAACCATACAGAATGAGGTTTCTGTATGGTTTGGCGTTAAATGTCCTGTCTGATGCTGATGGCCGACGCGCGGGCGCATGATGCGGTCCGTTCCAGGGACATTGGTCGTCCACGTGGAAGACCTTTGGTGCGTGGACGACCTTTAGCCTGACGGCCATGTCGTGATCGATGATCTACGGCCGCATCGATGATCTACGGCCGCCGATGATCGTCCGGATCGGGCGTTGTTCCGGACGGTCGCGCTTGGGATCGTCTCGTTCGCCGGCCCGGGACACGGGGTCGGAGCGTACGGCAGGCCGGCTGGTGGATGTCGTAGCGAACGGCGTGTCGTCTCCGCTGATCGCTGTGTTTCATGCATAATCGCACTTATGCATGACAAGCTGGAGTGGCCGCGGAGGCCTGAGGGCGGCGTTCCGAAGGACCTTCGCAGGAGCCGGTCGTGATGGCTCGGCCGGCGGTCCCGTTGCGGCTCCTGGTTGCCATCGATGAGTTCATCATCTCCCGCAAGCCCGCGAAACCGTCTAAGCACACGATCAGCGCCTACCGGAGCGATCTACGCATCATCGCTGAAATGATGGCGCATGAGTCCGGAACGCCGGTCGACGCGTTGTCCGTTCATGCGGTGAACGGCCGGCTGCTGCGTGCCTGCTTCGCCGACTTCTCCGATGAGCGGGCGCCGGCCAGCATTCTGCGGGCTTGGAGCGCCTGGAACCAGTTCCTGACCTTCTGTGTGGCCGAGGGGGCGCTGGAGGGCAATCCGATGCCGGCGGTCCCCCGCCCCAAGCAGCCCTCGAAGCAGCCGAAGCCCTTCCTGGGCGACGGGTCGACCGCGCAGACCCTGCTGGAGAGGATCGCCGCGGGTGCGCGCAAGGCGCGTGACCCGTGGATCGAACGTGATCTGCTGGCCCTGGCGCTCCCCCTGGTCACCGGGATGCGTACGGCCGAGCTGCTCGGCGTGACCCTCGGGTCCATCGGCGGCTCCCCCGGCCAGCGGCGTATTCAGGTGACCGGCAAGGGCGGTAAGACACGTTCCCTGCCCATCGAGGAGCCGATCGAACGGCTGATCGAGGAGTATCTGCTGAGCCGGATGCGGCGCTTCGAGCTGAGGTCGCTCCCCCGCGATGCCGCCCTGCTGGTCGACAACCGGGGTGAGCCTCTGCAGCGGGGAGGCCTGCAGTATCTCGTCAAGCAGTGCTACCGGCACGCCGGCGTCCACGACCAGGTCCAGAAGGGCACGTTGCTGCACGCGCTGCGGCACGAGTTCGCCACCAGGACGGCGGAGCGCGGCGCCTCCGCGCACGCGCTCATGGTGCTGCTCGGTCACGCCTCCATCGTGACCGGGCAGAACTACGTCGAGGCGAGCGCCCGCGAGGTCCGGCACGCGGTGCAGGGCAACCCCGCCTACGGTGTGCTGGACCGGCTCCTGCCCCCGGACGGCGCCTGACGGGCGGTCCTCGAGGCGGCTGGGGCTGCCGGGAGCGGGGACGAGCGCGGGCGGTGAACTGCGCAAGCTGTCGCCGGGCGGCACGGCCGGGCGGTAGCGCTGCCTTCGAGGGCCGGAGGGAGAACCCGGCACAAGACGCGGGCGGTGTCATGGGTGCGCCCCACCCGCCGACCGGGGCGCTGATGAACTCACGTGATGCGGACACCGATCCGCCTGCCGGGACGCCGGCGACGGTGAATATCGCGCTTCCCACCGTCAGCGCCGGCCCGGGCGGGTAGGAGCCCTGTCACGAGAGGACTCGTAGGAAGGTGGGTGGTGTCAGTAGCAGGCGGGGCCGTGCAGGAGCGGGTACAGCACGCTGGGCGCCTCGACCAGTGACGGACCGTACCAGGTCAGGTGGCGTCCGCTGACCAGGGCCGTGCCGGTGCCCGGAAAGCACTCGGGACCGTCGTCGGCGGTGAAGCGGTACGGCTCGTCGGGCAGCACGACGAGGCCGGGGCGGGCGGCCAGGATGTCGTCGAGGGGCATCTTGGGGTAGCGCTCCGGGTGGCCGGCGAAGACGTTGTCGACACCGAGCCTGGCCAGTACGTCCCCGGTGAAGGTGTCACGGCCGGCGACCATCCAGGGCCGCCGCCAGATCGGGATTGCCGCTCGCACGCGGTGGGTGGGGGCCGGGCGGTCCCACGCCCGTTCGGCCTCGTCCAGCCAGCCAGGGGCGGGCACCTTGCAGGCCTCGGTGAGCATCCGGCGCAGGGACAGCAGTGCCTCGTCCACGGTACGGATCATCGTCAGCCATACCGCGATCCCGTCGGCGCGTAGTTCTTCGAGGTCGGCGGGCCTGTTCTCTTCCAGGTTGGCGAGCACCACGTCCGGCCGCAGTGATCTGATGCGGTCCAGGTCGGGGTTCTTGGTGCCCCGGACGCGGGTGACGTCGAGCCCGGCCGGATGAGTGCACCAGTCGGTCACTCCGGCGAGCAACTGCGGGGCGGTCTCGGCCACGGTCTCCGTCAGCGACGGCACCAGTGACACGACCCGGCGCACCTGTGGCGGGATGGCCACGGGTGCGCCGGTGTCGTCTCGTGCCTGCGTCATACGCGGTACCTACTTGATAAGGGTGCCTATTTGAGGAGTTGGCGGGCCATGACGACGCGCTGGATCTGGTTGGTGCCCTCATAAATCTGGGTGATCTTCGCGTCCCGCATCATCCGCTCCACCGGGAAATCACGCGTATACCCATACCCGCCC
>JAOPYK010000244.1 GCA_025964695.1 Streptosporangiaceae bacterium | reverse complement strand
GGGTATGGCCAGGGCCGCGAAACCATCGCCGAGAACAGACACCGACTGCCCAGTCAGGAACAGGCGGTGAGCAGCACGCATCCCGCGGCACCTCTCGGTGAGACCAGACCCCTGGTCGCCGATCGCTCCTGACACCGTAGTCGGAGGAACCGCCTACCACACCCGGGCCTTCTCTCTGGCCTGCCCGGAAACGAAACGCTAGTGTCCTAGTAATAGTTTGGAAACTTATAACTTTTAGGATGCTTCGCATGTCACCGTTCGAGCTCCCCGACTCGCCGAGCGGCCAACTGCCGTTCGCGATCGACCGCGGCTCAGCGCTGCCGTACCACGAACAGGTCTACCGTCTGCTGCTCGACGAGATCATGTCCGGAGGGCTCACCCCGGGCGAGAAGCTGTTGCAGGAGAAGGAGTACGCGGCCCGGCTGGGAGTCAGCCTCGCGCCGGTCAGGCAGGCGATCCTGGCGCTGGCGAAGGACGGTTACCTCACCAGGACCCGCGGCCGCGGCACCTTCGTCCGGGAACTGAAGGTCGCGAACAAGATCCAACTGCTCTCCAGCTTCACGGCCGCGCTGGGGGCGACCGGCTTGCCCGTCGCGATGCGCGTACTGACGGCGGAGACCGCCCCGGCCTCCGAGGCGAGGGCCGGGGCCCTGCAGGTCCCCGTCGGCGCCGAGCTGTTCCACCTGCGGCGGCTGGCGTTCCTCGCCGGTGAGCCGATCGCGCTGCTCTCGGCGTTCCTGCGGGCCGAGCTGTGCCGCGGACTGACCGAGGCGGACCTGAGCTCGTCGCTGTACCAGCTGCTGGAGCGGCGCCACGGCACGGTGATGACGTCCGCCAGCAACACCATCGAGGTCGTGCGTGCACGCCCCGAGCACTCCAGCCACCTGCAGGTTCCCGTGGGGGAGGCGCTCCTGCGGGTAGAGGCGATCACCTTCGACCAGCACCGCACGCCGGTCGAGTTCTCCCAGGTCCTCTACCGGGCGGACCGGTTCCGATTCGAGATCGAGAGCCATCGCCGCGACAGCCACATCCAGCACGTGGTGGGAACCGCCCACCACGATCCACCTACCGCCCCCACCACTCACTAGAGGGGAGCCCCCCCATGACCGCAGCGAGCCACGTCCCCACGTCTCCGTCCGATGAACAGGCCGGCGTCTTCGTCCGCAACTCCACTGGACTGATCCGCGAGGTGTCCTTCTTCGACGCCTTCATCATGAACACCTTCGGGATGAACGTCGCGGTCGGCGGCGTGTTCCTGTTCCTCCAGGCGCAGACGGCCTTTCCGGGCGGCAACATCCTGCTCGCAGTGGTCATCGGGACGCTGCTCATGGCGTTCACCCTGCTGCGCGTCTACTCCGAGTTCGCCGCGGCGATGCCGCGTTCGGGCGGCGACTACGTCTTCGTCAGCCGTACGCTCCACCCGATCCTCGGCTTCCTGCTCTCGTGGAGCCAGGGCCTCTGGATGATCTTCTTCTGGATCGGCTTCAACGCCTACTTCGCCCTGACCTTCGCCGTGCCCGCGGCGCTGGCCACGCTCAGTTCAGTCACCGGCCAACGGGTCTGGCTGAACATGAGCAATACGCTGCTGGCCAAGCAGGACGTGCTCGGCATCCACACCCAGTGGTGGGTCCTCGGCCTCGGCACCCTGATCACGGTCGGCTTCGGCGTCCTCATCGTCCTGGGCGGCCAGCGCTACTGGCGGTGGCAGAAGTTCCTGTTCGCCATCGCCGGCCTCAGCCTGCTGGTGTCGATCGTGCTGCTGGCCTTCCGCGGCGGCCACGTCACCGGAGGCTGGAACGACTTCGCGGCCGGCCACGGCGGGCTGACCTACGACCAGATCATTCCCACCGCAGAGCACGCCGGTTACACCGGCAACAGCGCGCCGTTCAGCCTCACCGACACCTTCCTGATGCTGCCGTGGGTGTTCTTCGTGGTCGGCTACGCACAGGGTTCCGCTCAGATCGGCGGGGAGATCAAGCGCGCGTCGAAGACGCAGTACCGGGCGATGGTCGGCGGCGTCCTGATCAACGGATTGGTGCTCGTCGTGCTCACGGCCGTGCTCACCAGCCACGTCAGCACGAAGTGGCTGGGCAGCCTGGGCTACCTCGCCAACGCCGCCCCGGACAAGCTCGGCCTGCCCGCGGGCCTGCCGCCGGGCTTCAACTTCCTCGCCGCGCTGCTGACCCACAACGTCTTCCTCCTGCTCCTGCTGGGCGTCGGCTTCGTCATCTGGGCCGTCATGGGCACGCCACTGTCGGTGATGCAGTCCACCCGGTACATGCTCGCCTGGTCACTGGACCGCACGGTGCCGCAGAGCCTCGGTGATGTCAGCGAACGGTTCCACACTCCGGTGAAGGCCATCGTGCTGTGCACCGTGACCGGCGAGATCGCCCTCGTGGCGCTGGTCAACTGGTCCAACGCCAGCCTGCTGGGCGCGCTGCTGGCCCAGATCCTCGCGTTCATCGTGGTGGCACTGGCCGGCGCGGTGTTCCCATACCGGTTGCGTACGGTATGGGAGTCGGCCGGCGGCAGGCGCCTCCTCGGTGTCCCGGTCGTCGCGCTGGCCGGGGCGGGTGGTGTGCTCGCCCTGGGCGCGCTGATGGTCGCCTTCATCTTCAACAACACGATCAACACCACGTTCGCGGTCACCAGAACGCTGTCGCTGTGGTTCATGTTTGGCGTGGTCCTCAGCGGGGTCCTCTGGTACGTCGCGGCACGCCTGATCAACCGGAGCCGGGGCGTCGACCTGAGCCTGGTCTACCGGGAGATCCCGCCGGAGTGATCGGGAGAACCATCGACAACCATTCGCCCGAGGACGCGGAGGAGCCGCCCCGATGAAACCGACCGATACCGCGCACGTCAGGCCCGTAATCGTGATCGGCAACCTGACGATCGACGATGTCGTACGAGCCGACGGCACGGTGCGGATGGGCTGCCCTGGCGGTAACGCGGTGTACGCGGCGATGGCGGCACGACTGTGGAACTCCGCAGTCGCCGTGGTCACCCGCTGCGGCGACGACCTCCCGCCCGAAGTGCTGGAAACCCTTGACCGGCTCGAGATAGACACCGCGGGGGTCCGCGGGATCGACGGCCCCACGGTCCGGAACTGGGTGATCTACGAGGAGGACGGCCGGCGGCGGTGGCTCTACCGCACCCCGCCGGAAAGGTCTCGTGAGGTGGCCGTACGACCGGAGGACCTCCCGGGCGAGTGGTTGCGGGCGGACGCCGCGCCGGTGGTGCACGTCGCGGCGATGCCGCTGTCCGCGGCCACGGCCATCGTCCGGCACGTCCGCGGGCAGGCACCGGATGCCCTGATCACGGTGGACACGCACGAGGACTGGCGCGGTGATGCGGACGGCGTCCTCGAACTGGCGCGGCGCGCGGACGTCTTCGTACCTAGCAGGGAGGAACTCGCAGAGCTGGTCGGCTACGACGATCCGGGGCGGGCCGCCGCGGCGCTGCGTGAGCGCGGCGTGCCCGCAGTGGTGGTCAAACTCGGCGCGGACGGTGCCCTGATCGACGCCGGCGACCGGCCCGCCGAGCGCGTTCCGGCCTATCCGACGGATGTCGCGGACACCACCGGGGCCGGCGACACCTTCTGCGGGGCGCTGGCCGCCGCACTGGGTGCCGGTCTGTCGCTGCCCGACGCCGTACGGCGCGGCGCGGCGACCGCGGCATGGGCCGTCGAGGGCTTCGGTTCGCTGACCCTCGCACGGCTCGACCCGGTCACCGCCGGGAAACGGTTCGCCGCGCTGGCCGGCCCGGCGCCCGGACCGGCCGAGACCGACGCCCCGTACGAGATCGACGTGATGCGCCGTGAGATCGCGATGATCCCCGAGGTGATCGCCGATCATCTGACCGACGCCGGCGGCCATGTGCGACGCATCGCCGACGCCCTGACCGACCAGGGCATCGAGAACCTGTTCCTGGTCGGCTGCGGTGACTCGTACTTCGCCGGTCAGGCGACCGCGCTGGCCTTCCAGCGGCATGCCGGCGTCCGCGCCCGAGCGGTGCACGCACTGGACCTCGCCCGCTACCAGGTGCGCTACCTTCCGCCGCGGAGCGCCGTGCTGTGCGTGTCGTTCTCCGGCAGGGTGGGGCGCACCACCGAGGCGGCGGTGCAGGCCACCCGGTTCGGGGCCCTGTCCATCGCCCTGACCAACAACGAGAGCGGGGCACTGGCCCAGGCCGCCGACCTGGTGCTCCCGATCGACGTGCCGACCCTGGGATTCTCGCCCGGGACCAGCACCTACCTCGCCCTGGTCACGACCCTGACCGACCTCGCGCTGCGCTGGGCGGTGGCCAGGGGGCGGGACGTCGATGCGGCCCGTACGGCACTGGGCACGGTGCCCGCGCTGGCCGAGCAGACCCTTGCCGCCGCCGCGGGGCCGGCCGAGAAGGCGGCACGGTCCCTGGCGGGAGAGCCCTGGATCACCTTCCTCGGCGGCGGCCCCAACGAGGCATCGGCGAACTTCGGCGCGGCCAAGCTCTTCGAGGGCCCGCAGCTGCTCGGCGTGAGCACCAACATCGAGGAGTGGGCGCACGAGGAGTACTTCGTCAGCTCCGCCGGCACGCCCGTGGTGCTGGTCGCGCCGTCCGGGGCCAGTTTCGACCGGGCGGGTGAGATCCTCAGCGAGCTCGACTTCATCGCGGCCCGCCCGATCGTCGTCAGCGATGTGGAGCCCGGCCTGCCGGCACTGCATCTGCCGCTGGCCCCGGGACTGACCGAGGAGTTCTCGCCGCTGCTGGCCGCCCTGCCGCTCAGCCTGATCGGCTTCCACCTCGCCGAGGTACTCGGCAAGAAGAGCTACAACTTCCCCAGCGAGGCGGCCAGGACCGAGCACTACGACACGATCCACCGCCTGGTGATCGGAGAGCCGGCATGACCGTCGTCATACCCCTCGCCGACATCGAGCGCGAGGCGAGCCGGCTGACCTCAGCACTCGGCGAACGCGGCCTGGACGTCCGGCTGATCGGCGGCCTCGCGGTGGCCGGGCACCGACACCGCGAGATCCCCGCCGCGCTGCGCCGCACGTACGGCGACATCGACCTGGTGATCAACCCCAGACAGGGCAAGGGTTTCAAGGCCGCGATGGTGGAGCTCGGCTACACGCCCAACGTCCGTTTCAACAACATGCGCGGCGACAAGCGGATGCTGTTCGCGGACCAGCCCAACGGCCGCGGCCTCGACGTGTTCGTCGGCGGGTTCCAGATGTGCCACGGCATGGACCTCAGCGACCGGCTGGACCGCCACCCGGTGACCCTGGCCCCCGCCGACCTGCTGCTCACCAAGCTGCAGGTGGTCCAGATCAACCGCAAGGACCTGACCGACGCCCTCACCATCCTGCTCACGCACGAGGTCGAGCCGCCGGACGCGCCGGGCGTGGACGACCATGTCAGCTCCGACCGGCTGATCGCGGTCACGAGCGGCGACTGGGGCTGGTACACCACCTTCACCGACAACCTCGCCCGGATCCCGGACTTCGCCGCCGAGCTGCTGGACGCGGCCGAGGCCGAGGTCGTGACCGCCCGCGCCATCGAGGTCCGCGAGGCGCTGGCCGCCGCTCCCAAGTCGCTGAAGTGGCGGGCGCGGAAGACAGTGGGCCGGCGGGTGCCCTGGTACGAGCTGCCCGACGAGATTGGAGGGCCGATCGATGCGCGGCCATGACATCAAGATCTTCTTTGCCACCGACATTCATGGCTCCGACCGTTGCTTCCGCAAGTTCGTCAACGCGGGCAAATTCTACGGCGCCAACGTGCTGCTGATGGGCGGAGACATCACCGGCAAGATGCTCGTGCCGGTCGTCGAGAGTGCGGGTGGGCGATACACCACCCACCTGTTCGGACGGGACCGCGTCGTGACAGCCGACGGACTGGCCGCGCTGCGCAAGCAGATCGCCGATGCCGGCTTCTACGCCTACGACACCACCCCCGATGAGATCGCCGAATTCAGGGAGCATCCGGAACTCGTCGAGGAGACCTTCCGCAAGCACATGCACCAGACGCTGGCGCAGTGGATGTCGCTTGCCGAGGAACGCCTCGACGGCACCGGCATCACCTGCCTGCTGGCTCCGGGCAACGACGATCCGCTGTTTGTCGACGAGCTGCTCGGCTCCTCGGACATGCTGATCAATCCCGAAGGCAGGCTGGTGGAGCTGCCCGGCGGCTTCACCATGATCTCGGTCGGCTACTCCAACCCGACCCCATGGGACTCCCCGCGCGAACTCCCGGAGGATCAACTCTCGGCCCGCATCGACAGGGAGGCGGCGAAGGTCCCCGACCTATCCCGCGCGATCTTCAATCTGCATGTCCCGCCGAAGGACACGCCGATCGACCAGGCCATGGCGCTGGACGCGGAGTTCCGGCCGATCCTCAAGTCCGGCAGCCCGGTGATCACCGGAGTCGGCTCGGTGGCCGTACGCGATGCGATGCGCACCTACCAGCCGCTGCTCGGGCTGCACGGCCACATCCACGAGTCGCGGGGTGAGGCCAGGATCGGCAGGTCCAAGTCGATCAATCCGGGCAGCGAGTACTCCGAGGGAGTCCTGCGCGGTGCGCTGGTCACCCTCTCCGCCAAGAAGGGGGTGCGTGGCTATCAGCTCGTCGCGGGATGAGACGGCGGCACCGCTGATCGGGGTGATCGGCTCCGCGCGCATCGAGAGACCCGATGCGCGGTGGGACGAGGCGTACGAGCTCGGGTCGGCACTGGGCGCCAGGGGCTGGCGGGTGATGACCGGCGGATACGGCGGCCTGATGGAGGCCGCGGCGCGGGGAGCCCACGAGTCGGGCGGGCCGGTCATCGGGCTGCCGATGCGGGAATGGAACGAGCTGACCCCGAGCCGATGGTGCGGCGAGCTGCGCTGGGCGGCCGACTACTCCGAACGCCTGCGCGAGCTGCTGGCCTGTGACGCGGTCATCGCGCTGGCCGGCGGCGTCGGGACGCTGACCGAGGCGGCGGTCATCTGGTCGGCCCTGCAGACCGAAGCCGATGCGGCACACCTGATCCTGCTCGGCGCGCACTGGCCGCGGCTGCTGGAGGTGTTCACCGCCGAATTGGTCATCGGCCCGGCCGACCTCGGCCTGGTTCACCCGGCCGGCGACGTCGAGCAGACGCTGCGGGTTCTGGAAGAGCTGCTTGACTCCGCCCCGGCGCGGACCGGCCGTCCCAGGGGATGACCGTGGACCTGCTCATCCGCGCGCGCCGTGCGGTGACCGCGCGCGGCGAGGGCGCGGCGTCCGTGCTGATCCGCGACGGCCGGATCGCCGACGTCGCGGCGGTCGATGAGTCCGTCCCGGCGGCGGAAGTGGTCGAGCTCGGCGAGGACGTGGTCCTGCTCCCGGGGCTCGTGGACTCCCACGTGCACGTCAACGAACCCGGCCACGCCGAGTGGGAGGGATTCGCCAGCGCCACCCGCGCCGCCGCGGCCGGGGGCATCACCACGCTCGTCGACATGCCGCTGGACAGCGTGCCGACCACGGTGGACACCCGGGCGCTGAACCTCAAGCGTGCGGCCGCGGCCGGGCGGTGTCACGTCGACGTCGGATTCTGGGGCGGCGCGGTCCCCGGCAACCTGGGGGAGCTGGCCGCCCTGCACCGGTCCGGGGTGCTGGGCTTCAAGTGCTTCCTGGCCGACTCGGGCTCGCCGGACTTCCCGCCGCTGTCGCCTGCCGGACTCACCGAGGCGATGCGGGTGCTCTGCGAGCTGGACGCCGTCCTGCTCGTGCATGCGGAGAGCGAAGCCGAGCTGGCGGTCGCGCCCGCCGCCACCGGACGAAGCTATGCGGGTTTCCTGGCCTCGAGACCGTCCCGGTCGGAGGACACCGCCGTCGCCGCGGTGCTGGAAGCCGCCCAGGTGACCGGCGCGCGCGTGCACATCGTGCACCTGTCCAGCGGCGATGCGCTGCCGCTGATCGCCGCCGCGCGGCGGGACGGCGTGCGCGTCACCGCCGAGACCTGCCCGCACTACCTGACGCTGGCCGCGGAGCGGATTCCCGACGGGGCGACGGAATTCGCCTGCTGCCCGCCGATCCGCGACTCCGCCAACCAGGATCTGCTGTGGGACGGACTGGCCACGGGCACGCTCGACCTGGTCGTCTCCGACCATTCCCCATGCCCGACCGAGCTCAAGCACCGCGACACCGGCGATTTCGGCGCGGCGTGGGGCGGCATCTCCTCACTGCAGCTCGGGCTGCCCGTCGTGTGGACCGAGGCACGGCGCCGCGACTTCGGCCTCACCGACCTCGTCCGCTGGATGAGTGAACGTCCGGCGCTCCTCGCCGGCCTGCCCGCGAAGGGGCGCATCGCCGCCGGTCACGACGCCGACCTGTGCGTGTTCGCCCCGGACGAGCGGTTCGTCGTGCGTGCGGAGACCCTGCACCACAGGCAGCCGATCACCCCGTACGCCGGTCGCACGCTGCAGGGGGTGGTCCGCCGCACGTGGCTGCGCGGACGGGACGTCGACCCTCGACATCCGGCCGGCATGCTAATAGGCCGCCCATGAACGGAGATGTGGCATGAAGATTCTCGTGGTCAACCCCAACACCTCGTGGTCGATGACGGACACCATCGCGCGCACGGCGCGCCGAGCGGCGACCCCGGGGACCGAGATCCTCGCTGTGCAGCCGTTCATCGGTGCCGAGGCGATCGACTCCAACATGGAGAGCTATCTCTCGGCCGTGGCGGTCATGGATCGCATCCTGGCGGTCGAGGAGCACTACGACGCGGTCGTGCTGGCCGGGTTCGGCGAGCACGGGCGCGAGGGCGTACAGGAGATCGTGGAGGTGCCCGTGATGGACATCGCGGAAAGCTCGGCGCACGTCGCACAGATGATCGGGCGCAGCTACTCGGTGGTGACCACGTTGCAGCGCTCGGTCGGCGCCATCCAGGACCGGCTGCTGCTGGCCGGGCTGTCCGACCGCTGCGCGTCGGTGCGCTCGTGCGGGCTGTCCACCTCGGAGGTCGACCACGACCCGGAGGCCGCGACGGCGGCGATCGTCGCCGAGGCCGAGCGTGCGGTACGGGACGACCACGCCGAGGTGATCTGCCTGGGCTGCGGCGGCATGGCGGGACTGGACGATGCGATCACGAGCCGGCTCGGGGTGCCCGTGGTCGACGGTGTCGCCGCCGGGGTACGGCTGGCCGAGGCCGTGGTCGGCCTCGGGCTGCGCACCAGCAAGGTGTGCACCTACGCGCCGCCCGAGCCGAAGAAGATCAGCGGCTGGCCGCTGTCGGCGCGGGCAAGCCAGGTGGCTCGATGAACACGATCGACCTGGCCTCCCGATGGCTGGGCGGCAGCGTTCTCGCGGCCAGCGACGAGTCCTTCGGCCTCAAGGAGAATCTGCTCGTCCCGGGTGACGCGAGCTTCATGCCGGGCCGCTACGACCACCGTGGGGAGATCGTCGACGGCTGGGAGACCCGGCGCCGGCGATTCGAACCCGGCCATGACTGGGCGATCATCCGGCTCGGCGCGCCGGGCATCATCACCGGCGTGGACGTGGACACCAGCTTCTTCACTGGCAACTATCCGCCGGCCTGCCGGGTGGAGGCCTGCGGGGTCGAGGGATATCCGAGCCCCGGCGAGCTGGCCGATGACGGTACGGAGTGGATTGAGGTCGTATCGGAGAGCAGGCTCAAGGGCGACGGCCACAACGTGTTCGCGGTAGCGGATCCGCGGCGGTTCACCCACGTCCGCTTGTGGATTCACCCTGACGGCGGTGTGGCACGGTTGCGGGTGCACGGCCAGGTCGTGCCCGATCCCCGGCACTGGGACGGCGTGACCATGGACCTGGCCGGCCAGGAGCACGGCGGGCTCGTCGTCGCCGACAGCGACAGCTTCTACACGCCCGCCCAGGTGCTGAACCGCCCCGATCGAGCCCGGACCATGGGCGAGGGATGGGAGACGAGCCGGCGCCGCGACTCCGGCCACGATGCCGTCATCATCGCCTTGGCCGCGGTGGGCCGGGTACGCCAGATCGAGGTCGACACCAGCCACTTCAAGTACAACGCCTCGGCGGAGGTCGAGCTGTGGGGCTGTGACGGTGATGCGGTGCCCGGCCTTGACTCGCCGACGTGGTTCTCGGTGCTGCCCCGTACCCGGCTGCAACCCGACACCCGGCATCTGTTCCCGCTCGCCCGGCCCAGCACGGCCGTGTGCGCCGTACGGGTCGACGCATTCCCCGACGGCGGCATCTCCCGGATCCGGGTTCTCGGCGCCCCGGAACCGTCCGCCCGCCGCGACGCCGGCCTGCGGTGGTTCAACGCCCTGCCGCCCGGCCAGGCACGGAGTTGCCTGGTCGCGGACGGTATGGACGAGGTTGATGCGGCACGCGTCGTGGCCGCCCGTCCGCTCACCGAGGCGACCATCCCGGCCGCCGTGAGCGCCATGCTGACAGGCCCCGGCACTGACCGACAGGCCGGGTGAGCTTCCCATGTGGCCACCGAAGGTAGCCATAGGGTCACCGGTTCATTGCCCGCCGCCCTCGGCGGTACCCGCGGGGGCGGCAGCGGATGACGCTCCGGGGATGGCGGCGCCGGACGGCATACCGGAGGCGACGTAGCCGTCATAGTAGGGCTGCCACGGCTCGGCGGTGGGAGCGTGCGGCCCGTCCGCCCCGAGCCCGGACAGGTGTTTGTCCAGCTCGGCGAGGCAGACGCTCCATCCAGCCGCGTTGCGGGCGGCGGCGTCACGTGCTTGGAGGACGTTGGTGAGCGTGAGCCGGCAGTGGTGGGCGTCGACCGGTTCCAGGTCGAAGCGCAGCTCGTCATCCGACCAGGTGAAGGCGAGCTGCCGGGGCGGCTCGAACACCAGGATCGTGCCGGTCGTCGCGTCGAGATTCGGATCGCCGGAAAAGGTGACCGTTCCTCCGGCGCGTGGTTCGATCTCGACCGTCGAGGGAAACCAGTGCGCCAGTCCCTCAGGTGTGGCGACGGCTGCCCAGACGCGTTCGATCGGGTGGGGGTAGGTGCGTTGGAAGCGTACGGCCGGACGGCCTTCGTACTCCGTGTAGGTTCCGCGGTCCATCAGTTCTCCTTCGTCGTGTCGGGCGTCGTGTCGGGCGTCGTGTCGGGCGTCGTGTCGGGCATCGTGTCGAGGTGGTGCCCGAGTGCGTCGAGCCGGTCGTTCCACAGCCACCGGTAGGGGGCGAGCCATGCGTCGAGCTCGGCCAGCGGCGCGGGGTCGATCGCGTAGATGCGCCGTTGTGCGTCCTGTACGACGCGTACGAAGCCCGCGTCGCGCAGCACTCGCAGGTGCTTGGACGTGGTCGGCTGGGTGAGGTTGAGCTCATCGGCCAACTCGCCGACAGCGCGGGGGCGCTCGCGCAGGAGTTCGAGCATCGCGCGCCGGTTCGGGTCGATCAGCACGGACCAGATCGCGTTGGGCACCCTCGTAATATGCCGCAAACGGCATATGCGACGCATGGCATAATGCCCTCGGATCAGTCGACGGCGCCGCCGGCCGCCCCGGGGCTCGGCGGTACTGTCTGGGTCGGCATCGCTTCCCGGCTCGTGTCATGCAGGTGGGGCGGGCGGTCCGGCGACCAGCCGCCCATCCAGCTGCGCTCTGCGCTGCCCACTCGGTCGGGGCGCGCTTCAACTCAGGCGAGGACGGCTAGTCGCAGCGATCTTGTCGTCGCGCAGGGCGATGTGGAAGTACAGGCTCGGTTGAGTGGCAGCGCCTTCGACATCTGAGTATTCCTACTCATCCTTCGCCTGACGGCCCCTGGTGCTCGGGTAGCCGTCTCATCCCGCTGAGTCTCGCTCGCCCTCCTGACACAAGACCAATGCCACCGCTCCGCCGCCCGCAGGGCGACCGGCGGGCGGCCAGATGGGCGGGTCGCGAACTCGACCCCGGCACCGCGGCCGCCACCACTATGTACATCAGCTGTCAGCCCTGCGGTATGTGCGCGGGCGCCGTCGAACGGTCCGGCCTCGGCCGCATCGTGTTCGCGCTCTCCACCGAATCAACCCGTCCGGCACCGCCGATCATCCACCTCTCAGGCCGGATGGGGCGTGGTCGCGGGTCAGGCAGCCGGCACCAGCTTGAAGACCCGGCGGGCGTTGCCGGTGCGGAACAGCTCGGTGGTCTCCTGATCGAGGCCGAGCGACTCCAGCTCGGTCAGCGCCTTCTCCGCGGTGATCATCGGGTAGTTGGTGCCGAACAGCAGGCCTCGGTACAGGCCGCAGGCCCTCTGGCCGAGCTCACCCTGATGGACACGTCCCTGTCTCGGCCGGCCATCGCCTGTGACATCACGGCGGCCGCCACGTCGAAGACTGCGTCGGCGGTGGCGCTTCGTCCTTTGGATCCCATTCGCGCCTATGAGGGAATAACAGTGAGACTTGGGAGCACAGCCTCCGCAAGAGTGATTACAGGGGGACGGCATGAAGAAGATCATCGCGCTCACGGCGCTCACACTGATGTTCGGGTCGGCCGGCACCGCTGTGGCCTCTGTGGAGACACCGGCCCAGCCTCACCCTAAGCCGTCCGTAAGCCGAGAGCAGTATCAGACAATGATTAATCAATGTCGGTATGTCAACTCCGTCACAGGCCGCCACAAATGTGAAGAAAGAGTCAAGTCGAGCTATCGCATTGGGCACAAGCCGAATCCCAATCTCGATTGCCGAACTTACTCGAGCATCAGCGTGTGCGGAAAGCTTCTGCTCAGCCCCGACCAGCTGGACTGCGTAAGAGATTCCGTCAGATCCGGCCTGACGCGTCGGCGCTCAGAGGTTGAGTGCTATGCGCTCAGGTAGCCCCGGCATGGCCCGCCCGGAGGTCCAGATCATGTGGACAACACCGACTGGAAAATCCGATGCGATCTTTGCCATGGCGGTGTCACGATCGGAACATGCCCAAGCCGTGGATGATCGACGAACTCACGCATGCCGGTCCTGAGCATCTCGATCCCGGCTTCGTCGCGGGATACGACCACAAGCAGGGCCACCCCGATTTCGCCGAAGATCTCGCCGTGCTCCTCGAACACGGCCTGAACGGTACGGATACGCTCGTGGATCTCGGGGCCGGGACGGGACGGCTCGCGCTGGCCGCCGCGCCACAGGTGCGCCGCGTGGTCGCCGTCGACGTCTCCCCGGTGATGCAGAGCCTGCTGCGCAGGCGGGCCGCGGACGCCGGGGTGTCGAACATCGAGTGTGTCCAGGCCGGCTTTCTGTCCTACGAGCACACCGGCCCGCCCGCGGATGCGGTCTTCACCCGGAACGCCCTTCACCAGCTGCCCGACTTCTGGAAGGCCGTCGCGCTGGACCGGATCGCGAACCTCCTGCGGCCGGGCGGCGTCCTGCGCCTGCACGACTTGATCTTCGACTTCGAGCCCGGCGAAGCCGACGGGATACTCGGCGGCTGGCTGGACGGCGCGGCCACGGACCCCGCCGAGGGCTACACACGCGAGGACTACGCCGAGCACCTCCGGAGCGAGTTCAGCACCTTCCGCTGGCTGCTCGAACCTATGCTCACCGCCGCTGGGTTCGAGATCGTGACCACCGAGTTCCGCAGCTCCATCTACGGCGCCTACACCTGCGTCAGAGCTCAACAAGATCGTGAGATTTCTCGCCCGCAACGCACTGCTCGAGTCAGCGACGGGGACAGCACGAACGGCTGGATGCGCTGCCACTCCTGAACGCGGCCGCCGGTGAAGGTCGCCGTGACAGGCCGGCCGTCAGAGCCACCTCACGGTTCGCGGGGCACGGGTCCCGCCTCTGTCACACCTGCCGGCCGCTCATTCCCTCGACTCGTACTGTCCGAAGCGGGTACCGTCTGGTGATCATCTGGCGGATACTGGGTGCAGCAGGATCCGCCCAGTCACGGAGCCACCACTCATGGAATCTCTGAGCCTGTCCGCGCAGCATCTGCCAGGAGTAGTGGTCGTGACCATCGCCGGAGATCTGGACACCACCACCGCTGACCGTCTCGACGCGTTCCTGCGCGAGACGCGCCGCGATCCCAGTGACCATCTGGTCTTCGATCTGAGCGAGATGACCTTCCTCGACAGCGCCGGCCTGCGGATCCTGCTCAACACCTACACCCACGCTCTCCAGCACGGCGGCGAGGTGCACCTCGCCGCTCTGCAGCTCCGCCCGGCACGGGTCATCGAGATCACCAGAGTAGACCGGTACTTGAAAACCCACGCCACCCTGGACCAGGCCCTCACCGCCGCGCTGAACCCATCAGCGGATGAGCCGCCAAGCGAGCACGGCACCGCGTCGGCTTGACGGCCGCGTGGTCGGCCTCTGCGGCCTGATGAAGGTGTTTCGGTACCTCTCGCGCTGCTGGTGGCGTGGCGCTGCGTGGATGATCAGCCCAGGACCATCCGTTCGCCGCCCAGGTCTGCGGTGATCTCGAGTCGGCCTCCGAGAGCCTCAACATAAGCGGTGAGGGTCCGGATCTCGGTAGTGCCGGGCTCGGCGCGTTCGATCGCTGATACTCGTTCCTGTCGGACGTTCATCCGGTCGGCTATCTGTGCCTGGGTGAGACCGACCTGGCGGCGTATCTCAGCGAGACGGTGCACCCGGTTTCGGGCCACCAGGTGAGCGGAACCGGTCTGCACTTCCTCGGCCTGCTCTGGGAAGAACTCGCTGAGGAACGACTCCTTGGTGTAGAGGTCGAAGGCGGTATCGGACTCCTGGCCGTGTCGCGGCAGCGAAACCTCAAGTGACCGCGTCTCCGCTGCCATCGCGCGAGCGCCTTTCGTGGGTGACGTAGAAGCCGGGCGAGCGATTTCGACATCCGGGCGGGAGAGCTTGAAGATCTCGACCGGGACGATCACCGATCTCACAGGCGTCGGTGACGGAATCGTGCTCGTTGCAAAGCCGACGGTGAGGTTGGTGAAGTAGCGTTCCACGCATGACGCCCACCCAGCTACGCGCGTTCGCCGCAGTGGTGCGGCTCGGCTCGGTCAAGCGGGCGGCAGCGGAGCTGGAGGTGTCCGAGGCGGCCGTGTCCTTGCACGTCGGTCACCTGCGCAAGGAACTCGGCGACCGGTTGTTCACGCGGACCGCGTCGGGGCTCGCGTTCACGCCGGGTGGCCTGCGGCTCGCCAGCCGTGCGGTGGAGATGCTGAGCCTCCAGGAGCGCACGATCGTCGAGGTGGGCCAGGCGGGACACGGCCGGCGGCTGTTGCGCGTCGCGGCGTCCAGCCTGTTCGCCGAGCATGCGGCGCCCGGTCTGATCGAGTTGTTCGCCGGCCGGGCCGCCGACCTCGACGTCGAGTTGAGCGTCCGGGATCCGCGGAGGTTCAGCTCGCTGTTGCATGCACGGGCGGCGGATGTGGCGATCGGGCCACAGCCGGGAAACCTGGACGAGTCGGTGGTCTGCCGGCCGTTTCTCAACTACCAGGTGATCGTCGTGTCCGGCCCAGAGCATCCGCTGGCCGGGGTCCCCGTCGGTGCACACCAGTTGCGTGAGCAGATCTGGCTGCTGGGTCCGTCGGCGGCGGCGGACGTCGGCGTGGTGCCCGCGATTCTGCGCCGGATCAGGGTGCCGGAGGAGCGCCAGCGTATCTTCCAAAGTCATTCCGCCGCGTTGGAGGAGGCCAAGCGGAACGGCGGCGTAGCCGCGACGGTCTCGTTCGCCGTGGCTCAGGACCTGGCCAACGGCAGCCTCGTCCGCATCGCCGGTCAGTCGCTGCAGTTCGACGGTGTGTGGACGACGTCGACGCTCGCCGCGGCCGGTGCGCCACCCGCCGCCGCGGAACTCGTCCGGTTCGTGACCACTCCGCGGGCCACCCAGGCCATGCTCCGCGGGCCGGGGGTCCGGGTGGGCCGCTTCCGCCCCGCCATTCACGTCACTCTCTGGAGTTGACGGCCGCGGGAGACCTCGGTGATCACCCTCTGCAGGGACCGGAAGGTGTCCGCCGGGAGCATCTCGTCGCAGTGGGGGAGAGCGGCGGCCATGGTGGCGACACGCGGTTCGAAACCCGGAGCGGAGGCTCTGGGGTTCATCCAGATCACCCGGTGCGCACGCCGGTGCAACCGGGTCATCGCGGCCGCCAGGGCCTGCGGTGAATCGCTGTCCCAGCCGTCCGAACCAATGATCACGATGGCTCCGCGGGCCGCCCCGCCGTGGTGGGACGACAGCAGTGCCTGCACGTTGGTGGCGATCCGCGTTCCGCCGAACCGGTCGCTGACCTTCTGCGTCGCCTGCTCGATGGCGACCGGCGCCGACTTGTGCGTGAGGACCGTGGTCAGGCGCGTCAGAGTCGTCGCGAAGGCGAACACCTCAGCGTCGGCGACCAGCGCGAGCGCGCGCATCAGGTGGAAATAGGCCGGCACCTGGGCCTGCATGGACTGGCTGACATCGCAGAGCATCACCACGGGCCGGGGTTTGTCGATCGCCCGTACCCGGATCAGGTCAAGGGGCTCCCAGCCGGTGCGGCGAGACCGGCTCATGGTGGCGCGCATCGAGATCCGTTGCCCGTGGGGGCTTACCGCACGCCGGCGGCTTCGCCGGGTGGGCCACCCGGCCACGGCGGATTCCAGCCATTTCCCGAGCAGCCCCATTTCCTGGGCGTCGAGCTGCTCGAACGGCACGTCGGCCGCTCCGATGATGTCGCTGGGCAGGCGAGCGGGCACGGCGAATGCGGCCTCCGAGTCGTCCGTGCCGGCGACCGCCGGGGGCAGTGTCGTCCAGGGGAGCCCGGCATCGTGCGGCCGGTCGGCGGAGGATGCCCGTACGGGGGCGAACGCGTCGCCGCCGCCTGCGGTCTCGGTCCGGGCCGTCTGGCGCGGGCGCGGATCGAACGCCGGTGCACCGCCGAACACCGAGGCGAACACCGCGTCGAAGGTCTCGATCTCCGATCGCCGGCGTACGAGGCTGACCCGGGCGGCCCAGTACAGCCGGGAAGGCGAGTCCGGCGGGGAGACCGCCAGTGCACGGATGAAGTCCTCGATGCCGGTGAGACCGACCGGCACACCACGCCGGCGGAGCCGGACGGCGAGCGCGACGGCGAACGCCGCGTGGTCGACGCCCGGTAGCAGCAGTGCCGCGGAACCGGGCCGGCTAGGAGACAAGGAAGAAGACGACGATGGCGGCGATGATGACGAGCGCCGCGACGACCGGGAGCGCTCGCTTGTAGATGGACCCGCCCGCGATGCTCATCACGTTCAGCGGCTCGACCTCGTCCGTGGAGGTGATCGTGCGCCTGTTCGCCGCAGCCTCGGGCGGCGGGGCGGGCCGCGTTGCCGTGGCGCGAGCGCCGTCCGGGGAACCGGCGGCGGTGGCCGGGATCGCCAGACTGCCCTCGAGGCAGTCCACGAACTGGTCGAGCAGTTTCCTGGAGACTTCCTTGATCATTCCGCTGCCGAACTGAGCCACCTTGCCGGTGATCTTCAAATCCGTGTCGATGGTGACGACGGTGCGCGCACCGTCCGCCCGGAGCTGCGCGGTGATGGCGGCGGTGGCGTTTCCCGCCCCGCGCGAGTCACGGCCTTTGGCGTCGATGACGGCACGGTGGTTCACGTCGTCCTTCTCGACGAACCGTGCCGTACCGGCGTACTCAGAGATGATGGGACCGACCTTGATCTTCACCTTGCCGGAGTAGACGTCCCCGTCCACGCCGGTCAGCTGGGCGCCGGGCATACAGGGCGCGATGCCCTCGAGATCGGTGAGCACCTCCCAGGCCCGGTCGATCGGGACGTCCACGGTGAACTCGTTGTCGATTTTCATCGTCCCTCTTCGTCCCCTCGGTCAGCCGGACGCACTGCGCGCGTAGTCGGTGATGCTGTCGCGGTCGTCCGGCGTCTTCGCGATGCTGCCGAGGGTCACGACGATGTCCTCACGGACCAGGTCCGACGCGCCCAGCGCCGACAGTGCCGAGACCCAGTCGATCGTCTCAGCGAGCCCGGGCGCCTTGTCGAGGTCGAGCCGGCGCACCCGGCCGATGAAGTCGGTGGCCGACCTGATCAGCTTCTCGTCGGCGGCCGGAACCAGGCGACGCAGGATCTCCGCGGCCCGTTCGGCGGAGGGAAAGTCGATCCAGTGGTACAGGCAGCGCCGTCGGAGGGCGTCGTGCAGGTCCCGGCTGCGGTTGGACGTCAGGACGACGACCGGCCGGCGCTCCGCGGTGAAGGTGCCGAGCTCGGGGATCGTGACCGACGACTCTCCGAGGAACTCCAGCAGTAGGGCCTCGAACTCGTCGTCGGCGCGGTCGATCTCGTCGATCAGCAGCACGGGGGGCACCGGTCCCTGGTGGCGGACGGCCCGCAGGATCGGGCGCTCCTGCAGGAACTCCGCGGTGAACAGGTCCGCATCGGTCAGGGTTGCGTGGCGGGACTCGGCCAGCCGGATGGCGAGCAACTGCCGTTGGTAGTTCCACTCGTACAGCGCTTCGCCGGCCGTCAGCCCTTCGTAGCACTGCAGCCGGATCAGCGGTGTGGCCAGTACACGGGCCAGGGCCTTGGCGGCGGCCGTCTTGCCGACGCCCGGCTCGCCTTCCAGCAGCAGGGGCCGGCCGAGGGTCAGCGCGAAGAACAGCGCCGAGGCGGTTCCCTCGTCGACCAGGTAGTCGACCTGGTCCAGGCGTCGCCGTACGTCGGCGGCGTCAGTGAAGACCGGGGTCACGACGGAGCTCGCTGCGACAGCAGAGCCCGGTAGTCCTGCCAGGTGTCGACGTCGATGGGCACCGTGCCGTCGACAGGCGTCTCGGCCACCTCGTAACGTCCTGAATGCAGTAGCTTCCAGACCGCCTTGTCACCGTGCAGCGTCGCGAGATCGCCGAACACCTCCCGGCGGAACCAGAACGGGTGTCCGAGCCCCGGCCCCCCGGAGTAGCGGCAGACGCCGATCGGCGCGTTGCCCGCGTACTCGATCAGTCCGCGCACTGAGCCGGCGCTGACGCCGGGCTGATCACCGAGGAGGAGCACCAGTCCGTCGGACCGAGGCTCGACCGCGCCCATCGCGCGGCTGATCGAGGAGCCGCAGCCGTTCCCGAACTCTGGGTTTTCCACCACGTCCACCCCGCTGAGGTCGACGCGCTGCCGGATCGCCGTGCCCGCACCGCCCAGCGTCAGCAGGAGCTGATCGAAGCGACAGCCCCTGGCCAGCGCCAGCGTCGAGCCCAGCAACGTGGAGCCGCGGTAGGGCAGCAATTGCTTGGGTCGGCCGAGGCGCCGTGAGGCGCCCGCCGCCAGGACCAGGCCGGTGACGAACACGTCTCTATCGCTCTCCCTTCAGGGCGTGCCGCTCACGGCAGCCGACGCTGCAGAACCAGACGTCTTCACCGTTGACGCTCATGTGCGGGGTGTCCGGCGAGACGGTCACGGTCATGCCGCAGACCGGGTCGAGGACTTCGAGGACTTCGAGGGCTTCGGGGCCGGGGGCGGAGGTCCCTGGCGCCGGTTCCCGGGAGCGGATCGTCGCGACGATCTCCGCCAGGATCGACAAGGCGATCTCGGGGGCGGTACGGGCGCCGATGTCGATCCCCACGGGCGAGTGGATGAGCTGCCGTTCGGCCTCGCTCAGCCCCATTTCCGCCAGCACCGCCGCCCCGCGTCGGCGGCTGGCCACCAACCCGATGAACCCGGCCCCGGCATCGAGTCCCGCGCGGATGGCGGCGACCTCGTCCCGCCCGTGGCTGGCTATGATCACCGCCGTGACTCCCGCTGGACCCTCTCGATGGGCTGTCGGCCGGGCCACGAAGTCCAGCGGCCGGGCCAGCTCGGCCACCGCCTGCGCGATCGGCGACTCGCCGACGATCCAGATCACCGGCGGCGGAAGCAGCGGCTGGAGGAAGATCTCCAACGCGCCACCCGACAGGCATGGGTTCACCACGACCTGGGCGCCCGGGGAGTCGGGGAAGCCCTGCTCGTCTTCGGGCAGCACCCGCAGCAGCACGGCCTGGCCGTCCCGGAGCGAGCCGAGAGCCGCCGTACGGACGGAGTTCTCGGCGCACTGACCGCCGACGAAACCCTCGATGGACCCATCGGCCAGGACGATCGCGTCATCGCCGGCGCGAACCGACGTCGGGAACTGGGTGCGGACGACCACCGCGTGGACGAACGGGACGCGGCCCGCGGCCAGTTCCCTCATCCGCGCCGATATTCCGGGAACCATGCGAAACTCCGATCCGGTCAGATCGGCGGCCGCGGCACGCCGCGCATGGCGTCCCAGACCCGAGAGGGCGTCAGCGGCATGTCGGCATGTCGCACGCCGAACGGCTTGAGCGCATCGACGACGGCGTTGACGATCGCGGGCGGCGAGCCGACCGTCGCCGATTCCCCGACTCCCTTGGCACCGATCGGATGGTGCGGCGAGGGTGTCACCGTGAATCCGGTCTCCCAGTCGGGTACCTCCAGCGCGGTCGGGATGAGGTAGTCCATCAGCGATCCGCCCAGGCAGTTGCCGTCCTCGTCAAAGGCGATCATCTCCATCAAGGCCATGCCGACACCGTCGGTGAGGCCACCGTGCACCTGGCCCTCGATGATCATCGGGTTGATACGGGTGCCGCAGTCGTCCACGGCGACGAACCGCCGCACCTTGACTTGCGCGGTGCCGGGATCGATGTCGACGACACAGATGTAGGCGCCGTGCGGGTAGGTGAGGTTCTCCGGGTTGTAGCAGATCTGGGCCTCCAGGCCGCCCTCGATCCCCTCGGGCAGTTCCCCCGCACCATGCGCTCTCATCGCGATGTCCTGGATCGTGACGGACTTCGACGGGTCGCCCGTGACGTGGAAGGAGCCCTTCTGCCATTCCAGGTCGGCCACCGAGACCTCGAGCATCCCCGAAGCGATGATGCGCGCCTTGTCGCGTACCTTGCGGGCGACCAGAGCCGCCGCGGCGCCGGACACCGGCGTCGACCGGCTGCCGTAGGTACCGAGACCGAAGGGCGTCTGGTCGGTGTCGCCGTGGACCACCTCGATGTCGGCGGGCGGGATGCCGATCTCTTCGGCGACGATCTGCGCGAAGGTGGTCTCGTGGCCCTGCCCCTGGCTCTGCACGGACAGGCGCACCACCGCCTTTCCGGTCGGGTGGACGCGGAGCTCGCACCCGTCGGCCATGCCCAGCCCGAGGATGTCCATGTCCTTGCGCGGGCCGGCGCCGACCGCCTCGGTGAAGAACGAGACCCCGATGCCCATCAGCTCGCCGCGGGCACGCCGCTCTTGCTGTTCCTTGCGCAGCTGGTCGTAGCCGGCGATCGACATGGCCTTGCGCATGGTCGGCTCGTAGTCACCGGAGTCGTAGATCCAGCCGGTCTTGGTCGTGTACGGGAACTGGTCGGGCTGGATGAAGTTCTTGATCCGCAGTTCGATCGGATCCATCCCGAGCTCGTCGGCGAGGCAGTCCACGATGCGTTCGACGAGGTACACGGCCTCGGTGATCCGGAACGAGCAGGCGTAGGCGACACCGCCCGGCGCCTTGTTGGTGTAGACGGCCGTCATCTTGCAGTAGGCGGCCCGCAGGTCGTAACTGCCGGTGAACACGCCGAAGAAGCCTGCGGGGTACTTCACCGGCGCGGCGGTGCCGTTGAAGGCGCCGTGGTCGGCCAGCACGTTGGTGCGGATGGCCAGGATCCTCCCGTCCCTGGTCGCCGCGATCTCGCCCCGCATCACGTAGTCGCGTGCGAAGCCCGTGCTGATGAGGTTCTCCGAGCGGTCCTCCATCCACTTGACCGGCTTGCCGGTGACCAGCGACGCCACGATCGAGCAGACGTAGCCCGGATAGATCGGGACCTTGTTGCCGAAGCCGCCGCCCAGGTCCGGAGAGACCACCCGGATCTTGTGCTCGGGCAGACCCGCGACGAGCGCGTACAGCGTTCGGTGGGCGTGCGGTGCCTGGGTGGTGGACCAGATGGTCAGCTTGCCGTCGACCCGGTCGTAGTCGGCGACGCAGCCGCAGGTCTCCATCGGGGCGGGGTGCACGCGCGGGTACACGAGGTCCTGGCTCACGACGACGTCGGCCTCTGCGAAGGCCGTCTCCGTGGCCGCCGCGTCACCGGTCTCCCAGTCGAAGCAGTGGTTGTTCTCCTTGCCTTCGAGGTCATCCCGGATGACGGGCGCGTCGGGATCGAGGGCCTTGCGGACGTCGACCACCGGCTCGAGGATGTCGTACTCCACGTCGATCAGCTCGAGGGCGTCGCGTGCCGCGTAGCGGTCCTCGGCCACCACGAAGGCGACCTCCTGGCCCTGGAAGCGGACCTTGTCCGTGGCCAGAACGGCCTGTACGTCGTTGGACAGCGTCGGCATCCAGGCCAGTCCCTGTTCGGCCAGTGCCGCGCCGGTGACGACGGCCTTGACCTTCGGGTGCGCCTCGGCCGCGCTGGTGTCGATGCTCACGATCCGCGCGTGGGCGAGGGGGGAGCGGAGTATGGCCAGATGGAGCATGCCCGGCAGCTGCAGGTCGTCGACGTACCGGCCCTTCCCGCGGATGAATCGCGGGTCCTCCTTGCGGAGCATCCGGCCGTGGCCGAGCGGCTTGTGGTCGTTGTTCTCGAACCCCGTGACCGGGCGTTCGTCGGTCGTGCTCATGACGCGCTCCCGCCGGCGACGGCCTCCTGGGCAGCGGCCCATCTGATGGAACGAACGATCGTCGCGTAGCCGGTGCACCGGCAGATCTGACCCGATATCGCCTCGCGGATCTCCGCTTCCGATGGGTCGGGGTTGCGGTCGAGCAGCGCCCGTGACGTCATCATCATGCCGGGCGTGCAGAAACCGCACTGCAGGCCGTGACACTCCATGAATCCCCGCTGGACCGGATCGAGTTCGCCGTTCTGCTCGAGGTCTTCGATGGTGCGTACGGCGTGGCCCGCGGCCATCGCCGTCAGCACGGTGCACGACTTGACCGGTTCATCGTCCATCCACACCACGCATGTGCCGCAGTTGCTGGTGTCGCACCCCCAGTGCGTGCCGGTCAGCCCGAGATGGTCGCGCAGGAAATGGACCAGCAGCAGCCGCGCCTCGATCTCCCTGGTGATCTCCTCGCCGTTGACGGTCATCGAAACCTGCATGTCAGACCCTCTCGTTGATGCGGGCGACGGACCGGCGCAGGGCCCGTCTGGTGAGTTCCTTGGCGAGGTGACGCTTGTACTCGGCGCTGCCGCGCATGTCGGTGGCCGGGTCGCAGTGGTGTGCGGCGAGCTCACCGGCCTGCTCGTAGAGCTCCTCGGACGGGGGCCGGCCGGCCAGCGCCTCGGAGATGGCCGGGAGCCCGGTCGCGTCGGGGCCCGCGGCGGCGAGCCCGACCCGGGCGTCGGCGATCACCCCGCCGTCCAGCCAGACCGCCGCTCCGGCGGACAGGATCGCCCAGTCGCCCGCTCGGCGCTCGACCTTCTCGTACGCGCTGGATCCGTTGGGGCGTACCGGGATTCGCACCTCGACCAGCATCTCGCCGTCGTCGACCGCCGTCTCGTAGGGGCCGCGGTAGAACTCCGCCATCGACACGACCCGCTCGCCGTCCCGATTGCGGATCACGCAACTCGCCGCGAGCGCGGAGCACACGGCTGACAGGTCCTCCGACGGGTCGGCCTGGCACAGCGAGCCGCCCAGGGTGCCGCGGTTGCGCACGACCGGATCGGCGATGACCCGCTCGGCGTCACGGAAGATCGGAAACACTCCTGCGAGCGCGTCCGACTCGAGTAGTTCACGGTGCCGGGTCATCGTGCCGATCCGGACCTGTGCCGGCTCCACCCGGATGTAGCCGAGCTCGGCGTGCAGATCATTGATGTCGATCAGGTACTCCGGGTTGGCCAGCCGGAGCTTCATCATCGGAAGCAGACTGTGGCCGCCCGCCAAGAGCCGGGCCGATCCTCCCAGCCGCTCCAGCAGCCCCAGAGCGTGATCTACGCTCGTGGCGCGCTCGTACTCGAACGGTGCCGGAACCTGCATGCAGCACCTCCTGGTCGTGGATGCGACCTCAGTCGACGCCGCCACGGCAGAGGTGTCAACAGCAACCTAAGGAGTCACTTAACCGGTCCAGGGGCCGACAGGAGTCCAGCCGGACGGCGCGCGACCGCGCTGGCGGCCATAAAACGACATTTGTCCCGGTGGATGCCGGACATGCGGCTCTGCGGGTTTCTTCGCTTTTCTGTCAGGATCGAACCTGTGCAAGAGACCATGGATGAGACCCCCCGGCTCCGGCCGCCCCGGTACGAGGTCAGCAGGATGGCGGTCCGGTACTGGGCGGTGCGCGCGCTGGCGGGGTGGGTGGTGCTCGCCGTCGCGCAGGTCATCTGGATGGTGAACGACGTCCACGCGTCGTGGCACGTCGTCGTGCTCGCGGTGACCGCGGTGCTGGGCGCCGGGCACGTGATCGTGATGCCGTGGTGGCGGTTCCGGGTCCATCGCTGGGAGTCGACCCCCGAGGCGGTGTACACGCAGTCGGGCTGGTTCGATCAGGAGCGGCGGATCGCGCCGATCTCGCGCATTCAGACCGTCGACAGCGAGCGGGGGCCGTTCGAGCAGATCTTCGGGCTGGCGAACGTGACCGTGACCACCGCTTCGGCTGCGGGTCCGCTGAAGATCCACGGACTGGACCGCGAGACCGCCGAGCGCCTCGTCGACGAACTCACCGCCGGCACTCAGGCGACTGGGGGCGACGCGACTTGACCTCTTCCGCGGTGGCTCCAGAAATAGCCGACGCCGAGTGGCGGCGGCTGAGCCGCCGGATGCTGGTGATCCACCCCGTTCAGGAACTGCTGCGTGCGTGGCCGGTGCTGATCGGTCTGCTGTTCGCCGGGGCGAGCGGCGGGCACGGCTCGTGGTGGAGCCTGGTGGCCACGACCCTGGTCGTGGCCGCCGGTATGGCGCGGTGGTTCACCACGACCTACCGGATCAGTGCCGAACAGGTCCAGGTGCGCAAGGGGCTGCTCCGCCGTCAGGTACTGACCGTACCGATGGACCGGGTCCGCAGCGTCGACGTCACCGCCAACGCCCTGCACAGGGCCCTTGGCCTGGCCAGGGTGACCGTGGGCACCGGCCGGTCCGACCGCAAGGCCGAGGATTTGAAGCTCGACGCGCTCACCGCGGTGGACGCGGCCCGGTTGCGCGAGGAACTGCTGCACCGCCGTGGGACCGTCTCCGATCCGGCAGCCGCCCCCGCGGAGGAGACTCTGATCGCCGCCGTCCGCCCCGGATGGGTGCGCTACGGCCCGTTCACGCTGACCGGCGTGCTCACCGTCGGTGTCGTCGCCGCGGCGGCGTCGCGGATCGTGTCCGAGACGCATGTGAACCCACGTAGCTTCGGCCCGTTGCGCGCCATTACGGGTCGGTTCGGCCGCGAGACCGTGGCCCTGCAGATCGCCGAGGTGGTTTTCGCCCTGGTCGTCGTCATCACACTGGCGTCCACGATCGCCTATGTGCTGGCGTTCCTGAACTTCCGGCTGACCCGCAACAGCGCCGGCACGCTGCACGTGGCACGGGGCCTCGTCACGACCCGCAAGACGACGATCGAAGAGCGGCGGCTGCGCGGCGTCGAACTCAGCGAACCCTTGCTGTTGCGCGCCGTGGGCGGTGCCCGGTGCATCGCCATCACCACCGGGCTGCGAGTGGGCCGCGGTGCCGAGCGGGGTGGGTCCCTGCTGCTGCCGCCCGCTCCGCGGGCGGAGGCGTGGCGGGTCGCCGCCGCGATCCTCCGCCGCGACGCGCCGGTCACCGGCGCGCTCGTCCCGCATGGCCCGCGGGCTCGCACCCGGCGGCTCACCCGGGCAATGGCGGCCTGCCTGGCCGTCGTCGCCGTACTCCTCGCCGCCTGGGCGCTGGGGTGGGTACCGGCCGGGGCCTGGATCGCGTCACTGGTGCTGTTGCCCGCCGGGGCATGGCTGGCCTTCGACCGCTTTCACGCTCTCGGGCACGCGGTGCTCGACCGGATGGTGGTCGCCCGCCGCGGCTCGCTGGTCCGGCGCCGCAGCATGCTGTCCTGCGACGGGATCATCGGCTGGAACGTGCGCCGGTCGTTCTGGCAGCGTCGCGCCGGACTCGTCTCGCTGACCGCGACCACCGCCGCCGGCAAGCAGAAGCTGCTGATTCAAGACATCGGGGACGACGAGGCGGTGCTCTTCGCCGAGGAAGCGCTCCCCGGCCTGCTCACGCCTTTCCTGGAGGTGCCCGTTCGCCGGCCTTGACCGGTTCGCGGCTCCGGCGCCTCGGGCCTCCGCCTGGGACCGCGGCGGCTCACAGCCCAGGACGCCGGGGCCGGTCGATCCTGCTGAACCATCACCTGCTGAACCATCATTGGAGACGGCCGTCCGCGGGTGCCGTCACCAATCGCTGGGGCTCGCGGAGCGGGATTCTCGCGACGAACCGGGCGCCTTGTTGTGACTCTTCGATGGTCAGCGTTCCGCCGTGCTGTGCGGCGATCTCTCTGGCGATCGGCAGGCCGAGCCCGGTGCCCCCGGTCTCCTTGTCGCGTGCGGTGTCCAGCCGGGTGAAGCGGTCGAACACTGCCTCCCGCTGGTCGGACGGGATTCCGGGACCGTCGTCCTGGACTTCCAGTACCGCCTCATCGCCGTTGCGGCGGGCCGAGACCGTCACAGTGGAGGCGGCGTGCCGTTCGGCGTTGTCCACGAGGTTGGTCAGCAGGCGGCTCAGCTGGAGCCGGTTCCCGGTGATCGCTACTCCCGCTTGGAGGTTGGTGAGGATTCGCTGCTTGGCGATGCGGCGCCCGAGCTCGCTGGTGACCAGCTCGCTCAGGTCCACGCGCTCCTTGTTGGACGTGGGGCAGGAGTCCAACCGGGCGAGCGTGAGCAGGTCGGTGACGATCGCCTCGAGCCGGTCGAGGCTGGCCTCCTGGGCTTCGGCCATTTTGGGCCAGTCGGTCTCGTCGGGGTGGAGCTGCGCTTCTTCGACCTGGAGTCGCATGGCGGTGATCGGAGTGCGCAGGTCGTGTGAGGCGTCGGAGGCGAAGCGGCGCTGTTGCTCGACGGCTCCCTCGAGCCGGTCCAGGGTCTGGTTGACGGTCTCGGCCAGCCCTCGCATCTCGTCGTGGTGCTCAGGCACGGGCACCCGGCGGCCCAGGTCGGTGGCTGTGATCTCGGCCAGTTCGTGCACGACGTCATCGACAGGCTTAATGGCCTTGCTGACGGTGCGGTGGGCGCCGATCGCCGCGGCCGCGGCCAGCAACGCCGTCCCGCCCACGAGTGTGGCCAGCAGCGACTGGTGGACGTACCAGGGGACCACGGGCTCGGCACCGTAGACGATCTCCTGCCGCGCAGAGACGCGCAGCGCCACAACCATCACGCATTTGTGCGGGAACGCGGGTGAGGAGCAGGTGACACGCATCGCTCGCATACTTTGTCCGGCGGGGATGAAGTAGGCCATCCCTGGTTTGCCGATCATCTGTTCGCTCGCTGCCACGATCCGGCCTCTGGCGTCCACCACCTGCAGGGCAGTCGCCCAGTAGTGGATCACGGGGGGAAGCTCGTTCTCTGCGATGAGGTGGGCCACCCGCATGTCCGCCAGCAGAATCCGATCGGCCCGATCACTCATGGCGTGGCTGTGCAACCCCAGCAGGATGAGCCAGCAGAAGGCCAAGCTCAACAGGCCAATCACGACACCGGACAACAGAGACATCCGGGCCCGTACGGACCAGTCGCGCCTCAGCCTCACCGTGCCTCTCCGTCCGCGCGACGAACACCTTCAAGATCAACCATACCCACTGCCACCAGGAGAAACATCGCTGCCACATTCGACCTTCCCGGCCGATCTCATGGACGCTCAGCGGGCTTTCCTCGCCACCGAGGCCTGGTGTGAGGAGATCGCTAATGCGCTGACCGCGAACGTTCGCCGTGGCTGATCCGGGCGGTTTGGCCAGGTCACGGGGGTCATCCGGGCCGCTACTCACGTGACGCCCTCAGACGTCCAAAAACGCCAATCCGTGGGCGGCGCCCGCGTTGTTCCCGGCCCGCCGGATCGACTACGTGCTGTCGGCGTGGCCCCGCCCCGGTGGCGCCGGCCACCCGGTCCGCTGCGAGGTCATCGGAGACGAGGCCGTCGACGGGGTGCTGCCCTCCGACCACTACGGCGTCCTGGCCGATCTCCGCTCCTGAGCGGACCTGCGCCGCGGGCGGGTTTCGCCGTGGCGGCCCCTCGCTGTGGCGCAGACCACTGCACGTCGATGTCACGTTCGCCGTACGCCGTTCCGTCTTGGGGGGTGAGAGCGTCCCGGACGGGCGCACAGGGAAAGGATGGACGGACATGACACGCATGACGGGCGGCCACCGCATCCTGGTGCTCGGCGCGGGTTACAGCGGAATGCTCTGCGCGATCCGCACGGCCAAGCTGACCCGGCGCCGGGGCGGCCGGGTCACCCTGGTCAACGCCTCGGCCCGGTTCACCGAGCGGCTGCGGATGCATCAGGTCGCCGCCGGCCAGGAACTGGCCGACCTTCAGATCCCCGAGCTGCTCGAGGGCACCGGGATCGACTTCGTGCAGGGCCGGGTCACCGGCATCGACGCGGAGGCCCGCGAGGTGCGGCTGGACGCACCCGACGGCGCGCGTACGCTCCCGTACGACACGCTGGTGTACGCGCTCGGCAGCGTCGCCGACACCCAGGCCACGCCCGGTGTCGCCGAGCACGCATTCACCCTCAACGACCTATGGGCGGCCGGCGCGCTGGCCGCCCGGCTTGCCGAGATCAAGCCCATCGGCGGGACCGTGACGGTCTGCGGCGGCGGGCTGACCGGGGTGGAGGCCGCCGCGGAGATCGCCGAGTCGCACCCAGGGGTGCGGGTCGTACTGCTCAGCCGCGACGTGCCCGGCGTGCTGATGGGGGAGAAGGCGCGGGGCTACCTGCACCGGGCGCTGGAACGCCTCGGCGTGCGGGTACGGTCCGGGGTCGAGATCACCAAGGTTCTCCCGGACGCGGTCGAACTGGCCGGCGGCGAGCTGGTCCACTCCGACGCCTGCCTGTGGACCACCGGGGTCCGGGTCTCGCCGCTGGCGGCCGACGCCGGGCTGGAGGTCGACGGCCGTGGCCGGATCGTCGTGGACGCAGGGCTCCGGTCGGTCTCGCACCCGGCCGTGTACGCGGTCGGGGACGCCGCCGCGGTCCGCCAGGGCTGGGGCGAGATCCACGGCACCTGCCAGAGCGGCATTCCCAGCGCCGCGCACGCCGCCGGATCCATCGCCCGACGGCTGCGCGGCAAGGAGCCCAAGCCGTTCCGGTTCGGTTACCTCCACCAACCGGTCAGCCTGGGCCGGGGTGACGCGGTCATCCAGTTCACCCGGCCCGACGACACCCCGCGCCGCTGGACGCTCACCGGCAAGCGCGCGGTCGCGTACAAGGAGTTCGTCAGCGCCAGCCCCTGGAAGACCTACCGGCTGACCAAGAGGTACTCCGGCGCGCTGGTGTGGCCGCACGGTGGCCGCCGTATCCGGCCGGGCCTGTCCTGACCCGGGCGTGGCGTCAGCCCGCGGCGGAACCCGGATCCGGCGGAAGGGACAGGCGCTGGATCCGGGCCTCGGCGTCGAGCATCCGCAGGGCGCGGGTGAGCGGCTCCTTGTGGATCTCGGTCTCTCCGCGCTGGTGCATGAGCGTGAGCGCGTCGCGCAGCTTCGAGACCTCCGAGACCAGGGCTTGGGCGGCGTTGACGCCTCCGTAGGTGTGCTCGGCCGCCGCGGGGTTGATCCGCCCCAGCAGCTCGATCACCCGGAGGTAATGGTGCAGGAAGTCGCGTTCCGCAGCCGTCAACGCCGGAAGCCGATGCTCTTGCGTCATCCTGCGCATCCCCCAGGGCGTGAGTCTGAGCATTTCACCCAGCCTAATGGGCCATCCTGCCCAGCCGGGGTTAGGCGCCCGGGAAGTATCGCGACCACTGCCACCGCCGCGAGTGACGGCGCCTTTTCCGTGATGGGCCGGCGGGAGCGTCCGTCCGGGAGGGCGAGCCGGGCCCTGATCTCGGCGGCAGAGCAGTATGGGAGGCGTGAAGGTGGTGGTGCTGGCGGACACGCACGCGCCCCGGCGCTGGCGCTCCTGCCCGCCGAGGGTGGCGGAGCTGCTGAGCGGGGCCGATCTGATCATGCACGCGGGTGACGTGTGCACCGCGGGGGTGCTGGAGGAGTTGGCGGGCTACGCGCCGGTCCGCGCGGTACTCGGCAACAACGACGGCCCGGACGTGGCGGACTGGGGCGCGCCCGAGGCGCTCGAGCTGGACCTGGAGGGGCTGCCGGTCGCGATGGTCCACGACAGCGGTCCGGCTGGCGGCCGGACCGCCCGGATGCGCCGCCTGTTCCCCGCTGCCGAGCTGGTGATCTTCGGGCACTCCCACATCCCGCTCGACGAGACGGGCGACGGCGTGCGCATCTTCAATCCCGGATCACCCACCGACCGCCGCCGCCAGCCGCACGGAACCGTGGGCCTGCTCACCGTCGAACGCGGCCGGCTCGTCGAGGCGAGCATCGTCCCGGTCAACTGACACACGTCCGCCCGGCCGTGTCCCCTGGCCGTTAGGTGGCCTCGCCTGCGAGCTCCGTGCGGAGTGCGTGGGCCGGCAGGTGGGCGGGGTCGCGGGCCAGCACGACGGTGAGGTGGGCCAGCGCCGAGTCCCGTCGGCCGCGCAGCGCCGCGAGCTGCGCGGCCAGGAATTCCGCCAGGGTGTCCTGGCGGGCCTGCAGATCGTCGTCGAACAGCAGCATGGTGGGCAATGAAGTGGTGAAGTAGTCGATGCGGGCAGGGGTGCTCCTCAGCTCGGAGAGGTGGGCTGCCAGCCCGTCGATCAGCCGTCCGGCTCGATCCGGATGACCGAGCCGACGCCAGGCCAGGGCCGAGTACCAGGTCATCTCGCTGAAGGGCTGCGGGCTCATCTGCCGGAAGTCTCCCTCGGCGGTGGCGGCCATCGTCCACTGCTGCGCGGCGGCGTCGTGCCGGCCGTTCGCCGCGCAGGCGTCGCCGAGCATGAGATGCAGGTCCCCGCGATAGGCCAGCGGATGACGGGTCTCGCCGAGATTCTCCGGGGGGTCGAGTGCGGCCTCGGCGTGGGCTTGGGCCTCGGCGGGCCGCCCGTCGGCCAGCGCCGCGCGGGACAGGGCCAGCCGGGTCTGTTCCCAGGCGGCCAGGACCTGTCCCTCGCCGCCTTCCCAGGGCTGGAACCGGCGGCCGGTGAGCGCCTTCAGGGCGTGTTCCGCCCGGCCGGTGACCAGGAGCAGGAGCACGTAGGCGATGGTCAGGTCGTCGCGGGCCGTGATGAGGTGGGGGTGGCTGTCCAGCCGGGACAACCTCACCGCCGGTGGTTCTCCGGTACGTCCGGCCAGCTGGTCACGTTCGTACCACAAGCGTGCGTCGCCGGGTGCCAGGGCGAGTGCCCGCTCATAGCAGGCGGCGGCGCGTTCGGGGTCGCCCTCGATGTTGAACGCCGCGATACCGAGGTTGCGCCAGGCCACGATGTCACCCGGCTCGCCGGCGACGGCCCGGCTCCAGGCGGCGATGGCGTCGGGGTGGCGGCGATGATGGTAGAGCCAGTGGCCGAGCAGCGAGGCCGCCCGTGCGTCCCCGGGATCGTGGTCCAGCGCGCGGGACAGCACCGCGTGGTCGTCCAGCCGGTGCGGGAAACAGTAGGCGCTGTCGCCCGCGCGAGCCGCCCGCAGGGCGCGCTGCGCGCCATCGTGGTCACCAAGGGCGGCCAGCAGGGCGGCGCGGTGATAGCCGATCAGGGGCCCGAGCCCGGAGCGTGGCCGCCCCCAGTCCGGTACGCCGTCGCCCGGAGCCTGGCCATCGTCCTCGGAGCTCCTCGCGTAGCCGCCCTCCTCGGAGAGGCGCTGCTCGGCGCGATCCAGCACGCGCAGCGCCTCGGCCGTGAAGCCCGCGCCGGCGTAGTCGAGCGCGACGTCCAGGCAGGTCGCGGTGTCACAGTCCAGTGGCTCGCCGGCCAGGTCGCGCGCCCACCAGTCGAGCGGGTCGAGCGCGCGGCCGGCCCGCGCCTGCGCGTCGGCCTCCGCGGTCCGGCCGAGCCGGCGCAGCACCAGGACTCTCAGGTCACGGGCCTGCAGGAGACCGGTGTCCGCGGCCAGTGCACGCTCCAGATCGCCCAGGGCGGCCGTCCACCGGCCCGCCCGGCAGTGCAGCCGGGCCAGCGCGTGGTGGGCGGGGGCCCGCCAGGCCGCGTTCCAGGTCGCCTTGGCCAGGGCGTCGGACGCCTCGTCCAGCCGGTTCATCCTGGTCAGGGTCAGCCCCAGCCGGTAGTGCGCCTCGCCGTCGTACGGGTTGGGGTTGCGGCGGGTCAGGCGGGCGACGGCGCGCCGCAACAGGCGCTCGGCCTCGGCGTGGTCCGCGGCCCGGTAGCGGCGAGCGGCGAGCGCGAGGTTGCAGCGGGCGTCACCCGGGTCACGGCGCAGCGCCTCCTGCCAGTACGGCTCGGGGGAGCGGGTCGCGTGACGGTACTGCTCGAGGTGCAGCCCGGTCAGATAGAGCTCGTCGGCGGACGCGAGCTGCTCCGGTGCGGGCGGCTCGGAAGCGGGCTCGGGCGGCTCGGGCCGCTCGCCCGGACCGGCCGGTTCGATGCCGGGCCGCCAGCGCGCCAGCGTGATGCCGACCTGCTCGACGGCGAGTTCCAGCTCCGGGCCGGCATACCGGCCGTCGAGCCGCACCTTCTCGACCAGGGGCGATCCGGGCGCCAGGTCCGCCTCCATGCTCCACACGACCCGCTGATCGGCATCGCGCAGAACCACCAGGCAGCCGGGCCGAGGCGCGGTCACCGCGGCGCCGACCCGGACCAGGGTGCCCCCGGCGCCGGTCTCGGTGGCCAGGCTGATCGCGGCGTCCAGGGTGGCCCGCTGCGGCGGCCCGATCCGCTGGATCGGATACCAGTACTGGCTGAACGCCTTGGTCTCGCCGGGGGCCAGGTAGGAGAAGTCCGGCTGGTTGTCGGTGTAGACACCGGCCATCAGCTCGATGTACGGCCCGTCGCCGTCGGTGAGGTTGCGCTCCCAGGCCTGGCCGAACGGTGCGTTGCCCCAGGTCCACTGCTTCTTTCCCGGTGCCACGCGATGGTCGGCCCAGTGCACGAAGCCCGCCTCGGCCCGGTGGTCGTACCCGCCGAAGAAGTCCTCGGTGCTGCCCAGGCACATGAAGGAGGTCGGCACCGGGATGTTGCGGTGCCAGTCCAGCCGGTCGGCGTCCGGTCGGCCGGCGCTGACCCGGGCCGGGTAGTCGACCCCGTAGTACCGGCTCGACGCCCGTGGGTAGGCCGTCGTCGCCCGCCGGGCGTGGTCGGCCACGAACCGGACGTCGGGCGGGAAGAACGACTGGTAGTCGTCGTGCACCCGGACCGCGGCATTGGCCCACCACAAGAAGGTCTGTACGTCCTCGGTACGGTTGTACAGCCGTACCCGCAGTTCCAGCACCGCCCGGTCCGGACCAAGCCGTACGCCGTGCATGCCCTTCATCCGGGTGAAGGGGTCGTGGTCGGAACACCACACGGTGATCGCCCCGTCCGGTTCACGTTCGATCTCCACGTCGACCGGCAGGAACGTGCCCGGCCGGTGATGCTGCGGCCAGTTGAACTCCACCCCGCCCGACGCCCACGGACCGGCCAGGCCGACCAGCGCCGGCTTGATCACGTTGCTCCGGTAGAAGAAGTCGTATCCGGCCACCTTGTCGAAGCCGACATGGATACGGCCGCCGAGGGCCGGCAGCACCATGACGCGCAGCCACCGGTTCTCCAGATGCACCGCGTCCCATCGCATCGGCTCGCTGCGCGCGGCGACGCGCTCGTAGAAGGGCAGCGGATACACCCGCCCCGACGAGCCCTGATACACCCGGTTCTCCAGGAACGCGGGATAGGGATCCGGATCGGCCGGCGCGTAGGTGTCGATGAGCACGCTCTCCCGCCACGCCGCGACCTCATGATGCCGCTGATCCCCGGGTATCGGCGGCAGTGTCAGTCGCGGGCCGTCGCTCTGCTCCCTCGTCATGGGCCGAGCGTAGGAGCGCCCGCACCACTGCGGGAATGCGGGAAAGAGCGATTCACCTGGAGAAAACGATGATCCGGCGCCACGATGGGCGAATGACCCGGGCACAGGGCTTCGCCGGGGAGCGCATCAGCGTGCTCCCGCGGCCGCTGATCCACCAGGCGCTCGGCCGCGCCCTCACCGCGCGGCTGCTGGTCACCGACTGCGGATACTTCCCGGCCGCCGTCGGCCACCGGCGCAGCCGCCCTGCGGGCAGCCGGCAGGCCATAGTGATCGTCTGCGCGGACGGCGGGGGATGGTGCGACCTGCCCTCGGGACGGCGCACCGTGCGCCCCGGGCAGGCCCTCATCGTCCCCCCGGATGTGCCGCACACCTATGGCGCCGCCACCGGTGACCCCTGGACGATCTGGTGGCTTCACCTCGCGGGGACCGATGTGCGGGAACTCATCGCCGCCGCACAGGTCGACGCCGAACGCCCGGTGGTCGGGGTGGGCGATGTCTACCGGGCGGTCGCGCTGATCGATGAGTCACTGCGGCGCATGGAGCGCGACGACTCGGCCGCCAGCCTGCAGGCGGCGGCCGGGGCCGCCTGGCATCTGCTCGCACTCCTGGCCGCGGATCAGACCCACGCGACCTCCACCGGGCACGATCCCGTCCGGCAGGCCCGCCAGTACCTTCACGACCATGTCGGCACCCGGGTCAGCGTGGCGGAACTCGCCGCGCTGGCCCGGCTCAGCCCCTCCCATTTCGCGGCCCTTTTCCGCAAGGCCACCGGCGCCGGCGTTCTGAAGTACCAGACCCGGCTGCGCATGTCGCGGGCACGCGAACTGCTCGACACGACCGACCTCCCGATCGCGACGATCGCGCGGATGCTCGGCTACCGGGACCCTTTCTACTTCTCCCGCCAGTTCCACGCCGCCCACGGGATCCCCGCGAGCGCGTACCGGGCCCAGCGCAAGGGTTAGCTCGTTCCGGCCCGTCGCCGCGTTGCGGCCGGCGTCAGAGGGCGCGCAGGGTGCCGCCGCCCGAATGGCAAGGACCCGCCGGCCCCGTCCGCCGCCGGAGGCGCTGCGGTACCAGGTGGCGAGCCGTAGCGCCTCCTGCCGCAGCCGCCAGAACGGCAAAGCTGATCATGGGGGCGGTCACCCGGTAGGTGGTCATCGGCCGATCCATCGGCACGGCTGGCCGGCCGAGGCTGTGGTAAGCGTGGTGCCGAGCAGGGTCCCGGCCGCTGCCAACGTCCCCAGCGTTCCCGAGTCGACCCCTCCGGCGGCGGCGGACGCGATCGAGGCACCGGCGGCGACACCGGCGGGCGTGATCGACGTGTGGACGATGCCCGGCCCGATCGGCCATACCAAAACCTTCTGGCCGCTGCTCACGTCGCTGGCCGCTACGCCGGCGATCAGGCCGGACGCCCCGCCGGACGGGGCGACGGTCCCCGCCCCGCTGATCACCAGCACCTGACCGCCGGTGATCGCCGCGCTGGCGGTCAGCTGGGGGACCACCGTGCCGGGGAAGGTGTCATAGACCGCTACCCCGTCGATGGCGTTGGGCACGTAGTCGCTCACGGCTGATCCCATCCTGCTCCGAAAATCTGAACGTGGCGGACGAGTTCGCCGTCGCCGCGGTCCTCGCCCTCGGCCACCCCGTCGCACGGCCCACCCGGCTCAGGCGAGCACCCGTAGAAGAGTTCACGACCACGGATCACTTCGATGGCCCGCGCTTTTCGGCCGACGCCCCACGTTCATGACGGTGAGCCGGTCTTGTCGAGGTACCACGAGTGGAAGGCGGCCATATGGTGCTCGGCGGGCACCAGTACTCCGCCGGCGGCATAGGCGCGCGACCGCATGCCGGGCTGGCACAGTTCGCAGGCCTCGAAGTCCTGGAGGTTGACCCGGTCGAACAGCTCCACCGAGTCGGACAGGTCCGCGTCCGAACGGATCACCTCGGGGGAGTAGAGCCAGTCGCACTCGACGATCGTGCGGGTGGCGGAGACCGGGAACATCCGGTGGAAGATGACGTGGTCGGGCACCAGGTTCACGAAGACCTGTGGTTTGAGAGTCATCGCGAAGTACCGGCGGTCCTGCTCGTCGGTGACGCCGGGAAGCCGGTCGAAGCCGGTGCCGCCGTCGACCGTGAAACCCTCGATGTTCTTGCCGAACTCCGCGCCGCGGCCGACGTAGCTCTGCGCGGCGAGCCCGCGGGAGAACTCCGGGAGCACCCGCACCAGCTCCGGGTGGATCGTCGCGCAGTGGTAGCACTCCAGGAAGTTCTCGATGATCAGCTTCCAGTTGGCCTCGACGTCGTAGCTGATGCGCTTGCCGACGCTGAGATCGGCGACGCGGTAGCCGTCCAGCAGGGACAGGTCGCCGAGCCGTTCGACGGCATCGGCGATCACGGTGTCGTCGAATGAGGGGGCCGGGTCGGCGAGGCACACCCACAGGTACCCCAGCCACTCACGCACACCGACGCTCACCAGCCCGAGCGGTCCGCGATCGACGTCGAGCATCCGGGCGAAGTGCGGCGCGGCCACGAGTGCCCCGTCGAGGTCGTAGGACCACGCGTGGTAGGCGCACTTGAAGGTGTTGCGCACCTCTCCCGACTCCTGGGTGCACAGTCGTGCGCCGCGGTGCCGGCAGACGTTGAGGAACGCGCGCGGGGCCCCGGCCTTGTTACGGGAGACGATGACGCTTTCCCTGCCGATCTGCACGGTGCGGAAGCGTCCGGGCCGGTCGAGCTCGGAGGCGCGCACGGCGCAGAACCACATCGCCTCGAAGATGTGCTCCTGCTCCGCCGCGAACACGTCCGGATGGTAGTAGGAGCGCCCGGGGAGAGTAGGGAGGAGCTCCTGGGAGAGGGTTTCGGCTGCCACGTACCCACCTACGGCTCGATGTTGCGCCATGCGAACTATAGGTCGTATTGAGCAACAACGGGCCTGCTGTGTCAACCCTTCGGCGGCTCACCGAGGGCGGCCTTGGCAGTCCAGTTGTTTCTAATAGCGCACCGTGTTTCGCACTGTGATGCCCGCTGGTAGCTTTTGCGGTAATCGTCCCACGGTACTTTCCACGGCAGGTGCGCATGACCCCCAGCTCCACCCGGCCGCAGTACGACTTCGTCATCGTCGGCGGAGGGTCGGCGGGCAGCGCGCTGGCCAACCGGCTCAGCGCCGATCCCTCCCGCCGGGTGCTGGTCCTCGAGGCCGGGCGGCCGGACTATCCGTGGGACGTGTTCATCCACATGCCCGCGGCGCTGACGTTCCCGATCGGCAGCAGGTTCTACGACTGGAAGTACGAGTCGGAACCCGAGCCGCATATGAACGACCGGCGGATCTACCACGCCCGGGGCAAGGTGCTCGGCGGGTCGAGCAGCATCAACGGGATGATCTTCCAGCGTGGGAATCCGCTGGACTATGAGCGCTGGGCCGCCGATCCGGGGATGAGGAGCTGGGACTACGCCCACTGCCTGCCGTACTTCAAGCGGATGGAGAACTGCCTCGCCGACCCGGAGGCAGGCTCCGAGG
>JAOPYK010000231.1 GCA_025964695.1 Streptosporangiaceae bacterium | reverse complement strand
GCCAGTCCTCGGTGTTGGCGGAGTTGATGGTGCGGGCATGAATGCCGGCCCGGTCGGCGGCCTCGATCTGGTTGCGCATCAACGCCAGCAGCGGGGACACGATCACGGTGGGACCGGCACCGCGCGCCCGCAGCAGCCGGGTCGCGACGAAGTAGACGGCCGACTTGCCCCAGCCGGTGCGCTGCACCACCAGAGCCCGCCGCCGCTCGACGACCAGCGCACGGATGGCGGTCCACTGATCCTCACGCAGCCTGGCGTGCTCCCCCGCCAGCGCCCGCAGGCACCGCTCGGCTTCCGCACGCAGGGCCTCGTCGTCATACGGCTCGGAACTCATGGTGTCCTTGGTACCAGCCTCCGCGGACACCCGGCGCCAGAGCGCCCTCCTGTGGATATCTTTCCGCCGCCACGATGATCAGGAGCTGCGGCGGCACTGCCCCTTCAGCGGGCCCTGACGCAGCGCCGGTCGTGTCCGTCCCCAGCTCGGCGGCGACCTGGTCGGCAGGGCCGAGCCCGCTGTACAGCGGAGCGCCTCGACGCAAATGCCACCAAATTCACCGGGGTCCCCCCTGGTGTTAACCCGTTCCCCTATGCTCTCTCGCACCCGCCATACCTTGAGAAGAGAAGAGCCGACGTTGCGAAGTTCACTGCGGAGGGCACCCCTCGCCGTCGTGATGGTGGGGGCGGTCTTCAGTCTCCCCTCCAGTGGTCAGGCCTCGGTTGGAAATCAGGTAGGGCGGGCAGCCGCGGTTTCCATGAGCGTGGTGTTCAACGACCCCACGAGTAGTGATCCGGCGCGCAAGTACGCCGTCAGCAACGAGTTCGACCGGCTGGTCCGCAACGCCGCAGCGGGTTCGACGATCAAATTGTCGATGTACGACATCACCCTGGCACAAGAGGCCAACCTGCTGGTGGACGCGGCGAAGGACCCGAAGCGCAAGGTCCACGTCCAAGTGGTCACTGATGGCACCTCGGTCATTTTCCCCGCGGGCAACGGCAAGCCGTCCAGGGCCAACCAGGCGTACAACATTCTCAAGAAGGGGCTCGGCACCAACACCAGCAAGACCTCGTGGCTGGTGACCTGCCCCTATGAGATCCATGGGTCGGGGACCAACCAGACCCTGACGACTCACGCCTGCATCGGGGACCGCAGCAAGAGGGCCATCAACCACACGAAGTTCGCGGTGTTCTCGCGTACCGGCGGGATCTCGAACGTCACGTACGTGACCTCCGGGAATCTCACCCTGGGCAGCGGTCCGTACGCGTGGAACAACGCCGTCACGATGAACGGCGATGTCACGACGTACAACGCCTACGCGGGCTTCCACAGCGACCTGGCGCACAAGCGCAAGGTGCCGCGCAACGACTACTACTCCTACCGCAAGCCGAAGGCCGGCTCGCTGGGCCGGGCCTACTTCTTCCCCGAGAGTGGCAACGACCCCGCGGGTAACATCGACTCGCGAACGGACGTGGTCGCGAACTTCCTCAGCAAGGTCTCCTGCACCGGCAATCGCACGCTCGGCACACCCGGCAGCCACCACACGATCGTCCGCGCCGCGGTCGCCTGGTGGAGCCGCCCGAACATCGCGCGCAAACTGTGGTCGCTGGACAACGCCGGCTGTGACGTCGAGGTGGCCATGACCCGTGATGCCTACGACGCCACGGTGCTGGGCATCATGACCAACCCCTCCGGCGCCAAGCACGGCGGCGTCAAGGTGCACATCTTCCCCGACCTGAAGCACGACTACGTGCACTCGAAGTATCTGATCGTCGAGGGCAAGTACAACAACAAGGCCGACGCCAGGGTGGTGTGGACGGGCAGCCACAACTTCACCAAGACCGCTCTGCGTACCTTCGACGAGACGACCCTGCAGCTGTTCGCCGGCGGCCGGCTGGAACCCGCGTACATCGCCAACTTCAAGCGGGTCGCGGCCGCCGCGCCATGCACGCGGCAGATGGGCCGGACCACCTGTCTCAACCGCTCCGCCGCCCGTATGGTCCTCAACCCGCAGGACGACACCCCAGCGGTCATCCTCGAGCAGGACTGACGCCGCGGGGGGTCAGAGCCAGCCGAGGTCGCGGGCGGCCTTGACGGCGGCGTGCCGGTTGTCGACGCCGAGCTTGGTCACGGCCGCCGAGAGGTAGTTACGGACGGTCCCCTCGGACAGTCCGAGACCTCGGGCGATCCTGGAGACCGGTGAGCCGTCGGCCGCCGCTCTGAGCGTCTCCAGTTCCCGGGGGGTGAGCGGGCACTCGTCGGCGGCCAGGGCATCGGCGGCCAGTTGCGGGTCGATGTAACGGGCGCCCTCGTACACCTGCCGGATCACCTGGGCGAGCCGGGCACCCGGGGTGTCCTTGCCGAGGAACCCGCGGACGCCGGCCGCCATGGCCTGACGCAGGTTGCCGGGCCGGCCATGACCGGTGACGATCACCAACCGGGTGCCGGGAAGCTCCTTGGAGAGGTGCTGTGCCACCGCCAGGCCGTCCATTCCCGGCATGTCGATGTCGAGCACGGTCACGTCGGGCTTGAGGGCGAGGGCCTTCTCGACCGCGTGGTCTCCGCGTCCCACGTCGGCGACCACCTCGATGTCGTCCTCGGTATCGAGCAGCAGCACCAGCGCCTCCCTGATGAGGAGGTGGTCGTCGGCCAGCAGCACTCGGATCATGCGGACACCTCCAGTGGGACTTCGGCGGCCACCCGGAAGGTCCCGTCGCCCACCGAGGCGGCCGTGAACCGTCCGCCGACCTTCTCGATGCGTTCGGTCAGCCCGGCCAGCCCGCTTCCCGGCGCTCCCCCGTGCAGGCGGCCGGCCCCGTCGTTGGCGATCTCCAGATGCACGCGCCCGTCGTCGGACCAGACGGTGAGCAGGCACCAGGTGGCGGTGCTGTGCCGGAGCACGTTGGTGACCGACTCGCGGGCCACCCATCCGAAGGCCTCGTGCACGTGGACGGGCAGGTCCGGCGGGATCACCGGGGTCTCGCAGCGGATGCCCGCCGCGTGCAGGACGGCCGTCATCCCGGCCAGCTCGGTCCGCAGGGACGTGGCCCGGTATCCGCGTACGATCTCGCGGACGTCCTTGACGGCTCCCCGCGCGATTCCCTGGATCTCGACGAGCTCCTTGGCCACCCGGCCCGGATCACGGTCGATCATGCGCTCCGCGAGCTCTGCTCGCAGCGCCACGGCCTGCAGGCTGTGCCCGAGCACGTCGTGCAGGTCCCGGGCGAACCGCAGCCGCTCCTCGCCCACCGCGGCCCCGGCCAGCTCCGCCCGCGCCTGCCGGAGCTCCTCCACGACATGGCAGAACCAGACCGTCACCGCTCCCGAGAACGTGGTCGCCAGGATGTATCCGCCCACGAAGAGCGTGGGAATCAACGGCCAGTCCTTGATCAGCCCGAAGGTCACCGCGGCGAGCGCCATGGCCGCCGCGGCCACCGAGCCGGTACGAGCGGTGAAGAGCACGGCGAACAGCCCGGCGGGGGCGGTCAGCGCCATGGCCCACTGCTGGCCCAGGATCATCACGAGCCCGAAGCAGACCAGGACCAGGGCGATCAGGGCCGCTCGGTGCCGCTTACCGACCCGGCGCATGAGCGCGACCCAGAGCAGCCGCGGATAGACGGCGAGCACCACGGCCGTGGCGACCGCACCCACCGCGATATGCCCGAGATCGCGGCCAGAGGCATGGATCTGCCCGTAGAGCTGGCTGCCGAGCAGCGACCCGAGCGTGAAAGTCGTCAGCAGCACGACGTACGTCGCCAGGACCCGCAAGCTGGGCACCCGGGGGCCGCGCGGGACGCGGAGAACGGTCGGCTCCAAACTGGGGACCTAATCTACGGTGAGGGGACGGGAGACCCCCAGCGTATGCGGTCCGTCACGCCGCGCGGAGCCTCGGCTGGGCTCCGGGATCGAGCATCCGCCCCGAGCTCATGATCGCGAACTGGTCGGCGAGACGGGCGTCATCCGGATCGCCGGTGGTCATCAGGATGGCCACACCGCGCCCGGCGAGCGATCGCAGAGTCACCCACACCTGGCGGCGGGCCTCCGCGTCCAGCCCGGTCATCGGCTCGTCCAGGAACAGCACGTCGGAGCGGCCCACGAGGGCGAGTGCGAGGTCGAGCCGGCGCCGCTCCCCGGCGGACAGCTCCTCGAAGCGGGCCGTGGACCGGGCACCGAGTCCCACCTGCCACAGAGCCTCATGCCGGGTGATCGGGTCGAGGGTCCAGCGCCGCCAGGTGTCGACGACCTCGGCCACGGTGAGCCCGGGGAACAGGCCGCCCTCACGCCATACGGTGCCGGTCCGTACCGCCTCTGGCTGGGCGTAGGGGTCCACGCCCCGCACCCGTACGGCGCCGGCGGTGGGGCGGCGATGGCCGGAGACGACCTCCAGCACGGTGGTCTTGCCCGCGCCGAACCGGCCGAGCAGAGCATGGACCCGACCCCGGGCGACGGTGAACGAAACCCCTCGGACGGCCTCGACGGTGCCGCTGGGCCGGCCGAAGGTGACGTACAGATCACGTACCTCGATAACCCTGTTCATGGCATCAAGACTTCCGGCTGCGCGGGAGATCCGGCAGTGCCGCCCGTCAGGACCCTCCGGTGAGGTTCGCAGGGGTCACCCATGACAGATGTCACGGGTGGGTCACAGCCGCTGGAGCGCCTCCGGCGTCAGCTCGCCCGGCCGGGTGAAGCCCGCGAGGGTCATGGTGAGCTCCGTCTCGGCCAGCAGGCAGCGCAATACGTGCCGTACGCCCGCCTCGCCCGCCAGTCCGAGCCCGTACGCGTAGGGACGCGCCAGGAGTACGGCGCGGGCGCCCAGCGCGAGGGCCTTGACCACGTCGGCGCCGGTACGGATACCACTGTCGAACAGCACCGTGGTCCGATCGCCGACGGCCGCGACGACGCCGGGGAGGGCGTCCAGTGAGCCGACGGCCCCGTCCACCTGACGGCCGCCGTGGTTGGAGACGACGACCCCGTCCATGCCCATGTCCACCGCCCGGCGGGCGTCGTCGGGGTGCTGGACCCCCTTGACGAGGATCGGCCCGTCCCAGTGCTCGCGCAGGAAGGTCAGGTCGTCCCAGGTCAGGCTCGGGTTGCTGAAATTGGCCACCCAGTGCATGATCGCCGCGGTCCGGTTCTCCGCCGTGACGGGTCCGCCGATCGCCTTCTGGAACACCGGATCGGAGAAGTAGTTGGCCGTGCCGATGCCCCGCAGGAACGGCAGGTAGGCGGCGTCGAGGTCGCGGGGGCGCCAGGCAAGGGTGACGGTGTCCAGGGTGACCACCAGCGTCGTGTAGCCGGCGGCCCTGGCCCGCTCGAGGAAGCTGACGGCCAGGTCGTGATCCCTGGGCCAGTACAGCTGGTACCAGCGCGGCCCCACGCCACCGGCCCCGGCGACCTGCTCGATCGTGTACGAGGCGGCGGTGCTCAGCACCATCGGCAGGCCGACGGAGGCCGCCGCGCGGGCCACGGCCAGCTCACCGTCGGGATGCAGGATGGACTGGACCCCGATCGGGGCGAGCAGCACGGGCGCGGGCAGTGTGGTCCCGAAGAGCTCCACCGACAGATCCCGTATGGACACGTCCCGCAACATCCTGGGCACGATCCGCCAACGTTCGAACGCGGCCCTGTTGGCGCGCGCCGTCGCCTCGGCTCCCGCCGAGCCGGCGACGTAGCCGTACGCCTCGGCGGACAGGGTGCGTTCGGCGAGCCCCTCCAGCCTGGTGAGGTCGGTGGGCAACGAGGGCCGCTGGTCTGCGAGCCCGTTGAGGTAGATCTCGTTCTGGAAGTCGGCGAGCGTGCTCATGGCTCTCCTCAGGGTGGGTGACCGCATCCGTGATCGTACGACCCGGCGCGTGCCGTACGAATCTGTCCGCAGGACCGGTCAGAATAGGCACATGGCACGCCGTGGATCTCAAGCCCCTCCCCCGCCGGACTTCGAAGAGAACATCGTCGACGTCGACGTCTCCGAAGAGATGCGGGGCAGTTTCCTCGAATACGCCTACTCGGTCATCTACCAGCGGGCGCTCCCCGACGCGCGCGACGGGCTCAAGCCCGTGCAACGCCGGATCCTGTACTCGATGAACGAGATGGGCCTGCGCCCCGACCGCGGACACGTCAAGTGCGCCCGCGTCGTCGGCGAGGTCATGGGCAAGCTGCACCCGCACGGCGACGCCTCGATCTACGACGCGATGGTGCGGCAGGCCCAGCCATGGTCGATGCGGATCCCGCTGGTCGACGGGCACGGCAACTTCGGGTCGATGGGCGGCGACGACCTTCCCGCCGCCATGCGGTACACCGAGTCACGGCTGTCCCGCGAGGCCATGCTGATGGTGACCTCGATCGACGAGGACACCGTCGACTTCCGGCCCAACTACGACGGCCAGGAGTCCGAGCCCGAGGTCCTGCCGGCGGCCTTCCCGAACCTGCTGGTCAACGGCGCTTCGGGCATCGCGGTGGGCATGGCGACCAACATGGCGCCGCACAACCTCGGCGAAGTGATCGCCGCGGCCCGCCACCTCATCACCCACCCCAATGCCACCCTCGACGACCTCATGCGGTTCGTGCCCGGCCCCGACCTGCCCACCGGCGGCAAGATCGTCGGGCTGGAGGGCATCCGGGACGCGTACGAGACCGGGCGCGGCACGTTCCGCACCCGTGCCACCACCCACATCGAGAACGTCACACCCCGCCGCAAGGGCATCGTCGTCACCGAACTGCCCTACTCGGTCGGTCCCGAACGCGTGGTCTCCAAGATCAAGGACATGGTCCAGGCGAAGAAGATCAACGGGATCGCCGACCTCAAGGACCTGACCGACCGCACCACCGGGCTGCAGCTGGTCATCGAGATCAAGAACGGTTTCCACCCCGAGGCCGTGCTGGAAGAGCTCTACCGGCTGACGCCGATGGAGGAGACGTTCGGCATCAACAACGTGGCGCTCGTCGACGGCCAGCCCCGCACCATGGGCCTACGCGAGCTGCTCAAGGTCTATGTCGACCACCGCATCGAGGTCGTGCGGCGGCGCAGTGCCTTCCGCCGGCGCAAGCGTGAGGACCGGCTGCACCTGATCGACGGCCTGCTGATCGCCCTGCTCAACATCGACGAGGTCATCCAGGTCATCCGCGAGAGCGATGACTCGGCGCAGGCCAAGCAGCGGCTGATCCAGATCTTCGAGCTGTCGGAGATCCAGGCCCAGTACATCCTCGACACGCCGCTGCGCCGGCTCACCCGCTACGACCGGCTGGAGCTGGACAAGGAGAAGGAACAGCTCACCCGCGAGATCGCCGAGCTGACCGCGATCCTGGAATCCGAGACCAAGCTCCGCAAGGTCGCCTCTGCCGAACTGGCCGAGGTCGCCAAGGAGTACGGCAACCCGCGCCGGACCGTGCTGCTGGAGTCGTCCGGCCAGACCAAGACCGCCGCCGTGCCCCTCGAGGTGGCCGACGACCCCTGCCGGGTGCTGCTGTCCTCGACCGGGCTGCTGGCTCGCACCACCGACGCCAGCCCGCTGCCCGACGACGGCGACCGCGCGTCCCATGACGTACTCGTCTCGGTGGTCACCGTCACCACCCGCGGTGGGGTCGGCGCGGTCACTTCGGCCGGCCGCATGATCCGCGTCGAGGTGATCGATCTGCCCGCGATGCCGCCCTCGGCCTCCGCCCCGTCCCTGGCGGGTGGAGCGCCGGTGAGCGAGTACGTGACGCTGGAGCCCGGCGAGACCGTCGTCGGGCTCGGCACGCTGGACGGTGAGGGCCCTGGTTTCGGCGCCGGCCTGGCGGTCGGCACCGAGCAGGGCGTGGTCAAGCGGGTCACCCCGGACTACCCCGCCAACCGGGACGAGTTCGAGATCATCACCCTGAAGGACGGCGACAAGGTCGTCGGCGCGGTGCAACTCGAGTCCGAGGCCCACGACCTGGTGTTCATCTCCGACGACGCTCAGCTGCTCCGCTTCGGTGCCGACAACGTGCGGCCGCAGGGCCGCGCGGCGGGCGGCATGGCCGGGATCCGGCTGGCGGCCGGCGCGAAGGTCACGTGGTTCGGCGCGCTGGACTCCTCGCGTGATTCGCTGGTCGTGACCATCTCCGGTTCGTCCGACACCTTGCCCGGCACCCAGATCGGCACCGCCAAGATCGCGTCCTATACGGAGTTCCCGCCGAAGGGCCGGGCCACCGGGGGGGTGCGGGCCCACCGCTTCCTCAAGGGCGAGGACGTACTCCTGCTCGGCTGGGCGGGTCCGGCACCGGTGCGGGCCGCCTCCAGCACCGGCAAGCCCGTGGCGTTGCCCACCGTGCTGGGCCGGCGCGACGGCTCCGGTGAACACCTCGCCAACCCGGTCGCGGCCGTCGGCGGCCCCCTCGGCACCTTCACCGGGCTGACCGCCGTCGCCGACGACCAGCCCGGCAACGACCAGTGACCTGGACACGGGCTGTGGCGACGTGCGGCTGAGCATGAACCCGGAGGAGTTCGCCGGTTCCCGTGAGTTCATCGCCCGTGCGACCGCGGCTCGGGTGGACTCGGCACTGACCTGCCCACGGTCGCGATGAACCGGAAGCACTCTGGTCAGCTCATCGGATCCATGTCCGACAGCGATGGATGGTTGAAGGGCGGCGCGGTCAGAGGAGCGCCGTGTCAGGGGGCTCGCGGTCGAAGGGGCGGGCGGCGATGAGCAGGGCCAGGAGGATGGGGCCGATCCCCCAGCTGGCCAGGACGTCGGTGAACCAGTGGTAGTCGGCGAGGGTCAGGCCGATGCCCGTGACCACTCCGGCGGCCAGGGCGATCACATGGCGGCGCGAAGGCGGCAGCCGTACGGCCATGGCCGGGAAGGCCACGACGAGCACTTCCAGAGCCACCCAGACCAGCACGAGCGCGTTGAGCGTGTGCCCGGAGGGATAGGCGTCACCATGATCGAACAGCAGATCCTTGCCGCCGACCGGGTAGGTCCGCGGGATCAGCGACTTGAGCAGTGTCTGCAGCAGCGACAGCACGGCCACGATGAGGGCGCTCAGCACCGGATACCGCCAGGACCGGGTGCGGCGGCGCGCGACGACGGCCAGCGGGACGATCAGGCACAACAGCACCCAGCGCTGGCCGATCGCCGCAAGCGTCTCGGCCTCCAGCGCCCGGAGGCCCTGCACATGGGCGACGTCGAAGCGGTGCACGACGTGGTCGAGATGGGTGAGCGGGCCGTGCAGCAGGACATCGGCCGTGACGATCACCACCAGGGCCGCCGCCGGCACGTACACCGTGGCCCACGGAACCCTGTGCGACGTCTGCCCGGACAAGACCGGGCGGTGAGCGGTGGTCAGTCGTCCCCCTTGCCGTCTTCGTCGTGGTGGGCCAGCGCGTCCACGCAGACGGCCACGGCGAGCACGAGAGCGACATCGACGGCGTCGGGGGCGACCTCGACGGCGTAGGTGTCCCGGATCCGGAACCACTTGCGGGAGATCTCGGCGAGCGATCCTCGCTCGTCCTCTATCTCGTACTCCTTGTCGAGGATGTTTCCCTTGATGGACCATTCCTGGCCATCGGCCAGTTCGACGGTGAACCGGTCCCGGAACGGGCTGATGAGCTTCTTGCGCACCGTGGCCAGCCGGTCGCCATCACGTTCGACCACCATCGTGTCGCGCAGACTGATCGCCTTTTTGTGGATCTTTGCGGCGACCTGGCCGTCCCCGGTCTTGAGCTCGAAGGTCTGGTGCAGGCGGAGCACCTTGCCGTCCACGAAGAAGACCCGTTGCCCGGTCTCGTCCTCGATCCAGAAGTCGTCGCCGATCCCGAAGATCCGCTCCCGTACGAGGTACTTCACCGCGGTTCCTCCCCATGGGTAGATATGGGAGATAAATGTCATCCATCCCCTTGCCCCCGGAATAGGGGTTCATGCACCGGATGCGCTCGCGGGCACCGGATGGACGCCGGGCAGAATGACCCCTATGGCGATCAACTCGTTCATGGTCCCCCTGGGGACCCGTGCACCCGAGTTCTCACTGCCGTCCATCGACGGCCGCAAGGTGTCGCTGAGCGATTTCGACGGCGCGCCGGCCCTGCTGGTGATCTTCCTGTCGAACCACTGCCCCTATGTACGGCGCATCGAGGCCGGCCTCGGCTCGGTGATCACGTCGTACCAGGAGCGGGGGCTCGCCACCGTCGCGATCAGCAGCAACGACATCGTGAACTATCCCGATGACGCCGCTGCCCGCCTGGCCGAGCAGGCCGAGCGCGCCGGGTTCACGTTCCCGTACGTGATCGACGAGACTCAGCAGGTGGCGCAGGCGTACAGGGCGGCCTGCACCCCGGATTTCTTCCTCTACGACGCGGAACGGCGGCTCGCCTACCGGGGCGAGTTCGACGCCGCCCGGCCGAACAACGATCTGCCCGCGGACGGCACGACCCTGAGGGCGGCGATCGACCGGGTGCTGGCGGGCGAGCCCGTCCCCGAACCGCATATCCCCAGCCTGGGATGCGGTATCAAGTGGAAGCCCGGCAGCGACCCCTTCTGACGGCCACATGACGGACGTTCACGGGCAGACGGTCACGGCCGGAACGGTCACGAACGGTCACGGGACCGAGGTCAGGCGCGGATCCGCAGGGCCGGGACCAGCCCGTGTTCCGCGGCCGTGGCAACGGCGCCGAAGAGGTCGAGGGGGCCGCCCTCGCTGTCCTCATAGTGCCAGCAGCGGATGATCCACTCGCCTTCCGCGCCCGGGTTGAACCGGCCCAGCGCGAAGCACCCGGCGACCACCATCCGGACGACCACCCGCTCGCTGTCGGCCATGTTTTCGGCGTACACGGCCGCGTCGAGCAGGCCGAGGGCCGAACGCGCGTTGCCGCCGCCGTCCAGTTCGTCCGCCCGGTCCAGCCGCCACCGGGCGCACGACCGCAGATACTCGGCCATCATTCTGGTCCGTTGCACGCCGGGTCCTCTCCAAGACATGGGGCCCGCTCCGAACGGTGACCGGGCGACTACATCATGACGGCGCCGGTCCGTGGCCTCGCTCGTTTGACCCGTTCCATTCGCGCTCTTGCCCGCTCCCGGGCCCGTGGGCGGCCGCCGTTACCCAAGGGACGCGAAGCCATGCCGGAAGGCGTACGCCACAGCCTGGGCGCGGTCTCGCAGCGCGGCCTTGGCGCGATGAAGGCGGCCAGATTGAGCAGCCAGATGGCGCTCCGGGCACCGTTTCCGTTGGTGTGGGAGACCGACTGGACGGTGCCGACCAGATAGCCGCCGGCGGCCCACGCGATGCGAACGGTGATGCCCCAGCCAGCGCAGGCGCGGGCCCTTGCGGTCGGGGGGACTGACGATCCTCACCCGTGGACGGCAACCCGTGCCCGGGCCTGATGGGACATCGCCGGGATGGAGTTCGCATTCTCCACCCGGGGGTGGAGAAGGGCGCAACGGCGGCGGGCACGCCGTCTGAGCCGTGGGCAGGGGCTCAGGCGTCGATGCGGGAGGTGTCCAGCTCGCTGGCGCCCGCGGTGAGGAATTCGCGGCGCGGCGCGACCTCGGACCCCATGAGCAGGTCGAAGATCTGGGCGGCGTCTTCGGCGTCCTCGATCCGGATGCGGCGGAGCATGCGGTGCCTCGGGTCCATGGTGGTCTCTGCCAGCTGGTCGGCATCCATCTCGCCCAGGCCCTTGTAGCGCTGGACCGGCTCCTTCCAGCGGATGCCCTTGCGCTCGAACTCGACCAGCTTCTTGCGCAGCTCGCCGTCGCTGTAGCAGTAGACGTACTTCTCCTGGCCCTTTTTCGGATTCGTCAGCTGAATCCGGTGCAGCGGCGGGACTGCGGCGAACACCCGCCCGGCGTCGAGCATCGGGCGCATGTAGCGGTGCAGGAGGGTCAGCAGCAGGCAGCGGATGTGGCTGCCGTCCACGTCGGCGTCGGCCATCAGGATGATGCGCCCGTAGCGGGCGGCGTCCAGATCGAAGGTCCGGCCCGAGCCGGCGCCGAGGACCTGGATGATGGCGGCGCACTCGGTGTTCTTGAGCATGTCGGCGACGGACGCCTTCTGCACGTTGAGGATCTTGCCTCGGATCGGCAGCAGCGCCTGAAACTCGGAGTTGCGGGCCAGCTTCGCCGTGCCCAGTGCCGAGTCTCCCTCGACGATGAACAGCTCGCTGCGGTCGTCGGTCGTGCGGCAGTCGACCAGCTTGGCCGGCAGCGCGGAGTTCTCCAGGGCGTTCTTGCGGCGCTGGTTGTCGCGCTGGGTGCGGGCGGCGATCCGGGTCTTGGCCGCCGAGACGACCTTCTCCAGCACGGCGCGCAACTGCTGCTTCTGGCCCCGCTTGGGCGACTCGAACAGGGCGCCGAGCTCGCGGGACACCACCTGCGAGACGATCCGGGTGGCGGCGGAGGTGCCGAGGATCTCCTTGGTCTGACCCTCGAACTGCGGCTCGGGAAGGCGCACGGTCACGACGGCGGTGAGACCTTCGAGGATGTCGTCCTTGAGCACCCCGTCGTCGCCGACCTTCAGCAGCCGGGCACTGCGCAACTGCTCGTTCAGGATCCTGACCAGAGCCTTCTCGAAGCCGGACACATGAGTGCCGCCCTTGGGGGTGGCGATCACGTTGACGAACGAACGGAGCGTGGAGTCGTAGCCGGTCCCCCAGCGCAGCGCCACGTCGACCTCGAGATCCCGTGCGACGTCCGTGGGCGTCAGATGGCCCTGCTCGTCGAGCACCGGGACGGTCTCGGTGAAGTGGCCGCGGCCCTCCAGCCGGAGCACCTCGCTGACCTCGGCGTCCTTGGCCAGGTAGGAGCAGAACTCACTGATGCCGCCGTCGAACCGGAAGGTCTCCTCGACGACCTCCTCGCCGCGCTCGTCGCGCACCGAGATCGTGAGTCCCGGCACCAGGAACGCGGTCTGCCGCATCCGGTCCATGACCAGGCCCTGCTCGATGGTCGCGTCGCGCAGGAAGATCTGGTAGTCCGGCCAGAAGCGCACCCGGGTGCCGGTGACCCGGCGGGCGACCTTCTTGATCTGCCGCATTCCGGACTTCTTGGTGAACTCGGCGTCGGGACCGGGGGTGCCGAACTCTCCGGGCATGCCGCGCCGGAAGCTCACGAGGTGAGTATGGCCGCCGCGGTCCACCTCGACGTCGAGCCGCGCGGACAGCGCGTTCACCACGGAGGCGCCGACGCCGTGCAGGCCGCCGGAGGCGGTGTAGGAGACCCCGCCGAACTTGCCGCCCGCGTGCAGCCGGGTCATGACCAGCTCGACGCCGGGCAGCCCGGTCTTGGGCTCGATGTCGACGGGGATGCCGCGGCCGTCGTCCCCGACCTCGATGGAACCGTCGGCGTGCAGGACGACGCTGATCTTGGAGCAGTGCCCGCCGAGGGCCTCGTCGACGGAGTTGTCGACGATCTCCCATAGGCAGTGCACCAGGCCCCGGCTGTCGGTGGACCCGATGTACATGCCGGGCCGCTTCCGTACGGCCTCCAGTCCTTCCAGCACTGACAGATGCCGGGCGGAATAGCCGTGCGGGTCTTCGGCGGCCACTTCAGCGGTCATGGCGGTCAAGGGTTGAGCTCCTCGGGGGTAGAACATCCGCTGGGCAGCGTACCCGTGACCGAAGACAATTCACCCGCAGGCTCGCCGTTTCGGAGCCTGGGAGCGCCTTCGGGGTGGACTTCGAGGATCCACCGACCGGTTGGTGTGTCTATGCCCCGCTCCGTTCTAGTGTTTCCGCCATGTCACAGACGATCGTGGTCGAACGCCTCCGAAAACGATACGGGACAGTGAACGCCGTCGACGGCGTGTCCTTCCAGGTCGAGGAAGGAGAGTTCTTCGGCATCCTCGGCCCGAACGGCGCGGGGAAGACCACCACCTTGGAGATCATCGAGGGATTGCGCGAGGCCGACGAAGGGACGGTATCGGTGCTGGGTCTGCCGCCCTGGCCGCGCAATTCCAGGCTCCTTCCCAGGATCGGCGTCCAGTTGCAATCCACCTCGTTCTTCGAGCGGCTCACCGCCCGCGAACAGTTGCAGACCTTCGGATCGCTCTACGGAGTGCCCGCCAGGAAGGCCGACGCCATGCTGGAGACCGTGGGCCTGGCCGACAAGGCCGACGTCCAGGTGGAGCGCCTGTCCGGCGGCCAGGCGCAGCGGCTGTCGATCGCCTGCGCCCTGGTGCACGAGCCGGAGCTGCTCTTCCTGGACGAACCGAGCGCGGCGCTGGACCCGCAGGCCCGCCGCAACCTGTGGGACGTGCTGCGGGAGATCAACACCGAAGGCCGCACGGTCATCCTGACCACGCACTACATGGACGAGGCGGAGCTCCTGTGCGACCGCGTGGCCATCATGGACGCGGGCAGGATCCTCCGGCTGGGCCCGCCCGCCACGTTGGTGCGCGAACTGAACGCGGCCGTGCGGATCAGCCTGCCCAGCGGCGTGCTCAGCGAGGCCGACGCCCGCGCGCTGCCCGCGGTGGAGCAGGTCTCGGACGACGACGTGTCACTGACGATCACCACCCACGACCCCGCGCCGGCCATCACGGCGCTCGCCGGCCGGGAGGCCCTGGCGGGCCTGCAGATCCGCGGCGCCACGCTGGAGGACGTCTTCCTCACCCTGACCGGACGGGAGTACCGCGCGTGAGCGGTTTCCAGAGCCTCGCCCGTGCCATGTTCCTGAGCTTCCGCCGGGACAAGCGAGCGCTGTTCTTCTCGATTCTCTTCCCGCTGATGTTCCTGGTGGTCTTCGGCGGCATCTTCGGGAGCGTGAGCACCTCGAAGGTCAAGGTGCTGGAGGTCGGCTCGGTGCCGATGCTCGACCAGGCGCTGGCCCACGACCCGGCCGGAGTGAACAAGGTGATGACGATCACCAAGGCCACCGACCGTGCCGCCGCCCTGAAGAAGGTCGGGAAGGGCGACGACGACGCGGCCGTCGAGCAGCAGGGCACCCAGATGATCGTCCACTACTCGGCGGCGGACCGGGTGAAGGCCGCCACCGCCCAGGGGATCATCAACGCGCTGGTCGAGCAGACCAACCTGGCGGCGACCGGCAAGCCCCCGGCCTACACCCTGGTGACCCGGCAGGTCGAGGACACCTCACTGAAGGCCATCCAGTTCATCACCCCCGGGATGCTCGGCTGGGCGCTGTCGTCGGCCGCCATGTTCGGTGCCGCCCAGACGCTGGTCACCTGGCGGACCAAGGGCATCCTGCGCCGGCTGCAGCTGTCCCCGGTACCGATCCGCAACGTGTTCGCCGCCCGGGTGGCGGTCAGCCTCGGCGTGGCGCTGATCCAGACGGCGGTGTTCCTGTCCGTCGCCCAGCTCCCCGTCTTCGGGCTGAAGCTGGCGGGGAGCTGGTGGATGTCGATCCCGGTGGTGCTCGCCGGAGTGCTGGCCTTCCTCGCGATCGGGATGGTCGTCGGGGCCTCGGCGAAGACCCAGGACTCCGCCCAGACCCTGATCCAGATGATCGTTTTCCCGATGGTCTTTCTGGGCGGCTCGTTCTTCCCGCTCGACAACGCCCCCAGCTGGCTCCAGACGGTCTCGTACGCCGTCCCCCTCCGCTACCTCAACGAGGGGATGCTCAACGTCATGGGGCGTGGTCTGGGCCCCGCGTCGGCCCTGCCACAGATCGGGGTCCTCCTCGGGATCGCTCTGGTGGCGACACTGGTGGCGATGAGGTTGTTCCGCTGGGATGACAACTGATACCACTGCCAGGGGAAAGAAGCCCTGGCGTGACTTCTGTCACTTACTGGGGCATTCTGCTCTGGGCGTACGCGTATGCAGGTTGGGAACGCCCAGGTCGGGTTAGATGTTGTCCTAAGTACCGACCCCGAGACGAGGAAGGTGCCGTGACTGGAGCCCTTGCCCCATCCAAGCCGATGACGGCCGCAGACCGATGCGACCGTTGCGGTGCCCAGGCGTATGTCCGTGCAGTCCTTACGGGCGGCGGCGACCTTCTGTTCTGCGCCCACCACGGACGCAAATTCAGTGAGGCGCTTCGCTCCAACGGGGCGGACATCCATGACGAGACCGATCGGTTGATCGAAACCCCCACCGCTGTCGTGGACGACTGACGGTGACTCGAACGACCCCTACATAATCGCAGAGCACGACGACGGCGGTCACCGGAGACGGTGGCCGCCGTCGTATGCGTTCGACGCGCCGGTCGTGAGGACGCGCCAGTCGGGAACAGGCGGGAACAGGCGGGAAGGTGACCGGGGGAACATGCTGATCCTTTTGCCGCCGTCCGAGGGCAAGGCACCCGGCGGAGACGGGCCCTCGCTGGATCTGGACGCGCTCGGCCTCCCGAGGCTCGGGCCGGTGCGCAAACGCGTCCTGAGGGCGCTCATCGCGCTCTGCAAGGGGCCACAGGAGACGGCCCGCCAGGTGCTGGGGCTCTCCCCCGGCCAGGCCGACGCGGTGATACGGAACCGCACGCTCCGCAACGCGCCCACGCTGAGCGCCGCCGAACTCTACACCGGGGTGCTGTACGACAACCTGGCCTTGGGCGCCCTGGACGGCGAGGCGAGCGAGCGGGCGGCCGCGAGCATCCTGATCTTCTCCGGTCTGTGGGGTGCGTTGCGCCTCGAGGACCGGGTGCCGCCCTATCGGCTGGCCATGGCGGTGAACCTGCTGCCCCTGGGCGGGCTGGCGGCGGTGTGGAGACCTGCTCTCAGCCGGCACCTGCGGGCGCAGGCGGACGGTCGGTTGATCGTGGACATGCGCTCGGCGCCCTATGCGGCGGCCTGGCGGCCGGACGGCCCCACGGTGGCGGTACGGGTCGTACGTGAACGGATCGCCGGCGGGGTGGTCGAACGGTCGGTGGTGAGCCATATGGCCAAGGCCACCCGGGGTGTGATCGCCCGTGACCTGATCGTGAGCGGAGCCGAACCGCGCTCACCGTCTCAGCTGGCGAAGGTGCTGAGTGATCTGGGGCATGTGGTGGAGATGGAGGAGCCGACGCGGGCCGATGGCACGTGGACAGCCGGCATCGTCGTCAGTGATTAGGCACCGACCGGAGCGACCCCTGTGGTCCCACGCGTTCCCGCGTGGAATTCGCCCCTCTCAGGGAGTTGCGGCGGGAGTTCAGGATCCGCTGATGACATTGAGCTGACGGCACGCCTTGGTGTACTGATCGACTTCATTGCCTCCCAGATAGGTCCAGGGCAACCGGCTCGGGCGTCCGTTGGTGCGGTTCAGGTGCTGACGGGCGGGGCGCCGCGCGTCGCCGAGGTGGAAGGCGGCACCGAACAGGTTGTGCGCCTCGATCGTGCGGGGATGTGGCCGCGGGCGCCGGGCGTCGCCCAGCTGACCTCGCCCCGCGACCCCGGAGAACCAGCCGCGCGCCGCGGCCTCGACGTCACGAATCTCCTGGTCGGAGAACCAGGAGGACGAGCCGCGGATGATTCCGGAACGTTCCTGAACGAAGTACTCGAAGTAGGCCAGCGGAATCAGGGCCGCCCTCGGGTCCTCCCTGCCGGCCATGCTCATCGCCAGGCGGGCGAAGTCGAACATCGCCTCCGCCAGCCCGCCCCACTGCGGGGACAGTGAGAGGACCCTGGCCACGTGCGCCCCGTACAGCGTGGGGCAGCGCCGTTCGGCCTGCCGCCAGATCTTGTCCTTGTCCTCGGGCTCCAGCTCCAGGGCCAAGCCGACCCACATCAAGCTCTCCCACGGCACCGGGTCGTCGGGCAGTCTCTCGGCCGCGTTCATGAGGGGTTCGCGGGCCGACTGCATCATCTTGGAGAACGCCTTGTAGGCCGCCGCCTGGACGGCGCGCCCGCGCGGCGCGGGCCTGATCTCCCAGGCCTCCTCGACCCGGGTCCGTCCCAGCCAGAGCCACAGGTCGGGATTGGCCGGATCGGCCTGCAGGAGCAACTCGATGCCGTGGCTCCAGCCGATGGCGGCCTTGGCCAGCGCCTCGATCCGCAGCGAACGCAGCTCGGGATCGTGCCGAGTCTCCGCGAGAGCGGCCACGGCCACCCTCAGGTAGCGATCGTGTACGGCGTCGATCGCCTCGTCGAGTACCAGATCTGCCCAGGGACGCCCGCGGATCACACGGGGCGCCCGGGGCCCTGCCCCCGCCGGGGGAATGTGCACCCGGTCAACCTCCGTCACTCCCATAGCGCGGGAGCCTAGGAAGGGCCAAGGCGCCTCCCGCTACCTTCGTGTAAAGGTTGTGTTACGCGGTCACGGCGGGCGTGTCCGGATGGAAGAAGTTCTACCAAAGGTGGTAATTCGTACACTTCGGGTATCTAAAGCACATACAAAAGCGGGCCCGGATGTGCCGCCCGGACCCGCTGTGTCACGTGAGCCGCTTCAGTCCAGATAGTCGCGGAGCACCTGGGAACGCGACGGGTGACGCAGTTTCGACATGGTCTTCGACTCGATCTGTCGGATCCGCTCCCGGGTGACCCCGTAGACCTTGCCGATCTCGTCGAGAGTCTTGGGCTGGCCGTCGGTCAGGCCGAACCGCATCGACACCACGCCCGCCTCGCGCTCGCTCAGAGTGTCGAGCACCGAGTGCAACTGCTCCTGGAGCAGGGTGAAGCTGACCGCGTCGGCCGGCACGATGGCCTCGGAGTCCTCGATGAGGTCACCGAACTCGCTGTCACCGTCCTCACCGAGCGGAGTGTGCAGTGAGATGGGCTCCCGGCCGTACTTCTGGACCTCGACGACCTTCTCGGGGGTCATGTCGAGCTCCTTGGCGAGCTCCTCCGGGGTCGGCTCCCGGCCGAGATCCTGGAGCATCTGCCGCTGGTCGCGGGCGAGCTTGTTGATCACCTCGACCATGTGCACGGGGATGCGGATGGTGCGGGCCTGGTCGGCCATGGCGCGGGTGATCGCCTGGCGGATCCACCAGGTGGCGTAGGTCGAGAACTTGTAACCCTTGGTGTAGTCGAACTTCTCCACCGCACGAATCAGGCCGAGGTTGCCCTCCTGGATCAGGTCCAGGAACAGCATGCCGCGGCCGGTGTAGCGCTTGGCCAGCGACACCACGAGCCGGAGGTTGGCCTCGAGCAGGTGATTCTTGGCCCGGCGACCGTCCTCGGCGATCCACTCGAAGTCCTCGAGGTCGTCTTCCGACATCGTGGGCCCGTCGATGGCGAGCCGTTCCTCGGCGAACAGGCCGGCCTCGATGCGCTTGGCGAGCTCGACCTCCTGCTCGGCGTTGAGGAGGGGGACCTTGCCGATCTGCTTCAGGTAGTCCTTGACCGGGTCGGCGGTCGCGCCGGCGGAGGCGATCTGCTGAACCGGGGCGTCATCGTCGTCGTCGGTGAGGACGAAGGACTCGTCCTCCTTGGCCGGCACCGCGGCGACCTCGCCCTTGGGCTCGTCACCGCTCTCGGCCTCGTCTTCGGCGGCCGGGCCGGCCTCCGCGACCTCCACCGGGTCCTCTTCGACCAGCTCGACCTCAAGATCACCGACCTCGAGATCCTCGAGGTCGGTGACGTCATCCTCCTCGGGCTCGTCCGCGGACACCTTGGCGGACGCCTCCGCCTTCTTGGCGGGCCCTGACTTGGCCGCGGCCGCCTTGCCGGCCACGGGCTTGGCCGGTCCCGGCTTGGCCGGTCCCGGCTTGGCCGTGGCCGTGGCCGCGGGCCTCTTGGCCGCCGCGCGCTTGGCGGGGGCGCGTTTGGCCCCGGCCGACTTGGATTCGGACTGCTGGGGAACGGACTCCGCGGCACCATCGACGACCGCCGTCACGGTGTCGGGCTGTTCCTTGGCGGCCGCGGCGGCCGTGGTCTTCCGCGGAGGAGCCGGCGTCACGCGCTTACGCGGACGCTTCGGCGCCGCGGAGTCGGCAGCGCTCACCATGACGGTCACACCCTCCTTGCTAAGACTCCGCAAGATGCTCGAAGCCTTGGAGACCGGGATTTCGGCTTCCTCGAACGTACGTCGTACGTCGTCGGCTTCAAGGTACCCCTGAGACCGCCCACGCTCGATGAGTTGTCCGATGACGTGCTCGTGCAGCTCGGTCGGCTTCGAGGTAGAACTGGCAGGCGACACAAATACCTCTCGAACGAACGTGTGGCTGGGTTGACCCATGTGCCCTGACGGATGGGTGGCCTCGCCCAGGCGGGGCCAGCAGACCCGTGCGGAACGGCAGCGTATCCGCTAACCAAGGTCAGCATTCTGGCACGGCTGCGCATTCCGTACGGGGGAGTCCTGCTCGGTAACACACCACCTTAGAGGGAGCGGGGCGGTCCTTCGTACGGACTACATCGTCTTCGGGATCGTCTTCGGGGGAACGTGTAGGGCAAGTACGGTCACATCGTCATCTTGCTCATACCCGGCGAGCATCCGATCGATCAGAAAGTCCACGAGTATCTCGGGATCCCCCACTACCTCAGGTGTGGCGTCCGCGGCCGCGCCGACGAGTTCGTCGAGCCCCGCGTCCACTCCACGTCTGCGATTCTCCACAAGTCCATCGCTGTAGAAGACCACAGTGTTTCCGGGTGTGATGGAAAAACTTGCCTGCTGGCGGTGGCTCGGCCAGCCGAGCGGGGTTCCCGGCTCGGCGGTGCTGAGCCTGGCCGGGGTGTCCGGGCCGAGCAGCAGGGGCGGCGGATGGCCGGCGTTGCTGAGCACCCCGGCTCCGGTTTCCGGGTCGATGACGGCGTAGGCGACGGTGGTGAACTGCTCGACGTCCTCGGTGGCGCTGAACAACCGGTCCAGGCCGGAGAGCACGGCGGCCGGACGCGGGTCGTTCAGCGCCAGGGCACGCAGGGCGTTGCGGACCCGGCCCATGCCCGCGGCGGCGCGCACGCCCTTGCCCATGACGTCGCCGACCGCCACGGCCAGCCGGTCATCGGGCAGCCGGAAGGCGTCGTACCAGTCGCCGCCGACCTGCACGTGCCGGGTCGCGGGGTGGTAGCGGGCGGCGAGCTGCATGGTCGGCAGCTGGAGCAGCACGTCGGGCAGGAGGCTGCGCTGTAGCGCCTCCGCGGTCTTGTGCTCGCGTTCGAACAGCAGCGCCCGCTCTACCGCGAGGGCGCACTGACCGGCCAGCGCCTCCAGGAACACCCGCTCCTCTTCGGTGATGGCGCGGGGCCGGGTGAACGCGAACCGCAGCGCACCGATGGGGGCACCGGCCGCCAGCAGCGGCAGGCCGACCCACGCCCGCTCCTCGGTGTGCTGGAGGAACGGGTCGATCTCGGCCCGGCCCAGCTGCAGCCGGAGCTCGTCCGGGCTCTCGGCCAGGAAGGGCCGGCTTTCCCGCACCGCTACCGACATGACCGACGGAGCACTGACCGGGAAGAGCTCGCGGCCGAACTCGGCCGGATCGGAGGCACCGCTCGGGGTGATGATCTCCAGCCTGAGCTTGTCGTCGTCCAGCAGGGCCACGGCCGACCGGTCCGCGCCGATCGCCGAACGGCCGACCTCGGTGATCACCTGGACGACCTGGCTGACGGTGAGCGCCTCGGCCAGCATCGACGTAGCCTGCTGCAGCCGGGCCGTACGCAGGGCCGCGGCGGACAACTGCTCGGTCAGCCGGCCGCGCATCTCCTCGGCTTCCCGCTGACCGGTGACGTCGGTGTTCGCGCCGACCCACTCGACCACGACCTCGCCGCGCCGGATCGGCACCGCCCGGACGTCGTAGTGCCGGTAGGCGCCGGTCTTGGTACGCACCCGGTAGTCGGTCTCGAAAGTACGTTCGGCCTCGACGCACTCCCGCCAGGCGGCCTCGATACGGCCGCGGTCCTCGGGATGGATCACGGCGGACCACCCGCCGGCGGCGTAGTCGTCGAAGGTCTGCCCGGTGATCGCCCGCCACTCGGGCGCGTCCTCGCTCACCCGGCCGCCGGGGTCGGTCACCCACACGACCTGCGAGCTGGCCTCCACCAGCGAGCGGTAACGCTCCTCCTTGCGCCGGATGACGTCCTCGGCACGGCGACGATCGGTCACGTCCACCGCGATCAGCGCCACACCGAGGATGTTCCCGTCGGCACTGTGCGAGGGGAACCAGGACGAAGACCAGTGCCGGGTCTCGCCGGGCAGTTCCTTCTCCTCGTCTCCACCCGGCAGCTGCACGATCAGGTCCGCGTCCAGCAGGGACTCGTCCTCGTCGAGGACCTTCCGCAGTGCGGCCTCCATCGACGCGGCAAGGTCGGCGGGCAGCACTTCGGACGGCCGCCGGCCGATCAGGTCCCCCGCGACGGCCCCGTGGACCCCGGCGAGGGTCTCGTTGACACGCCGGCACTTCAGCTCGGTGTCGAAGAACGCGAATGCGATGGGTGCCTCTTTAATCAAGGTCGCGAAGAGCGCGGAGTCGGACGCCTCGAGTCCGGACACCCGGGGATGCGGAACGGACGTTTCCGTGCTCATCCTCGACACCTCCGTACCCCTCGCCGCCGATCACCCGGGCTCACCCTCACGAATCTTCCCGTAGCCCTCTGCCCCCGGTCGTCCGTGTCCATCCTCACCGAATCTTCCGGTAGTCCGCGGCATCTCCCGGTCGTCCGCGACGCCCTACTGCGAGGCAAGTTTCCATTACTATGGGTGAATGGGAGCAGGCTAGCGCTCCTTCCTCATCACAACACCGCTCGGAGTCAGGTTTTCATCATCTCGGTGCTTCCGCGGATCCACAACCGGTTCATGGTCTCGCCTCGGCGCTGGGCCTCGACCGTACCGGTGGCCGGTTCCGGCGTCAGCTCTTCGCCGCCTTCTTTTGCTCCTGTTTGTACGCGCGCACCCTCGCCAGCGAATCCGGTCCGGTGATGTCGGCGACCGACCGGTTCGAGCCCTCCTCGCCGTAGGCCCCGGCGGCCTCCCGCCAGCCTTCCGGCCGTACGCCGTACTGCTTGCCGAGCAGCGCCAGGAAGATCTGTGCCTTCTGCTTGCCGAACCCGGGCAGCTCGTTCAGCCGCTTGAGCAACTCCCTGCCGGTGGCGGCGTCCCGCCAGATCGCGGCGGCGTCGCCGTCGTAGTGCTCCACGAGGAAGGCGCACAGCTGCTGGACCCGCTTGGCCATCGAACCCGGGTAGCGATGCACCGCGGGCTTCTCCGACAGCAGCGCCGCGAACCGCTCCGGGTCATAGGACGCGATCTCGTGGGCGTCCAGATCTCCCGCAACGTCCTCCGGGCGATGCGCGTCCCGGGCGTCCGCCCGCGTTCCCCCCGGCGTGTCCCCTGGGGCGGACGACTCCCCTGGATCGCCCGACGCCGCCGCGAGCCGCTGCGCGATCGTGTAAGGACCGGTGAACGCCCACTCCATCGGGATCTGCTGATCCAGCAGCATTCCGGTCAGGATCGCGAGGGGACTGCGTCCGAGCAGTTCGTCGGCCTCCGGCCGCTGCGCGAGGTGAACCTTGATGGCCATGCGCCCAGGTTATGACGGAACTCTTACGGCTGGCCCGGACTATGGCCCTAAGGGTCGTACAGGTGCTCGAATGGAGAGGTGAGCACCGAAGACGTCAGCGCACGGAAGCCAGGCACGCCGGTGGGGCGGCGGGTCGTGCTCGGCATGGTCGGCCTGGGGGTGGTCGGCATCGCGGTGGGCGCGCGCGCCCAGACGGCCGTCACCCGGGCGCTGGGCCCGGTCGGGCCCGAGGTGGGCGGCCTGATCCCGGCGGCGGGCGGCTTCCGCTACTACTCGGTCGTCGACAGTGTGCGGCGCCGCACCCCGCAGGACTACACACTGAGCCTGACCGGGATGGCCGGCCGCCCCCGGTCGTTCACCTTCGCGGAACTGCAGGCGATGCCCCAGACCCAGATCACCAAGGACTTCCAGTGCGTGACCGGCTGGCGGGTCCCCGGTGTGCAGTGGTCCGGGGTGGCACTGCCGGACCTGCTGGACGCGGTCGGGGCGGACCCGAAAGCCACCGCCGTACGTTTTCAATCCTTCGACGGCGCCTACACCGAGTCGCTCACGATGGACCAGGCGCGGCGCCGGGACGTGGTGGTGGCCACCAGCATGCTCGGGGCGCCGGTCACCCATGACCATGGCGGTCCGGTGCGGCTCTTCGTCGCTCCGATGTACGGCTACAAATCCCTCAAATGGCTCGGCGGGATCGAGCTGACCAACAAGGTCGTGCCCGGATTCTGGGAGCGCCGCGGCTACGACGTCGACGCCTGGGTGGGCCGTTCGAACGGACGTGACGATGCTCCGACCTGATGACCGCACCGCCGGCAGGCTCGCCAGGTTCACCGGGCGGGAACGCGCGGTGCACCACGCCACCGCGCTACTGATGATCATCTGCCTGGGGACGGCGGCGTGCCTCTACGTGCCCGCGATCGCCACCTATGTCGGCCGGCGGGATCTGATCAAGCCGATCCACATCGTGGCCGGTTTCGCGCTTCCGGTGCCGATGGTGCTGGGCTGGATGACACGGGCCTTCCGCGCGGACCTGCGGGCGCTCAACCGGTTCGGGCCGCAGGACTGGCAGTGGCTGCGGAGTCAGGACCGCCGCGCGGTCCGGAACGGCCGGGGCGTGGTCCCGGTGGGCAAGTTCAACGCCGGGCAGAAGCTGAACGCCGCGTTCGTGGCGGGGGCCATCCTGGTCATGCTCGGCACCGGCGCCATGCTCACCTTCCCCAACCCGTGGCCCGGCGCCTGGCGTACCGGTGCCACCTTCGTGCACGACTGGCTCACGCTGGCGATCTTCGTGATGTTCCTGGGGCACCTGTGGTACGCGCTGCGGGACCGGGGGGCGCTGACCGGAATGTGGACCGGCCGGGTGCCCCGGGAATGGGCGGCACGAAACCACCCCGCATGGCTCGATGACCAGGAGCGACTCGCCCCGGTCGAGCCCGATGTGGCGGAGCCGGTCAAAGACGGGTCTTGACACTTTCCCGGTACGCGCTGGAATGGGCTGGAATGGATATCGGGGCGCAAGCTGAGGCCGGCGTGAGGAACACCAATGATGATGCTGCCCGCGCTCGCGGATCGCTCACAGAGCATGACACGGCGGCTGGCCGACGAGTTCGTGCTGCTGCCGGCCGAGGCCGTGGAGCGCTGCGTCGCCGACGTGTGCGTGTGCGTCGAGCACCTCGGTGTCGACGCGACCCCGGCGCTCGTGGAGAAGATCGCCCGGGAGCACCTGGTGGGCATGGTCAAGTCGCGGCCCCCATCGGCGGACTAGCGGCCGGATATTCGACTACACTTTCGAACACCCTCTGAGCACCGTCCGGGAGCCGAGCGCGACCCACGTCCAGGAACGGTAGGGTGGCTCTTCGAACATGGATTTCACCCTCACGACCGTGTCTCCCCCCGGACCCGCCGCGGAGCCGGGGGCGGCTGCGGTGCGCGGATCTGGGAAGGTGGACCCGTGAGTCCGCGAAGTCGCCGCCAGCCCCCGACAGGGAACGACAGACCCCCGTCGGACGAGGTCTCCGCGATCTTCGACGGCATGCTGCTGCACGCGCGCGAACTGCTCGCCGTGCGCAGCCCCTTGGACGCCGAGCTGATCGTGAGCGAGATCCTCGGATCGTGGTACGGGCGGCGGGCCGACGATGGCGACGTCGAGGAGGTCATCGGCGAGGCGCTGGTCGACCACGCGGCCCGCGCGGGGACCCCGGCCGCCCTTGCGCTGCTGACCGGCATGGCCTATCTCGGCACGACCCGGCAGGCGGCCAAGGCCGAACGCGCGGCGCTGGGCCTGATGGACCGGGGGGTGGCCCGCCCCGGCTGGGCCGACCGGGTCGGCATGGTCGCGCCCGCCGAGTGCCACGTGTCCCGGGACGTCTACGGCGACCAGGACTCGATCGTCTGCACCTATACCTATGGCGGCGAGGAACGGCATGCCCTGGTGATCCTGGTCGATCACAACATGGGTGGCATGGTGCGGGACGCGTGGGTGTCCTCACAGGTCGACCGGCTGCTCGAGCACTGCCGGGTGGAAGGTCGCGAGAGTCCTCTGATGCGATTCGAGGCGCTGGCGCCGCGCGCCACCCGGGCGCTGCTGGAGGCCGCGCTGGCCGTCACCCACAACGCCGACGACCCGCCCGTCAGCGACACCTTCGGCTCGTACCACGCGTTCGTACGGGCCCGGGTGCGCGCCCTGCCGCCGGGCGGCCGACCGCCCGCCGCACTGCCCTACGGTCAGGATCGGCGGGCCACCCTCGCCGCGCGGTTCCTGGCCTCCGACGAGGCCGAGGATCTGTCGGACCGGGGCGCGGCGAGCCGCTGCGCCGACCGGATCATCGACTTCGGCTGCGCCTACGACCAGGGGCGGCCGCTGCGGGTGAGCCCGATCAAGTGCGAGATGTTCCTGCTCGACTGGCTGCCCCGCAAGGTGGTGCTGTCACTTGACGATCAGGAGGCCATGCCGCACGTGCTGGCCGCCTGGGTGCGCTGGGCCGGCCGGCTGACCTCGCTGCCGGAGGAGGGCGTACGCGCCACCCTCGACGCGGTCTGGGACGCCACCGGCAAGTTCGCCGAGGCCTACCGCGATCCGACGATGTTCGGTTTGGAACGTGACCTTGTCGACCGGCTGCTCCCGGACGGTGATCTGGAGGCGCTGGCCCGGCGGGCGTTCGCGCTGCCCTTCCTGTCCGGAAGGCACCGGCTGTCCAGCCGGCACGGCGCCGTCGATCTGTCCGCGCTCAACCCCGCGGACGAGGCCGACCGGCGGTTGCTGATCCAGTTCGAGCATCCGGGCGCGGACACGGATCATCTGGCCGCGCACGAGCGGCTGACCGTGCGACTCTGGAACGGCGACCCGCCGCAGTTGTGGGAGACGGCGCAGGCGATGCTCGACGTGGGCTTCGAGAGGCACGACATCCTGCACCGGCTGATCGGGGCGCTGCAGCACGCCGGGGACGATCCGGACGCGTTGCGCACCGTACTGCACGCGTTGCGTCACGAGTCGCCGCCGGGCTGAGACCGTATGACGGAACCTGGTTTGCGAGCGACCCGCCAGACCGCGATTATCGGCATCTACCGCGCCACCGGGCCGAGCCCTCCGGATGGGCGGACCGGTGAGATTCCGGCGGTTGAGGAGTGATCTTGTTGGAGTGGTCCGAGTTCGCCCAGCGCTTCGCCCGTGAGCTGGCGGGCCTCGATCGCGACACCATCCTCATCGTGCGGGAACGCGACGAGAGCCGCCACTACGTGCAGGCGATGCGCGAACCGGACCGGCTGTACGCCGAGGCGGTCAGCAACAACTTCCTGGAAGGGCCGCTGCTCCTGACGCCCGCCGACGAGGAGGTGCTGAGCGAGGCAGGCTGGCGGCCGCCCACCGCGGACTGGGCCCCGGCGAACTGGTGGACCGAGCTGCCGCCCGCCACCGGGGCCGCCGACTTCGACCGGCTGGCGGACATGATGGTCACCGCCCTGCGGGATGTGCAGGGCGTACGGCGGCCCTCGGACCTGGTGTACGAGTCGTTCCATCGGCACGGCACCGGCCTGATCGAGTTGGTCGACTTCGGCATCGACGCGGCCGACCCCCAGCGGGTCAGCGAGCGGCGCGAGGCCCGGCCGGTGGAAGAGCCGATCCCTGCCCCGACCGGTGAACCGCACGCCGAGGGCGGGCGGCCGCGAACGGCCGCGGAACTGGAGGCCCGGTTGGGCGACGCCAAACAGCGCGGAGACCAGCTCTCCTATTTCGAGCTTCTGCTGGGTGCGGAGCTGGTCCTGCCGTCGACCGGGCAGGCGGTGGAGGATCCGGGCCTGACCGAGTTCACCACGGCCGTGATCGAGCGCCGCACGCATGTGCTGGTGTTCACCTCCGTGCAGGCCATGACGCGGTCCCAGGGCGCGCCCGGACGCCTCCCGGGTACGGGTCTGTACCGCAAGACGACGTTCGGGCAGATCGCCGCCGCCTGGCCCGACCCGTCCTGGGGGCTGGCCGTCAACCCAGGTTTGCCGAGCGAGATCCATCTGGACTCCGGGACGGTCGGCCGGCTGGAGGAGATGCGCCGTACCGCGGAACGGGCCGCCACCGTGGACGCGGTCGTGACCGACTCCCCGGAGCCGGCGGTGGCCGTACGGCTTCCGCACGGCGCTCAGCTGTGGCGGCTGGGCGAGACTGGACCCGCCTCACCGGTGGCCGTCTACGACGCGATGAGCGCGCGCTGGAGCACTTCGGTCACCGATGCCTGGACACCGCTGAATGAGTGACCGCTACCCTCTGACGATCACGGTGTTCCGGCGGTGGCGGTCAAGCGAGGATTGAGCCGAGTGGAGTGGAACGAGTTCGTACAGCGGCTGGCCCGTGAGTTGACGCATCTCCCGGACAGCGCCTTTCTCGTCGTGCAGATGCCCGGCGGCTTGCCCTACGTGCAGGCCATGCGCAGCTCCGAGGGGCTGTCGGCCGAGGTGGTGAGCAATGAGTTCCTGCCGATGCCGATGCGGCTCGGGCCGGAGCAGGAGGAGCGGCTGACCGAGGTCGGCTGGCGCCCACCGGGGCAGGACGGCCACCTCAACTGGTGGCGGCAGGTCCGGCTACCCGCCGAGTTCGACGATTTCACGCCCGAGGAGGCGATCGCCTGCGGCCGGCTGGCCGGCGCGATGGCGACCGCGCTGAACGAGGTCTTCCACGTGCGCTCGCCATTCGACCTGGAGTACCACGCCAACCAGAACGGCCCGGACAACGGCCCGATCGAGCTTCCCTACTTCGGGCTGCGGCCCGCCGAGTCGGCTGATCCCTCCCGGACCGGCCGGATCCCCGCCACGCACTCCCCCGCCGGCACGACCCCTTCCGTCACAGCACCCTCCCTCACGAGCCCGCCCGTCGTGAGTCCTGCAAGTGCTGCTCCTGCCGGTCCTGCCGTGCCGGGTCGCTCCGTCGTCGCGCCCTCGCCCGGGGCGTTCCCCGCCGGGGCCCCCTCGGCCGGGACGTTCCCCGCCGGGGTGTCCTCCGCCGGGGCGTTCTCGGTCGCGACGGCCCCCGCCGAGGCCCCCGGGGCACCCCTCACGCCGAGCGCCCTGGCCCGGCCGGTTCAGCCCGGCCCGGCCCATCCCGGATCGGCTCAGCCCGGATCGGCTCAGCCCGGATCGGCTCAGCCCGGGCCGGCGCATTCCGCGCCGGCTGACCCGGGGCCTGCTCGCCCCGCGCCGGCTCCTCCCGGGCCGGCTCATTCCGGGCCGGTCTTCCCGGAGCCGGCCCCGGCACTAAGCGCCACGCCGTCCGGGGCCGAGCTGGAGTCCCTGCTGGCCGGCGCCAAGGAACGCGGTGACCAGCGCGCCTACTTCCAACTGCTGCTGCTCGCCGACCTGGTGATGCCGTCCACCGGCGATCCCCAAGCCGAGCGGTTCGCCACGGCCAACTTCGACGACGGGACCTATGTCCTGGCGTTCACCTCGCGGAACGCCATGGAACAGTCCCTGCGCGGGCAGGCCGGCTTTCATCGCCGGACGACGTTCGTGGAGCTGGCCAAGAACTGGCCCAAGCCGGAGTGGCGGCTGGCGGTCAACGCGGGACTGCCGAACGCGGCCTATATCGACTCCGACACCATCAACCGGCTGGCCGAGGAGGAAGGCGCGGCCGATGACCTCCGGCTTGCGGTCGCGGCAGTCCCCTCCCGGTCTGCGGCGCCGGCCGAGCGCCGCCAGGAGCCGGCGCCCGAGCCCGAACCAGCGGAGCCGGCGCCCCGCAAGACCGCTCGCACGATCATGCAGAAAGTGGTGCCTCACCAGCACATGAGTCACTACCTGGAGAACGCCTACGACCAGGTGGCCGGTTATGTACACCGGGTCCAGGACGTCGGGCGTCTTGAGACTCCCGAGCAGCTGGTGCGGGGGCTCGGTCTGACCTATGAGGGATCACCGTTCTCCGACCAGGACGAGACCGTCCACGTGATCCGCTGGCCGGTCGTGAAGGGCTCGCTCTATCGTGCCCCCTACGGCGGGCAGGACGAGGCCGCCATGCGCAAGGTCCCCGACGGCTGGGTCGTCGAGAAGCCGCCGTTCCTCGGCACGGGCTACGCGCCCGGCGAAGGCGAGGCCATCCCCGAGTTCAAGATCGACAGTCAGCGGCTGCCGCACGGCGCGGAGATGTACCGTGTCGACAGCTCCGGCGCCCACACCTTTGTGGCCTACTTCGACACCGATCACCGCCGGTGGATCAAGGTGCAGGGGGCATGATGCGCGACGGGTTCTATGCCGGCTGGCGTGGAAGGGAGTACGAGGCCAGCCCGGACGGCGATCAGATCCGGCTGTACGCCGGCGACGCCGAAGACGGTTTCACCGAGGCGGCACCCGGCAGATACGTGCGGGTGGTCGCTCCCCGCGAGATCGACCATTTCGCCTACGTGAAGACCAGGTGCACCTGGCAGGGCCATCCGTTCCAGGTGCTGGGTGAACACGAGGACTGGGTGCGGGTGGAGTACACCGGTGGCCAGGCGCCCGTCGCCGAGGCCCTCGGCCTGGACATGTTCGATCGCGGCGTCTACCAAACGTGGGCGCCCCGCGGCGAGTTGCAGGACGTACGGGAAGATCTGATCTGAGCGCGGCCGAATGGGCATGCTCCCTGCTATGAGCTTCCCCGAGCAGCCTGCGGTCCTCACCCCCGGCCAGGCCCGCGCGCTCTTTCGTACCGGCACCATGCCGGTCACTACCAGCGGCTGGTGCCGTGGGTACGCGCAGGCCAATCTGCTGGCCGTCCCGCGCGAACTCGCCTTCGACGCCCTGCTGTTCGCCTACCGCAATCCCGCTCCGTGCCCGGTGCTGGCGGTGACCGACCCGGGGGACCCACATCCGGGTGACCTGGCCGAGACCGCCGATCTGCGTACCGATCTGCCCGCCTACCGGGTCTACACCGACGGCGTCCTGGTTGCCGAGGTGCCCGACGCCACCGAGTACTGGCGGGACGACCTGGTCGCGTTCCTCATCGGCTGTAGTTTCAGCTTCGAGACCGCGCTGGCGACGGCCGGAGTACCGGTAAGGCATGTGGAACAGGGCGGCAACGTGCCGATGTACGTCACCGACCACCTGTGCAGGCCCGCGGGAGTCCTCACCGGGCCGCTCGTGGTATCGATGCGGCCGGTGCCATCCGCACTGGTGGACACCGCCGTCGAGGTGAGCGCCCGCTATCCGGTGATGCACGGCCGTCCCGTCCACATCGGGGACCCTTCGGAGCTGGGGATCACCGATGTCACCCGGCCGGACTTCGGCGATCCGGTGGTGTTCGAGGAGGGGGACGTACCGGTCTTCTGGGCGTGCGGGGTCACTCCGCAGGCCGCGGTCATGGCGAGCAAGGTCCCGTACGCCGTCACGCACGCCCCAGGGCGGATGTTCATTACCGATCACGCGGATCTGCCGGCCGGGTGATACAGGTGGAGCCATGGGGATGATCGACATCAACGCGGATCTCGGTGAGGGGTTCGGCGTGTGGCGGCTCGGCGACGACGAGGCGCTGCTCGCCGTGGTGACGAGCGCCAACGTGGCCTGCGGGTACCATGCCGGCGATCCGCTGATCATGCGGCGTACCTGCGAGGCGGCGGTCGCGCGGGGCGTGATGATCGGAGCGCAGGTGTCCTACCGGGATCTGGCCGGGTTCGGCCGCCGGGAGATGGACGTGGCACCGGAAGAGCTCACGGCCGAGGTGCTCTATCAGCTGGCCGCCCTCGACGGCATCGCCCGGATCTCTGGCGGGCGGGTGGGTTATGTGAAGCCGCACGGCGCGCTGTACAACCGGATCGTCCGCGACCCGGCCCAGGCGGCGGCCGTCGTCGCCGCCGTGCGCGTCTATGATCCGTCGCTGCCGATCCTGACCCTTCCGGGCTCGGCGGTGTACGAGGCGGCCGGGAATCTCACCGTCGTTGCGGAGTGCTACGCCGATCGCGCCTACACGGCGGCCGGGACCCTGGTGTCCCGGCGCGAGCCGGGCGCAGTGATCCATGACCCCGGCGAGGTGGCGGCCCGGGCGGTCCGGATGGCCGTGGACGGAGTCGTGGTCGCCGCCGACGGCACCCCCGTGCCGTTGAGCGCCCGCTCGATCTGCGTGCACGGCGACACTCCGGGTGCGGTGGAGATCGCACACGCCGTCCGCACCGGCCTCACGGAGGCGGGTATCGTCCTGCGTCCCTTCGCCTCATGAGCCCGCCGCCCGCGGGTCCAGGACGGAGATGGACACCATGAAGGTACGCAGGGCCGGCGACGCGGCGTTGCTGGTGGAGACGGATGATCAGGCGATGGCGCACCGGTTGCAGGCCGCCGTGCGAGCGGCGCGGATTCCCGGGGTGGTGGACGTCGTGCCTGGGGCGGGCACCGTGCTGGTGGTGACCGAGCCCGGCCACTGCGACCTGGACCGGCTGGCCGGCGCGCTGCCCGCACTGCCGCTGCCGGAGTCCTCCGCCTCGGAGGTGGCGCCGGTCACCATCACGGTGGACTACGACGGTGAGGATCTCGAGGAGGCGGCCTCGCTGACCGGCCTCTCCCGCGACGAACTGATCGCGCGTCACGCGGCCGGGTCGTACACCGTCGCCTACCTGGGGTTCGCGCCTGGTTTCGCTTATCTGACCGGACTCGACCCCGTGCTGCACCTACCTCGTCTGGAGACTCCGCGCACCGTCGTGCCGGCCGGGTCCGTCGCGATCGCGGGACCCTACGCCGCGGTCTATCCCGCCGCGTCGCCTGGTGGCTGGCGGCTGCTGGGCAGGACCGATGTCACTCTCTGGGACACTCACCGTGAGCCGCCTTCGGCGCTCCAGCCCGGCACCCGCGTCCGCTTCAGCCCTCGCCCGGCCCCGCCTCCGCCGTGATCGCGCATTCGCCCGCCGATCGACTGCACGATCATGTTGAGGGAGAGGAGGCCGCGATGATCGAGGTGGTCGGTCCGGGGCCGCTGGCCACGGTGCAGGATCTGGGCCGTCCCGGCTACGCGCATCTGGGGGTGCCGCACTCGGGGGCGGCCGACGGCCCGAGCCTGCGGCTGGCCAACCGGCTGGTCGGCAATCCCGAGGACGCCGCCGGCCTGGAGTTGACCTTCGGCGGCGCCTCGCTACGGTTCCGCGAACCGTCCTGGATCGCCGTGACCGGCGCGCCGCTGACGGTGAGCGCCGACGGCCGGGCCCTCGGCATGAACGCGCCCTGCCATGTCGAGGCCGGCGCGTCGATCGAATTCGGCACGCCGGTCGCCGGCGTCCGCACCTATCTGGCGGTCCGCGGCGGCCTCGCGGTGGAGCCCGTGCTGGGCAGCCGCTCCGCCGATCTGCTATCCGGGCTGGGGCCACCCGCCCTCTCCCCCGGCGACCTGCTCCCCATCGGCCCCTCCCAGGTGGTCGCGTCGCTGAGCGATATCAGCGTCGACGTGGCGCCGGTGCGGCCGCTGGCCGGCCTGCCGACGCTGCGGATCGTGGCGGGGCCGCGGGACGACTGGTTCACCGCGGACGCGCTCGCCACGCTCACCCGCGAGCCGTACGAGGTGACGGCGCGGAGCAACAGGGTCGGCGTGCGGCTCCAGGGGCCGGTGCTGCGCCGGGGCCGTGACGGGGAACTCCCCAGCGAGGGCATGCCGACCGGCGCCCTCCAGGTCCCGCCGGACGGGCTGCCCATCATCTTCCTGGCCGACCACCCCACGACCGGGGGCTATCCGGTGATCGCCGTGCTGGCCTCGGCCGACCTGCCGGTGGCCGCCCAGTTGCGTCCCGGCCAGCGCCTCCGCTTCCACACCGCCTGAGCCCCGCTCGGCCGTGACCTCGCGGGCGCGGAGACGGTTACAGCCAGCCGTTGCTCTTGGTCGCCCTGGTGAAGGTCACGGCGTCGTCTCTCATGTCATGAACGGTAGAAAACGCCGGGTCCGTGGGGGCAGAGCCGAGAATCCGTTCCTCGGCAGTACAAATGTCCCGCCGGAGTGCCCGCTGATGAAAAATGGTCCCCAGTGCGGCGATCGGGTTTTCGCCCTGCCGATGGGGCAGGATCCTGGGTTATACAGCAGATGATGCGACAGTTCGGAGGATCCCGTTCCCGCCCGGCGGCAGGGGCCGCGGCGCGGGACGTGTTCGCACGCGCACGCGGTCGGTATTTCAAAATTCAACCGGGTCTGCGGCGACTGGCCGGATTGATGATCCTCGCCTTGGCCACCACGGCGGCGGTGGTGGGCAACTGGCCCATCGTCAGCACGGTGGTCTTCGCCGCGGTCCTGCTCGCCGTCCTCGATCTCACCCTGCGCTCTCCCGCCAACATGGCCACCATCAGCGTCGTCGCGTGCTGGCTCGTCGTGTGCGTGCCGCTGGGCAGGTTGTTCCCGAAGCAGGAGTACCAGGCGGTGGGGCTCGCGCTGCTGGCCCTGCCGGTCGCGTTCGTGGCGCTCCGGCTGCGCGGGTACGTGCCGTGGCGTACGACCCTGGTGGCGCTCACCGGCGCCGGTGTGATGGCCGCGGCCACGGCGGGTCCGCTGCCACGGTTGCATGTGGCGCCGGCCTGGCTGGCCGCTCTGCTGCTGCTCGCCTACCGGTGGGACCAGGCCCGGCGGGTGGTGTCCGCCGACGCCTACGAGACCGGCTGGGTGCAGGAGGCCGACCCACCGGAGTCCCCACCCCGGCAGGCGAACGTCCCCGGCGTCCCCGGAGTTCCAGCCGCGACGCAGGCGGGCTACGACCAGCGAGCCGACCTCGGGGAGGATGCCGGCACCGAGCCACCCGCGCAGATCTCGGTCGACGAGGCGCTCGGTGAGCTCGAGGGCATGATCGGCCTGGCTCCGGTGAAACGCCAGGTGCGGTCGATCGCCGCGACGATCGAGGCCGCACACCTGCGGGCCGAGGCCGGGGTGCCGACCGAGAAGCCGATGCGGCATTTCGTGTTCGTCGGGCCCTCCGGCACCGGCAAGACGACCGTCGCCCGCGTGCTGGCCAAGATCTTCTACGCTTTCGGGCTGCTGCCCAGCGCGACCGTCGTCGAGGCCCAGCGGGCCGACCTCGTCGGTGAGTATCTAGGAGCCACCGCCCTCAAGACCAACCGGCTGGTCGACACCGCGCTCGGCGGCGTGCTGTTCATCGACGAGGCGTACGGGCTGGTCAACGCCGGGGAGGGCCAGCCCGACCGGTTCGGCAACGAGGCCGTGCAGACCTTGCTCAAGCGGGCAGAGGACGATCGCGACAACCTCGTCATCATCATGGCCGGCTACGAGCAGCAGATGGAGGAGTTCCTGGACTCCAACCCCGGGCTGGCCTCCCGTTTCGGCACCCGGGTGCGATTCCCGTCCTATCGGCCGATCGAACTGCTGGAGATCGCCGACCGGCTCACCGAGCTGCGCGACGACCGGCTCTCGGCCGAGGCCCGCGTCCGGCTGACCAGTCGTTTTGAGGGCGTATGGCGGCGGGGCATCATCGACGAGCTCGGCAACGGCCGGTTCGTGCGGTCCCTCACCGAGGCGGCGGCGCGGGCGCGGGACATGAGGATCGTCGAGGGCGACCATCGGCCCTCACCCGAGGAGCTGGTCACCCTCGGCGCGGAGGACGTGGAGGCGGCCTTCACCGAGGTCACCGAACGTTACCGCGGTTACGCCGACACCCCGACCCTGGACGAGGCACTGGCCTCGCTGGACTCGATGGTCGGGCTCGCACCGGTGAAGCGGCAGGTGCACGAGATCACCGCGCAGCTGCGGGTGGCCCAGCTGCGGACTCAGCAGGGCCTGGTCGCCCAGCCGCCGATGCGGCACTTCGTCTTCACCGGGCCGCCGGGCACCGGCAAGACCACCGTCGCCCGGGCGCTCGGCGGGATCTTCGCCGCGCTGGGGCTGCTGGCCCGGCCCGAGGTCGTCGAGGCGCAGCGGGCCGACCTGGTCGGCGACCATCTCGGCTCCACGGCCATCAAGACCAGCAAGGTCATCGACTCCGCCCTGGGCGGGGTGCTGTTCATCGACGAGGCGTACTCACTCGCCGGCGCCGGCTACTCCGGCGGCGACGCCTTCGGTGCGGAGGCCGTGCAGACCTTGCTGAAACGGGCCGAGGACGACCGGGAGCGGCTGGTGATCGTGCTGGCCGGCTATCCCGCCGACATGGAACGGTTCCTGCACTCCAACCCGGGGCTGGCCTCGAGGTTCGACGCCCGGGTCGAGTTCCCCGGGTACGGGCCGGACGAGCTGCTGGAGATCGCCCAGCTGATCGCGACGGCGGGCGGCGACAACTGGGACGAAGCGGCGCTCGACCATCTGGCCGGGATCTTCCAGCGGGTGTGCGGGCGCGGCTGGATCGACGAGCTCGGCAACGGGCGGTTCGCCCGCTCCGTGTACGAGAAGGCGGCCGCCTTCCGCGACGTGCGGGTCGCCGAGCTGGGTGATGGCGCCACGATGACGGATCTGACCACCGTGATGGCCGACGACGTCCGTGCCGCCAGCGACGAACTGACCGTCCGCATGAGCCGCCGACCCTGACGCCACCGCCGGTATTGACGGACCGGGATGATCGCGGCCCCTCTGGCGAAGCCGCCGTTTCCGCCGCGACCGTCTGAGATCACTCCTCGCAGGTGGGCCCAGAGCTCTCCACCGCTGTGTGCTCCACGGACACCGTTCCTATTCGCTGAGCGGGAGTGTGTCCTGCTCAGTGCGGCCGTCCCGAACGGTGCTGGACAGCCTGGTCGCCCGTTTCGCGTCCCGGGCGGTACCGCGCGTCGTGCGCGCGGGGAGGTCCGGCATCGAGGCCGGGCAGCAGCCGCTCGGTCACGCGGTCTCCCGGACGAAGGAGGCGATCTCCCGGCCGAGCCGTTCGCCGGCGTCCTCCTGCAGGAAGTGCCCGGCACCCTCGAGCGTGGGATGGGTCCGGCCCTGTGCGCCCGGGATCAGCCCGGTGAAGAGCGGCGCCATCGGACCGGTGATCGGGTCCTTGTCACTGAAGGCCACCAGGAACGGTTTCGACCACTGCTTCAGCACGTCCCAGGCCAGCCGGTTGGCGGGTGCCTCCGGGTCGTCGGGCTCGGCGGGCACCAGCCCCGGCATGGCCCTCGGACCGGCCTTGAAGGACTCGTCCGGGAACGGCGCCTCGTAGGCGGCCTTCACCTCGTCGGTCAGCACGGTCTGGCAGCCGGACTGGATGCCGCGGGCGATGTCGAAGGCCGGTGCGGTCCGCACCGCCTGACGGAACCGCAGCCAGGTCTCCGGCATGGGGAAGTCGCCGGTGGGGAGCCCGGTGTTGGCCGCGACGAGCCGGGCGAAACGGTCGGGGTTCTCGACGGCCAGCCGGAGCCCGATCAGTCCGCCCCAGTCCTGTCCGACCAGCGTCACCTCCCGCAGATCCAGTACGTCGAAGACGAGCGAACGCGTCCACTCGATGTGCCGGGCGTAGGTGTGGTCGGTGACCTCGGCGGGCTTGTCGGAACGGCCGAACCCGACCAGGTCCGGGACGACCACACGCAGTCCCGCGTCCACCAATATCCGCAGGACGTGCCGGTAGAGGAAAGACCACGACGGCTCACCGTGCAGCAGCAGCACCACCGGGCCCGTGCCCTCGTCGACGTAGGCCATCCGCAACGTGCCGCCGTCCTGGTCGGGCACGTCGGCATGACGAGGCTCGTACGGGAAGTCGGGGAGGGCGTGGAAGCGCTCGGGAGGGGTCCGGAGAATCCGCATCGGGCCATGATGCCAGTGCCGGCTCTCGCGCGTGCCCCGGGGCCGCACGAGGTTCCGCCCGCGCGGCCTCCGGCCCGGGCCACCCCGAAGGCGCCCCGCGAGAACATCGCCCACGTTCCGGGCTGTCCGTGAAGAATGTCCGTTGTGACGTTCTCCGGGACCCGCTGGCCGGGTCTGCTGCGGCCCTACCAGCTCACGGCGCTCAAGGCGCTGGACGACGGCTGGGCGGCGGGCCGGCGGCGCGCCTGGGTGGTGCTCCCGCCCGGCTCGGGGAAGACGCTGGTCGGCCTGGAGGCGGCCCGCCGGCTGGGCCGCAGGACCGTCGTCTTCGTGCCGAACACCGCGATCCAGAGCCAGTGGGCCGCGCACTGGAAGGAGTACGGAGGCCAGGCGGGGATCACCCGGGACCTGCGTGCCGACGTCAGCGTCCTGACCTACCAGTCGCTGGCGGTGTTCGACGCCGACGCCGAGAGCGACGAGGAAGGCCACGAACGCGGCCTGCTGCGGCGCCTGCACGACAACGGACGGGAACTCATCGCCGCGCTGCGATCCGCGGGGCCTGTCACGCTCGTCCTCGACGAATGCCACCACCTGCTCGATGTGTGGGGCCGCCTGCTCGCCGAAGTGCTGGACCAGTTGCCCGACGCGCTCGTCATCGGGCTCACCGCCACCCCGCCCGCCTCACTGACCCCGGAGGAGGCCAAGCTGGTCGACGCGCTGTTCGGAGTGCCGATCCTCGGCGCCTCGGTCCCGGCGCTGGTCCGGCAGGGTCATCTGGCGCCGTTCACCGAGCTGGCCTGGCTGACCAGGCCCACCGCGGTGGAGGCGGACTACATCGCCGGTGAGGCGCATCGGTTCGCCGAGCTCACCACCGATCTCCTTGAGCCGGGCTTCGCGACGGTCGCCTTCCTGGAATGGCTGGACGCCCGGCTGGTCGGCCGAAGCGCCTCGACCGGGAAGCCGGTCGACTGGAACCGGATCGCCGGGGACGAGCCGGCCGTCGCGGCGGCGGCGCTGCGCTTCCATTACGCCGGGATGCTGGAGCTGCCGCCCGGTGCCCGGCTACGCGAGGAGCATCGGCGGCCGCCGACCGCCGAGGACTGGGTCGCGCTGCTCGGCGACTACGTCCGGCACTGCCTGCTACCCAGCGCCGATCCCAGGGACACCGACGCGGTCGAGGCGGTCAAGCGCGCGCTGCCCGCGGTCGGCTACCAGCTCACCAAGCGGGGCATCCGCTCCGCCCAATCCCCTGTCGACCGGGTGCTCGCCCGCAGTGCCGCCAAGACCCACGGCGCGGTCGAGATCGCCGCCGTCGAGGCCGCCGCGCTCGGGGACCGGCTGCGCTGCCTCGTCCTGTGCGACCACGAGCGGGCCGGCGCGACCCTGCCCGCGCGGCTGCGTGACGTCCTGGACGCCGAGGCCGGGTCGGCCTGGCTGATGCTGCAGAACCTGGTGGCCGATCCGCGGACCCGGTCGCTGCATCCCATGCTCGTCACCGGCCGTACGGTCGCCGCGTCCGAGGAGACCGCCCGGTCCTTCGCCGGAGCCGAGCTGACGGTCGAGCCGGCCGGCGACGGCCTGGCCCTGATCACCGGCTCCTGGAGTTCGCGCACGTGGGTGCCGAAGGTGACCGCCTTCTTCGAGGCCGGGCGATGCCAGGTGCTGGTCGGCACCCGGGCACTGCTGGGCGAGGGCTGGGACGCGCGCGGCGTCAACACCCTCATCGATCTGACCACGGCGACCACCCCGACCTCCGTAGTGCAGACCCGGGGCAGAGCCGTGCGGCTCGACCCGGACTGGCCGGAGAAGACGGCCAGCACCTGGACGGTCGTCTGCGTGACGGACCGGCACCCCAAGGGGACGGCCGACTGGAGGCGGTTCGCCCGCAAACATCACGGCTATCTCGTCGCCACCCCGGACGGCGAGATCGTCTCCGGGGTGGCGCACGTCGATCCGTCGTTCTCCCCGTACGCGCCTCCTCCGGTGGAGTCCTTCGACGCGCTCAACGCCGCGATGCTCACCCGCGCACAGGACCGGCCGGCGACCCGGGCCGCCTGGCGGCTGGGGTCACCGTTCCGGGACGAACTCGTACACACCGTACGGGTCCGTACCGACCGGACGGCCGGGATCGTCGCGACGCGGGACCGGCCCGGTCCTCCAGAAGTGGTGCCCGCCGAGCGCTGCGCGCAGCCGGCCCCCACCTCCTGGACCGGTGGTCCCGGCGATCCGGTGGAGACCATGTGGTTCGCCGGGGGCGCCGCCGCGCTGGCGTCATCGGTCGCCCTGGTCGGCATGGACCCCAAGGTGCCCCTGCATCTGGCTGAAGTGCTCGCCGCGCTGCTGGCGGTGGTGGTCCTGGGCTGGGCCGTCACGGTCCGGATTCCGCAGAACCGTGCCGCCCGCCGGCTCGACGAGCTCTCCGAGGGACCGTCGGCCGAGCTCTTCGCCTACGCGGTGGCCGACGGGCTGGCCTTCGCGGGGCTGTCCCGGCGCGGCGCGGAAGGGGTGACGATACGGCTCGAGCCGGACGGGACCTACCGGTTCGCGCTGGCCGACGTCGACACCGCCAGCTCGGAGCGATTCGCGACGGCGCTGGACGAGGTGCTGTCCCCCATCGCCGATCCGCGCTACGTGGTGCCCCGCTATGTCATACGGAACCGTACCGGCCACGACCGGCAACGCCGCGCCCGCGCGTGGCTGCGCGACCGGGCGGAGGCCGACGCGGTCGTCTATCACGCGGTGCCTTCGGTGTTCGGGCAGAACCGCACCCGCACCGAGGCGTTCGTGCGGGCCTGGAACACCTGGGTGTCCGGCGGCTCGGCGGTCTACGCGGCGTCACCGCAGGGCGCAGGCGTACTCGCCACGCATCGGGGCGAGGACCCGTTCGCCGCCACCACCCTCCTTCGGGTGGCCTGGGACTGAGGAGGCCCAGACTGAGGAGGCCGGACTGCGGAGGCCGGACTGCGGAGGCCGGACTGCGGAATCCCCGGCCGCCGAACTGAACGGACCATCACATCCCCGCGTCGAAGAAATAGCCGTATATTTCACGACCACACACGCTCGAGGAATCCGGGCACGATCATCCGGCTGGACGATGGCCCGATGCCCATCGGACCGTCCGTCGAGCGGCATTCGACTCCACGGAAGGAAACGGTCATGCGGACTCGGCCGCTGTACGACGTCGTCGCCTTGCTGGCCCGGGTCGGGGTCGGCGTCGTGTTCATCGCGCACGGCTGGCAGAAGATCCAGGTCGGGGTCACCGCGACCGCCCACAGCTTCGACCATCTGGGCGTGCCGTTGCCGACGGCCGCCGCGGTGTACGCAACGTTCGTGGAACTGCTCGGTGGGGCCGCCCTCATCCTCGGGCTGGGGCTGCCCGTCGCGGGAGTGCTGCTGTTCGCCGACATGCTGGGCGCCTTCGTCTTCGTCAACGCCGAGCACGGCCTCTTCGTCACCGACCAGGGCGTGGCCAAGGAGGGTTTCGAGCTGGTGCTCATGCTGGGGCTGGCGAGCCTGCTGTTCGCCACCGGCGCCGGTGGCCGCCTAACCCTCGACAGCCGGATCTTCCCGCGCCGCGCGGCCGACACAGAGGTCATAGGCAAGCGGGCCACGGCCAAGCAGGTCAGGGGTAAGCAGGGCACGGATAAGCAGGTCACGGGCGAGCAGGCCGCCGACGGCGCCGCATCCGAGGCGGTGGGCCCGGCGTCAGCGGGCGCCGCACCGGCGGGCGCGCCTACGAAGTCCCTGCCGTCGGGCACGGAGACCATGGCCGAGACCCCGCGGCTGGCCTCCGACATCGTCGATGACACCACCCGCGACACCCTGGTGGCCGGACGCAAGAGGCCCCGCAAGCCCACCGGCGGCAATGCGTAGCCGAACGCCCCGCCCGGGTCACGCCGACAGCCGGGCCGGCTCCAGCAGCCGCCGGATCTCTCGCACGGCCATCCGTCCCGCGCGGTTGGCGCCGATGGTGCTGGCGGACGGCCCGTACCCCACCAGCTGCACCCGGGGGTCCACTACCACCCGGGTGCCCTCGACCCGGATGCCGCCCCCGGGTTCGCGCAGCCGCAGCGGCGCCAGATGGTCGATCGCCGGGCGGAACCCGGTGCACCACAGGATGACGTCGGCGTCCTGCTGACGGCCGTCGGCCCACACCACGCCGTCCGGGGTGATCCGCTGGAACATCGGGAGCCGATCCAGCACTCCCCGCGCCAGCGCGGCCTTCACCTCCGGGGTGGCCGGATAACCGGTCGCGCTGACCACGCTGCCCGGCGGCAGTCCTCTGCGGACCCGCTCCTCCACGCGGGCCACGGCGGCGCGTCCCCGGCTCTCGTCGAACGGGCCGTCGTCGAACCGCGGCGGCCGCCGGGTGACCCAGGTGGTGGTCGCCACCTCCGAGAGTTCCAGGAGCAACTGCACCGCCGAGGCTCCGCCGCCCACCACCACGATGTGGAGACCGGCGAACTCGTCGCGGCTGCGGTAGTCGGCCGTGTGCAGCTGACGTCCCCGGAAAGACTCCTGGCCCGGGTAGTAGGGCCAGAACGGGCGGTCCCACGTGCCCGTCGCGTTGATGAGGGCGCGAGCGGCCCAGGTGCCCGCCGAGGTCTCCACCAGCAGACGCCCGTCCGGTCCGTCACGGACCGTCCGCACGTCCACTGGGCGCCGGACCCGCAGGTCGAAGGCGCGCTCGTAGCCCGCGAAGTACTCCGAGACCACCTCGGAGGACCGCCGGTGTTCGTCGCGGTGCTCCAGCGGCAGGCCGGGCAGGTCATGGATGCGATGGGTGGCGCCCAGGGTCAGCGACGGCCATCGGTACTGCCACGCACCACCGGGCCGCGCGGAGTGGTCCAGGACGACGAAGTCCTCGTCCGGCCGCAGCCCGGCTCTGCGCAGGAAGTACGCGCTGGACAGCCCCGCCTGCCCGGCACCGATCACGACCACGTCCGTCTCGCGGGCGGAACTCTCCCTCTGCACGTCCGTGCCAACCGCGCCGGGCGCGGCCGGATTCCCGGATCACTCGGTCCTCGACGGCCCGATGTCCTCGACGGCCCGGTCGAAGAGCCGGAGCCGATGGGCCAGGGCGGCGGCCTCGGTACGCGACGAGACGCCGAGCTTGGTGAGGATGTTGGACACGTGGACGCCGGCCGTCTTGCCAGCGATGAACAGTTCAGCGCCGATCTGGCGGTTGCTGCGGCCGTCGGCCACCAGCCTGAGCACCTCCGTCTTAGCGGGCTCGGTCAGCCAGCGCCTCCGCGGTGGCGGCGACCGCTGGAAAGTACGCCTCGACGGCGATCTCGTCGAGGGTGATGTCCAACGGCATGGTGCGACCTGAGCCGACCCGCGGTGCCCCGGAGGCGCCGAAGTAGACTGGCAGTGGAGGACTGGAAAGGCACCGAAGGCCGGATGGCACCTCGCAGGCGAGGATCGCCCGTCAGACCGGCCGGTTGAGCGCGGCGGTTCGAACACCGTGTTCGGAGGTATGCGCCGGAACGACGCCTGGATCGCCGGGCATGTCGGACCCCCCTGTCGGCGTAGGCGATTGGTTTCGCACGCTCGAAACTGGAGGACGACCATGAGTGACACCAAGATGATCAGCCCGGCCCTGCTGCAGCGTCACCTTCACAATGTCAACTACCCGGCCAGCCGCAACGAGCTGATCGCCCACACACGTGGCGAATGCGAACGGGTGATCAGCACCCTGCAGCAGCTCCCCGACCGGCAGTACAGCAGGCCGACCGACGTGAGCAAGGCGTTCGCCGAAGTGGCGGGCAGCCACCTGGCCGGCATGTCCTATCCGGCAAGGCGCGACGATCTCGCCCAGTACGCGAGGAGTCAGGGCGCCGGTCAGCCGGTGATCACGGCGCTGGAGCGGATCCCCGACCGGGACTACGACGACCTCCAAGTGGTCATCGTGGCCGTCGCCGAGGAAGAGGACTAGGGCACGGTCGCTTTTTCGTCCCGATCGCGCTGGAGCAGAGGGGATTGACCTCATGGGTAATGTCAACACCGGTGGTCCGCACAAGACGGTGCTGAGCACCTACAGCAGCCACGACGCGGCCCAGCACGCGGTGGACGTCCTGGCGCAGCACAAGTTCCCGGTAGAACACGTCACCATCGTCGGCAGCGGCCTGAAGCTGGAGGAGCGTGTACTCGGCCGGTGGACGCTCGGCAAGGCGCTGCTCACCGGCGCGGTCAGCGGTGGCTGGATCGGCCTGATGATCGGCCTGATCTTCTGGATCATCACTCCCTGGGCGACCGGCGCGGTGACCACCGCGATCCTGCTGGGCGTGGTGTTCGGGGCCATCTGGGCCGCGACGGCGCACGTCGTGCAGCGGCATGCCTTCGCCTCCGCGCCCGCGATCGTCGCCGACCACTACGACGTCCTGGTCGACGCCGAGTTCGCCGAGGAGGCACGGCGGGTGCTCTCCGCCGATGCCCTGTCGGCCAGCGCAGGGAGCAGGGCCGGCTAGGTGTTCTGACCAGGAACGCCCGCCATCGGCGAGAGCACCTGAGCGCTCACGCGTTGGCGCAGAACAAGTCGATCGCATTGCCGTCCGGGTCGTGGACGATGGCGTATCGCTGGCCCCAGAACGCGTCCCAGGGCGTCTTGTGCCCGTGATGACCGAGCGAGACGAGCTTGTCGTAGGCCTTGTTGACCTCGGCCGGGCTGCCGAGCCGGAAGGCCAGGGCGATGCGCGGGCCGCCGCTGGGCGGCGGCCGCCAGTCCGGGTCGAAGGAATGGATCGTCTGCACCGTGTCCCAGGCAAGGCGAAGTCCACCGGGCAGCGTCGCCTCGACGTGCGGTTGCTGGTCAGCTTCTGGCGGCAGCTCCAGGCCCAGTTGCCGGTAGAAGTCCAGGGAGCGGGCCATCTCCTCGACGACCATGCCGATGAGGTCGAGTCGAGCATTCATATCTCTCCGATCGCTGAACGTGCGGTGGGGTGTTCACGCACGTCAAGCTAACCGCAGTCGTCACCCCGGGTCTTGTACGGATCGGACACGTCATGGCGTGCGTCCGCGTACAAGCGACACACCAGATCCGCAGCACGTCCGTTACGGGCATTCCATCCGCCCATCGGTCACACTGAGCGATCAGTCGATCACCAAAGTCGATGGTGGTCAACGGACTCGAAGGTCCGGAAGAAAGGCCTGCTGTGCTGCGGAAGACCTTGCCCGCTTTGCTGCCCCCCGTCGCGGGCGCCACGATCGTGCTCTGCGGCGCCGCTCCGGCGATCGCCGGCCCCCAGCCCACCCTGCGGTTCACCACAGTCCATTCCGTTTCGTCCGGGGTGGTGTTCAAGAGATTCCAGACGGAGACCTCCCATGGCAGGGCCTTCGGCTACCTCCTGGAGGCGGACCTGGCCGACCCGCACACCTCCGTCGACCTGCTGCACCCACCGGCCGTGGCGGCCCGCAGAACGGTCACCGACATGGTCAACACCCAGCGCGCGCTGGCAGGGGTCAACGGTGACTTCTTCAACATCCGCGAGAGCCACGCCGGAGTCCGGCCGACCGGATCCGCCAACGGCCCGGAGGTGGCCGCCGGCCATGAACGGAAGGCCGCGGTGCCCAACGGGCAGCGCTTCGGCCCGGCGCTGCCGGCCGGCACCTCCACCGAGGACGTCATCGGGGTCGGGGCGGACCGGATCGCCCGGGTGGCGACCCTGCACCTGGACGGCACGGTCCGGGCCGGCCAGACCGTGCTCGGCCTACGCGGCCTCAACCAGTACGCACTGCCGGTCGACGGGATCGGGGCGTTCACCAGCGACTGGGGCACGATGTCGCGGATCCGGGCGACTTGCGGCACCGATACCAGACGCGGTGCCCGGTGCAGCCCCGACACGACCGAGGTGACGGTGGCGCGCGGCGTCGTGACCCATGCCGGCGACGCGGTCGGAGAGGGTCCGATCCCGCTGGGCACGACCGTTCTCCTCGGCCGAGAGCAGGGCGCCGACGCGTTGCGCACCTTGCGGCTCGGCGACCCGGTCGACCTCGACTATCACCTGTCCGCGTCGGTGCCCGTAAGCTTCCGGTTCGCCATCGGCGGATACCCGATCCTTCGGGACGGACGGCCCCTGGCAGACCTGGACACCGTGGCCACCGCACCCCGCACGGCCGCCGGAGTCGGGCAGGACGGGCACCGGATGTACCTGGTCGTGGTGGACGGCCGCTCGGAGAGGAGCGGAGGCGCCACCAACGCCGAGCTGTCCCTCCTGCTCGCCCGACTGGGTGCCGACGACGCGGTGAGCCTCGACAGTGGTGGCTCCTCCACGTTGACGGTGCGTGAGCCGGGCGAGCAGACCGCGACCGTACGCAACAGTCCCTCTGACGGCGGCGAACGTTCGGTCGCCAACGGGATCGGCGTCTTCGCCCTGCCCTGAACCGCCTCTGCACCGCGGCGCCCTCCGGCGGCCCGGGGGCCCGGTATCGGCAGGCGCCGACCGAGGTGCGATGGCCGGGTCGAAGAGGGCCATGGAGCACGGCCCGGCGGCCGTCCCCGGCGGCCGTCTGGCGGGTTCGCGACCAGATCGGCGCTCACGGTGATGTCGGATTTCCGCTAGCCCAAAGGCGGGGCCACCGGCGATGCTGTTGGTATGTATGAAGACGTGGAGCGGTGCATCCGGGCCGTACAGTCCAAGGACGCCCGGTTCGACGGCTGGTTCTTCGGCGCGGTGATCACCACCGGGATCTACTGCAGGCCGAGCTGCCCGGTGGTGCCGCCCAAGATCGAGAACATGCGCTTCTATCCCAGCGCCGCCGCGGCACAGCTGGCCGGGTTCCGGGCCTGCAAACGCTGCCGGCCCGACACCAGCCCCGGCTCTCCGGAGTGGAACGTGCGCGCCGACGTCGTGGCGCGCGCGATGCGCATGATCGCTGATGGTGTCGTCGACCGCGACGGAGTGCCCGGTCTGGCCGCACAGCTCGGCTACAGCACGCGCCAGATCGAACGCCAGCTGCTCGCCGAACTCGGCGCCGGCCCGCTGGCGCTGGCACGGGCACAGCGGGCCCAGACTGCCCGGCTACTGATCGAGACCAGCACCCTGCCCATGAGCGACGTCGCCTTCGCCGCCGGGTTCGCCAGCATCCGGACGTTCAATGACACCGTCAGGGAGGTCTTCGCCCTGACCCCGACCCAGCTACGGGATCGCGTCGCCCGCGGACGCCCGGCCACCACACCTGGCGTGTTGTCGCTGCGGCTGCCGTTCCGCGCTCCGCTGGCCCCCGGCAACCTGTTCGGGCATCTCGCCGCGACCGCCGTACCCGGGATCGAGGAGTGGCGCGACGGCGCGTACCGCCGCACTCTGCGCCTGCCGCACGGCCACGGCATCGCCACCCTGAGACCGCTCCCCGACCACGTCGGCTGCCGGCTGGCCCTCACCGACCTCCGCGACCTCTCCACCGCGATCAGCCGATGCCGGCGCCTGCTCGATCTCGATGCCGACCCCGTCGCCGTCGACGACCTCCTCCGCGGCGACCCGGTGCTGGCCCCCCTCGTGGACAAGGAGCCCGGCCGCCGGGTGCCTCGCACGGTTGACCCTTCCGAGTTCGCGGTGCGGGCGGTGCTCGGACAGCAGGTCTCCACCGCGGCCGCCCGCACCCACGCGGCCCGGCTGGTCACCGCGCACGGCGAGCCGATCAGCGACCCGGCCGGAGGCCTCACCCGCCTCTTCCCGGGGCCGGCGGCACTGGCTTCACTGGACCCGGCGGCACTCGCCCTGCCCCGGGCACGGCGAACCACGCTCACCGGCCTGATCACCGCCTTGGCCGCGGACGAGATCGATCTCAGCGTCGGAGGCGACTGGGATCGGGCCCGCGCACGGCTCACGGCATTGCCGGGACTCGGGCCCTGGACGATCGAGACCATCGCGATGCGGGCCCTCGGGGACCCTGACGCCTTCATCCCCACCGACCTCGGAGTCCGCATCGCCGCCCGCCAGACCGGCCTCCCCGCCACACCCGCCGCGCTCACCCGGCACGCCGCCGCCTGGCGGCCCTGGCGCGCCTACGCCGTTCAGTATCTGTGGGCCACCGGCGATCACCCCATCAACCGGCTACCTGCCGCCTGACCTCCCGTACCGCCAGACCGACGCGAAGGACTCCTGATGACACTGGTGGAACACAGGACGCACACCGTGCTGGACAGCCCGGTCGGCCCGCTCACCCTCGTGGCGGTCGATGGCACCCTGGCCGGTCTCTACATGCACCGGCAGCGGCACCGGCCCCCGGCGGAGACCTTCGGTGAACTCGAGACCGAGCCCCGTACCGAACCGTTCGCCGAAGCCGCGGGCCAGCTGCGGGCCTACTTCGACGGGCGGCGAACCCGCTTTGAGCTGCCCCTGGCCCTCACCGGCACGCCGTTCCAGCGGCGGGTCTGGACCGCCCTGGGGGACATTCCGTACGGCGAGACGATCTCCTACGGTCAGCTCGCCGACCGGATCGGGCAGCCCACCGCCGCACGGGCCGTCGGCCTGGCCAATGGCAAGAATCCGATCGGCATCATCGTGCCCTGCCATCGCGTGGTCGGCTCCACCGGCGACCTCACCGGCTACGGCGGCGGCCTGCCGACCAAACAGCACCTGCTCGACTTCGAACGAGGCGTCATCGGCGCCGCTCTGTTCTGACCGGCCGGCCCGTCCCCGAGGGATTAAAGGTTCATAGCAGATAATCTCTTAGCGGACCTACTTGGTAGGCTCATGGCATGACGACCAGCGTGCCCACCCGAACAGTCGCAGACCTGTCCCATCTGTTCACCCATGCCGGTCACGTGCTGGCGACACAGATGACGGCGGCCTTCGCCGAGATCGGGATCACCCCGCGCGCCTACTGCGTGCTGTTCCACGCGCTGGAGACGGAACGGACGCAGATCCAGCTGGCGGAGATCTCCGATATGGACAAGACCACGATGGTCGTCACCGTCGACGATCTGGAGAAGGCGGGGCTCGCGGAGCGCCGCCCATCGAGCACAGACCGCCGGGCCCGCATCATCGCGGTGACCCCGGCGGGCGAGCGGGCCGTCGCAGAGGGGGCGAAGATCGCCGACCGCGTGCATCGCGACGTTCTCGAGGCACTCCCGGAAGAACAGCGCGAGGTGCTCGTAGACGCCCTCACGCGGCTGGTCGAGGGACACCTGGCCACACCGGTGGAGTCGGATCGGCAGGTGCGGCGGGCACGACAGAGGAAGAATTAGGTCCATAATAGATCGTCTATAACAAAACAATCCGCTAGAGTCGTTCCTGTTGCTTCACAAACCAGGAGACGACCCCATGTCCCGTTCCGCGATTCCCGCTTCCCCCTCGCGCTGGCCGGCCCTGGCCGTGCTCTGCGCGGGGATGCTGATGATCATCCTCGATGGCAGCATCGTGACCGTGGCGCTACCGGCCATCCAGCATGACCTGGGCTTCTCGCCCGCCAACCTGACCTGGACGGTCAACGCCTACATGATCGCTTTCGGTGGTCTGCTGCTCCTGGCCGGGCGGCTCGGCGACCTGATCGGACGCAAACGTGTGTTCCTCGCGGGCCTGACCCTGTTCACCGCCGCGTCGTTGCTGTGCGGGGTCTCCACCGGGCAGGAGATGCTGATCGCCGCGCGGTTCGTGCAGGGCATCGGCGGAGCGCTGGCGTCCGCGGTGAGCCTGGGCATGATCGTCACGCTGTTCCCCGACCCGCGCGAGCGCGGGAAGGCGATCGGCGCCTTCAGCTTCGTCGGCGCCGCCGGCGCCTCGATCGGACAGGTTCTCGGTGGGGTCCTCACCCAGGCACTCAGCTGGCACTGGATCTTCTTCATCAACCTGCCCATCGGCGTCGCGGCCGTGGCCCTGGCCGTGCGGATACTCGAGTCCGACCGCGGCCTCGGGTTCGGGGCGGGGGCTGACGCGCTGGGCGCCGTCCTGGTCACCGCCGGGCTGATGCTCGGCGTCTACACCATCGTCGAGACAAACCGCTACGGCTGGGGCTCGGCGCACACGATGGGCTTCGCCGCCCTCGCGGTCGTCCTGCTCGCCGCGTTCGTCCTGCGGCAGGCGAAGGCGGCCGACCCTCTGCTGCCGCTGCGCATGTTCCGCTCGCGCAACGTGTCGGGCGCCAACCTCATCCAGATACTGATGGTGTCCGCCCTGTTCGGGTTCCAGATCCTCATCGCCCTGTACCTGCAGAACGTGCTCGGCTACGGCGCCGCGGGCACCGGCCTGGCGATGCTCCCCGCGGCGGTGATGATAGGAACGCTGTCCCTCGGCTTCTCGGCCCGGCTCAACGCCCGGTTCGGCGAGCGCAACGTGCTGCTCGCCGGACTCGCGCTGCTGGTGGCGGCGCTCGCGCTACTGACCCGCCTTCCCGTCCACGCCGACTACGTCGTGCACCTGCTGCCGACGATGCTGCTCGCGGGCGGCTTCGGCCTGGCGATCTCGGCCCTCACCGCACTCGGCATGTCGGATGCCGACGCCCGCGATGCCGGGGTCGCTTCCGGGCTCTTCAACACCACCCAACAGGTCGGCGGCGCGTTCGGCGTCGCCGCGTTGTCCACCCTGGCGACCGCCCGCACGAAAGGCCTGCTCACCGACGGGCACAGCACCGCGTCGGCACTGACCGGCGGCTTCCACCTAGCATTCGCCATCGGCTCCGGCCTGCTCGCCGTCGCCTTCGTCCTCGCCGCCACGATCCTGCGGCAGCCACGAGCCATGGCACGGCCGGACACCGCGGCCGGAAGCGATGAGGCCGCGACGGAGTCCAGCACCTTCACCACCGCATGACGCACCGCCACGCCGGGCCACCGGCCCGATGCACAGGAGCCGACCACATGACCCAGACAGTGAAGGACGCGAACACCTACGGGCCAGGCAGAGGCCCCGGGGCTCTGGCCCTCTCAGATGAGCAGCTCGCGCAGCTGTTCTGCGCGCACCGGATGGGGGTGAGCACCGTACCCGGTGACGACGCCGGACGGGAGCTGCTCGGCATGCAACCGGCCTTCGAGCGGCCAGCGGACGAGGCCGCGTTCCTGCAGAACATGGTCGCGGACCGGCGCCTGGTGATCAGGCTTCGCGTGTCCCGCCTGTACGGCACCGCCATCGACCTGCCTTCCGCCCAGTAGCCCGGAGCGGCGCTTGACCTACTTCAGGGGTGAACACGCACTCGCCGGAACCGGACCAGATCACTTCGGCGCGGAAGAAGCTGGGGACCGGGTACCCGCCCTTCGCGTCCCCGCATGAACAACGACCTCATCGGCTTCAAACGGACACAGCCACCAGCACGGAAACTACCGGCGGCACCGACATTGTCAGGTTGCGGTGGCCCTACGTGGGCCAAGAGGCCGAGGGGTGGCGAGGCGGGTCGTCCCGCCACCCCTCGCGAGCAGCGGTTATTGCATTATGCGCACGCGACTGAACGTGGTATCCGTCGCAACTTCGCCCGTTATCAACTGCAGCCGCTGGTGGAGCCGCAGCCCTCACAGACGTAGCAGCTACCGGCCGGCCGCATCTTCGTGCCGCAGGTCATGCAGAGCGGCGCGTCGGCCGTCCGGCGCTGGTGGCTCTCGGTCACGTCGACCGATGATCCGGCCTGGGCGGGCGGCATGAGAAGCTCCTTGCGCTCCGCCGGCTTGTCGACGGGCCTCTCGATCGGTGCCGACTGAGCCAGGGTCTCCGGATCGACTTCGTCCTCGGCGTGCAGCGTGGCCGGGTCCTCCCCCGCCGCCTGCAGGGAACGCTCGTCGGCGGTGAAGATGCCCAGCTCGGCCCGCTGCTCGTACGGCAGGTGGTCGAGCGCCAGCCGCCGGAAGATGTAGTCCATCATCGAGGTGGCCATCCGGATGTCCGGGTCGTCGGTCATGCCCGCCGGCTCGAACCGCATGTTGGTGAACTTCTCCACCCAGGTCTCCAGCGGCACTCCGTACTGCAGGCTGATCGAGATCGCCATGGAGAAGGCGTCCATCACCCCGGCGAGCGTCGAACCCTGCTTGCCGAGCTTGAGGAACACCTCGCCGAGTCCGTCGCCGGGGTAGCTGGAGGCCGTCATGTAACCCTCGGCGCCGGCCACCGAGAACCGGGTGACGGTCGCGGGCCGCCGCTTGGGCAGCCGCTTGCGGACCGGCCGCACCTCCGGCGGGGAGGCCACCACGACCGGCTCCGCCTCGGTCTTCTCCTCTGCCTTCTTCTTGGCGACGGACAGCGGCTGGCCGACCTTGCAGTTGTCCCGGTAGATCGCGAGCGCCTTGAGGCCCATCTTCCAGCCCTCGAAGTACACCTTCTCGATGTCCTCGACGGTGGCGCTCTCCGGCACGTTGCAGGTCTTGCTGATGGCCCCGCTGAGGAACGGCTGCACCGCGGCCATCATCCGCACGTGACCCATCGGGCTGATCACCCGCTCGCCCATCGCGCAGTCGAACACCTCGTAGTGCCCCTGCTTGAGGCCCGGCGCATCGATGACGTGACCATGCTCGGAGATGTACTCGACGATCGCCTCGATCTGCTCCTGCTGGTAGCCCAACTGCTTGAGCGCACGCGGCACCGTGAGGTTGACGATCTGCATCGAGCCGCCGCCGACCAGCTTCTTGAACTTCGCCAGCGCCAGGTCGGGCTCGATACCCGTGGTGTCACAGTCCATCATCAGGCCGATGGTCCCGGTCGGAGCCAGCAGCGAGGCCTGGGCGTTCCGGTACCCGTTCTTCTCGCCGAGCTTGAGGCACTGCTGCCACTGCCTGGTGGCCTCGACGTGGACCTCCTTGTCGATCTCGTCGAGCGTGCGGATCTCGTCGTTGGCGGCGGCGTGCTTACGCATGACCCGCTTGTGCGGCTCGGCGTTGCGCTCGTGGCCGTCGTACGGCCCGACCACCCCGGCCAGCTCGGCGGAGCGCCGGTAGGCCACACCGGTCATCAACGAGGTGATCGCCGCGGCGATCGACCGGCCGCCCTCCGAGTCGTAGGCGTGGCCGCTGGCCATCAGCAGCGCACCCAGGTTGGCGTAGCCGATGCCCAGCTGCCGGAAGGCCCGGGTGGTCTCGGTGATCTTCTCGGTGGGGAAGTCCGCGAAAGTGATCGAGATGTCCATCGCAGTGATGATCAGCTCGGTCAGCTTGACGAACCTGGCCACGTCGAACGAGTCGTCGTCCTGCAAGAACTTCATCAGGTTGATGGACGCCAGGTTGCACGAGGAGTTGTCCAGATGCAGATACTCACTGCACGGGTTACTCGCCGTGATCCGCCCGGATTCCGGGCTGGTGTGCCAGTCGTTGATGGTGTCGTCGTACTGAATGCCCGGGTCGGCGCACTCCCAGGCGGCCTGGGCCATCAGCCGGAACAGATCCTTGGCGCGGATGGTCTCGATGACCTCACCGCTGAGCCGCGAGCGCAGACCGAAGTCGCTGCCGGTCTCCACCGCGCGCATGAACTCGTCGGAGACCCGGACCGAGTTGTTGGCGTTCTGGTACTGGACGCTGACGATGTCCCTGCCGCCCAGATCCATGTCGAACCCGGCGTCGCGGAGCGCACGGATCTTGTCCTCTTCGCGGGCCTTCGTCTGCACGAACTCCGCCACGTCGGGGTGGTCGACGTCCAGCACGACCATCTTCGCGGCTCGCCGGGTGGCGCCACCGGACTTGATGGTTCCCGCGGAGGCGTCGGCGCCGCGCATGAACGAGACGGGACCGCTGGCGGTTCCGCCGGACGAGAGCAGCTCCTTGCTGGAGCGGATACGGGAGAGGTTCACCCCGGACCCCGAGCCACCCTTGAAGATCACACCCTCTTCCTTGTACCACTCCAGGATCGACTCCATCGTGTCGTCGACGGAGAGGATGAAACACGCCGAAACCTGCTGCGGCGAGGCCGTACCGACGTTGAACCAGACGGGCGAGTTGAAGCTGAACACCTGGTGCACGAGGGCGTGCTTCAGCTCATGCTCGAAGATCTCCGCGTCCTCGTCGGAGGCGAAGTAGCCGTTCTCCCGGCCGGTGTCGACATAGACCTGCACGACCCGGTCGACGAGCTGCTTGAGGCTCCACTCCCGCTGCGGTGAGCCCACCGCGCCACGGAAGTACTTCGTGGTGACGATGTTCGCCGCGTTGACCGACCAGAAGTCGGGGAACTCAACCCCATGCTGCTCAAAGTTGATCGAGCCATCGCGCCAGTTGGTCATCACGACGTCACGACGCTCCCACGTCACCTCGTCGTACGGATGCACACCGGGCGTGGTGAAGATGCGTTCCATCTTGAGCCCCTTGCGGCCCGCTCCGTTGGCCCCACCCCGCCGGATGCCACCCTTGCCGCTCCGGGCCGCTGAACCGCTGACCGTCTCTGTCATGACTTCCCCTCTTGAGCCCACCCGCCGGGCTCACATCCAGAACCACCTCGCCCCTTCGGCCGGCGGTTCGCCGGCCGGGGCGTTCGTTTTCAACCCGGACCGCTCACTCCCCTGAGGGAGCCGCCGTCCGCAAGGTCGCGATCTCCTTCTCGAAGTCCTCCAGCGACTCGAAGCCCCGGTAGACCGAGGCGAATCGCAGGTAGGCGACCTCGTCGAGCTCCCGCAGCGGTCCGAGGATGGCCAGGCCGATCTCGTGGGACGGCATCTCCGCCGCCCCCATCGCCCTGAGCGCCTCTTCCACCCGCTGCCCGAGCTGCGCCAGCGCATCCTCGTCGACCGGGCGGCCCTGGCAGGCTCTGCGCACCCCGGCGATGATCTTCTCTCTGGAGAAGGGCTCCGTGACACCGCTGCGCTTGGCCACCATCACCAGCACGCTCTCCTGCGTGGTGAACCTCTTGCCGCACTCCGGGCAGGAGCGACGTCGCCGGATGGCGGCGCCGTCCTCCGTGGAGCGGCTGTCGATGACCCGGCTGTCGGGGTTACGGCAGAACGGACAGTGCATTTCCCTTCCCCTTCCCCCGCACAGATCCGGTCATCCGGGCACGCCGCGCCGACCGGAGAACCTTTGCTCCCAGGACACGCCGTTACCTGACGCACCGCCACAAGGACACAACTTGTGGTGAACTTACATCCGTGCAACTACTAGATGTTGTGGTCAACCGTAGGCCTCCCACAACAGCTGCGCAAGCGGAAACCACTGGGACGTGGGTAGAGCCTGGTCACATCGGGGCTGGAGCGGCGTGGCTCCGCGTGTCGCGGGCCCGCGGCTCGAAGCTCTCCCGAGTACGGCCGGCCCGGGGGCACTATCCGGGCAGCGCCAGCCGCTGACCAGGCTGGATGATCGCGCCCGGCAACGCGTTGAGGTCGATGATCTGCTGCACCGTGACCCGCGGGTCGACGGCGGGCCGGTTCCGCACCGCGATGTCCCACAGGGTGTCGCGGCCGCCGACCGTGACCATCTGCCGCCCCCGGCCCGCCCCGGCCGGTCCCTGCGGGTCGGGGGCCCCCGCGACGGCACCGCGTCCAGCGGTCAGCCAGAGCCCGACCAGCACGATGGACGCGACCAGCAGGATCAGCACCACCCGCCCCCGCCTGGTCAGCCGGACCCCGCCGTCCCGGCGAACGTTCGTGACCTTCCGAGCCGTCGCGGCCACGGCGACCTCCTTCGCGCCAACCTTCGATCTTCGAATGCAGATTCGATCGAACGGTTGTACGATTTGTATCGCATGGCATCGACAAAACACCAGTACATTCTTCGAACAATTGTTTGATCATCTGGGGCTGGCGCGATAACGTGCGACTACTGAAGTGCAGCGAGTGACGCACGCACAGCGACGAGGAGGCGAGACCGACCAATGAGCAAGGTCCGGGAGATGCCTGATGGGCCCATGGACGAAAGCGGGCTCACCCAGCGGCAGCGCATGGTGCTCGAGGTGATCCGCGACTCCGTCCAGCGCCGCGGCTATCCCCCTTCCATGCGCGAGATCGGCGAGGCGGTCGGGCTGACCAGCACATCGAGCGTTTCGCACCAGCTGCGCACCCTGCAGCGCAAGGGCTATCTGCGCCGCGACCCGAACCGCCCGCGCGCGGTGGAGGTACGGGTGCCCGGCAAGCCCTCGGTGCTCAGCGAGCCCGAGTCCTATGAGACCGCGGGCGGGCAGGAGACCACGGGGCACCCGGTGCCCGCGTACGTGCCGCTGGTGGGCCGGATCGCCGCAGGTGGCCCGATCCTGGCTGAGGAGGCGGTCGAGGACATCTTCACGCTGCCCCGACAGCTGGTCGGCGAAGGCACGCACTTCCTGCTGAAGGTGTCCGGTGACTCGATGATCGGGGTCGCCATCGCCGACGGCGACTGGGTGGTCGTCCGCCAGCAGCCGGTCGCGGAGAACGGCGACATCGTGGCTGCGATGATCGAGGGTGAGGCCACGGTCAAGACGTTCAAGCGCAAGGACGGCCACGTCTGGCTGCTCCCGCAGAACCAGGCCTACGAGCCGATCCCCGGCGACGACGCCTCCGTCCTCGGCCGGGTGGTCGCCGTCCTCCGGAAGGTCTGACCGGGTCGGGTACGGCCTCGGGCACATCCGGGGCCGCCCGGCCTGTTCGCGCGACCCGGCGTGAACCGTCCTGGCGTGAACCCGGCCGGCGGTGAACGCGGGCCGACCGTGAGCGCGGCCGACCGGTGGGTGCGCAAAGGATACGCGACGAACCTTGCGTTTGCGATACCCTTTAGGTATGCGATCTCGGCGGCTTCTCAGCCCGCCGCGTTGACGCCGTCCACCCAGTGCGTCGACGCGGTAGCCCCTCCTGCGTGAGGGGCCCTTTTGTTTGAAAAAGCAGGTGTTTGCGAAAAGTCAGGTGTCTGCAGGAGCAGGTGTCAGATCAGGCACCGCTTGTGAAAGCGGTCCCTTGAGAGAGCACAGCGTCGAAGCGCCGTCCCGTACGACCAGGTGAGGACCCAGCAGTGAGCACAGCCGCCGAGGAGCACTACGACCCGCGGGCGATTCAGGACAAATGGCAGGCCCGGTGGGCCGAGCTGAACCCCTTCGCGGCGGACGACGAGGCCGCCGGCGACCGCGAGCGCCGCTACGCCCTTGACATGTTCCCGTACCCCTCCGGCGACCTTCACATGGGTCACGCCGAGGCGTTCGCGATCGGCGACGTGGTCTCCCGGTACTGGTTCCAGAAGGGCTTCAACGTCCTGCACCCGATCGGCTGGGACTCTTTCGGGCTGCCCGCCGAGAACGCGGCGATCAAGCGGAACTCGCATCCCGCCGAGTGGACCTACACCAACATCGACACGCAGGCCGCGTCCTTCCAGCGCTACGCCGCGTCGTTCGACTGGTCCCGGCGCCTGCACACCTCCGACCCGGAGTACTACCGGTGGACGCAGTGGCTGTTCCTGCGCTTCTACGAGCGCGGCCTGGCCTACCGCAAGGGCGGCAAGGTCAACTGGTGCCCGAACGACCAGACGGTGCTGGCCAACGAGCAGGTCGTAGACGGCAGATGTGAGCGCTGCGGGGCCGTGGTGGAGCGCCGCGAGCTCACCCAGTGGTACTTCAAGATCACCGAATATGCGGACCGGCTGCTGAATGACATGACGCAGCTGGAGGGCAAGTGGCCCGAGCGGGTGCTGCTGATGCAGCGCAACTGGATCGGCCGGTCCGAGGGCGCCGACGTCGACTTCGTGATCGAGGGTCGCGAGCAGCCCGTGACCGTTTACACCACCAGACCGGACACGCTGTACGGCGCGACCTTCTTCGTGGTCGCCGCGGACGCCCCGCTGGCGGCCGAGATCTGCGCGCCCGAGGCCCGTGAGGCCTTCGAGGCGTACCGGGAGCGGGTCTCCCGGGAGAGCGAAATCGAGCGGCTGTCCACCGAGCGGGAGAAGACGGGGGTGTTCCTTGGCCGCTATGCGATCAATCCGGTCAACGGTGAGCGCATGCCGGTGTGGGCGTCGGACTACGTGCTGGCCGAATACGGACATGGCGCGATCATGGCGGTGCCCGCGCACGACCAGCGTGACCTTGACTTCGCCCGCACGTTCGGGCTGCCGGTGCGGGTGGTCGTGGACACCGGCGAGGACGACCCCGCGGAGACCGGCGTCGCCACCGCCGGTGAGGGCCGGCTGGTCAACAGCGGCCCGATCGACGGCCTGACCAAGACCGAGGCGATCCCCCGGATCACCGAGCTGCTGGCGGGCAAGGATCTGGGCAGGTCCTCGGTCAACTACCGGCTGCGCGACTGGCTGCTGTCCCGGCAGCGGTTCTGGGGCACGCCGATCCCGATCATCCACTGCGAGTCGTGCGGCGAGGTGCCGGTCCCGGACGACCAGCTGCCGGTGCGGCTGCCGGACGATCTGCGCGGCGCCGACCTGTCCCCCAAGGGCGTCTCGCCGCTGGCCGCGGCCGAGGCGTGGGTGAACGTGACGTGCCCCAAGTGCGGTGGCGCGGCCAGGCGGGACACCGACACCATGGACACCTTCGTGGACTCGTCCTGGTACTACTTCCGCTACTGCTCGCCGGACTTCACCGAGGGGCCGTTCGACGTTGAGCAGGTCCGCCGGTGGATGCCGGTCGACCAGTACACCGGCGGGGTCGAGCACGCCATCCTGCACCTGCTGTACAGCCGGTTCTTCACCAAGGTGCTGTACGACATGGGCATGGTGGACTTCACCGAGCCCTTCACCCGGCTGCTCAACCAGGGCCAGGTGATCCTCAACGCCAAGGCCATGTCCAAGTCCACCGGCAACCTGGTGGACCTCGGCCAGCAGATCGACGCGTACGGGGTGGATGCCGTACGGCTGACAATGATCTTCGCGGGGCCGCCGGAGGACGATATCGACTGGGCGGACGTGTCCCCAGCCGCGTCGGTGAAGTTCCTGTCCCGCGCGCATCGCATCGCCGCCGAGGTGACCTCGGCGGCCGGCGCCGACCCCGCCACCGGGGACACCGGCCTGCGCAAGGTCACCCACCACACCATCGACGAGGTCACCCGGCTGGTCGAGTCGCAGCGCTTCAACGTCGCGATCGCCCGCATCATGTCGCTGGTGTCGGCCACCCGCAAGGCGATCGACTCGGGTCCCGGCGCCGGCGATCCGGCCGTCCGGGAGGCGGCGGAGACGGTGGCGGTGCTGCTGTCGCTGTTCGCGCCGTACACCGCCGAGGAGATGTGGGAGGTGCTGGGCCGCACCCCCCCCGTGGCGACCGGCGGCTGGCCCACGGTGGACCCGGCGCTGCTGGTCCAGGAATCGGTGACCTGCGTGGTTCAGATCGCGGGCAAGGTGCGCGACCGGCTGGAGGTCTCGCCGGACATCTCGGCGGACGAGCTGGAGCGGCTGGCACTGGCCTCCGACAAGATCCAGGCGGCGCTCGGCGGAGCGGACGTGCGCACGGTCATCGTCCGGGCACCCAAGATCGTCAATATCGTCCCCGCCTGATCCGTTCCCGCCGTGAACTCGTGATCCCGTGAACCTCCGCCGACGGCACGGTTCATGGGATCACGGCGGATGAGAGAGCGCTCGGTGCGTGGTCACCTGCCGAGTGCTTGCTCATGGGAGACGGTGTAATCGCGCCGCGCCGAAACAGGGCGCGCGGGACCAAGTACCGGCGATTTTCCATGGTGTCGAGCGCACGACTGGCGAGACGCCGGAACTCTGCACAAGGATTGCCGGGACAAATACGTACACTCGGCCGTAAAGACCAGCGCAATTGGGTACCCGGCCCGGCCGTCGAGGAGAGTCATGCTCAATCTGTCCGTCCTGCTCACCGATGCGGCACATGAAACACCCGACCGTGACGCCGTGGTCTTCGGCGATATCCGGTTGTCGTACGCCATCCTCGACGCGATCTCCAATCAGGTGGCGAATCTGCTGACCTCCCGGGGAATCGGATCGGGCGACAAGGTGGCGATCGCCTCGCCCAACCTGCCCTACTTCCCGATGATCTACTTCGGCGTCCTGAAGGCCGGTGCGATCGTCGTACCGCTGAACGTCCTGCTCAAGCCGCGCGAGATCGCCTATCACCTGGCCGATTCGGACGCCAAGGCGCTGTTCTGTTTCGAGGGGACGCCGGAACTGGCGCTGGGCGAGACGGGCTACGCCGGGTTCGAGCAGGCGGACGGCTGCGAGCACTTCTTCCTGCTGCCCGCCAACCCCGCCTCGACCGAGTCGCCGATCCAGGGTGCCGAGCTGTTCTGGCAGGCCCTCGGCGGCCAGTCGGCCACGTTCGAGCCGGTGCTGACCGCACCGGAGGACACCGCGGTGGTGCTCTACACCAGCGGCACCACGGGGCAGCCCAAGGGCGCCGAGCTCAGCCACCAGAACCTGCTCACCAACGCCATGGTGGCCGACACGCTGTTCTCCCGCACCCTGCACGACACCTTCCTGGTGGCGCTGCCGCTGTTCCACATCTTCGGGCAGACCTGCCAGATGAACGTCGGCATCTACCGGCGGGCCACCCTGGTGCTGGTGCCCAGGTTCGAGCCCAAGGCGGTGATCGACCTGCTGGTCAAGGAGCGCGTGACCGTGTTCGCCGGGGTGCCCACGATGTACTGGGCGCTGGTCAGCGACGACACCGACCCCGAGAAGGTCAAGACGATCGGCGAGACCCTCAACGTGGCGGCCGCCGGCGGTGCCTCGCTGCCGCTCGAGGTCCTGAAGGGGGTCAAGGCCAAGTTCGGTGTGGACGTGCTCGAGGGCTACGGCCTGTCGGAGACCTCCCCCGTCGCCTCCTTCAACCGGCCCGACCGGCCCACCAAGCCCGGCTCCATCGGGCTGCCGATCTGGGGCGTCGAGCTGAAGCTCATCGACGACGACTGGAAGACGATCGAGGGCGAGGGCCCCGGCGAGATCGCCATCCGCGGCCACAACGTCATGAAGGGCTACTACGGGCGGCCGGAGGCGACCGCCGAGGCCATCAAGGACGGCTGGTTCCGCACCGGCGACCTGGCCAAGCGGGACGAGGAGGGCTACTACTACATCGTCGACCGCTCCAAGGACATGATCATCCGCGGTGGTTTCAACGTCTACCCGCGAGAGCTCGAAGAAGTCCTCATGACCCATCCGGCGGTCTCCCTGGTGGCCGTCGTCGGCGTGCCGCACGACTCGCACGGCGAGGAGATCAAGGCGTACGTCATCAAGTCGCCGGGCGACACCACCACCGAGGACGAGCTGATGGCATGGGGCAAGGAGAACTTCGCCTCCTACAAGTACCCGCGGATCATCGAGTTCCGTGACGTGCTGCCCATGACCGCCACCGGCAAGATCCTCAAGCGCGAGCTGCGCTGACCGGGCGGGAGCGGACAAGTACGCTAACGATCGTGGCGCACTCCTCCGCTCCCCCACCGGTGTCCCCCGCGCAATGGCAGGCCGGCGTACGGCCCGGGCCGCCGGGCCCGGGTGTCCGGCGCACCATCCTGCTCGTGATCGTGACCTTCCTCGCCGTGGCGGCGCTCGCCGCGGCCGCGCTGGTCTTCGTGCTGCTCAAGGGCCGCTCGGAGGGCATCCCGGATCCGTACGCGGGCGCCTATCCGGTGGTCACCGCCGCTCCGACGCCGACCTCCACAGTGAGCTGGGCGCCGTCCGGGCCGCCCGCCGGCCGGCTGCGTCCGTTCCCGGGCAAGGGCAGCAAGGTCACCGGTGTCATCGTCGACAAGATCGCGGGCCTGGCCTATGCCCGGCTGGGAGCGCCGTGGAAGACCAAGGGTGCCGGCAGCCACTCCGCTGGCCAGGAGTACTCCGTCGAGAAGCCGAAGTTCCGGTGGCTGACCGGCGCCTACTCAGCTCCGATGGAGGACAAGCTGGCACCGGCCGCCACCGGGCCACAGGCGCTGCGCGCGGCCGCCGAACTCACCGCCCAGGAGAGCGTGAAGCTGCTGGACGGCAAGCTCACGCCCATCGCCGGTCAGCAGCTCAAGGTGAACGGCCGCCCGGCCTGGCTGGCGGGCTACCGGGCCGGCTTCACGAACTCCATCAGCGGGGTCACCGAGCGGACGATGGTCGTGGTCGCCGTGAACACCGGCCGGCGGCTGCCCGGCGTCATGGAGATCTCGGTGGCCAAACAGGTCTACAAGCTGCTCCCGGACATCCTCACACTGATCAAGTCCCTGAAGGTCGTCAGGTAGTGCTCACGAGACCGCCGCCAAGTGGACCGAGGCGGGAGTTCGGGCGACTGGACGTGCTGGTCGACAATGCGGGCATCACCACCTAGTACACCGGGAGTCACGCGCCGCCCGGCCGGACTGGTCACCGGGACCGCAGCGGGAAGGCGGCCCCCGCCCGCTCACGGCGGACGGGGGGGCGGGAGTGGTCAGATCTGGTAGCGCAGGTGCTTGATGCCGTTGATGAAGTTGGACAGCAGGCGGTCCGGCTCACCGGCGGCCCGAATGCCCGGTACCTGGCTGAACAGCTCGCGGAACATAACGGTGATCTCACGGCGGGCCAGATGCGCGCCGAGGCAGAAATGCGGGCCGGGCCCGCCGAACCCGACGTGCGGGTTGGGGTGGCGGGTGATGTCGAACCGGTCGGGATCGGTGAACACCGCGTCGTCCCGGTTGGCCGCCCAGTAGTACAGGATCAGCTTGTCGCCCGCCTTGATCTCGTGCTCGTTGAGCATCGTGTCGCAGGTGGCGGTGCGGCGCATCCAGATGACCGGCGAGGTGTAACGGACGATCTCCTCGACGGCAGCGGGGATGCGGGCCTCGAAGTCTTCCAGCAGCAGGGCGCGCTGGTCCGGGTTGGCCGTGAACAGGTCGAGGCCGTGCGCGATAGCGTTGCGGGTGGTCTCGTTGCCGGCCACCACCAGCAGGATGAAGAACGATCCGAGCTCCTGGTCGGTGAGCGACTCTCCGTCGATGTTGGCGTTGACCAGGGCGGAGGTGAGATCGTCGGTCGGGTGCTCCCGGCGCTGCCGGCCCAGGTCCTCGACCAGGTCCTTGAGTGTCTGGCCGGCGGTGAGCAGGCTCATCGACATCTGCTCGAAGTCGTTCTGCTCGACGAACTCGGGGTCGTTGCCGGCCAGGATGACGTTCGAGGCATCGAAGACCGTCTTGTAGTGCTCCTCCGGGATGCCCATCATGTCGCAGATGATCTTCAAGGGCAGGCGGGCGGCGACGTCGACGACGAAGTCGCCGGCGCCCCCGTTGTTCACCTCGGCCACGATCTGGGCGGCGACCGTGTCCACTTGGTCCTCGAACCGCTGGATCATCTTCGGCGAGAAGGCCCGGGAGACGATGCGGCGGATATGCGCGTGCCGCGGGTCGTCCATGCTGATCATCGAGCCGAAGTACTCGTTCATGTCCGTGGGCATGTCCGCGATGTTGATCGCGCCCTGCCCAGAACAGAAATCGGCCGGCCGCCGCGACGCCTCGACGACGTCCGCGTGGGAGACCAGCGCGTAGTAGCCCGGCCCCTGCGGCAGGATGACCAGGTCCGGCTCTTGGAAGAACGCCAGTTCCTGCCGGTCGCGCAAGGATTTGAACGCCGCGTGCCGCTCCTGGAGCGGTCGCGCCCAGAAGTCCCAGTCCGTCAGATTGATGTCCTCGACTCCGAGCGCCATCGCTCGCCTCCCCAATTAGAACGTCATTCGGTGCCCATCGTGCCAAAGGAACCACTTACCGCACCAGGCCACGCCGAGAGGGTCACACCGCGCGCCGGTCCCGGCACCACTCGAGTATGAGGCCGTTGACCTCGGCGGGACGCTCCAGTTGCAGGAAGTGACCGGCCTTCTCGACGATCTCCATCCGGGACCCGGGCACCAGGTGCGCCAGCGGATCGCCGATGGAGTCGGCGCCCAGGCACCCGTCGTCGGCCCCGTGCAGGTAGAGGACGGGCCGCTCCCCGACCGCGGCACCGGCCGCCTGCTCCGCCGCGTAGGCCTCCACGTGCCGGGACGTGTCGAGCATGGCCCGGTAATAGCCGATCGCCGCCGCCACGTTCCGCTCCGTGCTCAGGCATTCCATGACGTGGTCGATCTCGTCAACGGCCTCGTACCCCGGCGACCAGTCCCGCCACAGACCCGCCACGAAGGCCCGGTCGAGCGCCATCTCGGCCAGCCCGGTCTGGAACAGGAAGACGTAGAACGACCGCTTCAGCTGGTCGTAGGAGAAGAAGCCGGACAACATCGACGCCAGCGGCGGCACCGACATCGCCACCACCGCGCTCCAGCGCTGGGGAGCGTGCGCCGCGGCGCCGTACACCGCCCCCGCACCCCAGTCGTGCCCGACCAGTACGGCGTCGGAGCCGCCGCCGAAGACCTCGTGCAGGGCGTTGGCGTCGGCCGCCAGCGCCCCGGTCTGGTACGCGCCGTCCGCCGGCACCGAGGTCGGGGCGTATCCGCGCATGAAGGGGGCCACCGCGTGATAGCCCTCGGCACCCAGGGCGGGGAGCAGATGCCGCCAGGTGTACGCGGAGTCGGGGAACCCGTGCAGGCACAGCGCCAGCGGCCCGTCGGCGGGCCCCTCCGACAGATACCCGAACTCCAGCCCGTTCGCCTCGATCGTGTTCAGCGCAGTCATGCGCGCGACGGTACAAGACCTGGTCACCGCCCGACAGGACCGGATGTGCACTGTGATGGCTAGCACAAAAACGAATCTTCGGATATCGTCGGCCAAGGCATTACACGCAAGTGAATCAGTGTTTAAACAAGAACTAAACGACGGTATCACTCGCGCCTAGCCGACATGAGTGCGCGTTCCCGCGCCGATCCGATCAGCCCCCCAAGGAAGAGCGTGATGACCGACCTGCAGAGCGCGGCCCGGGACCACCTGTGGATGCACTTCACCCGCCACTCGACGTACGAGAACGGCGGCGAGGTGCCGATGATCGTCCGCGGCGACGGCGCCTACATCTACGACGACGCCGGCAAGCGTTACCTCGACGGGCTGTCCGGGCTCTTCGTCGTCCAGGCCGGCCATGGCCGTCAGGAGCTGGCCGAGGCCGCGGCCAAGCAGGCCGCTGAGCTCGCCTTCTTCCCGCTGTGGTCCTATGCCCACCCCAAGGCGGTGGAACTGGCCGAGCGGCTGGCGAACGAGGCCCCCGGTGACCTGAACCGGATCTTCTTCTCCTCCGGCGGCGGCGAGTCCGTCGAGAGCGCCTGGAAACTGGCCAAGCAGTTCTTCAAGCTCACCGGCAAGCCTGCCAAGCACAAGGTGATCAGCCGCGCCGTCGCCTACCACGGCACCCCGCACGGCGCACTGTCGATCACCGGCCTGCCGGAGCTCAAGGCCCCGTTCGAGCCGCTGGTCCCGAGTACCTTCCGGGTGCCCAACACCAACATCTACCGGGCCCCGGTGCATGGTGACGACCCGGAGGCCTTCGGCCGCTGGGCCGCCGACCGCATCGACGAGGCCATCGAGTTCGAAGGCCCCGACACCGTGGCCGCGGTCTTCCTGGAGCCGGTCCAGAACGCGGGCGGATGCTTCCCACCGCCGCCCGGTTACTTCCAGCGGGTCCGCGAGATCTGCGACAAGCACGACGTGCTGCTGGTCTCCGATGAGGTCATCTGCGCCTACGGCCGGCTCGGCACCATGTTCGGCAGCCAGAAGTTCGGCTACCAGCCCGACATCATCACCAGCGCGAAGGGCCTGACCTCGGGCTACTCGCCGCTCGGCGCGATGCTCGCCAGCGACCGGCTGTTCGAGCCGTTCAAGCACGGCGACACCACCTTCGCGCACGGCTACACCTTCGGCGGGCACCCCGTCTCGGCCGCGGTGGCGCTGGCCAACCTCGACCTCTTCGAGCGCGAGGACCTGCTCGGTCACGTCCGGCGCAACGAGGAAGCCTTCCGCGGCACGCTGGAGAAGCTGCTCGACCTGCCCATCGTGGGCGACGTCCGCGGCGACGGCTTCTTCTACGGCATCGAGCTGGTCAAGGACAAGGCGACCAAGGAGACCTTCGACGAGGACGAGTCCGAGCGGCTCTTGCGCGGCTTCCTGTCCAAGGCGCTGTTCGACGCGGGCCTGTACTGCCGCGCCGACGACCGCGGCGACCCAGTCATCCAGCTGTCGCCGCCGCTGATCTGCGACCAGTCGCACTTCGACGAGATCGAGCAGATCCTCCGCGGTGTGCTCACCGAGGCCTGGACCAGGCTCTGACCCTTCCGTTTCCCCGCGGCCGTTTCCCCGCGGCCGGCATCGGCGCCGGCCGCGGGAACACGGCGGTAAAGACCGGTCAGGTGCCGCGGATCAGGTCGGCGGCCTTTTCGCCGATCATGATGGTGGGGGCGTGAGTGTGCCCGCGGTTGATCCGCGGCATGACCGAGGCGTCGGCGACCCGCAGCCCCTCGATCCCCCGGACCCTCAGCTCCGGGTCGACCACCGAGGCCTCGTCGGCGCCCATCCGGCAGGTTCCCACCGGGTGGTAGAGCGTCTCGGAATGCTCCCGGATGTAGCGGGCGAGCGTCTCGTCGTCGTCGGCGCCCGGGTACGGTTCCATCGGCTCGGCCGCGTACGGCGCGAACGGTTCTGACGCCAGCAGCTCCTCGGCCTTGCGCATGCCGTACATCAGCCGCCGCAGATCGCTCTCACCGGTCAGATAGCGGGGATCGATCTGCGGGGTGACGGCCGGGTCGGTGGAGGAGATCCTGAGGCGGCCGATGCTGTCCGGCTGCAGCAGGACGACGCCCACCGTGATGCCGTGCCCGGCCGGCGGCTCCAGGCCGTGGTTGATGAACGGCCCGGGAGCGAAGATCAGCTCCAGATCCGGAGCCTCGAGGGCCGGGTCGCTCCGGATGAACGCCACCGCCTCTCCCACGTTGGAGGTGAACGGCCCCTTCTTGAACAGCAGCCAGCGGGCCAGGTTCCACAGGGAGTCGGCGCTGGCCAGTGTGACCTCGCGGGGGCACTGCCGGAGCACCGCCACCGACAGGTGGTCCTCGAGATGCTGCCCTACCTCGGGCAGCTCACGGATGGGTTCGATGCCCAGCTCCCGCAGCTGTTCGGGGTCCCCTATCCCGGACAGGATCAGCAACTGCGGGGAGCCGATCGCCCCCGCGGTCACGATGACCTCGCGCGTCGCCGTCACCGTGGTGTCGCCGTACTCCACTCCCGTGGCCCGCGATCCCTCGAACACGATCCGCTTGGCGTGCGCGCCCGTGATGACGGTCAGGTTGGGCCGCTTGGCCACCGGATGCAGGTACGCGTCGGCCGCGCTCCACCGGCGCCCTCTCTTCTGCGTCACCGGCGTTTGCGCGAAGCCCTCGTTGGAGGGCTCGTTGAGCTCGGCGAGGCGGGTGAGGCCCGCCGCCGCGCAGGCCGCCAGAAAGGCCTGCGTGGTCGGGTTGGGATCGCGCTGCTCGGAGATCCACAACGGCCCATCGGTGCCGTAGACCTCTCCCGCGTTGGACCCGTCGCGGTGCTCGGCCTTAGTGAAGTACGGCAGCACGTCCGCGTACGACCAGCCGGGCAGCTCCCAGCCGTCGTAGTCGGCCTGGTGACCGCGGACCCACATCATGGCGTTGAGCGACGAGGAGCCCCCGAGCATCCTGCCGCGCGGCCAGTACAGCTCCCTGTTCTCCAGCTCCGCCTGCTTGGCGGTGGAGAAGTTCCAGTCGTACCCGGTCTTGAACAGCTTGGGGAAGGCGGCGGGGACCTGGATCTCGGTCTTGTCGTCCCGGCCGCCCGCCTCCAGTAGCGCGACCGTGATGTCCGGATCTTCGGAGAGCCGGGCGGCGAGGACGCACCCCGCCGACCCGGCCCCGACGATCACGTAGTCATATGCCATGGGGGGCTCCTGTGAACCGGGGGCCGAGAGACCGGCCCCGATAGTGTCACGGATTATCACTAAGCGGCTTCCGCGTCCATGCATGCCTTGATGCGGCCCTTGACCGGAACTGCGACACAATCGCCGTAAACCACCCCCGCATGTCACGCGGAGACCGCCTATTCCGTCCTTTCAGGACGGAGCGCCCCAGGACTTGCCGCAACCCTGGATAAGGTGTGCCACTACGCCCCCGCAGCACGGAAAGAGTCGAACATGGTTCGTCGTATGGTCGCCGCAGGTCTGCTCGGCACCAGCCTGGTGGTCGCCGCCACCGGCTGTGCCTCCAGCACGGACAAGAAGACCTCGCCGGGTCCCGCCCCGGTCACAGCGGCGGCTCCCACCTCGGCGCCGGCTTCGGCGGGACAAGCGGGACAGGCCGGGCAGCTGCCGCCCGGCCTGCACGCGATCAATGACCTCAACCACTACATCAGCGTCGGGGTCCCGGACAGCTGGACCGTCATCAATCTTTCCCCGAGCGAGATCGAGCAGAGCCTGCAGAAGGCCGGGATCACCGACCCGCAGGTCAAGGCCCAGGTCAAGCAGCTACAGACCGCCGGTGCCCTTTATGCGGTGGACAGCGAGTCGGCCGCTCATTCGTCGAACAACTTCTCGACCAACCTCAACGGGTTCTGCCAGACCACGTCGCTGAGCTCGCTGGAGCTGCTCAAGTCCGCCGGACCGGATCAGTTCGCCAAGATCGGTGGCCGTAACGTCCAGGTCACCGACGTCACGGTGGACGGCAATCCGGCCCTTCGCTGGGCCTACGAGCTGAGCCTGCGGACGGGAACCGTTCAGGGCAGGCAGGTGCAGGCGCTCGCCAAGGGCAAGCTCTGCACCATCACCTTCTCGACGGACCAGATCGGCCGCTACGAGACCGTGTTCAACGCCATGATCCCCACCATCAAGCTCACCTGACCGGGGTCATCGCGCGGGCGGCTCCCAGTCCGGCCGCAGCCCAAAGCCCGACTCTCCGGAGGGGCCGAGCTTGACGCCGAGCATCTGGTGCAGCTGGATCCAGTTGCGTTCGAACCCGTACCGGCAGCCGGCCATGTACAGCCGCCACACCCGTGCGGTGCCCTCGCCGACCTCGGCGACCGCCTCATCCCAGTGGTCGTCGAGGTTGCGGCACCATCCCGCCAGCGTCTTCGCGTAGTGCTCGCGGAGATTCTCCTCGTGCCGCACCTCGAAGCCCGCGTCGTGCATCTTCGACATGATGTAGCCGGGGCCCTCGAGCTCCCCGTCCGGGAAGACGTACCGGTTGATGAACCCTTCCCGGCGGATCGACTCCTCGGTGTTGTCCGGCCGGGTGATGGTGTGGTTGAGCAGCCTGCCGCCCGGCCGCAGCCTGCCGTACAGGAAAGAGAAGTACGCGGGGAGATTCGCCTGGCCGATGTGCTCGGTCAGGCCGATCGAGCTGATCGCGTCGAACTCCCCCTCTTGGACATCGCGGTAGTCCAGGTGCCGCACCTCGGCCAGGTCGGCCAGCCCGGCGGACGCGATGGCCTTCTGGGCCCACTCCGCCTGCTCCTTGGACAGGGTCACGCCGAGCGCCTTCACCCCGTACTCCCGGGCGGCGTGCATCACCATGCCGCCCCAGCCGCACCCGACGTCCAGCAGCCGCATGCCGGGCTTCAGCGCCAGCTTCCGTGCCACCAGGTCGAACTTGTGGAACTGTGCCTCCTCCAGCGTCGCGTCCTCGGTGGGATAGCAGGCGCAGGTGTAGGCCATCGACGGTCCCAGAACCCACTGGTAGAACTTGTTCGAAACGTCGTAGTGGTGATGGATGGCCTGCGCGTCGCGCCGCTTGGAGTGCCGCAGGCCCGCCAGGAACGGCAGCCGGCTGACCCTGACCTCCTGGGGCGGTGGTTCCAGCCTGGTGACGACGGCGGCCCGCAGCAGCGGGTCGTCGGCCACCCGGCGGAGCACCGCGAACTTCTCGCGTACGGTCATGTCACTGAACACGCTCGACATCCGGACGAGCGCTGTGTACATGTCACCAAACACATCTATGTGCCCCGAGACATAAGCCCGGGCCAGTCCCAGGGCCCCCCGGGACTGGATGAGGTACGACACGGCATAGGGCGAGCGGATGTCGAACCGGACGTCGGCCTCCGGCACCCCCGCGCGTGATCCGTCGTATGCGGTGAACTCTACGGGCGCGTCCGCCGTGGCGACGCGCTCAAAGACCTCGGCCAGCGACATGGTCTTCCTCCTCTGTCAACGCCCCCGGACGCACTTGTCATAAAGATCAAGTAGCCGTGCGTCCGGGTCGTACATCTTTTTGAGCCGCCCGTAGGTTTCCCCGTCGTAGTGCTTCCAGAACTCGTCCTTCGAGTAGAAGGACGTGGAGTACAGCGACTTGTGGCCGTCGAGGGCGGCGACCTTCCGCTCGATCAAACGGTTGTGGTACTCGGGAATCTTCCCCGGCGGCAACGCCACCGAAGCCCAGAAACCCACGTTGACGAAGACGTCCCCCGGTGGGAGCGGGTACAGCGGCCACGGCTCACGGGTGACGAGCGGGCACAGCCACACCGGGCTTATCCCCACTTTGTCATGGAAGAACTCCAGGAACTCGGGCAGCCGGGCGACCGGCACCTCGATGTCCTGGATGACGTCCTCACGTGGCGGTTTGCCTCGCCAGCGGTCCAGCCGGGCGGAGAACTGGCTGCGCTTGTCCAGCGCGACCAGCCGCCGGTAGACGTCGGAGCGCTTGGCCTTGTCCGGCCACAACCGCCGGACGAAGGGGTTCTTCAGGCCGAACGCACCCGAGCACCAGAACCAGTCGGTGTCCCAGCGCCACAGGTAGTCGCGGATGGTCAGGAAATCCACCGAACGCTGCTGGATCGACCGGTAGTAGATGCCCTGCCCGGTGTAGTCGGAGGTGTACGGAGCCGCGTCGGCCATCGTGCCGAGCGTCAGATACAGCTCGTCCGGCCCGAAGACCGTGCCGTCCACGAAGTCGACGGGCTCCCCGGCATGAGACCCCGCGGTGGTGATCTCGGCGATGGCGGCCGCGCACTCGGCCGCCGAGGAGTAGCGCACGTGCCGCAGCCAGACGCACGGCTTGACCGGCTTGAGCTCGATCGTCAGCCGCAGCGCGTAGCCGAGCGTGCCATAGGAGTTCGGAAAGCCGTAGAACAGCTCGCGATGCTCGTTCTCACGGGTGGCGGTCACGAGCCGGCCGTCACCGGTGATGATCTCCATGCCGACCACCGCCTCGTGCGGCAGCCCGCTGCGGAACGACGAGGACTCGATGCCGAGCCCGGTCACCGCCCCACCCAACGTGATCGTCTTGAGCTGTGGCACCACCGTCGGCATCAGCCCGTACGGGAGGGTCGCGTCGACCAGATCCTCATAGGTGATCATGCCCTGGACGTCGGCGGTCCTGGTCTCCGGATCGACGTGCAGCACCTGGTCGAACCCGGAGACGTCCAGCCCTGGCGCGCTGGAGTCCTCCCGGAAGCGGAAGAGGTTGGAGGTCTTCTTGGCCAGCCGCACCGGGCTCCCCGGCGGAATCGCCGCATAGGACTCCCGGAGCGCCTCGACCGCCTGACCATGACCGTCCACAACCGCAAGCTGCGCCATCGCACCCCTCCTGCCATCAGCTAACCCGATCATCCCATGCTTGATCCAGACATTCACCTCGTTATGGTCGTCACAGGAGGTGTCTCATGGGCAAGCTATACGAACGTATCGATGACCGGCTACGACGATTCATCCAGGGTCAGCCCTTGTTCTTCGTCGCCACGGCACCACGCGACGGCGGTCATGTCAACGTCTCGCCGAAGGGCTACGCCGACACGTTCGCGGTCATCGACGACCACACCGTCGCCTACCTGGACCTCTTCGGCTCGGGCTCGGAGACCATCGCACACCTGCGCGACGACGGCCGCATCACGGTCATGTTCTGCTCGTTCGAACGCTCGCCCAAAATCCTCCGGCTGTACGGCACGGGACGGGTCGTGATCCCGGGGACTCCGGACTGGGCGGAGCTGGCCCCGCTGTTCAGTGCCGACCCGGCGCAGGCCGCCGGATCCGCGCACCCGGGGCTCCGCTCGATCATCGTGGTGGACGTGCGGCGCGTCGCCGACTCGTGCGGCTACTCGGTTCCGCAGATGGACCTCGTCGGCGAGCGGGCCCTACTAGACGATCACCATGGACGCCGCACCGCGGAGGAGTGGGTCGAGCGCCCGGCCCGCAACGCCGTCAGCATCGACGGGCTGCCCGCCCTCGAGGCCGGCCACCCCGCCCCGGTGGTCTCCTGATCCAAGCCCGCCATTCCGGCCGACATCCCCGCCACATCCCACCGATGTACCGGCCGGCGATCCCGGCCGGACTCTCGGCGGGCTTCCCGTCGCTCTCCCGGTCAGCGGACCAGCCTAAGGGTGAAGGGGTAGCGGAACCTCTGGCCGCTCAGCCCGGCGATCCCCGCCACCAGCGCCAGGATCCACGTCACGGCGTAGAGCAACGCTCCGACCCCGAAGGTCACCATGACCACCAGCAGCACGGTGAGCTGGAAGTTCAGTGCCTCGACTGCGTGCCGCCGGACGTACGCCGACCGTTTGCCGCTGAGCAGCAGGAAGGCCAGCGGACCCACGAAGGTGGTGACGTAGCCGGAGGCGTGGACGAGCCCGGCCAGCATCCGGTCCTCGCCGGTGGCGGGACCGCCGGCCGCCTTGTCGTACGGCGCCGGGTGCGATGGCGGCGGCTGCAGATCGTAGGTGACCGCGGCCAGGTCGCCCCGGGTCTTGGCGGTCATGGCGAGCTGGATCCGCAGATCCAGCTCGCCATCGTCGAGCCGCCCCTCCGCGTAGGCCTGCTGAAGACGGTCAATGACGGGTTCGCGCTCGGCGTCGGAGACCCGCAGTTGCGTGGGATTCATGCTTTTCATGCTCTCCCGCGCCGAACCGCACCGGTATCAGGGAAGACCCTGAGCCGTCCCCGGGAATTTGGTGTACAGCTCGCCAGGGACCGGCGGACTCGCACCGAAGAGTTCCGAAACGGTGACGAAGTTGTAGCCCTTCGCCTTCAACTGGTCCAGAATCTTCGGCACCGCGTCGACGGTCGTCGGCTGGATGTCGTGCATAAGAATGATGTAGTCCCGCTGAGTGCCGTCGACCACCCGGCGCTCGACCTTCGCGGAGTCGTGATCCTTCCAGTCGAGCGGATCGACGGCCCACGTCATCTGCGCCAGCCTGTACTTGCGGGCCATCGCCGCGACACGGGTGTTGGTGCTGCCGTACGGCGGCCGCAACAGCACCGGCGTCACCCCGGAGGCCTTCTTCAGAGCGTCCTGGGTCCAGGAGAGCTGCGACTCCAGTGCGGCGTCGGACAGCTTCGACAGATCGGAATGGTCCCAGGTGTGGTTGCCGATCTGGTGCCCATCAGCGACCTCACGACGGACCAATTCCGGATATTTGGCTACTTGCTGCCCAAGCAAGAAAAAGGTCACCCGGGCCTGATGGGCCTTGAGGATGCCCAGCAGCTTGGTGGTACCCAGGATCGGGCCGTCATCGAAGGTCAGCGCGACGCACTGGACCTTGCGGCAGTCGATCGCCCGCGGTGCGGCGGCGCCCGGCGCCGGCGCCGGCGCGGGCTTGGGCGCGACCGCACGTGGCGTCGGCACGGCCGCCTCCAGGCTGCCCGCCTGGCGCGCGGAAGCACCCCCCGGTCCCATCTGGTGATCGGGCAATGGCTTCGCCTCGGCGGGCGCGGCCGGATCATCGGCCTGCCGTCCTCCCGCCTGGCTGAGCGCCGCGACCGCCGTCGCGAGAGCGATGCCCCCCGCCCACTTCCGTAAGATCTTCGGTCCCCCCGACATGATCCTCACCCCCTTCGTACCGGAATCTTCCCTGGTGACCGGCGGTATAAGCCCGAAATGGCGGGGAGGTCGGGAACCTTGATCAAGGCCGTCGGCGTTATCGTCGTATTCGCGCATGTTCCCGCGCCAGAAAGAACAGGATCAGCCGATGCAGTTCCGGGATCGCTTCGGGATTCGCCGGTGGCGGGGTGCCACGGTGACCAAACTGGACCGTGAGGCCAACAGCGACGACATCGAGTCGCTGATCGCGTTCGTCCGCAGCCGCAGCGGCGTGGAGTTCTTCGTCGAACCGGAGACCTTCGCCACCGACACCACCGCGGTCGCCGTCGCGTCCGACGGCGAGTGGACCCGGCGACGGGTCGGGTCTCCCAAGGTGATCGGGAAGGTCGCACGCGACCTCGGGGTGCCCATCTACGACGTGCAGATCACCGGCTACCCGGCCCGGATGCGCGCATGGAACGAGCGCAACCGGGAACGGCGCATCGACCCCGGCACTCCAGGAGCCTCGGTGCGCTGAACCACCCCGTCCCGTCGTGAGGGGACGCTCCCTACCAGCGGTCCCCTCACAACGGTCCCTCGACGGCGCCCTCACAACGGTCCCCTCGGCGACGGGGCCCTCGGCGACGGGCGGAGTTCAGCTCACCTCCCGGTCACGCCAGCACTCTCGCCACGGCCGGTCGTGCTTGTCCTTGTCCTGGACCTCGCCCCTGTCCTGGACCTCGTCCCTGTCCGCGTCGTATACCTCGTCGTCGTCCTCGTTCTGAGGGACGCCGGGGGCGAACCGGTCCTCCCAGGCCTCGGCGAGCGACTCGGGCGACATCCGCAGCCGGGCCTTGGCCGGCGGCACGCCCAACTGCATCAGATCGCGGAGCAGCAGCGCCATGGAGTAGTCCGGGTCGGCGTCGACGGCCCGGTCCAGCGCGACATTGGCCAGGCCACCGTCACCCGAGATGAACGCGGCGTAGGCGAGCAGGCACGCGGGCGCGGGGACGTACCGCTTCTCGACCCGCCGCATCACGTGACGCCAGAGCTCCACGTGAACCTCGGCCTCGTCCGGGTCGATCCGCACCCAGGCCTCGTCGCGAACCCGAACGTGGGTGAGCAGCAGGCCCAGCCACGCGACCTCGTCGTCGCCCAGCAGTTCGGTGAGCAGCGCGGTCAGCTCACCCACAGGCGGATCGGCGACCCGCTCGAGGAGCCGACGGACCAGCGGCAATCCCTCCTCGATCATGCGGTCCCGCAATCCCACGGGGTCGGCTTCGTCCCCGACCCAGTCGTAGAGCCGGCTCTCCGCCCGGCGGGTCGCCTGCTGGAGGGACCGGCGCGCCATCCCGCCGAGCGGGGCGACCGTCCGCGTGAGCTCGGCCCGGTCGGCGAGTACGACCTGCCCGGCCACGGTGGCCTGGGCGGCCACCGCGGTCGCCCGGATGTCGAACGGGGCACCGTCGGCGGGGCAGCACTCCGGGTTCGTGCACGCGTAGGACCACCAGCGGCCCTCCTCGACCCGGAGCACCTCCCGCACGTCGATGTGCTGCTCGCCCATCGCCGTGCGAGCCGCCACCAGCAACGGCGCCACGTCGTCATGCCGCCCATAGCCCACCAGCAACGCCTCGGGGAACTCGTTCTTCACCAGCATGACGGCGGCGTGCTCGGCGACCTCGTCGGCGTCACGAGCCGATCGCGGTAAGTCGATGCGCAGCGCGCAGGCGCCGTACGGCCCCCCGTAGCCCAGCACGACGAGACTGTCCTCGGGATGGAACCCGAGCATGTACGGAACGGCGGAGACGGCGTCTTCCGGGCTGCGGATCACCAGTGGTTCCTGGTCGCTTCGATTCCTCATGGGATCGACCCTGACACCCGGTGACCGTCGGTGACCAGACCCCGTCCTCCCTGTGGATAGTCGCCGATACGACAGTGCGCGCAACCCACGCGACCGCAGTGCGGCCCGGAGTGCGGCCCGGAGTGGACCCGAAGTGGGCCCGCACGGCCTGCGCCGTCCTGGACTCAGTGGTGGCGTACGGACGGTAGCGTTCTGCGGGTGCCCGCTCCTGACCTGTTGAAGAGCTCCGATACCGACATACCGGACATGGCCACCCTGCTGGCCACCGCGGTGAAGGCGATCGGAGGTGCGGAGCGCCCGGGCCAGGTCACCATGGCGGAAGCGGTCGAACACTCCTTTGAGACCGGGGAGCACCTGGCCGTCCAGGCGGGTACGGGCACCGGAAAGTCGCTCGCCTATCTGGTCCCGGCCATCCGGCACGCCGTCGCCGAGCAGGCGACCGTCGTGGTGTCGACGGCCACGATCGCACTGCAACGCCAGCTGGTGGACCGGGATCTGCCCCGGCTGGCCGAGGCCCTGGAGCCGCAGCTCGGCCGGCCGCTGGAGTTCGCCATCCTCAAGGGCCGGCGCAACTACCTGTGCCTGCACCGGGTCCAGACCGGGGCTCCCGAGGAGCCCGAGAGCGAGGGACTGTTCGACCCGAACGCACTCTCGGTCCTCGGCCGCCAGGTCAAACGGCTCAGCGAATGGGCCGAGGAGACCGAGACCGGCGACCGGGACGAGGTGGTGCCGGGGGTGAGTGAGCAGGCCTGGCGCCAGGTATCGGTCACCGCCAAGGAATGCCTGGGTGCCCAGCGCTGTCCGCACGGCACCACCTGTTTCGCGGAGCTGGCCCGCGCCAAGGCGGGTGACGCCCACATCGTGGTCACCAACCATGCGCTGCTGGCGATCGACGCGCTGGAGGAGTTCCAGGTCCTGCCCGAGCACGATGCCGTGATCGTCGATGAAGCGCACGAGCTGGTCGACCGGGTCACCTCGGTGGCGACCGACGACCTGAGCGCGCCCGCTGTGGAGGCGGCCGCGAAACGCTGCGGGCGGCTGATCGAGGAGGCCGTGGCCGACCGGCTGCAGGCCGCCGCGGAAAGCCTGGCCCTGTTCCTGGAAGACCAGAACGCGGGCCGGCTGGACGTGCTCTCCTCCGGTCTGGCCAACACCCTGGCCGTGGTCCGCGACGCCGCCCATGCCTGCGTCAGCGCGCTGGGCCCCGACCCCAAGGACGGCGACCCCGGGGACCTGGCGGCCCGGCGGGCGGCCCGCTCGGCGGTCGAGGACGTTCACGACACGGCCGGCCGGCTGATCGAGGCCTTCGAGGCCGAGATCGCCGCCCGTCACGACGTGGTGTGGCTGGACAAGCCGTACGTCCCCGTGGGCGGGTCGTCCGTCCAGGACACGCGGCGGCCACGCCCCCCTGCGCTGTACGTCGCGCCGATCGCGGTCGGCGGCCTGCTGCGCACCACCCTGTTCAACGAGCGGACCACCGTGCTCACCTCGGCCACCCTCACCCTGGGCGGGTCGTTCGACCCGCTGGCCCGGCAGTGGGGGCTGCCGCCCCTGAAGGACGGCACGAAGGACGAGACGAAGGGCGGCGTGCTGGACGGCACGAAGGACGGCACGAAGCCCGGTAGGGCGGCCCAGGAGGCGTCCACGGATACGAGCCGTACGACCGCGAAGGCCAAGCAGCAGGACAAAGAGCAGGACGGCACGAAGGACGCCACGAAGGACGGCGGCAAAGACAGCGGGAAGGGCGACGAGCTCGTCTGGTCGGGGATCGACGTGGGGTCGCCGTTCGATCATCCCAGGGCCGGGATCCTCTATGTCGCCAGGCATTTGCCGCAGCCGGGCCGCGACGGGCTCGCGGAGGCGTACCTCACCGAGCTGGCGGAGCTGATCCAGGCGGCGGGCGGCCGCACCCTCGGGCTGTTCTCGTCGATGCGGGCGGCCAGGCAGGCGGCGGACGAGCTGGCGGGCCGGATCGAGCATCCGATCCTGTGCCAGGGCGACGACTCCACCTCCCAGCTGGTCAAACAGTTCGCCGAGTCCGAGCCGACCTGCCTGTTCGGGACGTTGTCGCTATGGCAGGGCGTGGACGTGCCCGGCCCGTCACTGCGGTTGGTCGTCATGGACCGCATCCCGTTTCCGCGTCCGGACGACCCGGTTTCCTCGGCCCGGCAGCGGGCGGTCGCCGCACACGGCGGCAACGGCTTCATGGCGGTCGCCGCCACCCACGCGGCGCTACTGCTCGCCCAGGGCGCGGGGCGGCTCCTGCGGTCCATGGACGACCGCGGGGTGGTCGCCATCCTTGATCCACGCCTGGTGACGGCCCGTTACGGCGGCTTCCTCAAGGCCTCGCTGCCGCCCTTCTGGTCGACCACCGACCCCGAGGTCGTACGGGCCGCGCTCCGCCGCATCGGCGCCTCCGCCTGATCAGCCCAGGCTGGTGTAGGCGATGACCGGATTGATCACCGCGTGGGTGTCGGTGGTTCCACCGGCCCCCGCGGTGAAGGCGACCAGCACCTTGGGCGGCAGCGTCACCGCGACGTCGAGCGCCTTGGTGCCATCGATCTTGACCACCATGTGGCTGGCCGTCGTGACCGTGACGTCGATCGTGTGCGTGCCCTTCCGCAGCACCGGGATGGAGGTGTTCGTCGCCAGGAAGGTGACCGCCGTGGTCCCCGCCGTGGAGGTACCGACCGCCGCGAAGTTGTGGCTGGTGACGCTGCCGTTGCTGTAGGTGTCCAGGGCGGCGAAGACCGCGGGCAGCCCCGCCACACCCAGCCCGCTACCGGGATACCCGAGTGCCGTCGGCTTCACGGCGCTCGCGTCGAGCAGTGCCAGGGTGAGGCCGTCCGCGCCGTTGGTGCCGGCCCCGCCGATCTGTGCGGTGAAGGTCGCGTGCAGCCCGCGCGGTGAGACAGCGAGTGAGTTCACCGCGGTGCCCGCGGCCCTTTTCTGCCCGTCCTTGGTCAGGGTGAGGGTGCTGCCCCCCAGCGTCGTGACCCCGTTGGTGGTCCAGGTGGAGGCGGTGAGCGGGGGCAGCGTCGCGCTGCCGCCACCGTTGACCGGCACCACGGCGTTGCCGCTGGTGGTCGTGACGGTCAGGCTCTCGGGATACGCGCCGGTGGTGGTCGGTTTGAAGGTCACCGGCACGTTGACCGACGCTCCCGGGGCCACGACCGTCCCGACGGCGGGCAGGCCTGCCGTGTACGGCGTCGGGGGCCCGGAGAGCTTCGTGACCGTCTCGGGCTGGCCGCCCTTGTTGGTCAGGGTGAGCGTGGCCGTGGCGGTGCTGCCGACCAGTACGGTGCCGAAGTCCACGGAGACCGGCGCGGGGGTGAGCGGCGCCCCGGCTGCGCCAGCTTTGTCGGTGACGATGGAGACGCTGCGGACGGTATGGACGTCGGCGGAACCACCCGTACCGCCGGTGAAGCCCACGTACGCGTTGGCGGGGATCGTCCCGGCGCCCGGCACGACGTTGAGCAGCAGGTGGCTTTCGAGCCAGACCCGCACGTGGCCGGCGGCCACGGTGACCCACACCCGGTGCGTGCCGGTGCGCAGCGCGGTCGGCACCTTGGCGGTGGCCTTGTAGACCAGGCCGCCCGTACCGCCCGGACCCACCGTCACGCCGACGAAGTTCCTGGAGTTCGCCGTGGCGTTCCACGAGGTGTTCAGGGTCACGGCCACCCCGCGCAACCCCTTGAAGCCCAGGCCGGAACCGGATGCGCCGACCGAGGCGGGGCTCGTCTTGGTCGGATCGAGCATCGTGAAGGTCATACCGTCGGCACCGGTGCCCGGTCCGAGCTGGGCGGTGAAGGCGACGCGCAGGCCTTCGGTCGGGACCGCCTGCTGGTAGAAGGCGGACCCGGCCTTGTACTTCACCGCCGGGGTGAGCACCAGGTCCCCGCCGTTCAGCGTGGCCGCGGAGTTGACCGACCAGGTGGTGGCGCCGGGCGCGGGCACCGTGCCGGTCCCGGTGCCGGTGAGCGGTACGTAGATCGCGCCCTGACCGGTGTCGCTGGTGATCTCGTAGCTGTCGTTCTGCACGCCGGGCTTGCTCGGCTTGAAGGTGACCGCCTGGTGGATCACCTGCTCAGGGCCGATGACGACCCCCTCGGACAGCGGGGTACTGCTGGTGAAGTCGCTGTTGGGGGCCTTGGCCTTGGTGATGGTGAGCGGGACGTTCCCGGTGTTGGTGAGGTCGAAGTTCAGCGTCCGGGGCGAGCCGACGTTCACCGTGCCGAAGGTGACCTTGGACGGCACGATCTCCAGTTTGCCCGCACCGGCGATGGCGTTCCCGGTGACCGGGATGGTCAGCGTGCCGGAGGTGGAGGGCACGGTGATCGAGGAGTTGCTGGAACCGCTCGCGGTGGGAGCGTAGGTGACCGCGATCACGAACGACCCGCCGGCAGGCACCACGGCTTCCGGGGTGCCCGCGGCGGGCAGCCCGGAGACGGTGTACGGTCCGCTGGGGCCGGTGGAGTCGGCGAGCGTCTCGTCCGTGGTACCGGTGTTGGTGACCTGCACGTTGACGGTCGCGGTCGTGCCCACCGGCTGATTTTGGAAGGTCGCGGCCGCGGGCGTGGCCGTCAGCCCGGCCTGGGTGCCGACGCCGCTGAGCGAGAACGCGACGGTGCCGGCGTCGGTCGTGACGGACAGGATTCCGGTGGCCGCGCCCGGGGCGCCGGGGGTGTACGACACCGGCATGTCGATCCCGTCGCCCGCGGCGAGCGCGTGCGGAAGGGGCGGCGGGGTGACGGCGAAGGGTGTGGACGTGCTGATCCCGGTTATGTTCAGCGCTTTGGTCGCGGTGAGCGTCATCGTCTTGGTGGTGGTGTCGCCCACGGCCACGGAGCCGAAGTCGACCGGGCTGCCGGTGAGCACCGACTTGGCGGGCCGCCCGAAGCCGAGGACCTTACCGTCGCGGGTTCCCACGTAGACGTGGCCGCCGCTGGTGGCGGGGACCGCGAACTTCGACGCCGTGCCGATCGGCGCCGAGTAGAGCGACGGCAGGTTGCCCGTTCCGTCGGGCACCGCGGAGTAGGCGCGCAGTTGTGCGTTGACGCCCGTGGATCCTCCGGTCTGCACCACCCAGACGACCCCGCTGCCGGAGGCGGACCCGTTGGAGGTCACCACCGGCGAACCCGAGGTGTACGGGAACCAGTCGGAGCTGGTGCCGACCGCCGATAGTGCGGGTTTGCCGTTGATGGCCCCGCTCTTGAGGGCGCGCAGCGGGCCGCCGTTGCCGACGACGTACACGTAGCCGCCGTCGCCGCTCCAGGCTGCGGGGTGGCCCCACTGGCCCTGGAACGGGCCGACCTTCCCGAGCGCGGCGTCCGTACCGCTGGGCCCCTGTGAGCGCCCGCCCAGGCCGTCCCGGTCGAGCAGGAAAATGCGTCCGTCCTTGCCCTGCTGGACCAGTACGTGCGGGTTGGTCGGGGTGCCGAACGTGTCGGGCAGGGCGATCGGGCCGCCCGCGCCCAGGTCGGTGTCGTTGGTGTCGAGGGTGGGCGCGTTGGCCGGGCTGAAGAAGTCCGCCGTGCTGAGGCTCTTGTCGGGGTTGGTCTGCAGCCGGACGACCGACTCCGACAGGGTGCCGGGCGGGCTGGTCCCGGGCCCGGCGGGCGGCATGACCCCGTTGCCGGTGGTGAGGAACGCGCGGCCGGCGCCGTCGGAGACCAGGCCGCCGCCGGACTGCCAGATCCCGGCGCCCTGGTTCGAGGCGCCGACCTCGGTGGCCCACAGCGAGGTCATCTTGGCCGTAGAGGTGCTGACACCCGCGACGTACCCGCGGTAGGGCTTGAAGTCGCAGTGCGCTCCGAACGCCGCGTACACCACACCGTCCTGGAGCAGGAGGCCGGGCCGCTGCATCTCGTGCATCGCGTCGAAAGCCGAGGACTTGTCGTTCGACGGCGCGCCCGCGATCGTCACCGGCCAGCCCGTTCGCTCCTTTCCGTTCGACGGGTCGACCGCGTGCATGTACCAGTGCGGCTGCTTGGCGTCGGCTCCGTCGTTCACCTTCGCGGCGAAGTAGAGCGAGGAGGTCGCCGGATCGTAGACCGGCGTGGAGGTGATGCCGATCTCGGGAGTCAGGTCACCACAGCCGATCGCCGACGACGGCCAGGATTTCCCGACACTGCGGGACCACTTCTGGGAGCCGGTCGCGGGGTCGAGTCCGTAGATCGTGTTGTGCTCGGTGGCCACCACCAGGGTGTCGCCGACCACCAGCGGCTGGGCGTAGACCTGGCCGTCGAGCTGGGCCGCGAACTGCTCCCCGAAGTCCGAGGACGACACTGACGCGGGCCCCAGCTCGGGCTCGCCGGAATCCCACGCGGTCCGCAGGTTGTCGTTGGACACCGTGAAGACGTCGGCTCTCGCTGGCCGGAGCGCGATCACGCCCACGGCCACCAGCGCCACCGCGACCAGCGCGGCGAGCACGGCCCGCGTCCGGTACGACCAGGTGAACGGGCGCATCCCGAGGTCCACGTATCTCCCCTGACACTTCATGGCCCGGCATGGCCCCGTTGATCACTAAACTACCGACGCAACCTATACCTATCTTTTGGCTACAATTCGCTGTTCGTCCGCTTTGTTGCAAAGTTGGGATGAGGTGGCGATGTCAGTGGAGGCGGTTTTATGTCCCGAGTACAGCGGATATCGGCAGCGGTCGCTGCCGCCGGACTTCTGGCGGGCGGGGTGCTGACGGCCTGGTTGCTGACCGGGCGGGAGGGGCACCCGCCGGCGCGGGTGGTGCAGGTCAGCGCGCCGCCGCTCTACTCACCGCCTCGGACGCCGAATCCCCTCGCGGTACGAGTCAAGAAGGGGCCCTACTCCACCAGCTCTCCGAGCGGCACGGGACTGGCCGCGCCGGACCACCTCGCCGGGCGCCGGGGGCTGGTCTCGATCTCGCTGCGGTGGCGGCCGGTGCGGAGGGCCGCGGGGTACATCGTTTACCGCGACGGCAAGAGTGTCGGCCAGACCACGGGCACGTCGTTCGACGACACCCGGCTGCAGAAGGGCGTGCCGCACACCTGGACGGTGGCAGCGGTCGACCGGGCGAACAAACCAGGCGATCTGTCCGCCCCGCTCACCCGCTGACGCTGGAGCCGAGCCGCTGACGCCGGCAGCCGTTCCGCTGACGTCGCCCAGCGGCCCTGGCCCGCCCGTCAGGTCGGGTACGGCCAGGCGTGACGGGCTCCCCTCCGGTGGGTCCGTCGGTCAGCGGCGCGCGGCCAGGAACTCCCCGATGCGGCCGATGGCCTCTTCCAGATCGTCCGCGTGCTGCAGAGTGACGACCCGGAAGTGGTCGGTGTGCGGCCAGTTGAAGCCGGTGCCCTGCATGACCAGGATCCGCTGCTGCTCCAGCAGGTCCAGCACGAACCGCTCGTCGTCGTCGATGCGGTAGACCTCGGGATCGAGCCGGGGAAAGACGTACAGCGCCCCCTGAGGCTGCACACAGCTCACCCCGGGGATCGCGTTGAGCAACTGGACCGCCCGATCGCGCTGCTCACGCAGCCGTCCACCGGGCAGGATCAGTTCGTTGATGGTCTGGTGACCGCCGAGGGCCGCCTGGATCGCGTACTGCCCGGGCACGTTGGGGCACAGCCGCATGTTCGCGAGCGTCTCCAAGCCCTCGATGTAGGACTTGGCGTGTTCCTTCGGCCCGGTGACCACCATCCATCCGGATCGGAACCCGCAGACCCGGTAGGCCTTCGACAGGCCGGAGAAGGTCAGGCACAGCACGTCGGGAGCGAGCGGCGCCACCGAGGTGTGCACCGCGCCGTCATAGAGGATCCGGTCGTAGATCTCGTCGGAGAACAGAACGAGGTTGTGGCGGCGCGCCAGTTCGACCAGGTCCTCGAGCAGCTCGCGGGAGTAGACCGCACCCGTCGGGTTGTTCGGATTGATGATCACCAGGGCGCGGGTGCGCGGGGTGAGCCTGGCCTCGATGTCGGCCACGTCGGGCATCCAGCCGGCCTGCTCGTCGCACAGGTAGTGCACCGGGATGCCGCCGGACAGCGAGACCGACGCGGTCCACAGCGGATAGTCCGGGGCCGGGATCAGCACCTCGTCACCGTTGTTGAGCAGCGCCTGCAGGGTCATCGTGATCAGCTCGGAGACGCCGTTGCCCAGGAAGACGTCCTCGACGTCCAGCCGGGCGAATCCCTGCTCCTCGTAGTGCTGTACGACGGCGCGACGGGCCGGGAGGATGCCCTTGGAGTCGCTGTACCCGTGAGCCTGCGGGAGATTGAGGATGACGTCCCGGAGGATCTCCGGAGGCGCCTCGAACCCGAACGGCGCCGGATTTCCGATGTGCAGTTTGAGGATCCGGTTCCCCGTCGCCTCCAGCTGCGTGGCGCGCTTCAGCACCGGCCCCCGGATGTCGTAAACGACCGTGGCGAGCTTGTCCGACTGCGTGACCTGCATGGAACAACCCTAGTGCTCGACCACACGCCGACCGGTGGACGCCATCCAATTGCGGCGCGAGTTGCGACGCGAGCAGTTGTGACGCGGGCCGATTGTGACCGGAGCAACATACAAGCAGGCTTGCTTGCTTGTATGTTGCGCTCGTACCGTCGAGGTGTGTCAATCAGTGGACGTCGCCGGCATCACCACCGGCACGGCAGCCGCCGTACGCAGGAGCAACGCCGGTCCGAAACCCAGACCCGGCTGCTCGACGCGACGGCGGGCGCCCTCGCGGACCTGGGCTGGGCCGGGCTCTCCACCACCGAGGTGTCCCGCCGCGCCGGAGTGTCCCGGGGCGCGCAGCAGCACCACTACCCCACCAAGATGGTGCTGGTCGCCGCCGCGCTGGAGCATCTGCTGGACAAACTGCGGAACGAGTACCACGAGGCGTACGACGCACTGCCCGACGAGCAGCGCAACGTCGCCGGCGCGCTCGACCTCTTCTGGGACACGATCCGGCAGCCACCGGCGATGGCCCTGCTGGAGCTCGCGCTGGCCGGGCGCACGGACGAGACGCTCCGCGGCCTGAGCGCCGACCTCAACGAGCGGGTCGTCAGGATCGTGCGCGAGGTCTTCGACGAGCTGTTCCCCGAGACCCTCCCCGAAGAGCTCGTCGACACCACGATCCGCGCGCTGTTCGCGCTGCTCGTCGGGCTCTCACTGCAGAACTCGCTGGACCATGACGCGCACGGCCATCAGGCCGCGGTGATGACCCAGCTCAAGAACTTCGCCGCCCTGCTCATCTCCCACAACGTCAGCTCACCCCAGGCCGACCAAGGAGCCCTGTGATGACCTCCCCCCGAACCACACCCCGAACCACATCTCGAACCAGCGCCAGGACCGCCCCGACGGAGCTCGCCGACGAGGTCCGCGAGAAGATCACCGACCGCAAGTCATACCTCGGCGTCATCGACCGCCTCAACAAGGCGTCGGTCGACAAGCACTGGGAGGCCTACGCGGACATCCCCTGGGACGACCCCGAGTTCACGGTCGACCAGAACGACCCCCGCTGGATCCTGCCGTCGACCGACAGGCTCGGTTCGACCGAGTGGTACCGGTCCCAGCCGGCCGAGGTCCAGGCCCAGATCGGGCTCTGGCGGGTCGCCACCGCCATGAAGATCGGCTTGCAGTTCGAGAACCTGCTCAAGCGGGGTCTGTTGACCTACGCCTACAAGCTGCCCAATGGCCGTCCTGAGTTCCGGTACGTCTACCACGAGACCACGGAGGAATGTCATCACGGGATGATGTTCCAGGAGTTCGTGAACCGGACCGGCCTGCCGATCCGCGGGATGCCCAAGGCGCTCAACGCGGTCGCCCAGCTCGCCCCTATGATCCCCCGGCTGAGCACCGAGCTGTTCTTCATCTTCGTGCTCGGCGGCGAGGACCCGATCGACTACGTCCAGCGCAAGACCATCAAGGATGGTCACATCAAGCACCCGCTGGAAGAGACGATCATGAAGATCCACATCGCGGAGGAGGCCCGGCACATCTCGTTCGCCCGGCACTACCTCAAGCACCGGGTGCCCAAACTGCACCCGATGCGCCGCAGGACCCTCGGCATCGCCACCCCGATCATCCTCGGCGTGATGGCCCGGATCATGCTCTCCCCGCCCGGCCCCATGGTCCGCCACTTCAACATCCCCAAGGACGTCGTCCGCGACGCCTACCACAACGACCTGGCCAAGGAGGAGATCCGCAACTGCGTCGCCAAGATCCGCGTCCTGGCCGCCGAGCTGGAGATCCTGACCCCGGCCAGCAAGCAGGTCTGGCGCGCGTTCGGAATCTGGGAGCAGCCCAAGCCCCGGACCCCCAGGAAAGCCACATAACAGAAATACGGCCCACCGTGCGGCAAGCCGTTACTCGCTAGTAAACTCCCCACTCATTCGATCTCCGGTCCAATAGCTGCCCGGACGGCGAGGAAGAGGCGCGAAGCATGAGCATTGCGATCGTGACCGGTGGCGCGTCCGGCATCGGCCGGGCCATCGCCACCTCCCTGGTGACCCGAGGCGACACGGTGATCGTGTCGGACGTGAACGCAGAGGGCACCGAGCGGGTGGCCGAGAAGCTCAACTCGGTCGGACCGGGTAAGGCGTTCGGCGTCACCCTGGACGTACGGGACGCCGAGGCGGTGGCCGGGCTCTACCAGTCGGTCAAGGCCGACCATGGCCGGCTCGACCTGGTGTTCAACAACGCGGGCATCGCCATCGGGGGCATGGCCGACGAGCTCACCCTCGACCACTGGAACCGGGCCATCGACATCAACCTCAAGGGGGTCGTGCACGGCGTGCACGCGGCCTACCCGATCATGCTGGAACAGGGCAGCGGCCACATCGTCAACACCGCCTCGCTGGCCGGCCTGGTGCCCATGCCGATGGGGATCCCGTACACCGCCACCAAGCACGCCGTCGTCGGTCTCTCGCTCGCGCTCCGCGCGGAGGCCGCCGGCCGCGGGGTCAAGGTCAGCGTGATCTGCCCGGGCTTCGTCGACACCCCGCTGCTCACCAACGTCAATCCGGACCTGCCGGAGACCAAGATGAGCGGCGACGCCGCCTCCGACATCAAGCAGTCCTCGCCGAAGCTGTACACGGCGGAGAAACTGGCCCGCGACATCATGCGCGGCATCGACAGGAACCGGGCGCTCATCGTGGCCCCGGCCTCCGGTCGCGTCGCGTGGCGGAGCATGCGTCTCACCCCCCGTGGCGCCCTTCGGGTCGCCCAGTTCGCCGTGGACCGCTTCCGTAACCAGAGCGACTGACCCACCCCGGGCGGCTCAGGTCGAAGAATCCTCCAGTGGGCCGCGCGGATAGTGCAGATCGAAGGCCGGCCGTTCGGACCGGATACGTGGAATGGCCTTGAAGTTGTGCCGTGGCGGCGGGCAGGAGGTCGCCCACTCCAGCGAGTTCCCGAACCCCCAGGGATCGTCCACGGCGACCCGGGGCGCCCGCCTCGCCGTCCGGTACACGTTGTAGAGGAAGAACAGCGTCGAGGCCCCCAGGATCCCCGCCCCGATGCTGGACAGCATGTTGAGGCCCGCGAACTGCTTGGAATAGTCGGCATAGCGCCGCGGCATGCCCTCGGCCCCCAGCCAATGCTGGACCAGGAAGGTCGTGTGGAAACCAATGAACAGCGTCCAGAAGTGGATCTTGCCGAGCCGGTCGTCGAGCATCTTCCCGGTCATCTTGGGCCACCAGAAGTAGAAGCCAGCGAACATCGCGAACACCACCGTGCCGAAGACCACGTAGTGGAAGTGGGCGACCACGAAGTACGAGTCGTTCAGGTGGAAGTCCAGCGGCGGTGACGCCAGGATCACTCCCGTGAGGCCACCGAACAGGAACGTCACCAGGAACCCGATGGCGAAGAGCATGGGCGACTCGAAACTGAGCCTGCCCCGCCACATCGAGCCGATCCAGTTGAAGAACTTCACGCCGGTCGGCACCGCGATCAGGTACGTCATGAACGCGAAGAACGGCAGCATCACCTTCCCGGTCGCGAACATGTGGTGGGCCCACACCGCCATGGACAGCCCGGCGATCGCGATGGTCGCCCCGACCATCCCGACATAACCGAACAGCGGCTTACGGCTGAACACGGGGATGACCTCGGTGATGATGCCGAAGAACGGCAACGCGATGATGTACACCTCGGGATGACCGAAGAACCAGAACAGATGTTGCCAGGTCATGGCACCGCCGGTGCTGGCGTCGAAAACGCGCGTACCGAACCTGCGGTCCGACTCCAGGACCAGCAGCGCCGCGGCCAGCACTGGGAAGGCCAGCAGCACCAGGACGCTGGTGAGCAGGGCGTTCCACACGAATATCGGCATCCGGAACATCGTCATCCCGGGCGCCCGCATGCCGATGATCGTCGTGGTGAAGTTGACACCACCCAAAATGGTTCCGAAACCCGACAGCGCCAGGCCCATGATCCAAAGGTCCCCGCCGACCCCCGGCGAGGCGGTGGCTCTGTTCAGCGGCGCATAGGCGGTCCAGCCGAAGCTCGCGGCCCCGCCCGGGGTGATGAACGACATGAAGACGATCAGGCCGCCGAACAGGAACAGCCAGTAGCTGAACATGTTGAGGCGTGGAAAGGCCACATCCGGTGACCCGATCTGCAAGGGCATGATCACATTGGTGAAGCCCACGAACAGTGGGGTCGCGAACAGCAGCAGCATCACCGTGCCGTGCATCGTGAACAGCTGGTTGTACTGCTCCCGGCTGACGAACTGGAGACCGGGACGAGCCAGTTCCGCCCGCATCACCATGGCCATCACCCCGGCCAGCAGGAAGAAGACGAACGAAGTGATCAGATAGAGATAGCCGATCACCTTGTGGTCGGTCGTCGTCAGCCAAGACACCAAAACCGAGCCGCGTTCGCGTCGCCGGGGCGGCGCCTCCAGCAATGGACGGCCGAGCAGAACCATTGAGGCTCCCGGTGGCTAGAAGATTCCTCCCACTATTCGCCGGGTGACCTGGGGCATGCAAGACCTGTTGTGGCCAGGGCGGTCAAGGGTTGGCCACCGTGTCGCCGAGTCGCCGACCCCGGTGCAAGCCGCTGTCCAGGCCGACCCGTCGCCCACCTGCACACATACCTGCTGAGACTAACCTGGGGGGATGGAACGCATCCTCGTCAGCGCCTGCCTGCTGGGCCATGCGGTGCGTTACGACGGCGGCGCCAAGAACAATGACGACGAACTACTCGCCCGGTGGCGGCGCGAGGGTCGGCTTGTGGCGTTCTGCCCGGAGATTTCCGGGGGCCTGCCCGTCCCCCGGCCACCCGCGGAGATCGGCCCGGCTCGGCCGGCGGCCGGGACGACGGCTCCGTTGGACGGCGCGGCGGTGCTGGCCGGAACCGCACAGGTGCGCACGGCCGCCGGCGTGGACGTCACAGAGTTCTTCGTACGGGGCGCCACCCTGGCGTGGGAGGCCGCACGGCGCAACGCGGTACGAATGGCCATCCTCAAGGAGGGCAGCCCTTCCTGCGGTAGCCTCCGGATCTACGACGGGACCTTCGCCGGCATCTCCGTGCCCGGAGCCGGCGTCACCACCGCGCTGCTCACCCGGCACGGCATCAAGGTCTTCAGCGAAGACCAACTGCCCCAGGCCGACGAATACCTCCGGGCGCTCGAACAGCCTGGTGAATAGAAGAACGAAGCCGAACACAAAAACGAACGGCCCCCACGGTGGGTGGGGGCCGTTCGTTGTTGGTGTGTGTCCGGCGGTGTCCTACTCTCCCACACAGTCTCCCGTGCAGTACCATCGGCGCTGAAGGGCTTAACTTCCGGGTTCGGGATGGGACCGGGTGTTTCCCCTTCGCTGAGACCACCGGAAC
>JAOPYK010000224.1 GCA_025964695.1 Streptosporangiaceae bacterium | reverse complement strand
GAGACGTGAGCCGCCCTATTGCACCAACTGAACGGTCACATCCCAAACTTCCGGGAAATCCCCAGCGTCATATGTGCGTCCTGAACTTTCGGGGTTCATCGCAGAGGGGATCGCCATGGGCGGGTTGTCCAGGCTTCGACGCGTCATGTCTCCGCGGGCTCTGGTGCCCGCACTCGTGGTCACCGGTGTCCTGCTCGCCGGCGGACCGGCCTCGGCCGGCACGGTCGAAATCTTCGACGACTCACACGTGCTGAACGCGACCGAGGTGCAGAACGCCGCCGGTCGGCTGCCGGACCCGGTCCGCGTGTTCACGACCTCAAGGCAGGCCGGCGACAACGCCGCCTTCGACCGCACGGCCAACCAGAAGGTCACCACAGCCCAGACGATCGTCATCGCGGTCAACACCCAGTCACACCACCTGGCGATCCGTACCGGCGCTCAGTCCCGCGTCTCGCAGAGCGCCGCGCTCAACGCGACCACGGTGTTCGTCACCACCTACAAGAGCGGCCACAGCTACACCGCGGGGATCCTCTCCTCGCTGCAGTCGTTGCGCGCGTCGATCGCCGCCGGAAGGGGAGCGCCGTACACGAGCACATCCAAAGGGGCGTCCATCGGGTGGGCGATCGGCGGCATCGTCGTACTGATCGTGGGCTTCGTGATCATTATCTGGATCTTCCGCATGATCGGCCGGGCCTTCGGCTCCGGCCGGCGGCGGCGCGTTTCGGGCTACGGCCCTGGTTACGGTCCGGGCTACGGACCAGGTCCTGGCGGCTACGGCCCCGGCTATGGAGGGGGCTACGGCCCCGGCTACGGAGGGGGTTACGGCGGCGGTGGGATCGGCCCCGGAGCCGCGGGAGCGCTCGGCGCCGTGGGCGGCGGCCTGGTCGGCTATGAGCTCGGCCGGCTGTCCGCCGAGCATGACCAGGGGTATGGCAACCAGGGGTATGGCAACCAGGGCTACGACCAGAACCAGGGCTATGACCAGGGCTGGGGTGGCGGGGGAGCCGATGCCGACTTCGGCGGTGGCGGTGGCGGAGACTCGGGCGGCGGGGACTCGGGCGGAGGCTGGGACTCGGGCAGCAGCGACAGCGGGGGCTCCAGCGACAACTGGTAAGAGCGCTGACATCAGAGACCGGTTCCGGGGGGAACCGGTCTCTCGTGTTTCGGGGCCCGGCACAGGGTGGGACGCGTCACATCCGCACACGGCCCTGCATTAAATCCCTGCTCATGCGCCAGGACGCAGCCTTGCCGCACAGGGCTGTGAGCGAGCCCACGCTTAGGGCCCGTCCTCTCGGGCACCAAGAAAGCTACGGTTACGTAAGCGTAAGTTAGTGATCTGGAGGTGCTTTCCGATGACCACCCCGCTCTCCACCGCGCGACGCCCCGCCGCCCTGCGGCGGCTGGCGGACGCGGCCACCTGGCTGACCACCCCCCTCCTGCCCGAGGATTACCTCGGGCTCATCAACCCACTGTGGTCGACCGAAGAACTACGCGGCCGGATCGAGTCCGTACGGCTCGAGACGGCCGACGCGGCGACCATCGTGATCCGGCCCGGCCGCATGTGGACCGGGCACCGGGCGGGCCAGTGGATCCGGATCGGCGTCGACATCGACGGGGTACGCCATTGGCGCACCTTCTCCCTTTCGAACGCGCCCGGGCGGGCCGACGGCGGGGCACGGCGCGACCGCGCCCCGGACACCCTCGCCATTACCGTCAAGGCGAATCCCGAGGGCACCGTCTCCACCCACCTCGCCCGCGACATCAGGCCGGGCACGATCGTCGGGCTGGCCCCGGCCGAAGGCGAGTTCGTACTGCCCTCACCCGTCCCCGACCGCCTGCTGTTCCTGACCGCGGGCAGCGGCATCACGCCCGTGATGGCGATGCTGCGCTCGCTGGCGCTGGACGGCACGATGCCCGACGTGGTCCTGGTGCACTCGGCACGGACCGCCGGCGACGTCATCTTCGGCGCCGAACTCCGCGCCCTCGCCGCGCGCTTCCCCACCCTGCGGCTGTACGAGCGCCACACGCGCGCCGACGGCCGGTTCAAGCCGGCCGAACTGTCCGACCTCTGCCCCGACTGGCAGGAGCGCCCCACCTGGGCGTGCGGGCCGACCGGCCTGCTCGACGAGATCGCCGCGCACTGGTCCTCGACGGCCGGGGATACGGGCGGGCGACTGCACCTCGAGCACTTCCGGCCGCCGGCGCTGGTCACCGGCGGAGCGGGCGGCCGGGTGCGGTTCACCAAGAGCGACCGCGAAGCGGACGCTGACGGCGGCACCCCGCTGCTCGAGGTCGGGGAGAACGCCGGGGCCCTCATGCCAAGCGGCTGCCGGATGGGCATCTGCTACAGCTGCGTCGGCCGGCTGTGTTCCGGCCAGGTCCGTGACCTGCGTACCGGCGAGGTGCACGGCGAGGAGGGCCATCTCATCCAGACCTGCGTGTCCGCCGCCGCCGGTCCCGTCGAGATCGAACTCTGAGACTCTGAGGAGGAACATCATGACCGCCACCACCGCACATCTCACCCCGACCGACATCGAGGCGTTCGGCCGCGAGCTGGACCAGATCCGCGAGGACATCACCGAGAGCCTCGGTGAGAACGACGCCAGGTACATCCGCCGCGTGATCAAGCTGCAGCGCGGTCTGGAGGTCGGCGGCCGGGCGCTGCTGTTCGCGTCCTTCCTGCCGCCCGCCTGGATCGCCGGCACCGCGGCCCTGTCCACTGCCAAGATCCTCGAAAACATGGAGATCGGCCACAACGTCATGCACGGTCAGTGGGACTGGATGCGCGACCCCAAGATCCACTCCACCACCTGGGAGTGGGACACCGCCTCTCCCGCCGACCAGTGGAAGCACTCGCACAACTTCATCCACCACACCTACACCAACGTGCTCGGTAAGGACCGCGACGTCGGCTACGCGATCCTGCGGGTCAGCCCGGAACAGCCGTGGCACCCCGCGTACCTGCCGCAGCCCGTCTACACCGCACTGCTGTCGATGTTCTTCGAGTACGGCGTCGCGCTGCACGACCTGGACATCGCGGCCATTCGCGCCGGCACCAAGGAGACCTCCGAGGCGCTCGGCCAGCTGCGCGAGATCGGCCGCAAGGTGGGACGCCAGATCCTCAAGGACTACGTCGCCTTCCCGCTGCTGGCCGGGCCGAACTTCCTGCCCGTCCTGCTCGGAAACCTGACCTCGAACCTCGCCCGCAACGTGTGGGCGCACACCATCATCTTCTGCGGGCACTTCCCCGAAGGCGTCGAGGTGTTCGAAGAGGAACGGCTCGACGGGGAGACCAAGGGCGAGTGGTACGTCCGCCAGCTGCTCGGCTCCGCCAACATCAGCGGCAGCAAGCTGCTGCACCTGATGAGCGGCAACCTGAGCCACCAGATCGAGCACCATCTCTTCCCGGACCTGCCGAGCAACCGGTACATCGAGATCGCTCCGCGCGTGAGGGCCCTGTGCGAGAAGTTCGACCTGCCCTACAACACCGGATCACTGGCCCGGCAGGTGGGCTCCACCTGGAAGAAGATCTTCCGGCTGTCGCTGCCCGGTCCCCGCACGACGCAGGACGGCGAGCTTCCGCGCCAGGCTCAGACCGCGTGATCTGGCGCCGTGCCGTCGGGGGGTGCAGCCCTCCCGACGGCACGGCAGCGGGCGGCTCACCCCCGGCACACACCGAGGGCCTGCATGATCATGGGCCAGGAGCAGCGCAGCTCGCGCTGGAAATACAGCCATATGCCGGGCGGAGTAGGCCAGCCCCCCGTACCCACCCGTCGACAGACCGGCCGCGGCCCGTTTCGGGCCGGCCCGGTAGTGCCGGCCGAGCAACGTCCGTGTCTTGCGGCTCGCAGGGAGCACCAGCCGCAAGACCATGCGGGATACGCGCGGTCGCGTAGCTGGAAGCATGACGACGCCCGGGCACCGGGACTTGGCCCCCGGCCTATGAGTGATCGACAGGCGATCGTGAACCCGCTGACAAGTGCCCCGCGGCCGGCCACGAGTTTCCGGCCAGGAACATCTGAAGAGCCGCAGGTGAGCGAGCCGGAGGCGGGCCCGGACGCCGCTCTCGGGCCGCGGAAGGCGCCGATAGGTCTCCCCAGCGGCCTCACGGGTCACTAAGGTATCCGAAACCCCCACAAGAAGGATGAGGCCGCACGTGCACAGGTGGGCTCGCGTCACCATGGTCGCCGCCGCTTTTCTCCCGAGTCTTCTCATGTTGCCCGCCTCCGGCGCACAGGCGGCGTCGAGCGTCTGCTCGTCCACCGCCAATCCGGCGATGGCCAAGAAGCTGAGCGCCGCCATCAAGAGCGCGCTGGGCGGCCGGAAGAGCACCACGGCGGTGGGCGTCTACGACCGCAAGCACAAGCTCAGCTGCTGGGTGGGTTCCACCCGTCACTACGACTCCGCCAGCACGGTGAAGGCGACCGTGCTCGGCGCGCTGCTGCGCAAGGCCATCGAGCAGCACCGGTTGCTGACCACGCACGAGAAGTCGCTCGCCCACGCGATGATCACCAAGTCCGACAACAACGCGACGACGGCCCTGTGGAAATCGGTGGGCCGCTCGCGGATGCAGCACTTCCTCAACCTGGTCGGCATGAAGAACACCAAGCTGGGGCCGGGCGGCTACTGGGGACTGACCCAGATCACCGCGCACGACGAGATGCTGCTGCTGACCAAGCTGACGCACTCCAACAGCGTGCTGACCGACAAGGCGCGCAACTACGAGCTGTACCTGATGAACCATGTGACCCCCTCGCAGCGCTGGGGTGCTCCCGCGGGAGCACCCGCCGGGGCGAGGATCCACGTGAAGAACGGCTGGCTGCCCCGTTCCACGCACGGCTGGCGGGTGCACAGCCTCGGCACCTTCGACGGTGGCGGGCGTGACTACATGATCGTGCTCCTCAGCTACGACAACCCGTCCATGGCGTACGGGATCACCTCGATCGAGCGGGTGGCCCGAGCCATCCACCACACTCTGAACCCCGGCCAGAAGTCCGCCTCCAGAGAGCGCACCACGCCGGACCCGACCTGGGAGATCCCGGACGAGCAGATCCCGCCGCAGATCCCCTGACAGCCGCAGAACACCAAGACAACGGGCGAATCGCGATGACGATTCGCCCGTTGTCTTGGCAATTGACACGGGGCAGCGCCGGGCTCCGGGATACTTGAAGCATGGTCGATGAAGAGCGCTGGAAGGCCCGGTTCCGCGCGGCTCGGGTGAGCCTGCCCGGCTGGGCATTGGACGCACCGCACCGGTCCACCTACCGGTCGAACGCGACGGGCACCTGGGAGATCTACGCCTGGGACCGTACGACCGGGGAGCGCCGGCAGGTGACCGACCGCGCCAACGGGACCTGGTCGGGAGGCGTCGATCCGACCGGCGAGTGGGTCTGGTGGTTCTCCGACACCGATGGGGACGAGTTCGGGGTGTGGCAGCGCCAGCCCTTCGGAGGCGGTGCCGACGAGCCTGCGGTGCCCGGTCTCGAGCCGTCCTACCCGTCAGGGCTGGCAGTGGGCTCCAGCGGTCTGGCGATCGTCGGCCGTACCGGTGAGCACGGCACCACGCTCCACCTGTACCGCCCGTCCCCCTTGAACAACACACCGGAGATCTTGTACGAGCACGCCGAGGACGCGCATGTCGCGGGGATGTCCCGGGACGAGAGCCTGATCGCGATCGGCCACAGCGAACACGGCGACAGCCGGCACATGGCGCTGCGAGTCGTACGGCCGGACGGTTCCACCGTGGCCGACCTGTGGGACGGGCCGGGCAAGGGCGTCTACGGCGCCGGGTTCTCGCCGGTCGCCGGGGACTCCCGGCTGCTGGTCAACCATGAGCGGCGGGGCCGCGAGGAACTGCTGATCTGGGATCCGGTCGCCGGAACCGAGCGGGAGATCGTGCTCGATCTGCCCGGCGAGGTCGGCGCCGACTGGTACCCCGACGCGTCCGCGCTGCTGATCTCGCACTCACACGAAGCCCGCGACGAGATCTACCGCTACGACCTGGCCTCCGGTGCGCTGGAGCGCATCGACACCCCACGCGGCGTGATCGGCGGTGCGACCGCCCGGCCCGACGGCTCGGTCGAGTTCGCCTGGACCTCTGCCGCCGAGCCGCCGGTCATCCGGTCGACCTCCGGTGCGGTCGTGCTCACGCCGCCCGGCCCACCACCGCCCTCGTCGGTGCCGGTCACCGACGTCTGGGTGGACGGTCCGGCCGGGCGCATCCACGCGCTGGTGTCCACACCGCGGGAGGGTACGGGCCCGTTCCCGACCGTTTTCGACGTCCATGGCGGCCCGACCGCGCAGGACACCGACGCCTTCTCTCCCGCCGTCGCCGCCTGGGTAGATCACGGCTTCGCCGTCGTCCAGGTCAACTACCGGGGCTCCACCGGTTACGGCTCCCAGTGGCGGGACGCTCTGGAGGGGCGGGTCGGGCTGACCGAGCTGGAAGACGTCAAGGCCGTCCGGGACTGGGCGGTCGGCTCGGGGCTCGCCGATCCGTCGAAGATGGTCCTGACCGGCGGATCATGGGGCGGTTATCTGACGCTGCTCGGTCTGGGCACCCAGCCGGAGGACTGGACGGTCGGCGTGGCGGCGGTGCCGGTCGCGGACTACGTCGCGGCGTACGAGGACGAGATGGAGGGCCTGCAGGCCTTCGACAGATCACTGTTCGGCGGCTCTCCCGCCGAGGTCCCGGAGCGGTATCGTGAGTCCTCCCCGCTCACCTACGTGGATCGGGTCTCCGCCCCGGTGCTGGTCCTGGCGGGCGAGAACGACCCGCGTTGCCCGATCAGGCAGATCGACAACTACCTCGGCCGGCTGGCGGAGCTGAACAGACCGCATGAGGTCTACCGCTACGACGCCGGGCACGGCTCCCTGGTGGTCGAAGAGCGGATCACGCAGTTCGCCGCCGAGCTGCAGTTCGCCATGAAGCACCTCGGGATGCGCTGAACTCCCGGCGGCCGGGCCCGGCTCAGTCGCGTACGTCGCGGATGACGCCGACCAGCTCCCGGGTGACCGACTTGAAACCCGGGAGCCGCGACATCGACACCATCCGGTTGACCAGCGGGACGGTCCGCTCCACCAGCAGATAGGTCTTCCGGCAGCCAGGCGAGTCGTCGTGTACCCAGTACAGGACGATGCCCATCGAATAGAGCCAGAGCAGCTCAGGCAGCTCCTGCCGGAACTCCTGGTCGATCTTGAGCGTCGATCCGTTGACGACCTCACGGTAGATCGCCACCGCCGCCGCCCTGGCCGGCCCGGACTCCGAGCTGAACGGATTGAGCGGGCTCGTCGGCTCGGCCGCGAACTTGAAGAACTTCCCGGCGAACGCGTGGTACGGCACCATCGTGTCGATGCGGGCCCTCAGCACGCCGAGCAGACGCGGCGCGAAGTCCCGCTCGCGATCCAGCACCACCCGGCAGGCGGCGAGATGGTTCTCCTGCAACTCGTCGTAGTACGCCTGGATCAGCTCTTCTTTCGAGCCGAAGTAGTAATAGGCGTTGCCGACCGAGACGCCCGCCTCCTTGGCTATCGCCCGCATGGTCGTGGCTTCGTAGCCGTTCTCACGGAACAGCCGCAGCGCGGTCTCCACGATCAGCGCCCTCGTCTGCTCTGATCGCGCTGCGGGCTTCGGCTCGGTCACACCCGCCACTGTAAAGGGCCGGGGGTGCCTGCGGAGCCGACGATTCCCCAGGCCGTCATACTGACCTCATAAGGACGGGTCCCCAGGTCGGTCAGGACCCGGTTTCCGGAGAACTCAGGCGGTGAACTCAGCGGCCACCAGCTCGGCGATCTGGGCGGTGTTGAGCGCGGCGCCCTTGCGCAGGTTGTCCCCGCACAGGAACAGGTCGAGCGCCTTGGGGTCATCGATGGAGCGGCGTACCCGGCCCACCCAGGTCGGGTCGGTGCCCACCACGTCGGCCGGGGTGGGGAACTCGTGGTTCTCCGGGTCATCGACCAGGACCACACCCTCGGCGCCGGCCAGGACGGCCTGCGCCTCCCGCTGGTCCACCGGGACGTCGAAGATCGCGTGCACCGCCAGCGAGTGGGTCGTGACGACGGGGACCCGGACACAGGTGGCGGAGACCTTGAGCGACGGCAGGCCCAGGATCTTCCGTGACTCGTTGCGGACCTTAAGCTCCTCGGAGGACCAGCCGTCCTCCTTGAGCGAACCGGCCCAGGGCACGACGTTCATGGCCAGAGGAGCCGGGAAGGGCCCCAGGTCACCGACCGCACCCCGTACGTCGCCGGAGCGCTGGCCGAGTTCACGGTTGCCGCCGACCTTCTCCATCTGGTCGTGCAGGGTGTCGATGCCCTCCTGCCCCGCACCGGAGGCGGCCTGGTAGGAGGCCACGATCAGCTGGCTCAGCCCGTACTGCCGGTGCAGCGCACCCATCGCGACGATCATCGAGAGGGTGGTGCAGTTGGGGTTGGAGATGATGCCCCTGGGACGGTTACGGGCCTGCTCCGGATTGACCTCCGGAACGACCAGCGGCACGTCGGGATCCATCCGGAAGGCACCTGAGTTGTCGACCACCACCGCGCCGTGCTGGGCCGCGATCGGAGCCCACTCGGCGGAGACCGCGTCGGGGACGTCGAACATGGCGATGTCGACACCGTCGAAGACCTCGGGTGCGAGGGCGATGACCTCGACCTCCTCGCCGCGGACGGTCAGCTTCTTGCCGGCCGAGCGCGGCGAGGCGACCAGGCGGATCTCGCCGTAGACGTTCTCACGGGTGGACAGGATGTCGAGCATCACGGTGCCTACGGCGCCGGTCGCCCCGACGACGGCGAGAGTGGGCTTGCCTGCTGTGGCGGTCATCGTCCGGTACCCCCGTAGACCACGGCCTCGACCTGGTCGGAGTCGAGATCGAAGGCGCGGTGCGCGGCGCCCACCGCGTTGTCGACGTCATCACCGTCGACGACCACGGAGATGCGGATCTCCGAGGTGGAGATCATCTCGATGTTGACGCCGGCGTCCGCGATGGCGGAGAAGAACTTGGCGGTCACCCCGGGGTGCGAGCGCATCCCGGCACCGATCAGCGACACCTTGCCGATCCGGTCGTCGTAGCGCAGCGACTGGAACCCGATGCGCTCCTTGACCTTGTTGAGCGCGGTCATCGCCGTCTGCCCATCGGTGGCCGGCAGGGTGAAGGAGATGTCCGTCCGGCCTGTGGAGGCGGCGGACACGTTCTGCACGATCATGTCGAGATTGATCTCGGCGTCGGAGAGGATCGTGAAGATGGTGGCGGCCTCACCGACCTTGTCGGGCACCCCGACGACGGTGATCTTCGCTTCGCTCCGGTCGTGTGCGACGCCGGAAATGATCGCGTTCTCCATGGCGGTTCCTTCGGTGCTGTCGGTGCTCGCGACGACCCACGTGCCTTCTTTCTGGCTGAAGGAGGACCGTACGTGAATCGGGATGTTGTAACGCCGCGCGTACTCCACACAGCGCAGGTGCAGGATCTTGGCGCCGCACGCCGCCATCTCGAGCATCTCCTCGTAGGAGATGCGAGGGATCTTCCGCGCCGTCTTCACGATGCGCGGGTCCGCGGTGAACACGCCGTCCACGTCGGTGTAGATCTCGCACACGTCCGCGTCCAGCGCGGCGGCGAGCGCCACCGCCGTCGTGTCGGAACCGCCGCGGCCGAGCGTGGTGATGTCCTTGGAGTTCTGCGAGACGCCCTGGAACCCGGCGACGATGCAGATCGAATCCTCGTCCAGCGCGCTGCGGATCCGGCCGGGCGTGACATCGATGATCCGGGCTCTGCCGTGCGAGCCGTCGGTGATGACCCCGGCCTGGGAACCGGTGAACGAACGGGCCTCATGGCCCAGGTTGGCGATCGCCATGGCCAGCAGCGCCATCGAGATGCGCTCCCCGGCGGTGAGCAGCATGTCGAGCTCGCGGCCCGGTGGCAGCGGACTGATCTGCTGGGCCAGGTCGATCAACTCGTCCGTCGTGTCACCCATCGCGGAGACCACCACGACGACGTCGTTGCCGGCCTTCTTCGTAGCCACGATGCGCTGGGCTACTCGCTTGACGCAGGCGGCGTCGGCGACAGAGGAGCCACCGTACTTCTGCACGACAAGAGCCACGGTCAGGAGCTCCTCGGTTCGGGGTCAGGGCGTACCGGACATCGAGTCTACCGAGGTCACCGGGCTACATTGCGAGCGCATTGTCTCACCATACGAGATGGGCCGCCACAGCGCGTCTCGGCCTCGCGAGCTCCACGGCCTCGCTCAGGAGGTGGCCACCGGCTCGGACACGTCGAGCCGGGCTCCCGCCACCACCGCGTGCAGGGCCCGCAGCGCCGCACCGGCGTGGTTTCCCCAGTGGTTGAAGTAGGAGTACTGCCACCACCACAGCGCCTCGAGCGGGCGGCCGGCCTGGTAGTGCCTGAGCCCGTGGACGAGGTCGCTGGCCACGTCGACCAGGTCGTCGGAGAGCCGGTAGGCGGTCGGTTCGAAGTCCTTGTACGGGTCGAAGACCTCGACGTACTCGTCCACGGTGGTCAGCCGCTCGGCGAGCCCCTGCCTGATGACGTCCAGGTCCGGATCCTCACCGACCTCGGGCTCCCAGTTGCCCGGCAGGATCACGTCCGCGCTGGCGCCCAGTTGGGCGCCGGCCAGGATGACCTGGGATACCTCGAGCAGCAGCAGCGGCACGGTGTGCACGCCACCGTCCCCGCGGGCGACGGCTTCCAGCCCGCCCAGGTAGTTCTCCACGTGGGTGGCCACTCGCTTGGCGAGCGTGTCCCAGTCGGTGTTAGACATCGAGAAGTCTCCGTCCTTCGAATGCACGGCCCAGCGTGACCTCGTCGGCATACTCGAGGTCGCCACCCACCGGCAGTCCACTGGCCAGCCGGGTGACGGTGATGCCCATGGGTTTCACGAGCCGGGCGAGATACGTCGCCGTCGCCTCGCCCTCCAGATTCGGATCGGTCGCGAGGATCAGCTCGGTGATCTCACCATCGGCAAGTCTGATCATGAGTTCCTTGATCCGCAGATCATCCGGGCCCACGCCCTCAATCGGGCTGATGGCCCCGCCCAGCACGTGGTAGCGGCCCCGGAACTCCCGCGTCTTCTCGATCGCGACGACGTCCTTGGACTCCTCGACCACACAGATCACATGCAGGTCCCGCCGGGCGTCCCGGCAGATGCGGCATTCCTCGGCCTCGGCGACGTTTCCGCACGTCTTGCAGAAACGCACCTTGTCCTTGACCTCGGTGAGAGCCTCGGTCAGCCGGCGGACGTCGGCGGGGTCGGCGGCGAGCAGGTGAAAGGCGATCCGCTGCGCGCTCTTGGGGCCGACGCCGGGCAGCCTGCCCAGCTCGTCGATGAGGTTCTGAACGACCCCCTCGTACACCCCTCACACCTTCCTGACTTTCGCTCGTACGGTTACGTACCGTGCCTGGCCGACCCTACGCCCCTAGGCCTCACAGACCCTCGAGTCTCGAAGACCGGGGCTACATACCGGGCAGGCCGAGTCCCGGTATGCCGCCGCCGCCCAGCCCCTGGGCGAGCGGCCCCATCTTCTCCTGCATCAGCTCCTGCGCGGCCCGCGTGGCGTCGTTGATCGCCGCCAGCACCAGATCGGCCACCGTCTCCGCGGTCTCCTCGGCGTCGCTCGTGTCGATCGCCTTGGGGTCCACCACCAGGCCGATGATCTCGCCCTGGCCGTTCGCGGTCACCGTTACCAGGCCACCCCCGGCCGTGCCCTGTACCTGTGTCTCCGCCAGCTCCTGCTGCGCGGTGAACAGCTGCTCCTGCATGCGCTGCGCCTGCTGGAGCACGTTTTGGAAGTTCAGCTCGTTGCCCGGTTCCATGGCGTTCCCCTCCACCTTCCAGCCCCCAGGTCAGGGACCTTCGCTGACCGCCGGACGTCTGTCTTTCCCGAGACTACGGGGTCCGGTTGTGATGCGGTACGCGCCCCAGCGGTGTAGGGCGAGGATAGGCCTGCGTGCCGCCTGAGATGCCGCCTGAGATCAGGTGTTGTCGATCTCCTTGATGATCTGGCCACCGAGCTCACGCTGGATGAGGACCATACCGCTCATCGCCTCGTCCGCACCGGCATCGGCGTCACCCTCGGGGTCGACCTCTTCACTCTCGTCCACCGGGGGCGGCGGAAGCGGCGGCAGATCCGGTGGCTCGGGGGTGGCGCTGGGCCGCCGAACCGGACGAGCCGGAGGGGCGGCGGGCGGCGGCGAAGCGGCTCGGTTCGGGCCGGGCGCCGACGGCGCCGCGGCAGGCCTTACCGCGGGAGCGGGGGCCTGCGGTTGCGCTTGCGCCTGTGCTTGAGCGCCCGCGACCCGGCCGGCGGGCACGGCGTCGATCCGCCAGTCCACGCCGAAGCGCTCCTGGAGGACCTCGCGAACGACCGCGTCCCTGCCGGTGAAGGCCTTCCGGTTGTTCTCGCTGGCGAAGGCGAGGGTGAGCACGGTGCCCTCCAGGGAGGCGACCCGCACCCCGTCCATGAAGATCCCGGCGACCCGGCTCTTCCGCTTCACCGCCTCAAGGATCTCCGTCCAGTCCCGGCGTACGGCCGCGACATCAAGCCCACCCGGGGAGACGGGGGCCCTCGGCTCCGCTGGGGCGGCCACGGGCGGCACGCTGGGCATGCCACTCCCCGGACCGGCCGCCTCGGGCCAGTCCGAGGCGGCCTTCGAAGCCACCGGCGCGGAGCTCTCCACACCCGATGCGGGCCGTGGATCTGGCTGCGGACCGTCGGGCCGGGCCGACTCGGGCCATGGCTCGGGTCGGGGCTCGGGTCGGGGCTCAGCCGCGGGAGGAGCCGGTGCCGGCTGTACGGGAGCGGGCCTCGTCGGCGCCTGCTTGGCCGGGGCCTGCTTGGCCGGGGCCTGCCCCGGAGCCGGGACGGCCCGAGCCTGGACAGCCGGGGCCTGCGCCGGGGAGGCCTGCGCGGTGGAGGCCTGCCCGGCCAGATCGACGCCGCCCTGGGCCATCCGGCGTTCTATACGTTCCAGGCGGGTGAGCACCGACGCCTCGTCGTCGTAGGCACCCGGAAGCAGGATCCGGGCACAGATCAGCTCCAGCAGCAGCCGTGGAGAGGTGGCGCCGCGCATCTCCGTCAGTCCGGTGTGGAGCAGATCCGCCGCCCGGGTCAGCTCACCCCGGCCCAGCCCGGAGGCCTGCCGCTCCATGGTCTTCAGCTCGTCCGAGGGCACGTCCAGCAGCCCGCTGGTCCCCGCCTCCGGCACATTGGAAAGGATCACCAGATCCCGGAATCGCTCCAGCAGGTCGGCGGCGAACCGGCGTGGGTCCTGACCACTCTCGATCACCCTGTCGATGGCGGCGAACACCGCGGCGCCGTCCCGTGCCGCGAAGGCATCCACCACCTCGTCCAGCAGAGAGACGTCGGTGTAGCCCAGCAGCGATACCGCCCGGGCATAGGTGATGCCCGCGTCATCGGCCCCGGCCAGCAACTGGTCGAGGATGGACAGCGAGTCCCGCGCCGAGCCGGCGCCCGCCCGTACCACCAGCGGCAACGCGGTCGGCTCGTACGGCACGTTCTCGGACCGCAGGATCTCCTCGAGCAGCTCCCGGAGGACTCCCGGCGGGATCAGCCGGAACGGGTAGTGGTGGGTCCGGGACCGGATCGTGCCGAGGACCTTCTCCGGCTCGGTGGTCGCGAAGACGAATTTCAGGTGGGGCGGCGGTTCCTCGACGAGCTTGAGGAGGGCGTTGAAGCCGTCCTTGGTGACCATGTGCGCTTCGTCGATGATGTAGATCTTGAAGCGGGACGCCACGGGGGCGAAGAACGCCCGCTCGCGCAGGTCCCGGGCGTCGTCCACACCGCCGTGGGAGGCCGCGTCGATCTCGATGACGTCCAGATGCCCGGCGCCCCCGGGGCCGAGTGCCACACAGGAGTCACAGACCCCGCACGGATCCGGGGTCGGGCCCTGCTCGCAGTTGAGCGAACGGGCCAGGATCCGGGCACTGGAGGTCTTGCCGCAGCCTCGGGGACCGCTGAAAAGATACGCGTGATTGATCCGGCCGTTGCGCAACGCCTGCTGCAAGGGCTCGGCAACGTGTTCCTGCCCCTTGAGCTCGGCGAACGTCGCTGGCCGGTACTTGCGGTACAGAGCCAGACTCATCAGCGTCCGTCCTCGTCAGATCCAGCCTCCCGCTGAACGCAGGGGACCCCCCGCACACCCGTCAGAGCCTGTTTATCCTTGCTGCCTTCCGGCCCTGGGGAGGTTCACAAGATGACGCCATGCGAGGGGTCTGCGCCGAGTCTATGGCATCCACACCCTGGGTTCGGCCGCTTCGCCCCGTACCCTCAGAGGCATGTCCCAGATCTTTCACATAGCCCAGCGACAGGTCTGGGAGACGGCGCGCGACACCGGGATCCCCTACACCATGTCGACCCGCGACCTGACCCTGGAACAGGAGGGGTTCATCCACTGCTCGGCCACCATGGCCCAGGTCGAGGGCGTCCTGAGCAGGTACTACGCCGACGTGGATGACGATCTCGTGCTGCTCGTCATCGATCCCGGCCTGCTCGACGCCCCGGTACGGCTCGAACCCGCCGGCGACGAGTTCTTCCCGCACATCTACGGCCCGATCCTGCCCACGGCCGTTATCGATGTACGTCCACTGCCCAGGACCCAGTAAGCTCTTCGACGGAGGATTCGCCTAGTGGCCTAGGGCGCACGCTTGGAAAGCGTGTTGGGTGCAAGCCCTC
>JAOPYK010000274.1 GCA_025964695.1 Streptosporangiaceae bacterium | reverse complement strand
GCGCGTCTTCGCCTCCGGCGACGTGCACGCCGTGCATAAACCGCCACAGTCCGCCATCGACGGATCTGTGCGCAGGTTCGGCGGCTGCCGTCAGGTCAGCCCTTCGGCACGGGTGCCGTTCGTTGTGTCGTGTTCGGAGGGGGCGCCTGGGTGGTGCAGGTCAGCGTCTCTGCGGTGGGCACCAGGCGCTCGACGGATCCGGGACGCCCGTGCGTGACCTGCAACTGGGATGGCGACAGGTAGCCGATGAACAGTTGCGTCCCAGCGGGCATCGCCGAGGGCGTGAAGGTGAAGGCGACCTTTCCGCCGTCGGCTTTGTGGCCCTTCATGACACGGTCGACCCCCGGACCCACGCCACTCGGATCCAGTGTCCCGTTGTCCTGGGGTCCCTTGCAGAATTCGCCGACCTTGATGAGCACGGGGAATCCGGCCTTGGTCAGTGCGGCCTGCAGGCCCGTGCGGTCCTTGAAGTACCGCTCCTTGTCCCAGGTCACCAGGACCGTGCCGTCCTTCCCGGTGTCCACGGTGAAGGCAACAGTACGCACGTGGACGGCACCGGACGCCGTGCTGAATCCCGGCTCGTTCGCCGATCCGCCGCCGAAGGGAGACGATACGGCCGCGGCCAGCCCCGCTGTGGCCGCGACTGCGGACGCCGCCCCGATGAGGCGGCGCCGCCGACGGCGCGTCCGGCCCACGGCGATGATCTCCTCGACCGGGGTACGCATCGTGGTGACGTCCTGCAGGGATCCCCGCAGCGCGTCCAGTACGTCGGTGTCGTGCTCACTCATGACTCAACCTCCGGGTTGTCTACGGCGACGAGATGGCCGCGTAGTGTCGCGACGGCTCGCGACAGGTGGGCTTTGACGGTCCCCGGGGCGATCCCGAGGGCCTCGGCGGTGGCTGCGGTGTCGAGGTCCAGGAAGACCCGGAACGCGATCACCTGCCGCTGCCGCTCTGGCAGTTGACGCAGTACTGCCAGGAGCGCGGGATCCAGACCTGAGACGCCGGCCCTGGTGTCCGCGGCGTCGTAGCGGCCGTCCAGCACGACCTCCCGTCGCCGCCGACGCCACCACGAGACCCGGGTATTGAGCGCCGTACGCACGATCCACGCACGCGGCGCCGGATGGCGGCTCACCTTCTGCCACGACATCCAGGCCCGGGTGAACGCCTCGGCGACCAGATCCTCAGCCAACTGCCGGTCACCCACGCTCGCCAGGACCGCCCGCAGGCAGACATCCTGACTGGCTTGGTAGAACTCCTTGAATTCCGACTGCTCCACACCCCTCATACGCCGCAGCGCCGCAATCGGCTTACCTCTCCCACCATCTGTTCGGATCCGTTCGGGGCCGCCGACGCCACCTGCCCGGCGGAGGTGACCCCAAGCCAGTCTGGCTGTGGTGGTCGGGAACCGGTTCTACCGCAGCCGACGTCGGGAAAACCGTCAGACGCGAGACCACCCTCGCCGCCCGCTTCGGGCAGGCAGCTTAAACGGCAAGCTAAGACTGATCGGACCCTGGACTCTCCGAGGAGGCCACCGTGCGCCCAGCCGGGTGGGCGGTGCACGTCACGTGCGGCGACCAGCCGGACCGTGCCGCGATATCAACCTTCGGCGGTCCTGACCATATGGGAGGCGCTCGAAAGGAAGGCGTCGAACACGAGTGTGGCCGCACCGAGCGCGACCGCGTCCGGGCCGAGAGCGCCCAAGCCGATCGTCACCTCGCGGAACGGAGAGGCCAGCGCCCTGCGTTCTACCGCCGCGCGGATCTCCTCGAGCAGCGCGCTCCCCAGCAGCCTGCCCGCCCAGCACCCCAGCAGGAAGCGCTCGGGGTTGAACAAGTTGATCATGTTGGCGATGCCGATGCCGAGCCAGTCCGCGGTCTCCACGAGGACCCGGCGCGCGGCCGGGTTCCCGGTCTCGGCGGCGACCAGCATCGCGGCGAGTTCGGTCTCCTCGTCGGTTCCGATGCTCCTGGCCGAAGGATCGGCCTCCCAGTACCGCTCCAGGATCGACCCCGCGCCGACGTAAGCCTCAAGGCAGCCGCGCCGACCGCATCGGCAGAGTCGCCCGTCCGGCTGGACGATGGTGTGCCCCCACTCGCCCGCACTGCTCGACACCCCGCGAAGTAGCACGCCGTCGTTGATGATGGCCGCGCCCACACCCGTCCCCAGTAACGCGACGATCATGTGCCGGGCGCCGCGCCCCGCACCGAGCCAGAGCTCAGCCTGGCCCAAGGTATTGGCTCCGTTGTCGATGTGCAGTGGCAGCGTCGTCCCCGCTCGCAGCAGCGCGCCCAAGGGTGCACCGTGCCAGCCGTAGGTCGGCGCGTCCACCACCTGCTCCGGTGCCTGAGTGACCACACCGGGCACGCCCACACCGATGCCCAGGACCCGGTCTTCGCCGATCCCGGCGTCGGAGACCAGGCTGCGCACGCCGTCCAGAATGCGTTCGGCCACCAGCTCGGGTGCCTGCTCACCGCGAACGATCCCGTGCTCCGCCTTGGCGAGGCCGTTCATGTGCAGGTCGAACAGCTCCAACCGGATGCGCGTCTCACCGACATCGACACCGATGACATACCCGTAGGCGGGGTTGACCGTGAGCAGGATGCGCGGACGGCCGCCGTCGGACTCCACCGCTCCCGCCTCGACCACGAGCCCCTCGGCGATCATGGCGGCGACCAGCGTGCTGACCGTGGCGGGGCTGAGTCCGGTGAGCTCGCTCAGCTTCTGCCGGCTTGTCGGGCCGCCGAAACACAGCGAACGCAGCAGCATTTCTCTGTTACCGCGCCGCAGGTCACGCGTCGTATTACGAGTCGCCCGGCCCACGCCCACCCCAAGAGCAATTAATTCGAACCTTACTCGAAAGTATCAGACGAGAAAAACTCCCCGAGGACAAGTCCGCACTTCATCACCCTTTCCGCGACGCCAGATGATGGCCACGCAAATCGCCCGATCTCGAGCGCTTTCCGGCGGCGGGGTGTGCCTGCGGATGGTCTTCGGAGTAGCGGGTCTGGGTTGAGCGTTGTGCACCGCCGCCGCCGCCGTGGACGCGGTCGTGCGTCCACGGCGGCGGCGGGCCGGTCAGCGGCTGACGTTTGCGAGCAGCGCGAGGGACTTCGCCTTGTTGCCGGTGAACAGCGCGTGGTCGGCGTCGGCGATGAGCTTTGCCCAGTCGGCGGGCGCCTTGCCCGCGACTACCGCGGCCTGCGCGGCGTCCAGGGCCCGCGCGTTGGCGTCGCCCTGATCATGGGACGACTTGGTACGCAGGCCCCAGCCGAACGGGTACAGCGGCTGGTAGTTGGTGTCGCCGACGTTGATCGGCACCTGGGCCGCAGTACTCGGCCAGCTCACCGGCAGCCGGCCGGTGAAGGACCGCTTGCCGAAGAGCACGTCCGCGACGCCGGCCCCCTCGCTGCCGGGCAGCCACGAGGCGACGAGCGCGTCGATCTTTCCGCCCGGATCGGCGACGATCTGCGGGCGCCCGGAGACGACCAGTACGACGCAGGTCTTGACCGCGGCGCAGACCTTGTCGACGACGGCCTGGTCACTTGATTGCAATGTGAGGGACTTCGATTCCTGCTGCGGTGTGGAACACCAGCCGCACTCAGGTCCGCCGACGTCCCCGTACCCCTCCGCGTAGGGTGTCTCGCCGACGACCACGACCCCGACGTCGGAGCCGTCGGTCGGTGCCGACCCGTCGGCGCTGTAGGTGACCGACGCCTGGGGAGCGACCTCGCGGATTCCGTTCAGAATGGTGGTGCCGGGGATGGCGTCGCCCGAGACGCCCTGCCAGGTCATCGTCCATCCACCGGCCTGGTTTCCGATGTTGTCGGCGTTGCGACCGGCCACATAGATCTTGGCCTTGGGGCTGAGGGGCAGCGCGTCGCCGGTGTTCTTCAGCAGTACCTGCGACTTCGCGACCGCCTCCCGGCCGAGGGCCCGGTGCGCCTTGCTGCCGACCTGGCCGACGTTGTCGAGCGTCGCGTACGGGTGCTCGAAGAGCCCGAGTTCGAACTTCTTCGTCAGGATGCGCCGGACCGCGTCGTCGATGCGCGACTGCTTGACTCGTCCCGCGTTGACCTCGGCCAGCAGCAAGTCCTCGAACTGCTGTGCGGTGTTGGGCTCCATGAACATGTCGGTACCGGCGTTGACGCCCACCCGGACCTTGTACGCCGTCAGCCCGGTGTTGGTCGGGTCACCCGGATCGACGATCTGGTGGATGCCCTCCCAGTCGGAGATGACGAATCCCTGGAAGTCCAACTGCCCCTTGAGCGTGCCGGTGATCAATTCCTCGTTCGCGTGCATCTTGATCGGGTTGCCGACGCCGTCCTCGGTCCAGTCCACGCTGGAGAAGGAGGGCATGACGCTGCCGACGTTGTGATCGGCCACCGCCGGACGGTAGGGCGCGAGGAAGAGTCGGTTGAAGTCCGACCGGTTCGTCACCGTGACGCCCTGATCGATCGGGTATTTCTTCTCCCACCATTTCTTGCCGATGTTCGCGGTGGCGATGGCCGTGTCGTAGGTGGTGCCGCCGTCACCGGCGTAGTGCTTCGCGGTCGCGAGGACCCGGTCGGAGTTCTTGAGCTGCCCTGGCTGCCCCTGAAGACCGTCGATGACGGTGGACATCTTGTTCACCAGCGCCGGGTCCTCGCCGAAGCTCTCGTAGCTGCGACCCCACCGCTCGTCGCGGGAGACACAGATACACGGTGCGAAGGCCCACGGGATGCCGGTCGCGCGCGTCTCGGTGGCGGTGGCGTGGCCGATCTTCTCGGCCAGCGCCGGATCGCGGCTGGCCCCCAGTCCCACGTTGTGCGGGAAGATGGTGGCTCCGTACACGTTGTTGTGCCCGTGCACCGCGTCGATACCGTAGATCATTGGAATCTTCAGCCGGGTGCTCATCGCCTGCTCCTGCAGGCCGTTGACCATCGCCACCCAGCCGGTCGGGGTGTTATCCGCCGGGGTCGATCCGCCGCCGGAGAGCACCGAGCCGAGGTACTCCTTGGCGACGAGCGAAGGGTCATTGGCGACCGCGCCCCGCTCGGCCTGGGTCATTTGGCCGATCTTCTCCACCAGCGTCATCCGGCGGAGAAGATCGGCGACCCTGACCTTGGTCGAGAGCGCCGGGTTGCGGTAGGCCGGACGTACGGCCGCGCTGGCGGACGGCACCAGGGTGGGTACGAGCGATCCGGTGAGGGCGACAGCGGCTGTCATCGCGGCGATGACGTGCCGATGCCGGGGGTGGGGGGTTCTTCGGATGCCCATCAGGCAACCTCCTCGTTCTTCTCAGTGGCGGACCTGGCTCCTGCACCGCGGGCAAGGACGGGCACGCTCGCTGGAGGAGGAGGTCCGCGACGGATCGAACGTTATGAGGGCTTAGTACAAGTGTCAATATAAGTATCAAAGAAAATCCGGGGCGGGGCTTTACAGGGCTTCATGCACCGTTTTATGGTGAATTTGCCTGCGTGGGAGCGATCTCATACATGCGACGCCCACTCCCCATCTCCGCAGGCCTCGGGCGCCATGAGGCGCTGAAGCGTTCGCCTCAGGCACCCGTGATGAGGCTTCCATCGATCAGCACGGCCCTGACGAGACCGGCGTCCGATGCCGCCAGCGCGGAGGCGAGCGGGACGTGCAACAGAACGAGACCGGCGACGGCTCCGGTGCGTACCCGCCGGGCCGGGCCGCCGGGATCGTCCGGCGGCGCCAGGTAGGCGGCGAGGGGCCGGTCGGGGGTGTGGTGGCAGTAGGCCAAGCCTGCAGGGTGCGGAAACCCGCAGCGATGCCGGTTCCCGGCTGGCTTGTCCTGTGGGATTCTCCTATGGAGGATGTGCCGATACTCGGCCACGGGTCGCGACCTGGGTTTTCTGACTGGGTTTTCTGACTGGGTTTTCTGATCGGCAAAGGGGCGTCGTCCGGGACCGGCAGGATCGAGATGGCGTCCTCCTAGTTGATGTGCCCCGCTCGGTTTGGCAGGCCGGTAGCGTTATCGGATGCGTACGTTCTTTGAGATCGAGCAGGGTGATGAATACCAGGCCGCGCAGGAACTGCTGACCCGCCGCTGTGTGGCGTGGGCGCGGGCCGAAGGACTCCCGGCTGACCCGATGGTGTTCGCTGCGGCTCTGGACTCACGGCATCTGAGTTCGGACGGACGGCTGGCGTTCTGGACACCTGCTGATGTGCGCAGGTTGCTGCTGGAGTGGATCCCGCGGCGGGTGGCCGCTGATCCGGCGGAACTGGAGGGGGCCCCGGCGAGCCTGGTGACGTGGTTGCGGTTCCTGGCGGCAGGTGGCCTGCTGGATCCGCGCGGGGCCTCGCTGCTGGAGAACGAGACGGCCGTGGCGGAGGCCGTCGAAGAGTTCCGGGCCGCAGTCGCTGATCCCACTCGTTATGGTGTCGCGAAGTTCTGGGCGTTCGCCGCCCGCCGCAACGGTGTCGATGTCACCGATCAGGCCGCCATGGCCGCCTTCGGTGCGGACATCGAGGCAGGAAGGGCGGACTATGACGCGCAGTTGCTGAATCGTCTGATGGACGAGCAGTTCGGACGTCCGGCTCCCGGAGAGGAGCGCACCTTCGCGCAGCTGCCGGTATGCCTCCCGCCAGCCGCCGAGCTCACTGCCGCGGTCGGCGCAAGCCGGGTCGTCGCCAGGTTGCAGGCGTTCACAGAATGGGTCGGCGCAGACGGGCGAGCCCTGACGGGCGCCGGGAATCTCCGATTGGCCGATGCGCGGGAGCTGATCGGCCTGCTGGGTACCGGCGAGGAGGAGCTGAAGGCGCGCAGCGCCGCGGACCTTCCGCAGGTCGATCTGATCGTCGCATGGGCGAAGAAGGCCAGGCTGGTACGGGTCAGCAAGACGCGGCTGCTGCAAGTGGCCAAGGCCAGGCCCCTGCTCAGCGAGCCGGAAGCCCTGTGGCAGCGGGCGTTCGAGGTGTTCTTCGATCTGCGGGACGCGGTGTGCCGGCCGATCTGGGGCCGCGGAGACGACACCTCGATGCTGCACGACCTCTACGGCGAGGTGGTCCCGGACGTGCTCAACACGATCTACAGCCTGACCGATCCGATCCCGGTGGCCCGGCTGCGGGAGTCGGTGTGGATGTCGTGCGGGCAGCGTTACCGGGTCACCGCGGGCAGCGCACTGCAGCAGCGAGGCTGGCGTGGGCGGGTCGACACCGATCTGGATCGGGTGCTGGAGGTGCTGGAGGCGCTGGGCGCGGTGGAGGTGACCTACGGCTTGGCCGATGAGTCGTACGCCATGGACCTCGCCGAGGATTTCGTGCCGCCGGTGGGGGCGGAGGGGTCATACGCACGCGAGGTGGCGGCACGGCTCCGCGACGAGCTCGCCAAGCCCGGCCAGCTCGTCAAGCTGACCCCGCTGGGCACCCGAGCGATGCGCGCCCGGCTGCTGGCCGAGGGCCGGGAGGCCGGCCTGGTCGGCGAGCTGGCCGGTGCACCGCCTGCCGGTCTGCTCGGGGTGGTCGCCGAGCACTACACGGCCGAGACGGGCACAGTGGAGATCGCGGGCTGGCTGGCCACGCACGACGGTGATCCGGAGCCGCTGCTGGAAGCCGTACGCACCTGTCCGTTCCGAGGCCGGGCCGCGTCGATGCTGAGCGTGCTGACCATGGCGCTTGCGGAGGCTACGGCGTTGCTGCACCGGCTGCACGGCGACCAGGTGCTGGCGCCACTCGCGGTGACGGCCCTGCTGGACTCCGGCGAACTCCAACCCGACGACCTGACCCGCCACGAGCAGGTTCTTGTCATGACCGAAGGACTCCTGCAGCTGCTCGAACTCGGCGGACCTGACATCGTCCGCGAACAGCTCGCCGAACTGCCACGGCGTGATCAGGCTGACCTTCTGGAAGCAGTGCGAGCCAGTGACCACTCCGCAGCCTTGGCGCTGGAGGAGTTCCAGACCCTCGTGGCCGGGCCTCTGACAGCTGGGCCCCGACGTCTCCATACCGAACGGCAAATGGCTCCTGGATCACGTGGGCGGCCCACCGGCCGCGGCAAGAAGAGCCGTAAGCGCTGAGCGGGACAAGTTCGCCGCCGCGCTCTTCGACACCGTTCAGGGCCGGATCCAGACCGCGGAGCTCGGACAGGCCGGGTCGGCTCGGC
>JAOPYK010000159.1 GCA_025964695.1 Streptosporangiaceae bacterium | reverse complement strand
TCCCGTACCGACACCGAGTTGCTAGCCTTCCTCCAAGATCAACTTTCGGATCGAGGGGAATGTGCAGATGACAACATCTTTGCGGCGCCGTCGGGTGACCTGCACGGCTTGGCAGCGGGTGCTACTGGCTGGTGACCAAGTAGCACCCGCTGCGATGGACAACGGTCATTGTGATCCCACTGAGCTCGATCGAGCTATACGGCCAGGGTTCGAGCCGGCTGACGGCGCGTGCGTGTCTCGTCCAGAAGGTTGCCTGCCAACGCGAGAATGGCGACGCCGTTGACCGCATGCAGCATCCCGACCCACGCGGCCTTGTCCGCGCCGAGCGAGCCGAGGACCGGCTGGACCGGACCGGCCAGAACGAACAGCACGACGGAGGAGATCACGGACCGGCGAGATCGCCGGGCAATGAGCGCCGTGATGAGAATGAGGAGCGTCAGCAGGCCGATGATCATTCCCACGGACTGGTGAGCGGAGAAGTAAGAATCTTTGATCTTCTTGTCGTGTACCTCGCCGAACGTACCGAGGCCGGCGAGTGCGAACTGACCGATGGTCACGGCCACCGTGATGGCCGTGAGTACCAGCAGCAGGGTATCGATGGGGCGTCGCACCACCGCATTGGACGGGTCTGTCGCGTTTCTCGAGTCCATGCCTTTAATGTGGCACCAGAGCCCCGCCGTGTCCTCCGCCGACCGGAGGGTTGGCCGCTACCTCGTGGGGCGCATACGAAGTCGTACCGGCTACGCCGACTGGGTTAGCCGGTGGTGTGGAACAGTGCCTGGTCGGCTGCTGACCTGGTGGGATGCAGCCCGGAGTGGCCTACCAGGCCAGGTCGTTCGCCGTCGGGCCGATCGGTGTGCGGGCCGTGTGGGTGGTCTTGATGTCGATCCGATAGGCGTAGCCGGTTGAAATGATCAGCAGGCGCTCGCTGCCGGTGTCCCTCGCAAGGCGGGTGAACTGCCAGATCGCGTTGTTGTCGGCACCGACGCCGGTGTACTTCTGCTGGTAGAGGACTCGCAGCTGTCGGCCGGTGGCCGCGTCGATCTCGATCAGCCGGGTCCAGTTCGGGCCGCCGGTCGGTAGCTCGGTCTGGGTGGCGATGGCGTAGATCTTCGACCCGTCGGCGCTCAGCACCGGGGTGGTGAGCGTGCCCAACGGTCCTGCCTCCCATCTGATGACCAGGCGTGATGCGGCGTAGAGGTTCTTGCTCGGGCGAGCCTGGGTGTCCAGGGTCCAGATACCGTCATGGCCGTGTGCTCCGCCGGCGAAGAAGGCCAGATGGCGTCCGTCGTTCGCCCAGCTCAGATTCCGTATGTCCCCGTCGCTGGGAAAGGTCTGCGTGTGTCGGGTGGCAAGGTTGAGCACCGCGATCCCGCTCTGTGAGTCGCCGTTCGAGTCGGGCTTCACCACGATTGGCAGGGCGTACGCCACGCGTGTGCCGTCGGGCGAGACCGCCATGGCGAGCAGGTGCTGGGTCGAGTGGAAGCCCGACACACGAATGAGGCTGGACATCTTGCCGCTGGCATCGAGCCGAAGCCAGTAGAGCCGGGGATTGTCGTTCAAGTTGTTGGAAGAGGCTCCGATTCCGATGTATCCGGAAAGGAGGAAGAGCCGATCGTCGCGGGTCGCGGAGACGGTGGTCCAAACGTTGACGTCCGGGGGGTTGGGTACGGTTTGGGTCGGCGCACCGGTTTTCGCGTTGTACACCTTCACGACCGTCATCTGGAGCACCGCGAAGAAACGGGCGGGGCCGGTCGGTGCGACGGGCTGCATGGCGGCTGCCGTCGTGGCCGACCCTGACGTCGGCCTCTCTCCCGGAAGCCGCTGCGAGACGGCGCTGCCCACGGTGACGATCAGTACGATCGCGGCGGCGACGCACACCGGGCCCAGCCACGGCGAGTGCCTTCGTTTCGGATGTTCCGATGCCCTCTGCGACTGCTCCCTTGGCTGGACGAGGTCGGCGACCGCCGTGAGGGCGTCGCGCAGCTGCTGTTCAGTCTTGGTCATTCTTCGTTCCCTAGGAGTTGAGCCAGTGCGGAGATGGCCCGGGCGAGGGTCGTACGGACCGTGACCTGCGTGATCCCCATGGCGTCGGCGATCTCGGCGTAGTCGAGGTCGAGGTAGTACCGCAGGATGAGCACTTCGCGTCTGCGTCTCGGCAGGCGTTGCAGGGCCGCCATAACGCGGCGCCGATCGTGGTCGAGCAGGACCGAGGACTCCGCCGACCAGATCGGCGGCTCGTACATGCCTCCGAAGCGCCGGGCGACGCTCCGGCGCCGTATCGCCGAGCGGCAGCCGTTGACGACGGATGCCCGGACGTACGCCAGTGCTTTCGTCGAGCTTTCGAGCGTCGACAGCCTGCGGTGCAGACCGACGAAGGCGTCCTGCACCACGTCCTCGGCTGTGGCCTCGTCACCCACTAGCAGTACGGCCAGACGCAACAACGCCAGGCGGTGCGTCGCGAAAACCTCGCCGACCACAGAGTCTGAATCCGGCGGCGGTTCACGCAGAACCGCCTCGTATCTCTTCACACACTAAAGACGCCCGACATCGCGGATTGTTGCTCATTGCGGAGAACTCGCCCGGAAGCGCCGGCACTGGTGGTCGGTGA
>JAOPYK010000333.1 GCA_025964695.1 Streptosporangiaceae bacterium | reverse complement strand
GTGCCCCCGGCAGGATTCGAACCTGCGACGCACGGTTTAGGAATTCAGTTGCCCCTTCCAGCGGCAATCGGCCTCTGACCTGCTGGGATGCTTCGTTGTCATTACCTGGTGCCGTGAGCTATCCCGTGTATATCCCGTGCGCCCGAGGCCACGCCTAACGCGCGATCCGTCGTCGACCCACCTTCTAGGTGAGCGTGCTGCGCGACCTCCCGTACGGGTACGGACAGTCGGCCTCTACATCGTCGGGGGCGAGCCGTACCGGCCCACCCCTGTTTTGGCAAGGGATGTTTGCCACGCTCTGACCGCGTCTTGCCCTGTATGGGCGTTGAAGCTGGGTGTCACCTTAACCTTCAGGGGGTCAAGATGCTCAAATGGAATCGGTCGCTCCGAATCCGCATGGCAATGGCGACCGGTGCCGTCGCGGCAGTCGCCTGTCTCTGTAGTAGCGCGCTTTTGATCGTCGGCGTGCCGCTGCTCGTCGTGATCGGCGTATCCGTAGCGACGATCACGATGATGGCCGTCGGAGCCTTCCACGTGGTCGGCAGGACCTTGGTTTCTCCGGTGGAGGCCATCCGGACCGAGCTGGCCGAGATCACCGCCACTAACCTCGACCACCGGGTCCCGGTGCCCAAGCACCAGCACGAGATCAAGCTCCTGGCCGAATCGGTGAACGAGACCCTGGATCGCCTTAAGGCGGCTCAGGAGCAGCTGCAGCACTTCACCGCCGATGCCTCGCACGACCTGCGCAGCCCGATCGCCGCCATGCGGACTCAGGTGGAAGAGGCGCTCATGTGCCCAGACGACACCGACTGGCCGCGGACGGCGAACGCGATGCTCGCCGGGACGGTACGGCTGCAGGCGATCGTGACCGACCTGCTGATCCTCGCCCGGCTGGACGGTGCACGCGTGTCCCTTGAGGCGACCGATCTCGCCGAGCTGGTCGGTGTCGAGCTGGACAGCCGTCCCCATCGCGTGGAGGTCATCAGACACCTGCAGCAGGGGGTGTTCACCGACGTTGACCGGCTGCGAATCACCCGCTTGGTGACCAACCTGATCGACAACGCCGAGCGCCATGCCGATGCGCAGATGACGGTCATTGTGTGCGACGACGCGTCTCTGGCGGTCCTGGAGGTGGCTGACGACGGCGCCGGTATCGCCGTCGAGCTACGGGAGGTGGTCTTCGAACGCTTCACCCGGCTGGAGGACTCCCGCGAACGGGACCCCGGAGGAACAGGGCTCGGGCTGGCGATCGCCCGGCAGATCGCACAAGCACATAACGGGACCTTGACCATAGAGAACTGCCCGCGAGGAGCCCGCTTCGTCCTGCGCCTCCCACGGTACGACGCCCCGCTCTCTCCCTGAGCCGCAGCTCCAAAACCGGCCCTTCCACCGAGCGCGTCAGGCGGGGGCGGCTCGCCCGGGACGTGTAGGTGCCGGTAACTCGGCCACCGGCTGTGACCTGGATTTTCTGTTCGGCAGACGGGCGTTGTCCGGGACGAGCAGGATCGGGGCTTGTGGCGCTACGACTGCTCTATCTCATCTTCGTTCGTGTGCTCGGTTGGCTTGCCCTGCTGTCTCGGTCGGATGCCTCTAAGGAGGCGGAGATCTTGGTGCTGCGGCATCAGCTGGCGGTGCTGCGTCGTCAGGTCGCGAAGCCTCAGCCGTCCTGGGCTGATCGGGCGGTGATCTCAGCGCTGGCACCGGCTGCTGCCCAGATCCCGGCGCATCGGCCTGTTCGTCGTGCCGGGGACGTTATTGCGCTGGCACGCCGATCTGGTGAAACGGCGCTGGACCTACAAACGCACCCAGCCCGGCCGCCCGCCGACGCGTCGGACGATCCGTGACCTGGTGTTGCGGATGGCCGCTGAGAATCCCGGGTGGGGCTATCGGAGGATCGCCGGGGAGCTCGCCCGTCTGGGTCGCAGGATCGCGCCGTCGACGGTGTGGGCGATCTTGAAGAAGGCCGGTATCGACCCGGCGCCCCGCAGGTCCGGGCCGACCTGGGCAGAGTTCCTGCGTGCCCAGGCCGAGGGAATCCTTGCCTGTGATTTCTTCCATGTGGAGACGATTGCCCTTGCCCGGCTGTACTGCTTCGCGGTCGTCGAGCACGCCACCCCCCGGGTGCATGTCCTGGGCGTCACAGCGAGTCCAACCGCTGGCTGGGTCGCCCAGCAGGCCCGCAACCTGGTGCTGGAGTTGGGTGATCGAACCGATGACTTCCACTTCTTGATCAGAGACCGGGATAGCAAGTTCACCGCGCTGTTCGATGAGGTGTTCCGTGCTGAGGGCATCCGGATCGTGCTCACTGCTCCGCAGGCGCCTCGGATGAACGCGATCATGGAGCGGTGGGCGGGGAGCGTACGCCGGGAGCTTCTTGACCGGATCCTCATCGTCAACGCAGCACATCTGCGCAAGGTTCTGACTGAGGATGAGTCCCATTTCAATGCCAGCCGGCCACACCGGGCGCTGAAGCAGGCCAGCCCGCTTCGGGCGCTCCCAGATCCCGTCGACGCCGATATCAAGGTCATCCGGCGAGATCGGCTTGGTGGTCTACTCCACGAATATTCCCAGGTCGCATAGGGTGGCCGAGTTTTCGGCACCGACAGGCCCCGGTTCATCCCGGGAGCCCCTTCGGCTTTTGGGCTCCGACCTGGGACGATGCCCCGATTCTCATCCCGTGTATATCCCGGGAACAGCGCTTCGGGGCTGCGCACGGTGGCACATGGCTGCACATGGTGATCAGGAGGGGAAACGCAAAGCCGCTGGTCAGAAGCGGTTTTGGCTGGTGGTGAAGGTGCCCCCGGCAGGATTCGAACCTGCGACGCACGGTTTAGGAATGGTATCCGCGCTGACGTTCCGACCAGCCCATACACGCTGCTGGACGTGTCCGTGCCCGTGCTGTGCCCGTAGACGCGCAGGTCATTGCGGATTCTGGATCAGTTGTTCTAGGTTCGAGTCCTGGTACCCCAGCAAACGTCTGACCTGGGCGGGAATCTCCACGAGACTCCCGCTCTCGTCGTTCCTGGGGTGAGTTGGGAACGCATGGGGAACGATCAAGCTTGTCGAAGCCTGGCCGTGCGTCCCAGAAACGGCTCGCGAGGGCGCTGACGCGATCGTGGAGACGGATCGGCACGCTGCCGCACATGGACCTCGTCAACTGATCTTCAGCTGTTCAGGCTCGACCGGGAACTCCGGGACCTGCCATCACCGCGTGCGGCCGAGGTGGCTTGAGGCGAATTGGCATTGCCTGGGCCGTCGGCGGAGGGGATGGCCCGGCTTCCACCTCAAACCGCTGACAGACCTGGCGCCGCCGTGGACTGTGGGCCGTCCCCGAGCCTGAGCGGACCGCCGCTGTTCTGCTCATAGGCCTTCCACCTGCCTGACCGAGGTCCAGTCGGCTTACTCGGCCTGTGGTCGCCGAACAACGTCCAGGATTGCGATGTTGGGATGCTTCAGGCTCTGGCCCACCCGGACATCAGTGGCCCAGCAGGCGGCGGCGAGGCGTTCCCGTGCCTCGGCCATGTCCGCGGGAGTGAGGGTGCCCCGGCACCAGACAAAGACGCGCTCCCCGAAGGGCTGTGCCCTGACCATGAGGACGATGGGGATCTTGCCATGGAGAGTGATGATCAGGGTCTCGGTGAACCCGACACGGATCCGGTGCGCCGTGATCATGCACCAGATTCGGTCGGTACTGGCTCGCACGCCACCCGGCCAGATGACCACCGAGAGCAGGATCGCAGTCACTGCGACGGCCGTTGGGCTGGGACCCACCAGACGGCTGACGCAGATGAGTCCGGTGGGAACTCCTAGCACCAATACGATCTCGTAGCGCCAGCGCCAGACGACCGTGAGCAGGCTGGGGGTGGCCGGTCGGATCAGAGCGCGGAGGAATTGAGCGAACCGTGGTTCTTCGGGCTCCCGGCGATGCCGCCCAATCATGATTCCAACTCCTCGGACGAGCCATCATCCATTAGACGGATGCGTCCTGTCCCGGAGCACCACGTGCAGGGCTGCTCGTCCGGAACCGCCCGGCATGCTGGGCATTCCGCGAGATAGCGAAAGCGCGGATCGCGGTAGCGGCGGCTGAGGAGCGGACGGCGGGTGACCTCCCAGCCCCAATGGGCGGCCTCGGCGTCCCCTCGGCGATGGATCCGGTTGCCGAACGCCCGCCACGCCGCACAGAACCTGCTGACCCGCCGACCTTGGGCATTGTGCTCTGTGACACGATTATCTAGATTGAACATGAACGACCTCCGTGCTCTCTCGCAGGGTCAGGTTGTTCTGATCAGCTGGGTCGGTGTTAGCCTCACCGGCCCAGCTCGCGTTTACCGCAAAGGTGCGCGGCGGTTGCGTCTGTTTTGTCAGGGTTGCTGCTCATCTCCCATGCTTGCTGGCCAAGATTCTTCCGAAAAGCTGCATGAAGGCTTCGCTCTCAGGGTGACTTCGGCTCTAGACTTTGGCAAGTGCCAAAGGAAAGCGACTTTTGTCTTTATCAAAGGCAATCGTCATAGATGTTGCGCTGTGATGTTGGTGCGGTAGTTGTGGCGAAACGGAACGCTCAAGGGGAGTGATGGCGACAGGCGGCAGTCCAACCCTCCGGCGGAGGGAGCTGGGTGCTCGGCTGCGCAAGCTCAGGCAAGATGCGGGGCTTACGAGTGAAGAGGTCGCCAGCCGACTTCTGTGCTCGCTAACCAAGGTCTCCAGGATGGAGACCGGCGAGCGGACGGCAACACTCCGCGACATCCGCGATCTCTGCCAGATCTACGAGATCACCGATCCGTTGGTCAGGGAGGGGTTGAACACTCTCGCCCGCGAAGCACGGCAGCGGGGTTGGTGGCAGAACTATGAAGATCTCGGCAAGGTCACCACGCTGATCGACCTCCAGACCGCAGCCGTCTCCGTCACCGAATACCAGACATCCGTCGTCCCTGGACTTCTCCAGACAGAGGTGTACACACGAGCCATCATTCGTGGCCTCCTTCCGGGAATCCGGCAGGAAACCCTGGAAGAGCGGACTGAAGCCCGTCTGGTTCGGCAGCGGCTGCTCGAAGGTGAGGATGCGCCGCGCTACTGGGTTCTTCTCGATGAATCCGTCCTTCGGCGACAGATCGGGGGCCATGTCGCCATGAAGGCGCAGCTCGAGAAGCTGATTACCATGGCAGATCTGTCCAATATCACCATCCAGGTGATCCCGTACGAGGTAGGCGCGCATCCTGGGCTGAACAGTAACTTCACCTTCCTTGAATTCGGTGAGGAGCTCATCGGCCCGGTCGTGTTCGTTGAAGGACTGGCGGGGGATCTCTATCTAGAGCACAGAACTGATATCGAGCGCTATCGTGAGGCAATCGAGCACTTGCGAGCGGTGGCAATAAGTCCCGTAGAATCACTCAATTTTATCAAGAAGATCGTAGAGCGCGGAGCCTGAATCCGCCGCGCTCGTACGGCTGATTCAGGCTCCGCGCTCTTCATTTCCATAGGAGAGAACGGATGACAGCACAGGAGTCGGTCGACTCGAAGTACAAGGACCTTGATTGGCGTATCGCTTCCGCCAGCGGCAGCAGTAACTGCGTTCAGGTCGCCCTGCTCGGTACCGCGGTCGCGGTCCGCGATTCTAAGAACCCGACTGTCGTCCATCACTACAGCAGCAGCGACTGGAGGTCTCTGGTCAGGAAGATCAAGACCGCTCAGGAGTTGCAGGCGCCCAGCTGAGGTGGTGAGTACCATCAGCCCGGAGGGGGCAGCCACCCTCGGAGAAGCGGATTCTATCTGACTTTGGAATGTTGAGGCGGCTTCGCCGACGGGCGGAGTCGACTCATATTTCACACTACCCGAACTGGTGTGAGCTTAGCCGAGGTCGGCAGCTATTCGCCGGATGAGCTCTTTGGACTGTGCCGTGTCCAAGGCTTTTTCTAAGAGGTCGGCAAACAGAATCCTCAGGTCCGCAACGGCGAGAGTCCCCGAAGAGTACCGCGTCATCCAGCACACGCTCAAGAAAAAGAACATCTTCGATCCCATAGTGCGACTCAAGTACCAAGAAGGGTCCATTACGACCCATATGGGTGACGTTGAAAGGCAACACTGCGACCGTTATGGACGGATCTTCTCCAGCACCCGCCAGTCGATTCATTTGTTCGGCCATGACACGAGCCGAGCCTGTCTGGCGGTGCAGAGCGGCTTCGTCCAGGATATAAACCTGGCGAAGGTCGTGATTGGGCTCGGCCAACCGGCGCTGCCGTTCCATCCGAAGCTCCACGAGAGCATCGAGTTGTACTGTCGACGCCCTCGGTAAGCAATCGCTGAGTATCGCTCGAGCGTACGCCTCGGTTTGAAGAAGACCGGGTATCAAGAGACATTCGAAGCTCATGATCAGTGAGGCGCCCGGCTCGTAACTAAGATAGGTGAGGAAGGCCCGGTCCGTGATATATGGGACGTAGTGCTGCCACCAGCCTTCCATGCGGGATCCGCCGGCCAGGTCGAACAATCCCTCCTTGGCAGCAGCCTCGACTCCATAGTGCTCCAGCAACAACCGCAGATCCTCAAGGGGTGAATCCGGAGCCCAGTTCTCGAGCCGACCCAGTCGGGAGAGAGGCCAGCCGAGCGCGGTTGCCACGTCGGCATCGGACTGCCCGGCGCTGCGCCGCAGTCCGCGGAGATGTTTGATCAGCAAGTCCCGCTGCACCACTGGCCCCGGATACGAGGTCATTCGAACTCCTGGATCAATTTGCAGAACATTGTCAAGAAACCCACAGCTGCATTGCAATGGCGATGTACCCACTTTCGGTAAGTTCAGGCCGATCAGCACATATACGCACCAATTGGTCACTCATTGTGCTGCCCGCACTACCGGAGCGCACGCGACTCTCCCTGTAGCGTGGACACGGCAGCCGCGCAGACTCGTTGAGCGAACCCAGCCCGCTGCCGCCAAGTCCTCCACAATCTGCTCGCCTACGTAGTGACCAACGACGGGGTCGTTGCCGTCGGTGACCTGCTACGAACTCGCCCGTCTCTACATCGATGTGGGCTGCCCGTGCCGAACTTCTCGCCCGGCTCGGTGTCACTGCCCCCACCCCGGAAGAGGCCGTTGCCCGGCTGCCGGCCCGTGCTGGCCGCACCGTCCCGGATTTCCTGCCCATCGCCCGTCACGAAGAAGGCGACTCCTTCTACGAGGCGTCCTACGACCCATCCTTGACCGCTGAGCAGTCGTGCACTCCTTCGAGGAGGCCGAGTGGTGGCAACCCCCAGAACACGCGTCGGGAAGTGCGTTGCTGAGGGCTGAGTGGACGGGCCGTCAGGCGATCATGGCATCCGCGTCTGCTCGGTGGCGGAGGTGCTGACCACTATCACGGTCACCATGCTGCCCAAGAAGGGCAAAGGGAGGCCAGAGGAGAAGACGCTCCGTACAGCGCTCTACCGGTGGGCGTTCAACGGGCAGAAACGCGAAGAGGACCCCGCCCACGACATCCTTGCTGCTCTGGAATGGGCCGACGCCAACTCGCCGCCGGTGGGCGTGCTGGCCGACCTGGAGACCATGCGCAACCTGCTGGATGCATGCGCTCGCACGCTGGACGACAAGCCCGCCGCGGGCACGTATCTTGCACGCCGCCGCCAAGTGCTCAGCAACGTACTCAAGTACGCGGTCACCAAGAAACGGCTTGTCTCGATCCCGCTCAACGACCCTGAACTGAACTGGGAGCGTCCCAGTGACATGGAGACCGACCACGAGATAGACCCGCGCTGTGTCGGTGGCCCCGAGCTTGTCTAACAGCTCCTTGCGACGGTGAGCTACCTCGGCAGGCGGCAAGGCCCGCGCTTCGTGGCGTTCTTCGCCTGCATGTTCTACGGCATGCTCCGGCCAGAGGAAGTGTGCGGTCTACGCGTGCAGGACTGCGAGCTACCTGCCAAGGGCTGGGGGAGACTCATCCTGGAAAAGACCAACCCGCGCCGGGCAAGGCTTGGACCGATAGCGGCGAGGTCCACGAATCACGTGGGCTCAAGCACCGATCCCGCAAAACCGTACGGCCGGTTCCGATCCCGCCCGAACTGGTGCGCCTCATCCGTGAACACCTCGACAGATTCGGGACGAACCCGGACGGCCGGATCTTCCGCAGCGTGAACGGCAAGCCGATCAGCCCACAGACCTACAGCAAAGTCTGGGCCCGCACTCGGAAGATAGGGCTCCCACCAGACAAGTACGGCTCGGTCCTGCTTAAACGCCCCTACGACCTACGTCACTCGGGAATCACGGTCCGGCTCTACGCCGGGGTGCCCCCCAAGCAGGTCGCCCAGTGGGCCGGCCCCGATCCAGCTCACCGAGATCCATCAAGACCTGAGGCGGCGGCTCTTCGAGGCGTTCCGGCTGGAGGTACGCTACGACAAGCGGACCAAGACCGCCGAGTGCCAGATCACGCTCCTCGGTGAGGCGATACCCGCACAGCGGCAAGCCGCTCAAGACGCACTTATAGCCCCAAAAGAGGGTGAAACGGGCGGCGACGACACCGTCCCTGTTCCCATCTGTGTGGTGCCCCCGGCAGGATTCGAACCTGCGACGCACGGTTTAGGAAACCGATGCTCTATCCCCTGAGCTACGGGCGCCTAAGTCCTTTCCTCACCTGCACTTCTTGGCGTCGTTCAGCCGGCCGC
>JAOPYK010000094.1 GCA_025964695.1 Streptosporangiaceae bacterium | reverse complement strand
AACCCGTTGCCCACCCGGGCCTGTGGGAACGCCTCCTTGATCCGGCCGACCAGCTCCGGCGCGATGGGCGCCCCGCCGTAGGACAGGAAGCGGACGGCGGAGACGTCGGTGCCGGGGAAGCCCCGCGAGCTGATCGCCAGCCAGTAGATCGCGGGGACGGTGGTCAGCACGTCGATGCGCTCGTCCTCGATCGCCTGCAGGAAGGCACCCACCTCGAACTGGGGCATGATCACCGTCGTGCCACCCAGATAGCACGCGACCAGCAGCTGGCTGTTGCAGCCCGTCACGTGGAACAGCGGCACCGAGACCAGCGTCCGGATCGGATCTCCGCGGGAGATGCCGATGGCCCGGCGGCAGCTCTCGCAGTTGGACAGGAAGTTCGCGTGGGTGGTGATCGCCCCCTTGGGGAACCCGGTCGTGCCGCTGGTGTAGAAGATCGCGGCGGGGTCGTCGGCTCGGACGTCGTCGGCGGCCAGCGGCGGGCCGTCCGGCAGCGCGCCTCCGTCGAAGATGTACGACGCGCCGCTGTCCTCGATCACGTAGCGGGCCTCGTCCTCGGTGAACCTCGTGTTGACCGGCACCGCGATGGCTCCGGCGAGCTGGGTGCCGAAGAAGGCCAGCACCCAGTCGACGCCGTTGGCCAGCCGGATCGCCACCCGGTCGCCCGGGTTGATCCCGGCCGCGCGGAGCCCGCCAGCGACCCGGGAGGCCCGCCCCCACAGCTCGCGGTAGGTCAGCCGAGGGCCGCCGCCGGTCTCGGCCAGCGCCTCGCGTTCTGGCAGGTCACCGGCGGTGGCCCGCAGCATGTGCACCAGGCTGCCGGGCAGTCCCTCGTAACGGGCGATCCCGTCCGCCCCGCGCACCACGCCGCCGCCGTCGAACATGCCGCCGTCAGACACGGCTGAAGTAACGCCTGGGGTTCTGGATCAGCATCTGGTCCAGTTGCGCCTGGGTGACGCCGAGCTTGCGCAGTGCCGGCAGGATGTCGTCGCTGATGTGCTCGTAGTGCCAGTTCGGGGTCAGCAGTTCCTGCAGGCCCCGGGGATCGGGACCGAACCAGTCGATGAAGCAGCTCGCATCGTGGCTGAGCACCATCCGGTCGGCGTAGCCGCGTTCGCACAACGCGGCGATGGTGGCCACCCGGTCGGGCGTGGAGTTGTACACGTCGATGCCGAACCGGTCCATGCCCAGGATGGCGCCGGTGTCGGCCAGCGCCATCAGGTAGTCGAGGTCGTTGCTGTCCCCGGCATGGCCGATCACGACCTTGGTCAGGTCGACGCCCTCCTTGGTGAACAGGTCCACGGCCAGCCGTCCCGCCTCGGCCGGGCTGGAGGTGTGCACGGTGATCGGCGCGCCGGTCTCCCGGTGGGTGTGGGCGACCGCCCGCGCGACGCGCTCGACGCCCGGGGTCAGTCCCGCCGCCTCGATGGCGCATTTGAGGAACGCGGCCTTGACGCCGGTGTCACCGATGCCCTCGACGAGGTCGCGGGTGAAGTCGGCGACCATCGGTTCCGGCCCGTCGATCAGTAGCCCGGGGCCGCGGTGCTCGTACTGGAACGGGATGTCGTTGTAGGTGTAGAGGCCGGTCGCGACGATGATGTGCAGGCCCTCGACCTGAGCCGCGATCCGCTGGATCCGCGGGATGTACCGGCCGAGCCCCCACACCGTGGGATCGACGATCGTCGTGATGCCCCTGGCGGCCAGCGCGTTGAGCTTGGCCACCGCGTCGGCGACGCGCTCCTCCTCGTCCCACCAGCCGCCCATGCCGTAGTTCTGCACGTGTTCGGGACTGAGGACGAAGACGTGCTCGTGCATCAGGGTGGGTCCCAGATCTGTCACCTCGACGGGCCCTCGCACGGCCTCCACTGTGGGCATCGCGTACCTCCTTGGGCGCATACCGACCGGTCGGTATCAGCCGAAGCTAGGCCGCCAGGCGTTCAACGTCAATGATTCGGCCGATCCAGAAGACCGTTCGGCCGGGAGAGTCTCTCGTCGTACATACCGACCAGTCGGTCTCTGCGAGGATGGAGATCTCAGGTTGTTCGACGAAGGGACGGGGCATGGCCGACGACGACCAGGTGGGCCCGGCCCGGGCCAGAGTCAGTCCGGTGGAGAGGCGCATCCTCGCAGCCGCCGTCCGCCTGTTCGCGGAACAGGGCTTCGACGGCACCTCGGTACAGGAGATCGTCGAGGAGGCGTCCGTCACCAAGGGCGCGCTGTATCACTACTTCGAGTCCAAGAACGATCTGCTGTTCGAGATCTACCACACGCTGATCGCCCGTCAGCTCTCCGACCTCGACCGGGTCCTCGATGCGCGGCTGCCGCCGAGGGAGACCGTGCGCGCGCTCATCGCCGAACTGGTGGAGAGCACGGCCGGCTACATCGACGAGGTCAAGGTGTGGGTCCGGGAGATGAACAAGCTCGACGGCCGGCGAATGGACGCGGTACGGGCGGAGCGGCGCCGCTACCACGTGGCCTTCCGGAAGGTCATCGGGGATGCTCAGCGGGACGGGGTGTTCTCGACGGTCGCTTCGGCCGGCACGGTGACCCTCATCGTCTTCGGGATGATCAACGAGATGCCGGTGTGGTACCGGGCGGGCGGCTCCAAGTCCCCGGCCGAGATCGCCGCGGAGCTGTCGGCGTTCGTGCTGGCCGCCCTGGAGCCCGTGCCCGCGGTGGAGCGCTCCGTCACGAGGTCGTGAGACCGGCGCCGCGCACCGTCTGCAGTGACAGCACGGCGTCGCGGACCTCGGCGAGTTCCCGGTCCCAGCTCCCCGGCCGGTCCAGGGGGACCAGGACGAACTTCGACAGCCCGGCGCCGATCAGCCGCCGCAGATGAGCCTCCAGAGACTCCAGGTCCGGCACCACCTCGTCCGGCCGGGCCGGGCCGCGGACCGCCCGGGCGCGGGCCAGCCTCTCCCCGGCCGTCGCGCCGAGCACGCCGCGGCGGTAGGGGACCACCGCGCCGAAGTGCTCCTCCTCGATCTCCCGCCCGGCCTCCGCCGCGGCCCGCAGCACGAGCTCCCGTCCGCGGTCGGCCTCGGCCGGGGTGGTGAAGGCGGCCAGCCAGCCGTCCGACAGCCGTCCGGTGCGGCGCAGTTCGGGCTCCGAGGCGCCGCCCATCCATACGTCGAATCCGCCGTCGACCGGCCTGGGCGCCACCCGTAGCCCCTCGTAGTGGTAACGGGGTCCGTGGTGGGTGACCTCGTCCCCGGCCCAGAAGCGGCGCAGCAGCGGCAGCGCCTCCTCGAACAGCGCGACGCGTTCCTCCCGGCGCACCCCGAACGCCTGCTGCTCCGCGGGATGCCGCAGCCCCAGCCCGAAGGCCGGCAGCAGCCGCCCGCCGGAGAGCCGGTCGAGGCTGGCGAGTTGCTTGGCCAGCAAGGCCGGCGGGCGGCCCGGCAGCGTCATCACCGCGGTGCCCAGCTTGATCCGGGAGGTCAGCGCGGCGGCGAACGCCAGCGTGACCACCGGATCCTCTGCCTCGCTGGTGGCCCGCTCGGAGACCCACAGGGAGTCGAAGCCCTCGCGTTCGAGGCCCTGGACCAGGGCGGTGAGGCCGTCCTGACCTGGCAGTTCGCCGGCCCCGGGAGCGAAGCCGATTCTGACGATCATGTGGGCCTCCCAGCCTTGAGCCGACCCTTCGACCCTAGACCGGGTGAGTTCGTTCATGCAACGCAGTGGTCCGGGTCGCCGGCACGGTCAGCGGAGAGTCACCAGGACGGCGGATCCACGGACCACGACCGCCCCGGGGTTGGGCGTCTGCGCGGACACGGTGGTGGTGCCCCGCAGGATGACCAGCCTCAGCCCGTACTGGGCCGCGATGCTGCGGGCCTGCTCGGCGCTCACTCCGATGAGGTACGGCACGGCCACCCGGGTGCCGCCGGCGGTGCCCGAGACGTAGAGGGTGACCTGACCGCCCGCGGGCACCGAGGCGCCGGCCGGCGGGTAGGTCCGTACGACCTGGCCGGGGGCCAGCGCGGACGGGACCCGGATCACGGCCGCGACGGAGAGCCGCCGGCCGGCCAGCCGGGTGGTCGCGGTCATGGAGTCGACGCCGACGAGTGCGGGGACGGTCGGGCTCCCCGCCTGCAGGCCGTCGCCGGGGGTCGCCGGAGCGGACTGTCCCGTATTGGCGGCGGCCGGGACCGCGATGGTCTCGGCGGGCTGGGACTGACCCGCCTGGGAGGCCTTGCCGCCGATCCCGAACAGCAGGGACAGGCCGAGGATGGCGGTCACCACCAGGGTGCCGCCGCCGCCGAGAAGGAGCATCGCGCGTGTGGACATCTCCTGGTCGGTGTGATCGGGCATTTCCATGCCCCTTCCTGCCGGAGACCGGGCGTGAGACCTGCGGGAGGACTCGTGGAATGGGACGCCCCGGTACCGGTGGTTGTTCGCGGCGGCACGGTCGCAATCGAGCCCGCCGGTGGCCGGATCAGGTCGCCAGGTACGTCACGGCCGCGGCCAAGGCCGCGAGGTTCAGCAGCGACAGCCCGGTCAGGATGGCCCAGCGGCCGCTCTGGTAGCCGCGCGGCACGAGCGAGGCGTCGCGGCCGGTGGGCCGCCACGGGTCGCGCAGCGGGGCGGTGCCGGGCACCTCGGCCTCGTGGCGGCCCTGGTACCGGCCCCATGACGGAGGCGCCGCCCCCTGCTCGTCCGGCCGCCCGTTGGGCGAGAGCCCGGTCACCCAGCCGAGCAGGTCGAACACCTCCGCGGGCGGGGTGTCCAGGCCGGAGGGGAAGTACCGCACCTGCGCCGCCAGCTGGTCGAGGGTGCGGGTGGTATTGCCCAGGCCGAGCCGTTCCAGCCAGGCCCGTACGGCGTGGTCCGGATCGGCGGCCGGGCGGTCCGACGCCGCGCGGGGCGCGTGCCCGGCGATCCCGTGGCCGATCCCAGTCCGGGCCAGTAGGTCGGTCTTGGTGACCACCACCGCGACCCGTTTCTGCCGGCCCCGGTCGGGCCGGGAACGCAGCTCGTTGAGGACCCGCTGCAGGGTGTCGGAGGGGTCCTCGTCCGACGAATGGGCGGAGTGCGCGATCTCGGCCTCGGTCAGCGTCCGGCGGACCTCGGGAAGCGCGAAGGGATCGACCATGAACAGCAGCGCCTCGCCGTGATCGAGATAGCGCAGCGACTCCACCTGTGAGGCGCCGGCGAAGTGCTCGCCGGCCGGATCGAAGAGATACAGGATCCGGTGCCCCGCCCCCGGGAGCTCGACGTCGACCATCGTGGCCAGCGGCAGCTCCGGCCCGGTCTTGGCCAGCTGCCCGCCCCGGCGGAACTCCTCCACCGCCCCCGCGTAGGCCTGCTGGTGGCGCTGCTCGACGAACGCGACCCGGCCTCCGGTGCCCCGGCTGCGGGCGTGCAGGGCCTGGATGGCCAGGAACATGAAGGTCGTCTTGCCCGCCGCGGGGCCGCCGATGAACGGCAGCGGCTCCACCCGTACCCGGCCGATGCGCTCGGGCAGCCTGCGCTCGCAGTGCGGGCAGTAGGCGGTCAGCCGGAACCGGCCCAGCGGGATGGTCGTGGGCAGCCGGGTGCCGCACCGGCACACGTGCCGGAAGGCGCCCGCCGGACCGGGCGTCAGCCGGCGGTGCCGCCGGTCGCAGGACGGGCACGCGTACACCGGCAGAGCGATCTTCTCGTAGCAGGACGGGTGCGGGCAGGTCTGCAGGACCCGGCCGTAGGCCATGAAGACCCGCTCGATGGCGCCCAGCACCAGAACGCACCCCAGCCAGCCGGCCAGCCCGATCGTGACGACGACCGCGTACATCGCGGTGAGCACCAGGGCCAGCGCCGCGACGGGGACCGCGGCCAGCAGGAGGCCGGCGCAGATGCCCAGCCATAGCGGAAGGGCGAAGAATCCCCGCACGCCGCCTCTGGCGGCCTGGGCGGTCCGGTGCCGGGCCATCGCGATGACATCCCTCGCCCGCGGTGCCACCGTCCGCGCGATCACCCGCCAGTCCCGCCACACCTGGCCGAGCAGGTAGTGCCGGTAGGCGGTCTCGGGCGGCTCGACCACGGACGGGCCCTTCGCCTGCCGGGGGACCAGCACCCGGCAGGCGTGCAGGTAATAGTCCCCCAGCACGGCGAGCGTGGCGGCGACCAGCGTCACGGGCAGAACGACGATGAGCCCGGCGGCCAGGATGAGGATCCACCCGGCCACCAGCAGCACGATGACGCCGATCTGCACCGGTCAGCCCTCCGGACCCGGGTCGCCGGAGCGCAGTTCGCGCAGCGCGGCACGCAGCTCCGGGTCGTCCCGCAGGAAGGAGTCGAGCTGGAGGTAGCTGAGCCGCCGCCCGGCCAGGTCACGGGCCCAGGTGTCGAGTGCCGGCACCGCGACGCCCAGCCGGCGGACCCGGAGCGCGACCGACACCAGCTCGCCGCGGGCCTGGCGGTCCAGTCTGCCGTCCAGCCATCCGGCGGCCAGCCGGTCGCGGACCGGCCCGGCGGCGGCCAGCAGGCTCGCCCGGAAGGACGGCTCGCGCGCGGCGAGCCGCCGCGCGCCGGCGGCGAAGATCTGGTCGATCAGTGGATCGGATGCCCGCGTGGACAGGGCGCCCAGCTCAGTGACGTACCGCGCGGCGCGGACCGGGTCGCGCGCCCGTACCGCGTCCGCGTGCGCGAGGACGGCGGACGCGTCGGCCCGCATCCGGGCGGCCCGGCCGGGGCCGGGTGGCAGGTCGCGGACCCGTTCGGCCAGCCGTACGGTCCGCGCCGACGTCAGCTCCCGCTCGCGGGTCGTGGCGAGGGCCATGAACGCCCGGGAGAGCAGCTCGCACAGGGCGGGGTGGCGGGTCAGCGCCGCGCCACAGTGGTCCAGCAGCGCCGCGCACTCCTCGGCGGTGGGCGGCTCCGCCGCGTCCGGTGCGCAGCCCGCGGCGGCCGAGGCGACCTCGGCCTGCGGCACCACGACCCCGGCTTGCTCCGCGAGCCGCATGATGTGCGCGACCGTGCCGAGGCCGGCCGCGGTCGTCAGAGCTGTGACGAACTCGGGCACCAGGGCCTTGCGCGTCTCGGCGGTGAGCTCGCCCGTGGGCAGCCGGCCGGCCAGGGCGGGATCGGCGAGAGCGAGCACGAGACAGCGCGCGGCGCCCCGTTCGAACGCCGCCAGGCGTCCCGCGTCCCGCGCCGCGGCCGCGTAGGCGGCGGCCAGGTCGAAACCGATCCGGGGGAGTGCCGCGGCCAGCTCGTCCCAGGCCCAGCCGGGCAGCTCGTGGCCGTGCCGGGCCAGCAGGGCGGCGGCGGACCGCTGTTCCCCGGCGCCGACGCCCAGGTCCCCGCGGCACAGCGACAGCAGGGTCGCGGCCTCGTCGAGCAACCGGTGGAGCGGGCCGGCACCGGGCCCGGCGAGGTCGCCGATGGCGTCGAGACCGTCCAGATCGAGGGCGCGCCAGCACGCGGTGGCGGTCCGCGCGAACCGGCCGGGCTCCGCTCGGCCCGGCGGGGGCGCCCGGTCGAGCCGCAGCACCGGGTCGTCGCCGGTCAGGGTCGCGGCCACGTCGGGAGTGGTGCCGACCAGCCGCTGCGGCGCGTTGCCGGGATCGGCGCTGTAGGTGATGAAGGAGAGCCGGGCCGCGGCGGCCACCGGCAGCGAGTAGGCGATCACCGCGATCCACCGGACGATCAGGTCGGCTTCACCGGCGACCAGCACCAGCCGGCCGTGGCCGCGGCCCAGGAGCCCGGTGACGTGGTCGAGCAGCAGGGCCAGCAGGTCGTAGGCACCGGTGCCGCCCAGCCACCGCCCGATCGACTCGGGGTCGACCGCTTCACCCGGCGCCAGATCGTCCAGCACGGTCAGCTCGCCGGGGGCATCGTCCCAGAGCGGGGCCTGCCAGAGCTCGATCGGCCGCAGGCCCTCGAGCTCCTCCGGTTCGGCGATGACCGCGTGCGCGAAGAAGTTGCCGTAGCGGCCGGAGTAGTCCCGGCCCAGGTAGCGGCAGCGGACGAGCAACGGGCGCCCGTCGACACGGTCGTAGGCGAGCGCGACCGGGAACCCGGCGAGCTCGTCGGCCGTGGGGGACAGCGGGGCGGCCGGCGGCGGCCGGTAGACCATGTACGGAGCGACCGCCGCCTGAAGCCCCGGCGGCAGGTCCGCGGAACCGGCGACGAACTGGAAGCCGCCGCGCCCGGTCGGCCCCGACCGGGCGGAGGTGTAGTGCAGCTGCCAGGCCATGGCTATCCCCGGCCCCCCTCGAGCAGGCCGAACCGGTACAGCAGCCAGAGCAGGGGGTCCTCGACCCGGTGCGGCCGAACTCCGCCGGAACCGACCTGGCCGTCCTGCGGCACACCGCCCAGTGCGGACAGCCCGAACAGGGCGTAGTCGTGGTACTGCTGCTCCAGATAGCGGGACAACTGCCCGGCCTGCCAGCCGTCGAGCAACGACTTGACCTGCTCGTGCACGGCCTCCCGGTCGTCGAGGTCCAGCCGGCCGGGCAGGCCCCGCGAGCGGTGCAGGGCCGACTGCCGCCGCACCGCCGGGCCCAGTGCGTCGACCTTGGTGAGGGCGACCGCGACCGGAATCTGCAGCCGCTGCCCGGGCCGGATCTCATGACGCTGGCGCAGCGACTCGGTCACCCGGGCGAGCACGTTGATCGGCTCACTGTCGGGGTCACCGGACGGGAGGGCACCGTGGGCCAGCGCGGACTCGGCCCCGGCGAGCTCCAGCGGGTCGACCAGGAAGATGATCGCGTCGGCCGCCTCGAGATAGCGCAGGTGCAGATCCCGGACGTCGCGGCTGCGCAGGTCCTCACCCGCGGTGTCGAACAGCACCAGCGCCAGGCTGTGGTCGCGGGACCGCCACCGGGACCCCCGGGCGCGGGTCAGAGTCCGGGTCAGCAGGAACACCATCGGCTCGCGTGGTGTGGTGGCGGCGCTCGGGGTCGTCGGCAGCAGCCGCCGCAGGTCGTACAGCGGCCGGGCGAAGTCGTGCTTGTATCGGTCGATGGTCCGGTCGTCGCAGGCCACCAGGGAGGCGTCGAGCTCGGTCCCGACCCGGTTCATCAGCTCGTGCAGCAGCACCGCGATGTAGGTGCTCTTGCCGGCGTTCTTGGCCCCCACCAGCGCCACGATGCGGCCTGAGCTGTCGCAGTACGCGGACGGGAGCGCGTTGTGGCACTCCGGGCAGACCCGGCGCCCGGTCGGCTTGCCGCAGTCCGGGCAGTCGGCCCGGCTCCGCCTGCCGGGAGCGGCGAAGACCGGTGGCAGTGACGCGTTGGCGGTCGATCCGGTGTAGCCGGCCAGCCGCTCGTCGAGCACCGCCGCGCAGCCGTCGCCACGCCCCCCGCGTCCTACGCAGCGGAACGCGATGCGCTGCCGGGGCACCCCCGCGAAGCAGTACGGGCACGTCACCTGCTCCCCGGCACGGCCGCCGGGGAACGAGACCCTTCTGCGCAGGGGGGCCGGGGTGCGCGTCTCGTCGCCTCGGCTCACGTCCGGACTGTTCCCGGTCCATGCCCACAGGCGGAGGTTCGGCTCCACGAACGCCACGCTGGCGGCAAGGCACCCTCCTGGTAACTGGCGGTCACGTAGCTCTCGGTCATGACCGGAGGCGCCGGACCGGGGGATCGATCAGGTCCAGCGACTCGTCGCCGGCGAAGCAGCGCAGCCAGTATGGCCCGCTGCGCTTGGGCTGCGGAACCGTGAGCCGCGTCATTCCGGTGATGTCCAGGTCCGTCCAGGTCACGAGGGTCTCGCCGTCCTCGGGCCGTTGCGGCATCACCCGGCCGGCCCGCAGCACGAGCATCAGCCGGGCCAGCCGTACGGGCCGCGGCGAGGTCAGCGCCACCGTCACCGTCCGGCTCCACGGCGGCCCGCCACGGTCGAGGTCGTACTCCACCACCGCGCGCCCGGCCACGGTCAGCACGGCCGGTGTCCCCGAGAGCGCACCGGCCCGCGCCGCCACCGAGACCTCGACCGGCTCGTCGTCCGGCACGGGCACGCGTACGCCGCCCTGGGCGTCGTAACCCGCCCGCGTCACGGTCACCCGCTGGAACTCGCCCGCACCGGCCCGGTAGGACACCTCCATCTCGGCGACGTCCGGCGGCCAGTCGAAACCCACGTGCACCGTCCCGCCCCGGCGCTGCGCGCTGAGCCCGCGTGGCGCGGGCAGGTTCACGTGCCGCCGGTGCGCCCCGACGACGGCACTGGTCCCGGTGACGGTGACCACGAGCAGGACGCCGTTGCCCCTGGGCCGTACGACCACCCCCCGGGCGGCGGGGCTCGCGGTCAGCGGCCGGGCGGCGGACCGGACGTCCGCGGCGGGCACCAGCGCTCCGTACGGCCAGGGCGGCGGCCCGGGCAGCATCACCACCTCCGCCGTGCCGTGCCGGGGAGCGTCGAAGGCGATCAGCAACCGGCTCGGATCCAGCGATTCGGGTTCGATGGTGAACGTGGCGACCGGATCCGGCGGGGCGGTCGGCGTGGCCGACACCCGGACCCCCGGGGTGGCCTCCTCCCGGCCCTGCTCATCGAGGTAGACCGCCGAGATGCGGTAATGGTAGGTCGTCCCGTTGCGCACGGCCGTGTCGACGCAGCCGAGCCGGTCGGCCGCGATCGAGGTCGGTGGCAGGGAGGACCGGCTGTCGGCGCGGGCCACCAGCACCCGCGCCGCCTCCTGCGGGCAGACCCACCGTCCCCGCACCGCGCCGTCACCCGCCGTCAGCTCGATGCCGGAGGGCTCAGGGCGCACCACGACCGGCCCGGCCACCGCGGGGACCGACACCGCCTCGCCCCGGCAGGCCAGCACCTGGTAGCGGAGCGGCACGTTGACCGGCGGATCCTCGTCGTAGACGGCCGTCTCCTGGGTCACCGTGATCACGTGCTCGGAGACCGCGCCGGCCAGCCGCACGACCCGGTAGGCGATCTCACCCGCCGTCGACGGGGAGACCGGCCAGATGAGCCGGACCGAGTCCCCGGAGGGGACGGCCTCCAGGGACGGCACGGGCAGCGGCGTGAGCCGCCGCTGCCGCTCCTCGGCCCCGGGCAGATCGGGGACCAGGTGCAGGGCGTCGGCGAGCAGCCGCCACGCCGCCTCGCAATCCCGCTCGCCCAGTGCCTCATCGCGCAGCCGCACGGCGGTGGCCACGCGCTGCCGCGCCTCGGCCGCCAGCACCGCGGCGTCCCCGTCGGGATCGATCTCGGCCGTGGCCGCCAGCTCGGCCGCGGCGTACACCTCGCCGGAGTCGAGCAGTTCCCGCAGCCGCCCGCCCGGGCCGCCCCCGGGCCCGCCCTCCCGGCACACCGCGAACACCAGGCGGCGGGCCTCGGCGATGGCGATGCCCAGGTTCTCCACGGCGTAGGCCATCAGCGCCCGTGCGGAGGCCCGCTGCCGGTGCCGCTCCCGCAGCCGGTCCACCAGGTCATAGAGGATCAGCTGCTCGACGTCCGCGCCGCGCAGGGCGATCAGTACCGTGTCGGCGTTGGTGGAGCTGGTGTCCCGCGGCCGGCGGGCCCACTCCGCGGCCACCTGCGTCACCGTGGCCGCCTCCAGCCGCACGCCGGGGGCGTGGAAGCCGCCGAGCACCCGGATCGGGCCGGCCGGGCGGCCGCCGAACAGGAACTCGGCGAGATGCCGGTGGCCCAGCACGTCCAGGGACTCGCGTGCCTTGGGATATCCGGCGTACGGCGGAGCGGCCGGCAGCACGTCGGGCTCCCGCACGTCGACGCCCTCGGCCGCGGCCAGGCCGGCCAGCTCGGTGCCGCCCACGCCGCTGGACCGGGCGATGCCCTCCAGCTCGGACGGGGTCAGCATGCCCGTGGCGCCCGCGGCGTCCCCGTCGGGATCGATCTCGGCCGTGGCCGCCAGCTCGGCCGCGGCGT
>JAOPYK010000055.1 GCA_025964695.1 Streptosporangiaceae bacterium | reverse complement strand
CCACGTCACTGACATCGGCCGGGAAAGCCGACGCGGCACACCCGTTGTCGCGGAGTTCGCCGACGAGCGCATCGGCGGCGGCCCGATCGGATCGATAGTTGACCGCGACTGTGGCTCCCTGGGAGGCAAGCCGCCGCACGATCGCGGCGCCGATTCCGCTGCTGCCTCCGGTAACCAGGACCCGCTTGCCCGCCAGGCTTGATGTCGATGTCATGGCGCTACTTATGTTCTCTCTGCTGTCTTCTCTGGATGTGAACAGTCCTCGGCCGCCCGTCCCCCCATCGGAGCCGCTACCAAACTAGTCAGGTATCGTTACTACTGTAACCGTACGGCAGAACCGATGACAACAGCAACAGGTGCGAGGTCGCTGAGGGGCAGATGGCGCGTGCGGAACGCAGCGAGCGCAGCGCTGCGCACGCGCCGCCGCGGTCGGGTCGGCGGCGATCCGGCTCGGCAGCGTTGACGTAGGGTGTGCACCTCGTGGGATCAGGTGGGCGACGGAGGCGAAAGCGGCATGGACGACGAGCAGCGGGTTGATCTAGGAGTGTCGTTGTTCATCCCGTACCGGTACACCGAGGACCGGATTTTCCGGGCCCTCCAGGATGCCGGGTTCGACGACTGGACCCTCGCCCAGTGCCGGGTGTTTCAACGCATCGCCCCGGACGGTTCGCGCCTCAAGGAACTCGCTGAACAGGCACAAATGACCAAGCAGAGCGCCAGCGTGATGGTCGATCAACTGGAACGCTTGGGCTATGTCCGCCGGGTCCCCGACCCCACGGATGGCCGCGCCCGGCTGATCGTGATCGAGCAACGCGGCCGGCGGGCGGTCGAGGTAGCCAAGGCGACACTCGACGAGATCTACTCGGAGTGGAAGGCCTACCTCGGCACCCGCAACTTCACGTTGCTGCACCAGATCCTGGATCAACTCCGCGAGATCACCGACCCCTACGCGCGCTAAACCCGGCCCCGCCCAGCCGTCCGCCCCCGATTCCCGCCCGAGCCGCCCGGCTGGCGGACCGCCGGCAGCCTTCGACTCCACCTTGATATAGTCAGCTCTATTGACTAGCATCATCAATGATCCTGACGATTCCGGCGATGGACGGGTGGTTGTCACGATGCACGGTGCCCAGCGAAGTCCCAGCGCTCTGACCGCTGCGGGGCTGCCCCCAGAGATGGCCGCCGCCGACGCCGATGCCGGCCTGGCTCGCGGAGAACTGTTCACCGCTAGCGACGACCTGGTGAAGCTCATCGGCCGGCCAGCAACCACGGCGCGCGAAGCCGTCCAGAACGCCGCCGCCGCGAGCAATCGTTCGTGATACCACCAGTTCGCCGAGGCACCACCAACGACCGCGTCGAAGCGGCCCTAAGCGACGCTTTCCAGCGTTATCTTCTCGGCGACCTGAACCCCAATACCACCGTTTGAGGCGGTCGATAGTGAGTTCTTGGCGTGGGCGCCTTCGATGGTGAAATGTGGACTGAAGGCCCCGGGGGCAAACTGCGCCATACCGCCCCCGGCCAGTGGTACCAGCTACGCCACTGCTAATCGTCAGGCTATTCAAAGGAGGATCTGATGAGTTTCGACACCCCCCGCGGCACCCGCGGTGGCCGTCAGCCAGGCGGGAAGCTGATGGCCTGGGTCAACACCTGGACCATGAACCGAATCCGCGGCAATGCCGACAAGGTAATGGGCATGCGCGCGCTGGTCCTGACCACCGTCGGCGCCAAGACCGGCGCCCTACGCCACACCCCGGTCGCCTACTTCCCCGACAGCGCCGACAGCTGGCTGGTCGTCGCGTCCGCGAATGGGGCAGCAAAGAACCCCGCCTGGTACTACAACCTCGCCGCCCACCCCGACACCGTGCAGATCCAGATCGCCGGCCGCACCATTGCGGTCAGCGCCGAGCAGTTGCACGGAAACGCCCGCCAGCAAGCGTGGCACCACATCACCGGCACGGCAAAGCGGTACGCGAAATATGAGCAGAAAACCGACCGCGAACTGCCGGTCATCCGCCTGCGCACCCGACCCATCCCAAAGCAGTAGGTTCTTAGCTTGACTCTGTCGGGGATCTTGAAGCTCTCGAGGTCAGCCGCTGACGGCTCGCCAGGACTTCAGGCGAGAGATCCCGCGCTGGTCCAGGAAGTTCTGGAACGCGGTCGGGGGTCGGGACGGGGGTGCTTCGTCGGCCGATGACAGACCGCTGAGGCGCTCGATGTTCACGGCGATGGCCGTGAATATGTACTGCAGGTGGGTCTTCGGCTGCCCCCGGTAGCGGCAGCGGCGCATGCCATGGCCGTGGGCGAGCTCGTTGATGGTGCCCTCCACTCCGGAGCGAACCGCGTAGCGGGCCTGCCAGTCGGGTGTTTGCTGTTCGGCGCGGACGCGGATTTGCAGGTCGTGGAGTTCTCGCGGGGGAAGCCCACGTTCCGGGCGCTTTCGCGGGAGGTGGTGCACCGGGTGCGGGCCGGGCAGGGCTGGCACTGCCCCTTGGTGAACCGTGCCACGATCAGCGGGGCTGCGGTGGGCGAGGAGGTCGGGTAGGGGCCGTGCCATCCCTTGCTGACCTGGCCCTGGGGGCAGGTCACCTGTCGGCGGTCGAAGTCGATGCGGAGGTCGTCCCGGCCGAAGCCTTCGTTCCTGCGGTGCTGGCGGGTGGGGTTGCCTGGAAGCGGCCCGGTGAGTGTGACCTGGTGTTCTCGGTGGCTGTGCTCCACATGAACCAGGGAGGTGTAGCCGCCGTCGACCAGGTGCTCGGCGGGCAGCAGGCCGCGGCGCGCCAGGCGGGTGTGGATGCCGGGCAGGGCCTGGGAGTCGTTCGTGGTGGCCGGGGTGGTGGCCACGTCCGTGATCACGTTGACGCCGTCGCGGGCGCAGGTCTCGGTGAGATGCGCAACGAATCCCTTCCAGCGGGTGGTCTGCCCGCGGCGGGCGTAGCGGGCGGTGAGGTCGTAGGGAGAAACGATCGCAACCGACGAGGGCGGCAGCCCGCCGTCCTCGTCGGTGCGCAGGCGCAGGCGGCCTACCGCGTCGCGGTAGTAGTTCTGCACGACGATCTGCCGCAGAGCCTCAACTTGGGGACCGAACACGCGGCCTGCCCCGCGCCCGGCCATCAGATGCTCCAGCAGCCGGCAGGCGTCGTGGCCGGTGGTGTTGATCCTGGTCTTGGGCCGGGTGGGGTTCTTGCCCAGGCGCACCGGGCGGCCGTAGCGGCGTCCCCACTCCTCCTCGACCAAGCCTTCCAGCAGGTGCGGGACGGTTCCGGCGAGCTCCTCCAGCGCGGCCCGGACCTGTGCCGTGCCAATACTCACGTACTGGCTTCCACCTGGGGTTTCAGGTGATCACTAAGCCGCTCTGCTGTACTGATTGATCAAGCCTGCGACGGCCTTGCGGCGCCGAATCGGCGCGGTCACATCAATCACCCGGCCAGGCTCATGCAGTGGCGGTATCTGGTCCCGGGACTGATGCGAGCGATGATCGTTGTAATGTCGCTCGTATTCAGCGAGCACCCTGCGCAAATGCCGCTCACCATAGATCAGCAAGTGATCCAGACACTCACGCCGTAGCGTTCCAACGAACCTCTCCGCATAAGCGTTCGCCCGGGGCGACCGGGGCGGGGTCTTGATGATCCGTATCCCGCCGCAGGCGAACACCTCGTCGAAAATCCGGGAGAACTTGCCGTCGCGATCCCGGATCAAGAAGGTGAACCGGCCGGCACGCTCCGCCAGGTCCATCAGCAGATTCCTGGCTTGCTGGGCGGTCCAGGCCCCGGTCGGGTTGGGTGCGACGCCCAGGATGTGCACCCGGCGGGTTTCGACCTCCATCACGAAGAAGATGTACAGACACTGCAGGAGCACGGTCTCGACGTGCAGGAAATCGCACGCCAGCAGCCCCGACACCTGAGCGGTCAGAAACTGCCGCCAGGTCGACGAAGCCCGCCGCGGCGCAGGACCAAGCCCGGCCGCGGCCAGGATCCGGCGGATGGTGCCCTCCCCCACCCGATGGCCGAGGCCGATCAACTCGCCCTGGATCCTCCGATACCCCCACCGGGGATTCTCCTGGGCCAATCGGATGACCAGGTCACGCACCTGGTCAGGGATCGGCGGACGCCCGAGACTGTTCGGGTACCTCCAGCGGCGCTTGCCCAGGCTGCGGTGCCAGGCCAGCAGGGTGCCCGGCGTCACGATCCGATGCGCCCGCAACCACTTTGGAAGTTGACGGGTGAGCGCGGCCAGGATCGCCCGGTCGGCCCAATCCGGCCGCGGACGAGTGACCTGACGGCGCAGCACCGCCACCTCATGCCGCAGCACGAGGATTTCCACCTCCTTGGAGGCATCGCTGCGAGCCAGCAGCACCAACCAACCCACGACCCGGAGCAAGATCAGATACAGCAGACGGAGACACACGGAAAGCAAGGGTAAACCGCAGGTCAACACCTCCGTACGAGTATTGGCACAGCACAGCTGCGCTGCGGCTCGCCACCTACATCGACGGAGAACAGGTGTGGTGAACCGGCGGCAACGCTCGGGCGTCCGCGGCCCTGGCTCGTCCCCATAGCGCTGACCGGGTTCGCGTCAGGCCAGCGCCCATCGGGCCTGAGTCCGCACTCCGGGATCGGGATCGTTGAGCGACTCCGTCAGCGTGGTGATCACCTCGGGATGTTCGGCCGCCCACCGCCCAAGCGACTCCACCGCGGCCCGCCGTACGTCCACGATCCGGTCCCGCAGAGCTTCGACGAGAGCCGGGATGGCGACTTCGGACGTTCCTGCGCCGAGCGCGTGTGCGGCTCGCTTACGTACCTGCCAGCTCGCATGGGAGATCGACTCAGCGGCCCGTTCACCCAACGGTTCCGGCAGCCCGAGGTCGGCTGCCGCATCGAGCGCCGCCATGCGCACCACGGGATCATGATCGGTGATGAGCTGCTCCAGCGCCTCCACCACGCTGGCTTGGGCGGGGCCGAGGCGGGCGAGTCCCTGCGCGACGGCAACGCGGACGTCACGGGTGGGGTCGTCGGCAGCCTCGGTCACGGCGCAGACCGCGCGCAGAGTGACCAGTCCCAGGACGCCCTGGATCCGGAGGTGCGGCTCGCCGTCGTGCAGGCCCTGCGCGTACAGCTCACGGGCGTTGTCGGTCAGGTGGGAGAGCAGGGCGGCCGCGGTGCGGCGGACTTCGGCGTCACGGCTGCTCGCAGTGGCGAGCAGGAGGGCCTGGACGCCGTCCTCGCTGATGTAGAGCTCGGGAAGGTCACGCAGGGCCGAGGCAGCGGCGCGACGGACTGTCTCGTCGGAGTCGGCCAGCGCCCACGCAAAGGAGTCGCCGGAGCCGAGGGGAGCCGCTGCGGCCAGGTCGGCCACGGCGGCGCGGCGGACTCCGGGGTCGGGGGCACGGAGCCGAGCGTCATGCCCTTTGTCGATTGAAGTTCGGTAGGCGTCAGGATCGTCGGTAGTGAACTCGGTCATGTCAAGCCTCCGTCGGTGGTCCGGTCTGCGGGATCAGCGATCGGGACACAGAGAACTGGCCTGCCGTCTGAGGTCGACGTGGAGCCTTGCGATCAGGACCCTCGAGTTCACCACCTCATCGTCCGACGGTTATCCTATAATGTCAACCTGAATAGTAGGAATTTTGATGATCTTGGGGTTGACGGGGTCGTCTTTGGTATCGATCACATAGATGCGCGACGACCGGAGCCCCGGGACGATCAGATACCGGCGCTCCACGTGCGGATGCGGCGAGCCGGGGCACAGAGCACTACTGCAGGCGTTCCAGCCGAAGTGGTGGAGCTCGTCACCGGTGTAGGGCAGCTCGGTCCAGCCGACGACCCTCCCGTAGGAGGAGGAGTCCGGATCGACGTCGAGCACGGCGATCGCGTCGGGCGTGGTCGCGGCCCGGTCGAAGGCGGCTATATAGGCCAACCTCTCCGGTGGCGCCGAGACCGCGTCCCGGGCGGGGGGCAGAAGGTGGGATCGGGCTTCCATAGCGCCATGACAGGCTCCCTCGCGGGAAATGGGTCACGCCACCGTGACCGGATGCTGGACGACGGCCCCGAACAGGTAACCGAGGGTGTTGTAGGGAGCCTGGTCGGGCTGGACGATGCCGGCCTCGTCGGTCCCCCGGGCGAGCAATACGTACGACCCCGGATGCTCGGGCCGCCACCGGAACTGCCATCGCAACCAGGCCCGGCTCCCCCGCTGGTCTCCATGGTCCGCCCGGTGCCAGGTGGCCCCGCCGTCGGTGCTGATCTGGACCTGCCGGATCCGGCCGTTGCCCGACCAGGACCGGCCGTGCAGGACGTGCGTGCGTCCCGCGGCGAGGGTCGCGGCCCACGGCAGCTCGAAGGCGCTTTTGGTCACCTGGCCGGTCAGCGGCGCGCTGCCCTCGGCCGGGTAGCCGGGCCCGAACAGCCGGTAGAACTGGGTGTTCCACGGCGAGTGAAGCGGCTCATCGGAGACCTGGATGTCGCCGAGCCACTTGATCGAAGCGATACCGACCCAGGATGGTACAACGAGCCGGACCGGGAACCCGTGGTCGGGCGGCAACGGTTCGCCGTTCATCTCGTACGCCACAAGCACGTCCTGGAGTGCCTTGGCGACCGGCAACGGGCGGCGCACCCGGCCGAGGTTGACGCCGCCGGTGATGAATTCGTCGTCCAGGCCGCGGGGCATGATGTCCACCGCCGTACGGCTGAGCCCCGCTCGCTCCAGCACCCGGGCCAGCCGGACGCCTCGCCAACTGGCCACCCCCACAGCCCCCAGCTTCCATGGGGTGCCAATAACCGTCTGGTGCTGCTGGCTGGTGTAGAAGCTGCGGCCGTTCCCGGTGCATTCGATGAACGCGGCGACGGTCTCGGACGGCAGCCCACGCAACTGGTCGTAGGTGAACTCGATCGGTGCGGCCTCGGTAGGCGAACCGAGCAGGCCGGTCCCCCACAACCGGAGCCGCCAGCTCCCCGCGTCGATGAGCGGGGTACGGGTGTGGTTGCGGACGAAGAAGCGGTCGATGGGCGTTGTGTAGCCCTGCCCCAGCATCGCCTCCCACTTCATCTCGGCGTTCGAGCCGTACACCGTGAACAGCTCCGGCGGGAGCGGCTTCACGATCGGCCCCGTGTCAGCACGCGCGGGCCTCTCGGACAGCGCCACGGCGGCAAGGCCGAGCCCCGCGGCCGACAGCCGCAGCACGCCCCGTCGCGTCACACTGCCGGCGCGCTCCCGCTCGTAGACACGCTCATCGGTGAGATCACGGTCCACGACCCAGGCCTCACGGAATTCTCGATTAATTCCCCCATTTTACTAGGAAAAGCCAGGTTCAGCCCAGCCCCATTCGCAATCCGCCGTAACCCACTCGGGCCTGGCGACCTCCGTCGCGCCCTGGCGAGCTCATCGACGAGCCAACCATCACCCAGGACGACGGCCGGGAGGAAGAGATCCAATGCTCGCCGTGCCGGCTGACGGCCCGTCGCGTACGCGCCACGCCGATCCCGGCGATGGTATTTCCCATCAAACCTATTGACTAAGTAGGAAATACCCCGTACCCTGGTGACATTCCTCCTCAGAACGTCCCTGGGAACCTCCCGGCAAGGAGACACCGTGAGCGTCGTCGTCCTCGTGGGCAATCCGCGCCCCGGATCCCGCACGCACCAGGCCGCCGTCAAGGACGCCCTGGAGCTCGAATCCACGCTGGCCACGGCGGGAGGCCTCGACTCCGTGCTCACGGAGTGGGCCGAACAGATCGTCCCTGCCGTTCGGAGCGCAGTAACGGCAGGGGTGGCCCGGTGACCGAGGCGACGGTGGCACGGCCCGCCTCGGTCACCGGTAGAACTTCCGACATCGACGGCGACCGGTTCCGCAGCGCCCTGGGCAGGCACGCGGCCGGGGTGGTGGTGGTGACGGCCCGCCCGGAGCCGGGGCCGGCCGGGCTGACCGCGACGTCATTCACCTCGGTCAGCGTGGAACCGCCGCTGGTCTCCTTCTACGTGGCGCAATCGTCGACCACCCTGCCGCAGTTGCGGGCCGCACCGACCTTCGCGGTGAACCTGCTCGGGCATGACCAGGCCGCGCTCGCCGGGCGATTCGCATCCAGAAATGTGGACCGGTTCGCCGAACCGACCCGCTGGCGCAACGGCCCAGGCGGTGAGCCTCTACTCGAAGGCGCGTCGGCGCACCTGCTCTGCGAGTGGTACACCACGCACGCCGTCGGCGACCACTGGCTGATCGTCGGCCTGGTCACCGAGATCGAGTTCGGCGACGCCGAAACACCACCGCTCGTCTATCACCGGGGCCGCTTCGGCCGCTTCCACCCGGAGTAACGGCCGACCCATCCGAAGGCCGCCGCCGAACGCCCGACCAGGGCAGGCGGCACCGCGATCGTGGCCGACGAGTCAATGTCGTGCGCAGTGCCGTCCTGGTCCCGGACGACCGCACCGGCTTCCGAGGCGATGATCACCCCGGGCGGTGGTGTCCCACGGCTCTTGGACCGTACGACAGCGTCCCAGCATTCCCTCCTCGACCCACGCCAGATCGATCGCGGCCGAGCCCAGAGTCCGTCCCGCTGCACCTGCTCGGCCAGGTCGGGGTGCTGGAGCCCGGGCAGGGGGTTGACCTGGGCGTCCATCCTCCGGACATGCGCCGTGCGACACCTCCCGCGCGGCCTCCGTGATCTGCCGTACTGAGTGACCGGGAGAAAGACACCGAGATTCTTGCCCTGCGCCATCAAATCGCGGTGCTGGAGCGGCAGCTGGGCAAGGAAAGGGTGCGGTTCACCCCCATGCGGCTCGCCGGTCGGTGGCGACGTGC
>JAOPYK010000030.1 GCA_025964695.1 Streptosporangiaceae bacterium | reverse complement strand
CGGACGGCTGGTACGACCACAAGGCCGCCCCGATCGTGAACGGCTCCTCCGACCCGGCCCAGGACAGCTCCGCTCTGTGCGGCACGGCCCCCATTGCCGGCGGCTACGCCGACCGCTGCGGCCCCGGACCGCGCACCCCCCTGCTGGTGATCTCCCCCTACAGCAAGGTCAACTACGTCGACCACCACCAGACCGAGCAGACCTCCATCACCAAGTTCATCGAGGATAACTGGGGTACCGGTCGGATCGGCGACTCGTCCTTCGACCAGAGTGCAGGCACCCTCGCCCATATGTTCAACTTCGGCAAGGCCAAGGCTGACCGCGTGATCCTCGACCCCGCCAAGGGTTCGGTGGTCTCGGTCTCCCACACCTGATCCGGTGGTCGTCTTCTCCGCATAGCGGCAATCACCAAGGGCCTCGCACCTTACGGCGGTGCGGGGCCCTGTGACCTCGCGCTCGCCAGGCAGCGCCGGTGGATTGCTGCAGCACCGACTCTCGTCAAAACTGCCGAATTGAGCTTCTGAAAACTTGATCGTCATCGGTGTGCGCCGGGTCCGGGCCTGGCGCTGATCTCGGCGGACTTGTCGATGTCGCCACAGACAGTGCACCGGATCTGCTGCTCGAGTCCGCCACCGCAGCCGGCATGTTCGAAGACGATCGGTGGTCCGTCCGGGGCGGACCACCGATCGCCCCAATGGGTGAGGGCGACGATGACGGGCTGAAGTTCACGGCCCTTGTCGGTCAGCAGGTACTCGTGGTGTGGTACATCGCGTCGCCGCTCCATCAGACCAGCAGCGACGAAGCCGTTGAGCCGGGCGGCCAGGATGTTGGACGCTACGCCCAGGTTTCGCTGAAAGTCGACGAAGCGGGTGGTCCCGCGGAACGCCGCGTCACGGATGATCAGCAGGCTCCAGCGTTCGCCGACCAACTCCAGGGCGCGTGCCGCTGAACAGTTCTGATCTGTGTAGGTGCGACCGAGCATGAGCCCAGGTTACTTGCATGATGCCACTACCAGTGTCTAATCTACTTGCATGATGCAAGTGAATCGGAATGCGTCCCTGCCGACCGTGGCGCGGTATGTGAGTCTCACGACATTTCGCCGCGACGGTACGCCGGTCGCCACACCGGTGTGGCAGATCACCCAGGGGGACACCATGTGGGTGTGGACCGGCGCCACGACAGGCAAGGCCCGACGGCTGCGTGGTAACCCCGTCCTTGCCCTGGCGCCCTGTACGGCACGTGGTCAGCTCACAGGCGACGCCGTCACAGCACGTGGGAAGGTGGTCTCGGTCGGTGACGCGCCGGAGATGTTCGCCACGCTGCGCCGCAAGTACGGCTGGCAGATGACGGCCATGATGGCCCTTCACGGGTTCCAACACCGGGTCCTGCGCCAGCCGAAAGTTCAGTACGTATTGCTGTGCATCAGCCTTCCACCGGCGGGGCGCTGATGGAGCACAAGGAGGGCGACTCCGGCCAGGTCGAGGTAGGTCAGGTCGGTTCCGTCGAGTGCGTCCCGCATGACCAGCCTGCCGGGCAGCAACCGTGCTCGACGACCTCGCCGAGCAACCCCCACGATCGCAGGATGCGGGTGGCATTGGGGGCCAGCTGCAGCCCGAATCCGATCTCGCCGAAATGGGCGGCCTAGGCCACAGAGGATCGCTTTTCGACCAGGCGGAAGACGGGATGCTCGGCGGCCTCTTCGACGAAGCGGTCGAGTGGATCGCCTGGCTTGGCGTTGAAGTAGGGCCGAGTCACCGGGACCGCGCGAACGTACTCACGCAGGATCGGGGCGCTCTCTTGGGCATCGCATTCGATCAGCTCACCGGTCCGCCCGCGACGGCCTCGGCGTAGCGTCACCTCGCCGGTCGCCCGAGCGTTGCGTACCCATGACACCGCTCCGTACGGGGAGATCAGCCAGCACTGCCCGTCGTGCTCGATGGGCCGGATGGGAGTCGTGTAGGTCCGGCCCGTCGTCCGACCCCGTACGGTCAGGAGCGCATAGTGCGCGGGGGACAGGCCCGAGGCCACCAGCGCCTTGATCAGGACGTTGGCCGCCCGCCGCCCCGCACCCAACCGGTACTGCTTCACCTGCGCCACCTCGTACCGTTGACCGTTTTGGACATCCTGCAATACTCCCAGACGCCGCCACCACCAGGTAGAGCCGAAAGCCGGGGAGGAAGTCGCTAATCGCTGTTCATTCTTCGGGGACCGCGTAGCCCGGGATGGACGGCCAGCGGACCGTCAATACCACTGATTCCTCTTCGGCGTACCACGAATGATCGACACCTTGGCCCCACACCACGTAGTCGCCCTGTTCGGCCAGGAGCACGCTACGTCCGGGCAGCTCTACCCGAAACCGGCCGCTGATCAGCAGGAGAAGGGCAGTGCGTTTCTCCTCCGCGACCCATTGGGCACGTCGATCGCCACGCGGATGCACGCCCCATTTGATCTCGACATCCTCACTGTGCCGGACATCATCGACCGGCTTGAAGTATCCGAGCAGCCAACCGCGGTCCCCAGGGGCATCTACGGCCGCGTTCCCCACATATATCTTGTCCGCCACGAGTCGCGACGTTAACAGGGCGATACGGGAATGAACCTTCCCCAGCCGCTCCGCCACGCGCTCGGCGGATCTGTGCACGACCTGGTCACGGCGGGTAAGTAGTGATCATGGGGGGATTGCCGAAGTACGCACCGATGCTCGCCGTTCTGGGTGAGCTGCCGGCCGAGGGGGAGGGCTGGGGCTTCGAGATGAAATGGGACGGCGTCCGGGCCATCGCGTATCTCGACCGGGACCTGCACCTGCTGAGCCGTAACGACAAGGACATCACGGTCGCCTATCCCGAGCTCGGCGGCCTGGCCGAGGCGGTCGACCGGCCGATGGTGCTGGACGGCGAGATCGTCGCCTTCGACGAGCACGACCGGCCGTCGTTCGCGGCGCTGCAACCGCGGATGCACCAGCGGCGGCCGGAGCGGATCCAGGCGCTGGCGGCCTCCACGCCCGTCACCTACATGATCTTCGACGTGCTGCATCTGGACGACGACCCGCTGATCTCCCGCCCCTACACCCGGCGGCGGGAGATCCTGGAAGATCTCTGGCTGGCGGGGCCGCGCTGGCAGACCCCGCCGGCCCACCCCGGTCCCGGCGCGGAGGCTTTCGCCGTCTCGGTCCGGCTGGGTCTGGAGGGGATCATCTGCAAGCGGAAGGACTCCCCGTACCGGCCCGGACGGCGGCACAGATCGTGGACCAAGGTGAAGAGCCTCAAGAGCCAGGAGGGCGTGATCGTCGGGTGGAAGGGCGGCGAGGGCCGGCGCGCCGGGACCATCGGCTCCCTGCTGCTCGGGATGTACGACGACACCGGGCGGCTGGTCTACATCGGCAATGTCGGTACCGGATTCACCGACGCCACGCTGGCCGATCTCGCGCGGCGGCTCGCTCCTCTCGAGCAGGACGAGCCGCCGGTGCACGACGTCCCGCGTGAACACGCCGCCGGGGCCCACTGGGTCGCGCCCCGGCTGGTGGGCGAGGTCACCTTCACCGAATGGACCGGTGACCGGCGGCTCCGCCATCCGGCCTGGCGCGGACTGCGCCCCGACAAGGAGCCCCGGGACGTCGTCCGTGAACAATGATCCAGCTCAATTGGCTGAGCAAAATTGGGCTGCCTGATTCCGGCATATTGGCTCCTACGGGGCTTCCCCGACCTCTCGGCGATCCGGCGCGTGGTCGCACGCCGCTGATCTCCACAGCCCGGGACAGACCAGTGCGGGCCGGTCACAGCGCCCGTCCCATCAAAGCGTCCGTCCCATCAAGACGGTGTACGGGGCGTCGGCGAGGTGCTCGAAGCCGAGCCGCTGGTAGAACGCGATCGCGCCGGTGTTGGTCACGCTCACTCCCAGATGGACGCCGGGAGAGCCGGCTGCCGCCAATTCGGTGAGCAGCAGTTCCATCAGCTTCCGGCCGAAGCCCTTGCCCTGGGCGCGCGGCAGCAGGTCGATGTGCAGATGCGAGGGGTGGCCGTCGAGGAGAGCCGCCAGTGCGGGCGTGGGGTGGTGGAACATGCGCATCAGCCGCTGGTCCCGAGTCCGTTGATCGGCCGGTACGCCGACCGGGTCCGGATACCGCGAGCGCAGCGCCGGCCACCACTCCCGCTCACAGCGCCGCTCGAACTCGCGGGTGTCCAGCGCGCCCAGCACGTAACCGGCGACGCCGCCAGCCATTTCGCCATCGTCGAGGACGAAGGCGTACTCGGGCTGCAGCCGGAGGTAGGCCCCGGCGTACGCATGGCCCAGCAGCCGCGGGTCGGCGTACAACGCAGTGGCATCCTTCCCATCGGCCCCGGTGCGCAGGCACACCTCGTACACCGCGTTCTCGTCGGCCGGCCGGTACTGGCGCATGATCACTGTGCTTCTTCCTTCATGCTGAATGCTGCTCCTGGTGCTGGACGCTGATGCTGGTGAGAGAGGCGCGCTTCAGGATTCCAGATAGCGCAGCACGGCCGGCACCCGGCGGTTCTCGGTCTCTGACGGTGCGAGTCCGAGCTTGGCGAAGATGTTGGCGATGTGCTTCTCGACCGACCGGTCGGAGACCACCAGATGCCGGGCGATGGCGGCGTTCGTCCGGCCTTCGGCCATCAGGGAGAGTACCTCCCGTCACGCGGGGTCGGAGCGGCCATGGCATCCGGCCGGCGGCCGGGCCGAACAGATGGGTGACGACCTCCGGGTCGAGCGCGGTGCCCCCGGCCGCTACCCGGGTGAGCGCGTCGATGAAGTCGTCGATGTCGGCTACGGAACTTGTGGGTTCGGTTTTCCCCACCTCCGCGGAGGGCGGGAACTCGCCCGGCCTGCCTGACGCGGTACGCGGCCGCTCCGCACAGCGGTTTCCACGTGCTGCCCGATCGCCGGCAGGCCGCGCGACCTCTGAAATGCGGGTCCCCCCGCCGGTACCAACGATGCCGGAATTGCAGGGCCTCATGGTCAAATGCCGGTTAACTCGCTGTTTCCGTTGGCTGTGTGTACGGCTGCGCGTACAGCCGCGTACAGCCGCGTGCAGCCGCGTGCAGCCGCGCGTGGCCGGCTGTACGGGTAGGACCGTGTGCCGTGGAGAGCGAGGCCGGGGTCAACGGCCCTTCAGGTGGTACTTCATCCCCATATGTGAAGGTACGAAGCCGATCTTTTGGTAGAAGCGGATCGCGTCGGGACGCTGCCGGTCCGTGGTGAGCTGGACGACCCGGCAGCCGCGGGCCCGCGCCTGCTCGACCACCCATCCGATGAGTTCCTGCCCCACCCCGTGTCCCCGGTGCTCGGCCGCGACCCGGATGCCCTCGATCTGGGCGCGCTCGCCCCCGGTGTAGGTGAGACTCGGGATGTAGGTGAGTTGGAGTGTTCCGGCGACCCGGCCGTCGATCTCGGCCACGATCAGCATGTTGTTGGGATCCCGGTCGATTGCCTCATAGGCGGCCCAGTAGGCCTCGGGGAGCTCGTCGCCGGGCGTCTCCCGCGTGCTGCCCAGCGGATCGTCGGCCAGTAGCCCGACGACGTGGGGAACGTCATCTCGTTGGGCTTCCCGGAAAGTCACCTGCAGATCGCGTGGCACGCGGTCAGGGTATCCGGGCTCTTGGTCGAGTTAGAACGACCTCTAGTAGTACTACAGTTGGTAGTACTACCATGGACCGATACCGGAGGGCGGGCGGGACTCAGTTCGCGGCCCGGGGGAAAGAGCGCTGCGTCAGGCGCTCGCGAGCGTGAGGAGGCGCCGTGTACAACGACGACGATGAGCACTGGACCGTATGGGCCGCCTGCCGTGGGGCCGATCCCGAGCTCTTCTATCCGGTCAGCGCGGCCGGACCAGCGGTCGTCGAGGTCGCGAAGGCCAAGGCGATCTGCGCCCGCTGCCTCGCCCGGCCCGACTGCCTGGCCTGGGCGCTGCGCGCCGGCGAGCCGGACGGCATCTGGGGCGGCACCACCCCTGACGAACGACGCTATCTGCGGCGGGAGGTCGGCGCTACGCGGTGAGGGCCGGGCTCTCGCGGCGCCGACGCAGCCTCCAGGCGGCGAGCAGTCCGCCGAACAGGCCGAACAGATGGCCCTGCCAGGAGATGTTCGGATTGCTGGGCAGCACACCGAAGATCATCGTGCCGTAGACCGCGGCCACCGCCACGGCGATCGCGACATCGGCCAGATGACGCTCGAACACCCCGCGGCCCAGCAGATAGCCGAAGTAGCCGAAGATCAGGATGCTGGCGCCCAGCGTCACGCCGTTGGAGGGGCCGGTCAGCCAGATCCCGGCCCCGGCGACCAGGATGACCACCAGGTTCGCCAGCACGAACTTGCCGATGCCGCGGAATGCGGCTAGGAAGCCCAGCACCAGGAACGGGATCGAGTTGGCCATCAGATGGCCGAAGCCCGCGTGCAGGAACGGCGCCGAGAAGATGTGCGGCAGATCGCCCACATGGTGGGCGCGGATGCCGTACTGGTCCAGGCTGTTGGCTCCGTTGTCGTCGGTCACCAGATAGTCGGTGACTTCGAGCGCCCACATCCCGCCGAGCATCAACGTCACCAGAATGATCGCGGACACCGCTCGTGACGCGTGGTCGGCCAGCCCCGCGGCTGGGGAACTCCGCGGGACGTCAGCATCGGTCATAACGTCACCGTACGGGCAGGGCCAATGCGCGTTAAGTGAAATATCCAGCGAATCCAGCGACTCCACCGAACCGGCGCAATGTCTAGCGAATCGTATTCGGTTTCGGTCATGCTGATGTCATGCGCGCAGTGGTGTGTGAAGAGCTGGGGTCGGTCGTCGTCAGCGAGACGAAGCCGCTGGAGCCGGGGCCGGGCCAGATCCTGATCACGGTGCAGGCGGCCGGGGTCAACTATGTCGACGCACTCTTCGTCCAGGGCCGCTACCAGATCAAGCCGCCGCTGCCCTTCGTACCGGGTGGTGAGGTGGCCGGGGTCGTCACGGCAGTCGGCCCGGACGTCGCAGAGCCCGCGGTGGGCACCAGGGTGATCGCCATGTGCGGGCTGGGCGGCTTCGCCGAGCAGGTGCTGGTGCAGGCCGCGGCGGCCGTGCCGATCCCGGACCGGCTGGACCCGGCGCGGGCGGCGACGTTCACCCAGAGCTTCTGCACCGCTCTCTTCGCGCTGCGAGATCGCGGTGGTCTGCGGGCCGGCGAGAAGGTCCTGGTGCTCGGCGCAGGGGGCGGGGTCGGGCTGGCAGCGGTACAGGTGGCCAAGGTGCTCGGAGCCGAGGTGCTGGCCGGCGCCTCCTCGGCCGAGAAGCGGGAGGCCGCGATGGCCGCAGGAGCGGCCGCTGTCGTCGACACCTCGGCCGAGGACGTCAAGACCGCCGCCCGCGCGTGGTCCGCGGGCGGCGTGGATCTGGTCTATGACCCGGTCGGCGGGGCTCTCGCCGATCCGGCGCTGCGGGCACTGCGCGAGGGCGGCCGCTATCTGGTGATCGGCTTCGCCTCGGGTACGATCCCCGCGCTTCCCCTCAATCAGGTCCTCTTGCGCAACCGCGCGGTGGTCGGCGTCGACTGGGGATCCTGGTCGCTGTCGAACGGCTTCGACCAGCGCGCCCTGCTCGTCGAGCTACTCGCCCTGGTGGCGGAGGGTCTGCTCGACCCGGTGGCGCCGAGGACCGCCCCGCTGGACAAGGCCGGCGAGGTGCTGGACGACCTGCTCGACCGCCGCGTCGTCGGCAAGGTCGCTCTGATCCCTTGATCCCCTGACCCCAGGGTCCTGGCGGTGTCGATGACTTGGCTGAGGCGCTGCGAGCCTGTCGGCCGGCTCGACGTGGTCCGCGAACTCGCCGATGGGGTCATTGGGGAGTAGCCGAAGGGAGTAGCCGAAACAGGCGGAGGATCTCGGGTCAGGGTGGGGGCTCGCGGTGGCGGACGGTGATGTCGGTGACGACGGAGTCGCGGGGGGTCTCCAGCGCGTTGACGATGATCTTGGCCACCGTGAGCGGCTGGATGTACGCCTGCGGGTCGTACTCCTCACCCTCCTGGGCGCGTACCTTCCGCTGCATCTCCGAGGCCGTACGACCGGGGTAGACGGAGGTCACGGCCAGCGAAGGCTCCTCGGCGCGCAGCGCGTCGGCCAGTGCGCGCAGCCCGTGCTTGCTCGCCGCGTACGCGGCCCAGCCCGGCTGGGCCCGTAGCCCGGAGCCCGAGTTGACGAAGACGACATGGCCACGCGCCGCCCGCAAGGCCGGTAGCAGCAGCCGGGTCAGCTCGGCCGCTCCGACGAGGTTGACCATCAGCTGGTCGATCCAGTCGTCGGCCTCCAGCTCGGCGATCCGGCCCAGCTCCACGACGCCCGCGCTGTGTACGACCCCGTCGAGCCGGTCCGGCAGATCGGCCACCGCCAGTGCGGCCTCCATCCGCCGGGGATGGGTCAGGTCGAGCGCCAGGGTCCGGACGTTCGGCGTCCCGGCCCGGGCGCCGGAGCCCGTAGTGACTCTGGAGCCGGCTGACCCCGAGCCGGTCAGCTGCTCGCGGGAGATCGCCTGGGTCTGGCCGAGGACGGGGGAGCCGAGGTGCTTGATCAGTCCGGCCAGCCGATCCGGTGATCGCGCGGTCAGGATCAGGTCATGCCGATCCTCCTGGAGCAGCTCCGCGACCGCCGCACCGATGCCACCCGTTGCCCCAGTGATCAGATAAGTCCCCACGGGACCCATTCTTGTCCCACAGCACCGACATTTGCTACCAGGTGAGATCAGTTGGGCCGCAGGACCCGGGTGACGCCGGCGATCAGGGCGGTGGCCAGGATCCAGCCCGTCACGATCAGGGTGTAGGCCAGCCACTGGGTCCAGCCGGTCGGGTCCCAGGCATCCCGCTGCCCGAACATCGAGACCGGCACGAGCAGATCCAGGGTGTAGGCCAACGCGTTGTAGTGCGGCTTCTCGCCCGGCTGCTTGATGGAATGCGGGTGCACGAGGCTGAAGACGATGGTCCCGACCGTGAGCAGCAGTGCGAACCACAGGGCGGCTCGCCACGGCCGGTAGCCGTACCCGACCGTCCAGTCCAGAAGGAGCCCGGGGATACGTCCGGCCGGCCTGAGCACACCGCGGCGCGCCCGCATCTTGGCCAGCTGGGCCTTACGGGCCAGATCGTCATGGCCGTTGCGGCGGTACCAGTCGGCGAGTTGCTCGTATGGCTGGAGATGGAACTGCTCGTCCCGGTTCACCCAGCCGAGCCGCTCCTTGGGCGGCGCACCACGCAGTGAGTCGTAGGTCAGCCCGTTGAGCCACAGTTCGTCCGGCCAGCTGTCCGCGCCGTCCTGAATGAGGCCGATCCGGGAGTACGACAGCGAGACCGGCCCCTCGATCCGGCCATCCGTCCAGAGGATGAGTTCGTCGACCTGCATATGGCTGCCGTGCAGGGCCGTCCGCCCGGCCCCTTTCAGCACCGCGCGGGAGAAGGACAGGGTCCCGTTGACCCGGGCGCCGCGCAGCCGGACCGTTCCTTCGGAGATGAAACCTCCGCTGCACTCCATCGCGTCCGCGACGACGATGTTCTGGGCGTCCAGGGCGACCCCGCCCGGATTTCTGAGGACCGTGCCCTCCATGAAGATCCCGGCGTTCATCCGGGCCCCGGTCAACCGCACGCCACCGGTGATCTCGGCGTTGCGGATGAAGGCACCGGCCTGCACGACGAGCCCTCCGGTGAAGACCGCCCAGTCGTCGGGGCCGGGATTGGAGATCTTCGTGTTGTTCAGCCGGAACCCGCCCAGCAGCTGGGCACGGGTCAGATTGAGCGTGCCGTTGATGGTCGAGCCGGACATGCTCAGATATCCATCGCACTGCAGGCCGCCACCGTCGAAGCCGGGGAGCTCACAGTCGGCGAACCGCAGCTGCCGGGTATGCGCGTTGCCGAACTTCGGCGCCTCCTCCAGTACGCACCTGTCCAGCCGGAGTTCGCATTCGATCCGGCCCCCGGAGACGTCCAGCCGCCCGGTGATTCGGGCGCCGCGCAGTCGTACGGCCGGTACGAACCCCGCTTGGGCCTCGCAGCCGCCCAGCAGCAGCTGGGCCAGCACATTCGCTCGTACGGTCGGGTCACCGCGGCCGGTCAGATCGACCAGGACACCGGTCGGATAGGCGGCCCAGAGCTCCTGCTCGGCCGGGGACATCCGGGCCGACCTGACCGGCCGCTGATCGGGCGACCGGCCAGAACCGGCGGTGGTCAGCCAGGACATGAGGCGACCTGGGGGGTCAGAGCGTTCCGCCACGACGACCGATCTCTAGGGACTGTGGGGAGGGGGAGTTGCAAGGGGGGAGTCGGGGAGGTGGGTCACAAGGAGATCAGAAAAAGCCGCGTCGCCGGGAGGCCTGCTGAAGGAAGCCGTCCAGCCGGCTTTCCCAGTCGGTCTGCTCGAGGGCGGCGTACTCGAACGTGAACCGCCCGAAGGAGTCGTGTCCTTCGGTGAAGAGGCCGCCGCGCTTGTCCAGCTCCAGGATGACCTCCATCGAGTGCGGGCCGGCCACGAAAGTGACCTCCAGCTGGTTGATCCCGCGAGCGTACTGCGGGGCCGGGGCGAATTCGATCTCCTGGTAGAACGGCAGCTCCTGGTGCACGCCCCAGATGCGGCCCTTTTCGCAGTCGGCATGCCTGAAGTGGAACCCCAGGCGGTCGAAGGCGAGCAGCAACCGCTCCTGGGCCGGCAGCGGATGGACCGCGACCGGGTCGAGATCGGTGGCGTCGACGGCCCGGGCCACCTCCAGTTCGGTGGCGAGGCCGACATCGGTGCCGTACAGCGGCCGCCCGTACATGTGGGTGAGCGGGGTCTCCCACGGGAGTGGCAGCTGGAACGGCAGGGTGTGCCGTGCCTGCGGAGCCAGCCGGAAGGGCCCGCTGATCTGCGCGCGGGCGTACTTCTGGGTGCGGCTGTATTCGTCGTCGCCGGACTCGACCTCGACGCGGCTGGCCAGCGCCACGTTGATGCCGATGATTTCGCACACGTCGTCGCCGCCCATGATGTGGACGTCACCGTAGATCGGCATGCCCGGACGGACGTTCTGGTCCCGCAGGACGGTCTCGACGGACGGTCCCCCGACTCCCATGGCGGCCAGCAGCTTCTTGAAGACCAAGGTCTTTCCTCCTCGCGTCCGGGCCAGCCCCCCGGCTCTCGTCCGTGTCGCCGCACGAAAATGTTATGTACCCCGGTTCGGCCTTTTATGTCAGTTGAGTCACGGTTTCCGGGCACTTGGGATGGCTTGGTGTGAGGAAGACCACTCTCGTGTGCGGGGTAGTGGAAGACGTTACCGGCGGGTAGCATGATGTCGAGTTACTAACCAGTATGTAAAGCAGGGCGCGAACCGCCCGCCGGACTGACGGGGTGTCATGGCGCACTACAAGAGCAACCTCCGCGACCTGGAGTTCAACCTCTTCGAGGTGTTCAACCGCCAGGACCTCCTCGGCAGCGGGCCGTACGCGGACCTTGACGAGGAGACCGTTCGTAGCATCCTCGACGAGGTGAACCGGCTCGCCACGGGCGTCGTCGCGGAGTCCTTCGAGGACTCCGATCGCAACCCGCCGAAGTTCGACCCGGCCACCAACGCGGTGACCATGCCGGAGGGTTTCAAGAAGTCCTTCAAGGCCTACATGGACGCGGAGTGGTACCGGGTCGACCTCGACCCCGACTTCGGGGGTACGGGTGCGCCGCGCAGCCTCACCTGGGCCATCGCCGAGCAGATCCTGGGCGCCAACCCGGCCGTCTACATGTTCTCCTGCGGCCCCGGTTTCGCCCAGATCCTCAACACCATCGGCACGCCCGAGCAGAAGAAGTTCGCCCAGCTGGCGCTCGAACGCCAGTGGGGCGCCACCATGGTGCTGACCGAGCCGGACGCGGGCTCGGACGTGGGGGCCGGCCGGGCGAAGGCGATCCAGCAGCCCGACGGAACGTGGCACATCGAGGGCGTCAAGCGCTTCATCACCAGCGCCGAGCATGACATGGCCGAGAACATCTTCCACCTGGTGCTCGCCCGCCCCGCGGGTGCCGGGCCCGGCACCAAGGGCCTGTCGCTGTTCCTGGTCCCCAAGTACCTCGTGAATCTCGACACCGGCGAGCTGGGCGAGCGTAACGGCGCCTACGTCACCAATGTCGAGAAGAAGATGGGCATCAAGGTCTCCACGACCTGCGAGCTCACCTTCGGCGAGAAGCACCCGGCCATCGGTTACCTGGTCGGTGACGTGCACGAGGGCATCAAGCAGATGTTCCTCGTCATCGAGTACGCCCGGATGATGGTCGGCACCAAGGCCATCGCCACCCTCTCCACCGGCTACCTCAACGCCCTGGAGTACGCCAAGCAGCGGGTGCAGAGCGCCGACCTCACCCAGATGACCGACAAGACCGCTCCCCGGGTGACCATCACCCACCACCCGGACGTGCGCCGCAGCCTGATGACCCAGAAGGCCTACGCCGAGGGCATGCGGGCACTGGTGCTCCTCACCGCCTCCTATCAGGACGCGGTCCAGATCGCCGAGCACGAGGGCCGCAAAGACCACCTGGCCGAGAAGATCAACGACCTGCTGCTGCCGATCGTCAAGGGTTTCGGCTCGGAGCGGGCGTACGCGCTGCTCGGCTCGGAGTCGCTGCAGACCCTGGGCGGTTCGGGCTTCCTGCAGGAATACCCGATCGAGCAGTACATCCGGGACTCCAAGATCGACACCCTCTACGAGGGCACCACGGCGATCCAGGGGCTGGACCTGTTCTTCCGCAAGATCCTGCGGGACCAGGGTGAGGCGCTCAAGGTGCTCGTCGGGGAGATCCGGGCCTTCGCGCAGAGCGACGCGGGCAACGGCCGGCTCAAGACCGAGCGCGCCGTGCTGGGTGCCGCCGTGGACGACCTAGAGGGCATCCTCAACCCGATGGTCGGATGGGCGCTTGGTTCGATGGAGAACCCGAAGGAGATCTACAAGGTCGGGCTCAACAGCACCCGCTTCCTGCTCGCTCTCGGCGACGTCATCGTCGGCTGGCTGCTCTGCCGTCAGGCCGAGGTCGCGCTGGCCAAGCTGGGCGGCGAAGTCTCCCACGCCGACCAGGCGTTCTACACCGGAAAGGTGGCCTCGGCGCAGTTCTTCTGCACCACGGTGCTGCCGCGCCTGGCCTCGGACCGCGTGATCACCGAGAGCACGACGCTCGACCTGATGGAACTCCCCGAAGAGGCGTTCTGACGCGGGGCCTTTTGATGCGGGCTTTCTGATGCAGGACTTCTGAGGCAGGACTTCTGATGCAGGACTTGTGAGGCAGGACTTGTGAGGCAGGTCCCCGTCACCCCCCGAGGGTGACGGGGACCGCCGCATGGGGTATCAGTCCAGTTGAAATGCCGCTAGAACCGTTTCCCGGCTGTTCAGGGCCGAATCGCCACCGTTGTGTGATCAGTTGTGATCAACGGACTGGTGTGCCGGAGCCTTTCAACGGGATACTTGGAGCAGCGGCATGTGGAATCTTCCCCCGGAGGTCACGGCAATGGGTGTCGGCGTCAGTATTTTCACGATCACCCTTGGGGCGATTCTCAAGTTCGCGATCAGCCCCACGGCCATGACGAGCCCCGTCGACGTGCACGTGATCGGGGTCATCCTCATGATCGTTGGTGGAGCCTCCTTCCTGCTGCAGCTCGTCATGACGAGCCGCACCTCCAGACGATCCGCGGGCCCCGAGCGCGAGCATCTCTACAACGGGGACAACCCGCCCCCGTTGTAGAGAGGCCCGAGCACTCAGCAGCAGCCGACCCTGGGCGCGCTGTCGCGGGCATCGATGTGACGACGCCAGAACTCCCGCTCGGTCAGCACCGGCTCGCCGGGGTGCTCGCGCCGCTGATGCTCTAGGTAGATCTCGTACGCCCGCTCGCCGGAGAACTCACGGATCAGCCGCCAGGCGGTGCGCAGCCGGTCGCCGGCGCTCATCCGCCCGCCTCCACCGACTCGCGCTCCCGGGAGCGCAGTATCTCGCGCTCCTCGGCGGTGGCGAAGAGCCCGGACGGTGCCCACAGCTCCGACTTCACCGCCGGATCCTCGGTGGTAGGCGGCGGTACGGGGGCTCGGAGCGCCTGGATCCACACTCGTATGGCATCGACCAGCACGATCAGCACCAGCAGTGCGAAGAAGGCGGCCAGCACCCCGTCGACCGTGGCGTTGACGACCACCTGATGCATCTGGCCGCGGGTCTTGGCGGTGCCGAGCGAGGTCTTCCCCGCGTCGAGCGCCTTCTGGTAGAGATCCCGCTGGGCGAAGAACCCGACCTTGACGTCATCGGAGAACACCTTCTCCCAGGACGCGGTGAGGGTCACCACGGCGTCCCAGGCCAGCGGGATCAGCGTGACCCAGACGTACCTCGTCCGGCCTGACTTGATCAGCAGGGTCGTCGCCACGGTGAGCGCTATGGCGGCGAGCAGCTGGTTGGCGATTCCGAACAGCGGGAACAGCTGGTTGATGCCGCCCAGCGGATCGTTGACTCCGCTCCACAGGAAGTAGCCCCACGCGGCGACGACCACGGCGCTGGAGGCGTAGAGGCCAGGCTTCCAGCTGACGTTTCCGGCCTTCTTCCAGACGTTCCCCACGGTGTCCTGCAGCATGAACCGGCCCACCCGGGTGCCCGCGTCGACGGTGGTGAGGATGAACAGCGCCTCGAACATGATCGCGAAGTGGTACCAGAAGGCCTTGAGGGAGTCTCCGCCGAAGATGTCGGAGAAGATCTGGCTGATGCCGATGGCCAGGGTGGGCGCGCCACCGCTGCGAGCCACCAGGGTGGTCTCGTGCACGGACTTGGCCGCCGCGGCCAGCTGGTCGGGGGAGATGGCGAAGCCGATGTGCGTCACCGCCTGCGAGGCCGAGGTCAGCGTCGAGCCGAGCGCAGGACCGGGCATGTTCATGGCGAAGTACAGGCCCGGATCGATGACGCAGGCCGCGACCAGCGCCATGATCGCCACAAACGACTCGGTCAGCATGGCCCCATAGCCGATGACCCGGATCTGCGACTCCTTCTCGATCAGCTTCGGAGTGGTGCCGGAGGAGATCAGGGAGTGGAATCCGGACAGTGCCCCGCATGCGATCGTGATGAAGACGAACGGGAACAGCGAGCCGGCGAAGACCGGTCCCTGCCCGTTGAAGGCGAAGTCGGTGAACCCCTTGGTCTGCAGCATCGGCCGGGCGACCAGGATCGCGACCGCCAGCATCACCACGACGCCGACCTTCATGAACGCGCTGAGGTAGTCGCGCGGGGCCAGCAGCATCCAGACCGGCAGCACCGACGCGACGAATCCGTACCCCACCAGGACCAGGGTCAGCGTCTGCGGCGACCAGGTGAACGCGTCGGCCAGCCCGGACTCGGACACCCAGCCGCCGCCCACGATGGCCAGCAGCAGCAGCGCGATCCCGATCAGCGAGGTCTCCACGACCCGGCCGGGCCGTAGATAGCGCAGGTAGAAGCCCATGAACAGGGCGATGGGGATGGTCATCGCGATCGAGAAGGTGCCCCAGGGAGAGCCTTTGAGCGCGTTCACCACCACCAGCGCCAGCACGGCCAGCAGGATGGTCATGATGGAGAGCACGGCGATCAGCGCGGCGGTGCCGCCGACCACGCCGATCTCCTCGCGTGCCATCTGGCCGAGGCTGCGCCCGCCTCGGCGCATGGAGAAGAACAGCACCACCATGTCCTGGACCGCCCCGGCGAAGATGACGCCGACGATGATCCATAGGGTGCCGGGCAGGTATCCCATCTGCGCGGCCAGCACCGGGCCCACCAGCGGTCCGGCGCCGGCGATCGCGGCGAAGTGGTGGCCGAAGAGCACCCGGCGATCGGTCGGGTGAAAGTCGGTGCCGTTGTTCATGCGCTCAGCAGGGGTCGCACGGGTGTCGTCGACACCGAGCACTCGGTAGGCCAGGAAGCGGGAGTAGAAGCGGTAGGCGATCGCGTACGAGGCGAGGGCGGCGAACACCAGCCAGATGGCGGAGATCCTTTCGCCGCGGGCCAGGGCGATCATGCCCCACGCGATGGCACCGACCAGTGCCACGCCCACCCAGGCGGCGAGCTGCCGGGGGGTCGTCCCTTGCCGGACGGCTGGTGCGGACACGGTGGTCCTCCTTGGGGGGGAGACGTGTGATAGGGGTCACAAGACAGTGATGGTTGTTCCCAAGGAGACGCCAAGCATTCGCCCGTTCTGAGTAGTTCCACTGACGAATGGGCGGGCGAATGCTTCAGCGAATGTGTGGGCAGATGAGACAGGGCGCAGGCCGACCTGACCGCCCGGGCGGTGCTCGGGCGGTCAGGTTGGACGCTCAGCTCCAGGCCAGGAGGCGGAGCGGGTCCTCCAGCGCGGCACCGACGTCGCGCAGGACGGCGGAGCCGAGCTCCCCGTCGACGATGCGGTGGTCGAAGGAGAGCGACAGCGTGGTCACCTGGCGAACGGCGAGCTGCCCCTCGTGCACCCAGGGCAGCTCCCGGACCTGGCCGAAGGCGAGGATGGCGGCCTCACCCGGGCTGAGGATCGGAGTGCCCGCGTCGACGCCGAAGACCCCCACATTGGAGATCGTGATCGTGCCACCGGTCATCGCCTCCAGCGAGGTCTTCCCGGCCCGCGCCGTCTCGCCCAGGCCGGTGAGCGCCCGCGCCAGTGCCGGCAGCGAGAGATCGTGTGCGTCCTTGACGTTGGGCACGATGAGCCCGCGATCGGTGGCAGCCGCGATCCCCAGGTTCACGTAGCGCTTGACCACGATCTCCTGCGCGTCCTCGTCCCACGAGGAGTTGATCGCCGGATGCCGGGCGGTCGCCACCAGCAGGGCCTTGGCCACCAGCAGCAACGGCGACACCTTGACCTCGGCGAAGTCCGGCAGAGCACGAAGCCGCCGTACCGCCGCCATCGTCTCGGTCACGTCCACCTGGAGGAACTCGGTGACGTGCGGGGCCGTGAAGGCGGACTTCGTCATGGCGGCCGCGGTGTGCTTGCGAACCCCCCGGATCGGAATCCGTTCCTCGCGGGCGGCCTGTTCCGGAGTGCTCCGGCCGCCGCCCGCCCGCGCGGGAGCCGGTACGGCTCGTACGGCGGCCTGGACGTCATCGCGCGTGATGGAGCCCTGTGGGCCGGATCCGGAGATCTCGGCCAGATCCACGCCCAGATCCTTGGCCAGCTTGCGCACCGGAGGCTTGGCGAGCGTGACGGAACGGCCGGCGGGCCCGCTGCCAGGCCCGCCGGCGGGGGCCGCTCGGCTCTGCTTGCGGGGGCGGCGTTTGGTGGCTCCGGGCTTCACGCCGTAGCCGACCAGGACCGGTTGGCGCTTGGGCTCGTCGGGACCGACCGTCGGCCCGATGAGCGTGCCCGGATCGGCGGCCGGTGAGGGCGGCAGCTCCTCGGTGACGGTGGGGACCAGGTCCTCCTTGAGCCCCAGGACGTCCTCCTGCGGGGCACCAGAGGCACCAGAGGCAGCAGCGGCACCAGAGGCAGCAGAGGTTCCAGAGCCGGCAGACGCACCAGGAGAGACGTCCACGGAGATGATCGGGACGCCCACGTCGACGGTCTCGCCCTCGGTGGCGTGCAGCTCCGCGACCACCCCTTCGAAGGGACAGGGCAATTCCACGATCGCCTTCGCCGTCTCGATCTCCACGATCGTCTGGTTGACCTCGACGGCGTCGCCCGGCTGCACATGCCATTTGACGATCTCGGCCTCGGTGAGGCCCTCGCCCACGTCGGGCAGCTTGAACTGCTTCAGCTCGGCCATGATCACCATCCGAAGGTCTGGTCGACGGAGTGCAGGATCCGGTCGAGATCCGGAAGGTAGTGGTCCTCCAGCCGGGACGGGGGATAGGGAGTGGAGAACCCGCCGACGCGCAGCACCGGCGCCTCCAGGTGGTAGAAGCAGGACTCGGTGATCCGGGCCGCCAGCTCGGCGCCGTAGCCGGAGAAGACGGGTGCCTCGTGCACGACGACGCACCGGCCGGTCTTGCGCACCGACTCCACCACCGTGGGCATGTCCAGCGGGTTCAGCGATCGTAGATCGATGACCTCCAGCGACCGGTCCGCCGAGGCGGAGGCGGCCTCCAGGCACGTCTTCACGCTCGGCCCGTACGCCAGGACGGTCACGTCCGTGCCCGGCAGCGCCACCACGGCACTGCCCATCGGCGTCGAAGCGGCCAGATCCGCGTCGAGGTCCACCGAGGCCTTGTCCCAGTAGCGGCGCTTGGGCTCGAAGAAGATCACCGGGTCGTCGCAGGCGACCGCCTGCCGGATCATCGTGTACGCGTCCGCCGGATTGGAGCAGACGACCACCCGCAGTCCCGCGGTGTGGGTGAAGTAGGCCTCCGGCGACTCGCTGTGGTGTTCCACCGCGCCGATACCGCCGCCGCACGGGATCCGGATCACCACCGGCAGGTTGACCTGGCCCAGCGAACGCATATGCATCTTGGCCAGCTGGGTGATGATCTGGTCCGCGGCCGGGAACACGAAGCCGTCGAACTGGATCTCGCAGACCGGCCGGTAGCCGCGCAGCGCCAGCCCGATCGCCGTGCCGACGATGCCCGACTCGGCCAGCGGGGTGTCGATGACCCGCTCCTCACCGAAGTCCTTCTGCAGCCCGTCGGTCACCCTGAAGACCCCGCCGAGCCGGCCGACGTCCTCGCCCATGATGAGGACCTTGCCGTCGTCTTCCATGGCCCGGCGCATCCCCGCGTTGAGCGCCTTCGCCAGCGTGAGCGTCTCGGCCACCATCACTCACCGCCCCCGAGGCCGGCGTCTTCGAAGCCGGCGTCTTCGAAATCGGCAAGGTAGGCGGCGTACCGCTCCTGCTCTTCGGTGATCAGGGTGTGCGGCTCGGCGTAGATGTGCTCGAACAGCGCCGACGGCGGTGGATCCGGCAGCTCGAGACACTGTTTGCGCAGTTCGGACCCTATCTTTTTGGCCTCCGCCTCGACCTCCTCGAAGAAGTCCGCGGTGGCGAGCTGGTTCTTGACCAGATAGGCCTTGACCCGCTCGATCGGGTCCTTCAGCTTCCATGACTCGAGCTCCGCCTGGAGCCGGTACCGAGAGGGATCGTCGGTGGTGGTGTGCGCCCCCATGCGGTAGGTGAAGGCCTCGATCAGCGTCGGGCCTTGGCCGGTACGGGCCGCCTCCAGGGCGCGCCGGGTCACCGCCAGGCAGGCGAACACGTCGTTGCCGTCCACCCGCAGGCCCGGGAAGCCGAAGCCCTGAGCGCGGCGGTAGAGCGGGATGCGGGACTGCTTCTCCAGCGGCTCGGAGATCGCCCACTGGTTGTTCTGGCAGAAGAACACCACCGGGGTGTTGAACACCGACGCCCACACGAAGGCCTCGTTGACATCGCCCTGCGAGGTGGCGCCGTCCCCGAAGTACGCGATCGTCGCGGCGGCGTTCTCGGTGCCCAGCACCCCGTCGCGCTGAATTCCCATGGCGTAGCCGGTGGCGTGCAGGGTCTGGCTGCCGATGACGATCGTGTAGAGGTGGAAGCCGTGCTCGGCGGGGTTCCAGCCGCCGTGGTTGACCCCGCGGAACAGCCCCAGCAGATTGATCGGGTCGACCCCTCGGCACCAGGCCACCCCGTGCTCCCGGTAGGTGGGGAACACCATGTCGGCGGCGGTCAGGGCCCGCCCGGAGCCCACCTGGGCGGCCTCCTGGCCGAGCAGCGAGGCCCAGATGCCGAGCTCGCCCTGGCGGGTCAGCGCCACGGCCTCCACGTCGATACGGCGGACGATGACGAGATCCCGGTAGAGGTCTCTGATCTCGTCGGGGGTCAGATCCAGCGGATAGTCCGGGTGTTCGACCCGCTCACCCTCGGGGGTGAGCAACTGGATGAGTTCGGTGGTAGGTCGCACACCGGATACATCGTGCGCGGCGTCGATGGTCACGTGCCACTCCTTCATTACGCCCGGGGCCGGACGCGGGATCACCGCGGTCGGCCGACGTCAGGAGCGATCACCCGGGATGGGGGCGATCGTTGCCTTTCCGCCATCGTGGCAGACATCACACCCCTCCCGCGAGATCTGAGATGTCCCTACCCGGATCCCCGCACATGGCACCTTGTCGTTTATCGGCATAGCTTCGGGTGAGGAGTGTCGTGCGACGGAGCGCGAAGGAGACTCATGATGGACGACCCGCATTTCACCCTGCAGGGCATGCTCATCGATGGCGAGTGGGTGCCCTCCGGCGAGCACGGGATGGCCGAGGTGCACGCGCCCTACGACGGTGGGCTGGTCGCCCGGGTGCCGGCCGCGGGCAGGCGTGAGGTCGACCGCGCCGTGCACGCCGCACGGGAGGCACTGAGGCGGGGCGACTTCTCCCGGGTCGACCGGATCAGGGTGCTGGAGCAGACCGCGGCGGCCCTCAACGACCGGCAGGATCACTTCGCCCGGGCCATCTCCCTCGAGTCCGCCAAGCCCATCAAGACCGCCCGGGTGGAGGCGGCCCGGGCGGTGGAGACGTTCGCGTTCGCCGCCGCCGAGGCCCGCCGGTTCGCCGGCCACATGGTGCCGATGGACGCGAGCGCCGCCGGGGCGGGCAAGACCGCCTTCACGCTGAAGGTCCCGGTGGGCGTGGTGGCGGCGATCTCACCGTTCAACTTCCCGCTCAACCTGGTCGCGCACAAGCTGGCCCCGGCGCTGGCCGCAGGCTGCCCGGTGGTGCTCAAGCCCGCCTCGCAGACCCCCGTCTCGGCGCTCCTGCTGGCCGAGCTGCTGCAGGGCCTCGGGGTGCCCAAGGGCTGGCTCAATGTGGTGACCGGCGGCGGATCAGTCGTCGGTGACGCGCTCGCCACCCATGAAGATGTGGCCTATATCACCTTCACCGGCTCGTCCGAGGTGGGCTGGGCGATGGCGGCCAAGGCCGCGCGCAAGAAGGTACGGCTCGAACTCGGGTCCAACTCGCCGCTGATCGTGGACGCGCCCGGGGACTGGGAGACCGCGGCGTCCAAGGCCGGCGTAGCCGGGTTCTCGCACGCGGGCCAGTCCTGCATCTCCACCCAGCGGATCTACGTGCACGAGGACGTGGCCGACGACTTCATCGAGTCGCTGGTCAGCAAGGTCGAAAGGCTCGTCGTCGGGGACCCCATGGACGGCCGGACCGACGTGTCCTCGCTGATCTCACACCAGGACACCGACCGGGTGAAGGAGTGGATCGACGAGGCCGTCGCCGCCGGGGCCAAACTGCTCTGTGGCGGTGAGATCGACGAGCATGGCGTGCTCAAGCCCACCGTGGTCGAGGGCGCGCCCCCCACCGTACGGCTGCAGAGCGAGGAGGTCTTCGGCCCGGTCGTCACCGTCAACCGCTACCGCGACTTCGACGAGGCCCTCACCTCGGCCAACGACTCGAGGTACGGGCTGCAGGCGGGCGTGTTCACGAGCGACGTCGGCAAGGCGCTCAAGGCCGCCAGGACACTCGAGTTCGGCGGAGTGCTGATCAACGACGTGCCGACGTCCCGGGCCGATCAGCAGCCCTACGGCGGCGTCAAGGACTCTGGTAACACCCGCGAGGGCCCCGCCTACGCCATCGAGGAGATGACCGAGCTGCGCCTGGTCTCGCTACAGCCCTGACCGGACCTAGTCGCGGGACAGCACGCGGGTGGCGCCGGCGGCGACGGTCAGGCCGAGGACGAAGCCCGCGGCCACCAGCAGATCGGAGATCCACAGGGAGACGCCCTTGGGGGAGAACAGCCCCTCCTGGCCGAGTGAGCCGACCGGCAGGAGCAGGTCAAGGGTGTAGAGGACCGCGTTGAAATGCGGATTCTGGCCGGTGTCCAGCCGCTGGGGCGGCGACAGATGGAAGTAGATGCTGCCCGCCGCCGCCAGCGTGATCAGCCACATGGCGGCGCGGAAGGGCCGGTACCCGTAACCGACCGTCAGGTCCTGCATCAGCCCCCAGAACTTCCGCGGCGGAGTCTGGATGGCGCGGCGGTCCCGCTGCTTGGCCAGCAGCACCGACCGGCCCTCGGCGTCCAGCCCGATCGACCGGTAGCACTGGGCCAGCCGCTCGTACGGCTGGGGCTGGTAGCCGTCGGTGTCACGGTGCAGCCAGTCCAGGCGCTGCCGGGCGGTCAGCGGAGGGTCGAGGGTCTCGTAGGACAGACCGTCCAGCTGCATCCGGGACGGCCAGGTGGCGGGATCGTCGCGGAGCAGCCCGATCTTGGCATACGCCAGTTCCACGACCCCGCTGATCTGCTCGGACGGGCGCAGGAGCAGTTCCTCGGCCTGGAGCCGCTGCAGGCTCAGCGCCACCCCGTCGTGCTCCGGCGACGATGGACTCGACGGATTCGACAGCCGGGCCCCCTGGAAGCTGAGCTGCCCGCCGACCCGCGCTCCGGAAAAGCTCACCGCGCCGGTGGACTGGAACCCGTCAGAGCAGTAGACGTCGGTCTCGACCGCCAGGTCATCGGCGTTCAGCGCCGTACGGTCCGGATGAGTGAGGACGGCGCCGACCAGGGACAGATACCCGCCGACCCGGGCGCCGCGCAGCCGGATCTCGCCCTGGGCGGTGAACCCGCCGTCACAGAACACGTTGGCGGCCACCTGGAGGCGGCTGGCGTACAGTGCGGCGCCGGACGGGTTGCGCAGTTTGGCACCCCGGAAGATCAGCTGACCGCCGACGGTGGCGCCCGGCAGGCGTACCTCCCCGTCGGCGGTGAAGCCGGTGTCGCAGTAGACGTTGGCGTCCACGTTCAGCCGGTCGGCCAGCAGCGCGTCACCGCCGGGATTGGACAGGTGGGCGGCGCTCAGGTTGAGGATGCCGGTGATGTGCGCTCCGTCCAGCCACAGGCCGCCGGAGATATGGCTGCCCTCCAGCCACAGATGCCCGTCGATTCGCGCTCCGGAGGCGACCAGGCCCGGCAACCGGCAGCGCATGATGTGCACGCTGTGCAGGCGCGCCCAGTACAGGTGCGGTGCCTCGTCGAAGGAGCACCCGGTCAGTGCCAGCGGCACGGTCACGTCCGCGTGCCCCAGGTTCAGCGACCCCACGATGCGCGCCCCCGTCAGCCGTACGGCCGCGACCTGGCCGGCCTCGGGCTCCTGGGCGCCGAGCAGGAGGGCCACCAGCACCTCGGCCCGGATCACCCGGTCGGAGCCCCAGCGGTCGGACTGGGCGGGATCGTCGAAGGCCGCGTTTCCGCTGGACAGGTCCACGGACTCGCCATGGGTGAACGCCTCCCACAGGGTGCGCTCGGCCTGGGACAGATCGTCGCTGCGCATGTGGGGGGTCTCCCTCTCCGAGGTGCGGCACCCGGCCATCGGGGCGCCGCATGGGGGGTCAGGGGGCATGGGGGCAGAGACATGGCCATCGGTGAGACACGCGTCTGTGCACATGTATATCGGCCCCGGGCGGTTTTAGGGTTGTGGGGCCGGGTGCCGTACGCTTCCATGCCGTACGAGAATCCGCTGATCAGCAAGGGGGGCGGGCCGTGGCACGCGTTGTCGTCGATGTCATGCTCAAGCCGGAGATCTCCGACGCGCAGGGGCAGGCCATCGCCAGGAAGCTGCCACAGATGGGTTTCGAGGGCATCACCGGTGTGCGGCAAGGCAAGCGGTTCGAGATCGAACTGGAAGGCCACGCAGATGAGGCCGCACTGGACCGAGTCCGGAAGATCGCCGAGACGCTGCTCGCGAATCCGGTGATCGAGACCTTCGAGTTGCGCGTCGAATAATTCCGCGACTGACGCCGTTGGTCCGTTCCATGCGGCCCGGACCTCGGACGACCGAATAAACCGATCAGCTCTGTGGCCACTTGAGCGCCGAGAGTTCACTACGAGGCCGGTCACTCTAACGATTACGGAAGATTCGCCGGGGGAAGTGATAGCTCCGTCGGTGTTTTCCAAGGGCCGCGGTCGGAGTCGATCTCCGATTTGGCCGGTCAACAGAGAGGGTGGCCGGTGGACATGAAGTTCTCGCTCACACTGCCTCGCGAAGCGTTGAGCATTCCGGTGATTCGCCGGGTACTCGGGGACGCGCTGCGCGGTCTGGGAGTGTCGGAGGACTGCGTCGCGGACATTCTTGTCGCCACTTCCGAGGCCTGCACCAATGTCGTCCAGCATGCGGAGACGACCAAGGAATATGAAGTGATCGCCGTTATCGATGGCGATAGGTGTGTGTTGAAGATCGTGGATATGGGACAGGGTTTCCACGAGGTGGCCGACGCGCGGGCTCATTGGGACGCGGAGTCCGGCCGGGGAATCTCGATCATGCGGGCGCTGGTGGACGAGGTGAGCTTCGACACCCGGCTGGACGAGGGCACGGCTGTATACCTCCACAAGCAACTGACCTGGGAGGACGAAGCGCTGATCCGGCGTCTCGAGCGCGAACTGGTGCATAGCGCCAGGTAAAATCGGGGTATCGCGGGGGGCTCATCGGTGCGCGACCCCGTCGTCTCACGCTCTGCGGACGCATAGTGAGGCTTCACCGCCGAGTTCCGGATCAACCGAGTTCAGACGAACACCGTCGGAGGAACACCACATGAACGCTGCCCGGGTGGGCGTCATCACCTTTCCAGGTTCGCTGGATGACCGTGACGCGGCGCGGGCCGTGCGGCTGGCCGGTGCCGAGCCCGTGTCGATTTGGCACGCGGACCATGACCTGCGGGGCGTCGACGCCGTCATCCTGCCCGGTGGCTTCTCCTATGGGGACTACCTGCGCTGCGGGGCCATCGCCCGGTTCGCGCCGATCATGGAGCAGCTGGTGCCCGCGGCGAAGGACGGGCTCCCGGTGCTCGGCATCTGCAACGGCTTCCAGATCCTTTGCGAGTCCCATCTGCTGCCGGGCGCGCTCAGCCGTAACTCCAGCCTGCATTTCGTCTGCCGCGACCAACGGCTGCGGGTCGACAACGCCGAGACGGTGTGGACCTCGGAGTACTCCGAGGGTCAGGAGATCGTCGTACCGCTGAAGAGCGGCGAGGGCGGGTATGTCGCCGCTCCGGACACCCTCGCGCTGCTGGAGGAGGAGGGCCGGGTCGTCGCCCGTTACCTCGACGTCAACCCCAACGGCTCGCTCAACGACATCGCCGGCATCACCAACGAGGCCGGCAACGTGGTCGGGCTGATGCCGCACCCCGAGCACGCCGTGGAATCCCTGACCGGGCCCACCACCGACGGCCTCGGTTTCTTCACTTCGATCGTCAAAAGGCTGGTCAACGCGTGAACGTAGAAGTTCCGGGGGATGTGCGGGGGACCGAGCCCCCCTCGGGGAACGACACCGAGTTCGAGGACCGCGCGCGGGGTGTGGAGCCCCGGGCGGATGACGGAGCCTCCGAGGCCTCCGGCGACGTGCCAGCGCACTCCGCACCGGAGCCCGAGCCCGCGCAGCAGCCCGTACAACCCGTACAACCCGTACAACCCGTACAACCCGTACGACCCGTACAGCAGGTCGACTCGGTGGCCGTCGCCGCGCGGACGCCCGGCCAGGCGCTGCCGTACGCCGAGCTCGGTATGAACGATGAGGAGTACCAGCGGGTCCAGGACATCCTGGGCCGCAGGCCCACCGCGTCCGAGCTGGCCATCTACTCGGTCATGTGGAGCGAGCACTGCTCCTACAAGAGCTCCAAGGTCCACCTGCGCCAGTTCGCCGACAAGGCCCCCAAGTCCGACGCGCTGCTGGTCGGCATGGGAGAGAACGCCGGGGTCGTCGACGTCGGCCAGGGCTGGGCGGTCACCTTCAAGGTCGAGTCGCACAACCACCCGTCGTACGTCGAGCCCTACCAGGGCGCGGCCACCGGAGTCGGCGGCATCGTCCGCGACATCATCTCGATGGGCGCCCGGCCGGTCGCCGTGATGGACTCGCTGCGGTTCGGCCCCGCGGATGCCCCGGACACCGGCCGGGTGCTGCCGGGCGTGGTGGCGGGGATCGCCGGGTACGGCAACTGCCTGGGCCTGCCCAACATCGGCGGTGAGGTCGTCTTCGACCGTAGCTACCTGGCGAACCCGCTGGTCAACGCGCTGTGCATCGGCGTGCTCAAGCATGAGGACATCCAGCTCGCCAAGGCCCCCGGCCCCGGCAACAAGGTGATCCTTTTCGGCTCGCTCACCGGCCCGGACGGCATCGGCGGCGCTTCGGTGCTGGCCAGCGCCACCTTCGGCGAGGAATCGCAGCACAAGCGGCCGTCGGTGCAGGTCGGCGATCCGTTCATGGAGAAGCTGCTCATCGAGTGCTGTCTGGAGCTGTTCCACGAGGATCTCGTGGTCGGCATCCAGGACCTCGGTGCCGCCGGCGTCTCGTGTGCGACCACCGAGCTGGCCGCGGCCGGCGCCGGCGGCATGCACGTCGACCTCAACGCGGTTCCGCTGCGCGACGCCACCCTGCGCCCCGAGGAAATCCTCATGAGCGAGTCGCAGGAACGCATGATGGCGGTCGTCTCGCCCGAGAACGAGGCCCGTTTCCTGGAGGTCTGCGCCAAGTGGGACATCCCCGCGACCGTCATCGGTGAGGTCACCGACACTGACCGGCTGGTCATGACCTGGGACGGCGAGGTCATCGTCGACCTGCCGCCGAAGACCGCCGCGGACGAGGGCCCCGTCTACGAGAGGCCGATCTCCCCGCCGCCCGAGCTCGGGGCCCTGCAGGCCGAGACTCCGGGACGGCTGAACCGCCCATCCAACGCCGACGAGCTCCGCCGGACCGTGCTGTGGCTGGCCGCCTCACCCAACCTGGCCTCCAAGGAGTGGGTGACCTCGCAGTACGACCGTTATGTGCTGGGCAACACCGTGCTGGCCATGCCGGAGGACTCCGGCGTCATCCGGCTCGACGACGCCCTGCTGGCCCGGGGGGACGAATCCCAGGAGCCGCAGGAGGGCGGTGGTCATCTGGGCGTCGCCCTGTCCCTGGACGGCAACGGGCGTTACACGCGGCTCGACCCCTACGCCGGGGCCCAGCTCGCCCTGTCCGAGGCCTACCGCAACGTCGCCACCACCGGTGCCCGGCCGCTCGCGGTGACCAACTGCCTCAACTTCGGCTCGCCCGAGGACCCGGGCGTCATGTGGGAGTTCTCCCGGGCGGTGGAAGGGCTCGCGGACGCGTGCCAGGCGCTCGGCGTGCCCGTGACCGGCGGCAACGTGAGCTTCTACAACCAGACCGGCACCACGCCGATCAACCCGACGCCGGTCGTCGGCGTGCTGGGCGTGCACGACGACGTACGCCGCCGGGTGTCCATGGCGTTCGCGTCCGAGGGATCCACGCTGCTGCTGCTCGGCGATACCCGCGAGGAGTTCGGCGGATCGGAATGGGCGCACGTCGTCTACGCCCATCTGGGCGGGCTGCCGCCGTTGGTGGACCTGGCCGCCGAGGCGGCGCTGGCGTCGGTGCTGATCTCGGGCGCCCGGGACGGCCTGCTGGCCGCCGCGCACGACCTGTCCGACGGTGGTCTGTCGCAGGCACTGGTCGAGTCCTGCCTGCGCGGCGGGCTCGGCTGCCGGGTGACGCTGCCCGGAGACCCGTTCGTGACGCTGTTCAGCGAGTCGGTGGCCCGGGCCGTCGTGGCCGTACGGCCCGGCAATGAGAAGCGGGTCATGGCCCTCTGCGAGCAGGCCGGGGTGCCGGTGGCCCCGCTCGGCGTGGTCGGCGGAGACTCGCTGACCGTCCTGGGGGCGGCCGACGGACAGCCGCTGTTCTCGATCTCGCTCGCTGAGCTCCGCGAGTCCCACGAGGCGACCCTTCCCCGTTACGTCAGCTGACGCAACGGGCAGGACTCGGGCAGGACCCGAGCAGCACGAAGGCCCGGCCGATCTCCGGCCGGGCCTTCGGGTGTTCCCCGGGTCAGAAGACCGAGACGTGGACGTGATCGAAGTGGTTGGCGGTGATGCCGCCGCGATCCGACATGGCCCGCCAGCCAGGGCTGCGCATGTCATAGATGCGCTGGCGCCAGATGACGTACTTGACGCCGAGCCGGGAGGCATTGGCGATCACCCAGGCGGCCACCTGGGTGCCGTGGGCGATCCGGTCGGCGGTCGGCATGACGCCGCCGGTGCTCTCCATGAAGTCACAGGCACGACCGGTGCCGTGGTCCTGCGGATCGCCCGGGCGCAGGCAGCCGATCACCGGGAACGGGCCGAACCGGCTGTCGACCTCGCCGCGGACCTGGATCATGCGGCCGGTGAGCCCGCTCGCCCCGACCAGCGGGGAGGACGGCTTGTACTTGTTGATCAGCCTCTGCATCCGGCTCTTCTGGCCCAGCAGGTCCGTGATGTTCTGCTGGAGCCCGGCGATCTTGGCTACGGCTTCCTTACGGGCCTGGTCCTGCTGACTGATCAGAGACTGGATCTGGTTGACCTTGGCGGCACGGTTGCGGGTCAGATGACTGGCCAGCGTGGCGCCGTCGAGGACACCGGACGGATCGTCGGTGGAGAGCATGGAAACGGTGGGGTCGACACCGCTGCTGATGTACTGCGAGGCGGCGATCTGAGCGACCAGGACACGGGCGCCGGCCAGATCCTGCTGCAGTGACTTCGACTTCTTGATCGCCTGCTCGGCGGCCCACTTGGCATCACGCAGCTGCGCGAAGTCGTCGCCGTACTTCTTCTCCAGCGCCTTGATCTGCTTGGAGAGCTTGTCCAGCTTGTCAGAGTTGCCGGGACTGCTGACAGGACTCACCGCGGCTTGTGACGCCAGCGAGGAGGGGGAGGCGGCGGCGCCGGAAGCGGCGGGGATCAGCAACAGCGCGCCGACCAGGGTCACCAGAATCGCGCCGGTACGGCGGCGGACGGCGGAGCCATGGGGGCGCACCTCTGGCTCTTGGGAGGTGGGGGGCTGCACACGCTCTCCTCTCCTCGATGCCTACCGGGTTAGCTGACGGGTTCGGGCCGGAGGCGCCCTAGCGCAGCGAACTGCGGATTCACCCCAGATAACGTTGGGTCCCCGGTTCCCGTGGGGGGCGGGATTCGGCCGTGCCGATCGGCCTGCCGCCCGGGTGGCGGCGAGTCACCGATCGAATAACAGTGAACTGTAAGGAATCATGCCGGACTCGGCCAAGAGTAGCGTCATCGTTATCGCGCCGAGTCCCGATCCACAAGAATTCGGTAGGGTCCAGCGCGATGTCACGTTCCCAGAGCCGGGTTCTCACCCGGGCGGCACTCGACGCCCAGCTGGCCGAACTCGGCCGGCGGCCATACATCGGCCCCGACGATCCAGCCGCGCTGCGGCGAGGTTCCCTGGACGCGGTGCTGGCCGCCTACGACTCCGGCGCCGAGCCGCACCGCGTCATCGAGAAGGCCGCCGTGCGGTTCCTGCTCGATCTTCTGGTGGCGGCCGCGCCGGGCAAGTCGGTGGAGGTACGCATCCCGCCCTACGCCGCCGTTCAGTGTGTCGAGGGGTTGCGGCACACCCGCGGCACCCCGCCCAACGTGGTGGAGATGGACGCGGCGACCTGGCTGGCACTGGCCACCGGGCGGGCGAAGTGGGCGCAGGCCCTGCACGATGGGCGCATCCGGGCCAGCGGCTCCCGTGCCGACCTGTCGGCCCACCTCCCACTCCCGCTCCCGTGATCCCACCGCTTGCCCGGACTACCAGGGCTACTACCAGGGCTATTGGCAATTGGGTCCAATGTTGTCTTGCCTGATTTGGTGTGCGGTGTCAGCGTGTGGGAACGAGTTGGGCTTCTCGAGGAGGTGAAGCCATGCTCACCGCGCACTGGACGTTCGACGCCGACACGATCGAGGGCCGGTCGGCAGCCGACTCCACCGGGAGCGGGCTGACGGCGACGCTGGACCAGGCCGTGGCCGTGGTGCCGGGCCGGAGCGGCGGCGCGCTGAGCTTCGACGGCTCGGGCCGGGCGATCATCCCCGCCGCGCCGCAGTTGGTGCTGAGCCAGCTGTTCGGCTTCAGCATCGCGTTCTATATCAACGTCATGGAGCCGCCCACGGGTGAGTGGCGCGGGGTCCTCTACAAGTCGGTCGCCGAGCACGACGCCCGTGGCCTGGGCATCTGGTTCTACCCCGACGATCTGCGGCTGCGGGTGCAGCTGTTCACCGCCAAAGGGCCGGAATTCGCCGACAGCAGGCGGCTGGAGGTCGAAGTGTGGACGCATGTCGCGCTGGTCGTGGACCCGGACGAGATGTACGTCTACGTCAACGGCGAGCTCGACACCGCCGTACGGCTCGAGCAGCCCGTCGTGACGCCGGCCGGCCCGATCTACCTCGGCCGGGACCCCACCGGGCTTGGATTCGCGGGCCTCTTGGACGATCTGCGGATGTACGCGACGGCGCTCACCGGCGAAGCCGTACGCGCTCTGCTGGACTGAGGGCTCTGGTTCGTACGGGCGAAGGGGAACTCCCGCTCGATGCACAGCCGCCGCGCCGTGCGGTCCGGGTAGCGGGCGACGTCACCGCACTCGGCGGCCCGGCTCAGGAACCAGGAGAGCACCCCGAGCGCGAGCAACAGAGCCAGCGCGCACACCACGATGCCCACCACGGCCCGGCCACGGTCCCGCTGGCGCGTCACTCCGGCGATCCCCACCCCCAGCCCGATCGCGGCCGGTACGGCGCCCAGCCCGACCAGCAGGGCCAGTGGGACCGCCACCACGCCCAGGACGACCGAAGCGGTCCCCATCCCCCGCCGCTGGGGGGGCGTGGTCACGTGCGGCCGGTAGCCGGGCATCGTCGTCATCAAGCACCTCCAAAGTGTCGGCTCCCAGGGTTCCGGGTCACGGTGAGGGGAGGCGGCAGCAGAGGTTCCCGCGACGGCAAAGGTCCATTAATGGATTGCCCCGATCAAAGCAGGTGAGTGCCCCGCTTAGACTGGTCACGTGCCCCATGGTGACGGACGTTTGAGCCACGACCTGGACCCTTCGGACCACGGCCCGCAGGACGCCTGCGGGGTCTTCGGCGTATGGGTTCCGCCCGATGAAGCACAGCGCGCGGAGGTCAGCAAGCTGACCTACTTCGGGCTCTACGCCCTCCAGCACCGCGGCCAGGAGTCCGCCGGCATCGCGGTCAGCGACGGCGCCCGGATCGTGGTCTTCAAGGACATGGGCCTGGTCGCGCAGGTGTTCGACGAGTCGGTGCTGAACACGCTGCGCGGGCATGTCGCGGTCGGCCACTGCCGCTATTCCACGACCGGCTCGCCGACCTGGGAGAACGCCCAGCCGACGTTCCGGTCCAACGACGCGGGCAGCCTGGCCCTCACGCACAACGGCAACCTGATCAACACCCCGGAGCTGGCGGCCAAGCTGGCGCCCGGCGAGCTGACCGCCACCAGCGACACCGAGGTCCTCACGGCGCTGCTGGCCACCCGCCCCGGTGGGCCGGCGGCCGCCGCCTCGGAGATCCTGCCGGTCACCCGCGGCGCGTTCTCCCTGGTCTTCATGGACGAGCGGACCCTGTACGCGGCGCGTGACCCCGAGGGCATCCGGCCCCTGGTGCTGGGCAAACTGGAGCGCGGCTGGGTGGTCGCCTCCGAGACCGCCGCGCTGGACATCGTCGGGGCCGTGTTCGTCCGGGAGGTCGAGCCCGGCGAGCTGCTCGCCATCGACGAACGCGGGGTGCGCTCACAGCGCTTCGCCGACCCCCGGCCCAAGGGCTGCCTGTTCGAGTACGTCTACGTGGCCCGGCCGGACACCACCATCGCCGGCCGCAGCGTGCAGGCCACCCGGGTGGAGGTGGGCCGGCGGCTGGCGCGTGAACATCCCGTCGAGGCCGACATGGTCATTCCGACCCCGGAGTCGGGCACCCCGGCCGCGATCGGCTATGCCGAGGCCTCCGGGATCCCCTACGGCCAGGGCTTCGTCAAGAACTCCTACGTGGGCCGGACCTTCATCCAGCCGTCCCAGACCATCCGCCAGCTGGGCATCCGGCTCAAGCTCAACCCGCTGCGCGAGGCCGTCGAGGGCAAGCGCCTGGTCGTCGTGGACGACTCGATCGTGCGCGGCAACACCCAGCGGGCCATCGTCCGCATGCTGCGTGAGGCCGGCGCCGCCGAGGTGCATGTACGGATCTCCAGCCCGCCGGTGTCCTGGCCCTGCTTCTACGGCATCGACTTCGCCACCCGTGCCGAGCTGATCGCCGGCAATCTGTCCGTCGAGGAGATCCGTGCCTCGCTGGGCGCCGACTCCCTCGGCTACATCTCGCTGGACGAACTGGTCGAGGCCACCCGTTTGCCCAAGGACAAGCTCTGCCGGGCCTGCTTCGACGGCGTCTACCCCATCCCCGTCGACCATGACGCCCGCGGCAAGCACGTCCTCGAAGGAGTCCTGAAGCGGTGACGGCCGCGCGCGGCGGGAGCGGAGCGAGCGCAATTGAACACATATGAGGCTTCCGGGGTCGACATCGCGGCGGGTGAGCGTGCGGTCGAGCTGATGAAGTCCCGGGTCGCGGCGTCCCGGCGGCCCGAGGTGGTCGATGACTCCAGTGGTTTCGCCGGGCTCTTCGACGCCTCGGCCCTCCTGAAGTACCGGCGGCCGCTGCTCGCCACCTCGACCGACGGGGTGGGCACCAAGGTCGACCTGGCCCGGCGGCTGGGGATCTACGACACCATCGGGCACGACCTGGTCGGAATGGTGATCGACGACCTGGTGGTCTGCGGCGCCGAACCGCTGTTCATGACCGACTACGTCGCCTGCGGCAAGGTCGTCCCGGAGCGGGTCGCCGACATCGTCGGCGGGGTCGCCGAGGCCTGCGCGCTGGCCGGATGCGCCCTGGTCGGCGGCGAGACGGCCGAGCACCCCGGCCTGCTGGAGCCGGACGAGTTCGACCTGGCGGGTGCCGGCACCGGCGTGGTCGAGGCCGACCGGCTGCTGGGCCCCGAGCGGGTGGCCGCGGGCGACGTGGTGCTCGCCCTGGCCTCGTCGGGCATCCACTCCAACGGCTACTCCCTCGTCCGGCACATCCTGCGATCCTCGTCGCTGTCGCTGGAGTCCGACGTCGCCGAGTTCGGCCGGACCGCGGGCGAGGAACTGCTCACCCCCACCCGCATCTACGCCCTCGACTGCCTGACCCTCATCGAGGCCGGCGGCGTGCACGCCTTCTCGCACATCACCGGCGGGGGGCTCACGGCCAACCTGGCCCGCTCACTGCCCGGCACGGCCGACGCCGTGCTGCGGCGATCGTCCTGGACCCCGCCGCCGGTCTTCTCCGTGCTTCAGGCGCACGGAGACGTCGCACAGGCCGATATGGACAAGACGTTCAACATGGGTGTGGGTATGGCCGCCATTGTGGCTCCTGAGGCCGTTGAGGGCGCCCTGAAGCTTCTCGCCGCCCGTGGCGTGCCCGCCTGGGTCCTCGGCGAGATCACCGATGGCACCGGTACGGCCCGCCTCGTCTGAGGCGTTTCATGGTCACATTGGCGAATGGGACGAACTTCGCGTTCGGTGCGCGCGTCTCATCCGATGTGATCGAAGTGCGAGTTCGCCTGTCGAGGCTGGTGAGGGGCGTACGCCGGGGTGCGGGACCGCTGACGGTGCTGGCCGGGCTGGGACTCTACGCGGTGGCCGCCCCGACGGCGTGGATGTACGCCAGCACCGGCCCCTACCGGCTGACGGCGGCCACGGTCCCAGCGGCACCGGTGGCGATCGTGCTGGGTGCCGGGCTGGAGGGCGCCAAGCCGTCGCCGTTCCTGGCGGGGAGATTGCGCACGACGGTGGATCTCTACCGGCGCGGCAAGGTGCGGGCGATTCTCGTCACCGGGGACAACAGCCGCAAGGGCTATGACGAGCCGTCGGCCATGCGGGACTTCCTGGTGGCGGACGGCGTGCCGGCCGAGCGGATCGTGCTGGACTATGCCGGTTTCGACACCTGGGACTCCTGCGCGCGGGCCAAAGAGATCTTCGGCGTGAAGCGGGCGATCGTCGTCACCCAGGAGTTCCACCTGCCACGGGCGGTGGCACTGTGCCGGTCCGTGGGCATCGAGACCTACGGTGTCGGCCACGACACCTACCCGATGGATCACCAGACGACCGAATACGGCTATGCCCGCGAGGTGGTCGCCTCGGTCAAGGCGGTCGGTGACCTGGTGGCCCATCCGAGGCCGCGCCTCCTGGGCCCGCGGGAGCCCGGCATTCAGCGCGCCCTGACCGCGCCCTGATCCAGAAGCGCCACTGCCCGGCCAACAGGCGGGCAGTGGCGCAATCGGGCCGGTGGCTCAGCGACCGGACGTGCCGTCCCTGGGCTCGTCCGCGCCGTAGTCGTCGGCGTAATCAGCGTATTTGTCAGTCAGGGCGTCGTAAGAGTCATCCTCGGCTGACTCGGCGACTCCCAGCTCGTTCTTCAGGCGGTCGAGGTCAGTGCCGCCGCTGTTGTACTTCAGCTGGCGGGCAACCTTCACCTGCTTGGCCTTGGCTCGGCCGCGACCCATTGGCTCGACCCCCTCGATGGTCAGGGCTTCGTCGGCCCCATCTACGCTCGCGTACGCACACGCACTGACGGGTTGAGCCGTGCGCAGGCTACGAGTACAACCGTACCCGTTTTGCGCCCGTCTCGGTACGTCGTCTGCGCGGAGGCGCATCGCTTGCTGTGGAGGACGTCAGTCTAGTAGGTGTCGGGACCTGCGTTGACCTGCCCCCGGAAGGAATCTTCCCGGCGAGTGGCAGATATTCAGCCGTCCAGCCAGATACCCCGCAAACGTCCGATGCCTGACATGCGCTGCTCGGCCAGCCGATCGGCCGCCACCGCGGGGGGTACGCCCTCGTCGGCGGCGAGTGCGAAGATCCGCCGGGTGGTGTCGAAGATCCCGCCGGCCTTCGCCCGTGCCCGGTCCATGGAGAAGCCCTCGATCTCGTCGGCCACCTGGATCACCCCTCCGGCGTTGACCACATAGTCGGGGGCGTAGAGCACGCCGCGATCGGCGAGTTGCTTCTCGATGCCGGTGTGGGCGAGCTGGTTGTTGGCCCCGCCGCAGATCACCTGGGCGGACAGGACACCGACGGTCTCGTTGTCGAGCGAGCCGCCGAGCGCGCACGGCGCGTAGACGTCGAGTTCGGAGCGGACCAGCGCGGAGTTGTCGGCCACGACGGCCACCTGGGGGTGCCGGGACCGTACCCGGTCCAGCGCGGCGGCGCTCACGTCGCAGACGAGGACCTCCGCGCCGTCCTCGAGCAGGTGTTCCACGAGCCGGTGGCCGACCTTGCCCACTCCCTCGACGCCGACCCGGCGGCCGCGCAGGGTGGGCTCGCCCCAGACGTGCTGGGCGGCCGCGCGCATGCCCTGGAAGACCCCGTAGGCGGTCAGGACCGAGGAGTCCCCGGCTCCGCCGTGCGCCTCCGTACGACCGGTGACATAGCCGGATTCGCGGGCGATGAGGTCCATGTCCTCGCTGTAGGTGCCGACGTCGCAGGCGGTGTAGTAGCGGCCGCCCAGTGACTGGATGAACCTGCCGTACGCCCGCAGCAGCGCCTCGGACTTGTCGGTGGCCGGATCACCGATGATGACGGCCTTGCCACCGCCCAGGTCGAGCCCGGCGAGCGCGTTCTTGTACGCCATGGCCCGGGAGAGGTTGAGGACGTCGGCGAGCGCCTCGTCCTCGGACCCGTAGGGGTAGAAGCGGGTGCCCCCGAGCCCCGGGCCCAGCGCGGTCGAGTAGATCGCGATGATCGCGCGCAGGCCGCTCGCCTCGTCCTGGCAGAAAACGACCTGTTCGTGTGCTCCGAAACGCGAAGCGCCTGGGGTGCCAGGGGGGGTGTCACCTCTGAGCGGCATGCCCTTGTGGGGCTCCGCGAAGACATTTGTCACGGTCGTGACTCCCTTCAGTCTCAGGGTCAGCCTAGGTGTGCCTGGCGTGCCACGATGCGCATGTGCTGCCCTACGCCGCGTACCTCCGGGTATACGAGCCGCTGACCGCGTTCGCGGAGCCCGAGCGGTCGGGCTGGGCGCGCTACGCGGAGTCCGATGACCGGCCACGCCGCGTGTCGGCGCTGGGCGAGGAGCATCTGCAGGCGGTGCGGCGGCTGGCCGCACGGCCGCCGGTGGTGGTGCCGGCCGGCGAGAGCCCGCACGCCTACGTGCGGCGCTGGGAGGGGGAGACGTTCATCTGCCCCTGGCAGACGCGGCTGAGGTCCTGGGTGGCGTTCGACCGGTTCCGGGACACCGCACCGGCCGGAGGCACCCGGCCGTTCGTCCCCGACGACGTGGCGGGCCGCGCGACGGAGGACTTCGAGCAGTGGAAACGCCGGTACGCCACCATCCGGCCGTACATCCAGTCGAGCACCTGGCAGGTGCCGGTGGCCTGGTTCATGCCGTTCACCGTGGCCGAGCGCTGGCTGACGCTGGGGCCGCCGCCGGACACCGGTGCGGCACCGCCGGCCCGCCCCGCCGGGCGCGGCGCGCCGTCCCCGGGCCTCTCGCCACCGCCGACGGCGCTCCCGACACGCACGCTCATTTATGTCACCTCGATGGCACATGCGCGTCGGCGCGTCTTCAAGGCGATCATGATCGTCCGTGCGACCCTCGGCGAGGGTCTGATCTACGGCCAGGTGGAGGCGCTGGGCCGATGGCTGACCGAGTTTCACCCACTGGCGCTGGTCGAACTCGACTACGGCGGGCTGGTGCATCTGCTCGATGACCAGGCCCTTCGCACCGACGAGTCGGTGACGGAGGTCGCCGCGGCGCTCGCCGGGATGGAGCAGGGCGAACGGGAACTCACCGTCGCGATGTACGCCAGATTCTTCACTCGATGGCGGCTGATACGGGCCCTCGAATCGGCGAACTAAAACAAACTTCCCGAATCTCCGCGCGATGCGACCATACGTGTCGCTAGACTCACGCAGCGTGACGCAGTCACCACGAACATAGAAGTTACAGCCAGGGACTTGCATGTTGCGCTCAGTGGTGGCATGGTTACACGTTGTGATGTCATAGTGGCTCTTTCGGGCCATAGAGGACATCGTGACCGCGCGAAGATGAATCGCAGGATCGCTGTCATCGGTCCACGGAGGAGAGGCCGCAAACATGTCAGCACGTACGCCAGAGGCCGAGCCCCTGCTGACGCCGGCGGAGGTGGCGACGATGTTCCGCGTCGACCCCAAGACCGTTACGCGGTGGGCGAAGGCGGGCAAGTTGACATCCATCCGCACTCTAGGGGGACACCGTCGCTACCGCGAGGCTGAGGTGCGGGCGCTGCTGGCGGGAATCCCGCAGCAGCGCTCGGAGTAGGAGCGGGCAATACATGGTTGGCTGCTTCAGCCTGCTGGGCTGAGGCATATCGCTTGCCGAAACGCATACCGAGATGGGGGGGCGGCAAGCGTGACCCGGGCCAGCACGGCCGGGAGGTTTCGCAGATGCCCCGTCGGTGTCCGGACGTGGTTCGACATGTCCGGGCGCAGGCGGGGCTCTGTGTAGACCGCATCATTGCTCGAACCACGAGACCCGGCCAGCGATCGACCGCCATCAGGGTCTTGACCGTCAGCGGCCGCTCGAGCCGAACTCCTCGTTGCCGAGCCGCTGGAACATCGCGGCGACCTCGGGATCATGCCGGCCGGCGACCTCCAGCAGCACGACATGCTGATCCACGAGCAGGCGCTCGAGTTCGTCGCGGGACAGGTCCCGGTGTTCCAGCCAGTCCAGGCCCGCCGTCTCGACCGCGGACATCCACGATCGCAGTGTGATTCTCAGCACAGGGCCCGGCTCGTCGATCCCGAACGCCAGCAGGATCCGGGAGAGCAACAGCTGCCGGATCCGGTCGATGATCTCCCCGACCTCACCGCTTCGGCTGGTCAGGCCGCCACGCAACAGAGCGGTGAATCCCGGCGCGTGGTCTTCGACGAAATCGAAGTAGCGGCCCAGTGAGATCCGCAGCCGGTCCAGCGGCCTGCCCTGCGTGGGGGGTTCGAGCAGGACACCGAGTTGGTCGGCGGCGCTGAGCAGAGCGGCGAGGTAAAGCTCCTGCTTACCGCCGAAATAGTGGTAGACGAGTGCTCTGGAGGCACCGGCCGCCGCGGCCACGTCATCGATGGAGACCTCTTCGGGATTGCGGTGGCTGAAGAGCTCCAACGCAGCCTCGATCAGCTCATCCCGCCGCTCCGCGACGCTGAGTCGACGCCTTCCCCGCTGACCACGCTGGGCGGCCGAAGTCCGATGTTCGCCGGAGTTGTTACCGGCGATTACGCGATCACCCACCTGGGAAGCGTATCCGAGGTCAGGGTGCTTGGGCCGTCACGGCGAGTGCGTAGTTTGATCATTCAACCAGTCGGGCCCCCGCCCGAACCCCTATTGACGGCTGTCCGTTACTCAGGGTTGCGCGCGGTTTGGACTCTGAAGGGGGCATCATGGCATCTTCTCCGAAGCGAGGTCTCGTGGGCGCGAGCCAACGGCCGCGCGATTGACGTAAGGCGGCAGGCCCTGCAGTTCCCCCCGACAGGAGAGCCATGTCAGCTGATGAAGCAGACCACCCACGGTCCGGCGGTGAGACGACACCGGCCGCCGTACGGGCGGATGCGGTCGTGCCCAAAGCGAGTGCTCCCAAGCCGACCATCCGCAATGTCGCGGAGCGGGCCGGCGTGTCCAAATCCCTGGTTTCTCTGGTCATGAGAGGCTCCCCGCACGTCAGCGAGCGACGCCGGCAGGCGGTGCTCACGGCGGCCCGGGAACTCGGCTATCGTCCCAACGCCGTGGCGCGCAGCCTGGTCGAGGGGCGCACGCGGCTCATCGGGGCACTCGTGGCAGACCTGCACAACCCCTTCTTCGCCGAGTTCCTCGACGGCCTCCAGGAGAGCCTGCACGGCGAAGGACTGCGCATGCTCGTCGGCAGTGGCCGCTGGGATCCGTTGTTCGAGGCCGAGGCCGTCGAGGCCTTCCTGGAGATGCGCGTCGACGGGCTCGTCCTGCTCAGCGTCGTCCCGGACTCCCTGAAGGAGGCGGCCGCCAGCGTTCCGGTCGTGGTGGTCGGCGAGCGTGACGTCGAGGGTGTCGACATCGTCGTCGACGATGACGAGCTGGGAGCCCGGCTGGCCGTGGAACACCTCGTCGACCTCGGGCACCGGCGGATCGCGCACATCGAGGGAACCCGGTCCACCACCGCGCGCTACCGCCGGTCCGGGTACGAGGCGGCGATGGCCCAGCACGGTCTCACCGCCGAGGTGGTCGTGCAGGCCGGTGACTTCACCGAGGAGGGCGGATACCGGGCCGCGCTCGAACTGCTGTCCTCCGACCCGAGGCCGACCGCGATCTTCGCCCCGAACGACCTGGTCGCCACCGGAGCGCTGTCGGCCGCCGACGAGTTGAACCTGCGGGTTCCCGACGACGTCTCGATCGTCGGCTACGACAACACCCATCTCGCGGCGATCCGGCACATCTCGCTCACCAGCGTTGATCAGCCCAGACGGGACATGGGCCGGGTCGCCGCCGAACTGCTGTGCGCCCGGATCGAGGATCATGGCCGGGAGCCGAGGCAGACTCTCGTCGTGCCGCACCTGGTGATCCGGGCGACCACCGGTCCGGTGGCCGGGGGAAGCGCTTAGCGACGAGGGAGCTACCGAACACCCGCTGGGTCGAGAGAAGGTCGATCTTCCGCCCCATCAGGTAACGGGCTGCTCAAAACTCATGCGATCGACCTGACGAAAGCCGCCCCTGGCGCGTTAATGGTCTCACTGCACCAGCCGTTCGGCGGGTGGGGGCTGATCGCGTCACCGGCCGCACGAGGGGAAACGTCGCGGCCGGGCGCCAGGGGCTCCGCCGGGTGGTCACGGATTGGATCATGTTCACTCAGGGGGGTTATTTCGTGCGTGATCCGGAGTTGGTGTCGTGCGCGCAGCGCGCGGCCAGTGAGTTGGAGCATGCGTGGTCGCGCTGGCGGCACACGCGTGGGTTGGCCGAACAGGTCTCGGAGTCCGTCGCCAGCTACGTGGCCCACTCGATCGACCATCCGTGGGGACGTCCCCGCGTGGTGCTGGGTCTGGACGCGGACGAGGCCCGTGCCCTCGCCGCTCTGCTGGGCAAGGAGGAGACGGTCCGGACCTGAGTCCTCGTCACTTGAGCCGGACTCGTCGTGAGGCTCTGAGGCTGTGCGGACGGGGGGTGAGTCCCGCCCGCACGGTCTCCGGCAGGCGTCTCCGGCAGACCATCCAGGACAGTGGCCGACCGGCTGTTTTAGGCCGACTTGGTTTGACGCGCGGCTGACCGCGTGCACACTGGCTAGGTTGGTAACGAGCAAGTCACGGGGGGTTCGGTCGTGCGGAGTGACCGGTTGTCGGCCGGGTTCAGGTCCTCGGTGGTGTACGCCGCCATCATGGCGACCTCGCTCGGCGCACTGAGCGCCTGTGGTGGTGGTTCCGCGAAATCCGCCGGTGGCCAGGTGGCGGCGGCGTCCGCCGGCGCGCCCGCGGACACGGGCAAGCAGGCCAAGCCGCTCGCCGGCAAGGTCATCGCGCTCGATCCCGGGCACAACGGCGGCAACGCCGCCCATCCCGAGATCATCAACAAGCCGGTGTACATCATCACCGGTTACAAGGAATGCGACACCACGGGAACCGAGACCGATGCCGGCTACTCCGAGCATGCGTTCAACTGGGACGTCTCCAACCGGCTGAAGACGATCCTGGAGAGCCGGGGCGCGAAGGTCGTGCTCACCCGGCACAACGACACCGGAGTGGGCCCGTGCATCAACCAGCGGGCCGCGGTCGGTAATCGGGCCAAGGCCGATGCCGCACTGTCGGTGCACGCCGACGGGGCGGCCAGGAGCGGCCACGGCTTCCACATCATCGAACCCGCCCCGATCAAGGGCCACACGGACAAGACCGTGAAGTCTTCGAACCGGCTGGCGCTGGCCCTGCGGGCCGCCTATCTCAAGGGCACCCAGATCCCGTACTCCACCTACGCCGGCAAGAACGCCCTCGACGTCCGGAACGACCTGGGCGGGCTCAACCTGTCGACGGTGCCCAAGGTCTTCATCGAGACCGGAAACATGCAGAACCCGGGTGACGCGGCCAAGCTGAGCGACGCGAACTTCCGCCAGCGCATCGCCCAGTCCCTCGCCGACGGTTTCTCCGCCTACTTCTCCTAAGCCACTCTCGTCCACCGCCTGTGGATAACCGCCGGTCTGCTGGTCGGTCCGTACCTCTGTGCAGAGACGGCAGGATGGTCGGGTGGACGACGCCGTGAAGCGAGTACGGGAAGCCTTCGACCGGGCGGGATACACGGTCGCGGGGGTACGGGAACTGCTCGGGCCGGTGGCCGGTGCGGCGCTGGCCCGCGACGAGATCGTCCCGGCGCTGCGGGCGACCGGCGGCCGTTCAGCGCTGGAGACCCTGACCAGGCTGTTCTGGCTGCAGGTTCCGGTGCCGGAAGGCGATCTGGCCGACGCGGCGTGCGCCGACGACCTGCTCGCGGCGGGGCTGGCCGAGCGCTCGGGCGGCGAACTCCGGGCCATCCTGCACGTCGAACCGCTGGAGAGCCCGCAGGACGCCGGCCACCCCGGCCGGCATCTGGGGTACGTCGTCTCCGACCTCAAGGTACGGCCCGGATCCGCGAACTCCCTGTCACCCGATCATGTCGTCGGGGCCGGTGGGGCCTCCGCCAATCTGGCCCAGCTCGTTGTCCACAGGCCTGTGGACAACGTTCTCGATCTGGGGACGGGCTCCGGGGTGCAGGCCCTGCACCTGGCGGCCCGCCCACTGGGCCGGCGGGCGGGCAGGCCGAGCCGCATCTGCGCGACCGACGTCAACCCCCGGGCGCTGGACCTGGCCCGGCTGAGCTTCGCGCTGTCCGGGACCGGCGAGGTCGAAACGCTGCGGGGATCGCTGTTCGAACCGGTACGGGACCGCACCTTCGATCTGATCGTCTCCAACCCGCCGTTCGTGGTGTCGCCGGAGGCGGCCCCCGGGACGACGCCCCGGTTCACCTACCGGGAATCGGGGTTGCCGGGTGACGAGGTCTGCCGCCGGCTGGTGACCGGAGCACCAGAGCACCTCGTCATGGGTGGCTGGGGCCAGTTTCTGGCCAACTGGCTGCATATCGACGGCGAAGACTGGCAGGAGCGGCTCGGCGGCTGGCTGAGTGAGACCGGCTGTGACGCCTGGGTGGTCCAGCGGGAGGTTCAGGACCCGGCCGAATACGCCGAACTGTGGCTGCGCGACTCCTGCGAGACGGGAAGCCCGGAGTATGTGGCGCGCTACGACGCCTGGCTGGACCTTTTCGAACGGCACCGGGTAACCGGCATCGGATTCGGATGGATCACGCTGCGCAAGGGCGGGCGGAGTCACCGGATCGAGGAACTGCGGCACGCCGTCGAACAGCCGGTGGGCGGCTACGTGGAACGAGTGATGCGCGGGCTGGTGGAGGCCCGGCTGGACCCGTCGCTGGCTCCGCTGCGCACCGCCACCGGAGTCGTACAGGAGCAGGTGGGTCCGCCCGGAGCGGAGGACCCGGAGCGGATCGTGCTCCGCCAGACCCGGGGACTGCGCCGCGCGGCCGGGGTCGGCACGGTCGAGGCGGCGCTGGCCGGAGTCTGTGACGGAACCCTCCCGCTCGAGCCACTGCTGAGCGCAATTGCGCAGTTGATCGGGCTATCGGAGGATCAGGTCTGGGCGCATGCCCACGGGGTGTTGCCGGAGTTGATCGCCGATGGATTCTTCGAGTTCGGTGACGCCGGCTAGCCGAGGACAGCCTCAAATATCTCAGGGTTTTCCGGCTGGAGCCGTACCGCCGGCCGGCCTGGTGAACCGGCAGGTGACGGGCGGCCCCTTCACCTGCCGATCGCGTCCTGGAGCGTAGCGAAGGAACTGCTGCTCAGCCGGCGGCTCAGATCCCGGTGGATCCGGTAGGCCCAGAGCGGCCCGCCGTAGATCATGCCCGTGTAGCCCTGGACCAGGGTGGCGCCCGCGCGGATCCGCTCCCAGGCGTCGAAGCCGTTCTCGATGCCGCCGACCGAGATGAGCACCAGCCGGCCCTCGGTGCGGCTCCGCAGCCGCCGGAGCACCTCCAGGGACCGCTCCTTCAGCGGCGCCCCGGAGAGCCCGCCGGCCTCCGAGACCAGTGCCGGGTCGCTGGCCAGTCCCTCCCGGCCGAGGGTGGTGTTGGTGGCGATGATGCCGTCCAGCCCCAGTTCGAGCGCTAGCCCGGCCACGGCGTCGATGTCGCGGTCGGCGAGATCCGGGGCGATCTTCACCAGCAGCGGCACCCGCCGACCGGTCACCCGGTCGGCCGCCTCCCGGACCGCGCCGAGCAGCGGCCGCAGCCGTTCGACGGACTGCAGGTCGCGCAGGCCGGGGGTGTTGGGTGAGCTGACGTTGACGACCAGGTAGTCGGCGTATCCGGCGAGCCGCTCGGTGCTCTCCACGTAGTCGCCGATGGCCTCGTCCTCGGGCACCACCTTGGTCTTGCCGATGTTCACCCCGAGCAGCGTTCCTGGCCTACGGTTCCGGAGCCGTACGGCCGCGGCCGCCGAGCCGTGGTTGTTGAAGCCCATCCGGTTGACGATCGCCCGGTCCGGGACCAGACGGAACAGCCGGGGGCGCGGATTGCCCGGCTGGGCCCGCGCGGTGACCGTGCCGATCTCGACGAAGCCGAAGCCGAAGCCGCCGAGAGCGTCGTAGGCCTTGGCGTCCTTGTCGAAACCGGCCGCGAGCCCCAGCGGGCCGGGGAACTCCAGGCCGAGCGCCTTGACGCTCAGCGCCGGGTCGCGCGGCCCCAGCAACCGGCGCAGCAGCCCGGTCAGACCCGGGATCATGGAGATGACCCGCAGCCCGGCCATGCTGGCGCGGTGGACGTCCTCGGCGGGCAGATGGCGGAGGACCAGCGAATACAGGAGTCGATACATCGTGATCGATTGTCTCAGGCCCGCGGGCAGGCTTCGCGAACCGGTTCCCCTGGTGGAGGTTGTGCGCGATGCTGACGGGATGACCGGTAGCGGTGAGACGGACAAGGCACCGCCTGCCTGTGGGCACTGCGGAGGCTCCGGCAGCGTCAGCTACGAACGGCCGCACCAGCAGGACGACGGCTCCGTCACCTGGAGGATCAGCGTGGAGAGCTGTCACGTGTGCCACGGAAGCGGGATCTGCCGATGAGCGTGGCCGACCCGCCGGCGATGCGGCCGCGGTGCGGGAACGTGCCCTGCCACTGGTGCGATCGCGACGACTGGCCGTGCCGCTTCTGCGAAGGCTCCGGCCGGTGGCGTCCGGAACGGCCGAGCCGTGAGCCCAGCGGGGTGATCGGCTGGATCCGGGTCGACGAGCCGTGCCGCATGTGCGGCCAGACGGGCAAGGAGCACGATCCACTGCCCGGCTCGGACGGCCCGGCCGGCCGCTGAGCCCTTCCGCGCCGCCCGGCCGTTGTACGTGAACGACAGTCGGCGCGCCGGACGTTGGCGGCCGACGCCTTGGCTGTGCGAGGTCGGTTACCCAGACTTAACACGTCCGTCACTGGCTGATCGGGGGGCATGGAAAGGAGTAGGGATGCCGATTCCGAGCAAGAGGCTGCGGGCTCTGCTGATCGCTGCGAGCACGGCGGTGTCGCTGGGAGCGGTAGTGAACGCTACCGCCCAGGCAAGTGCGGCGCGCGATGTGCTGTTGGTCGGCAACAGTGCCTCGGGCACCGTCAGCTTCCTGGACGGCCGCACGTTCCAGAATCTCGGCTCGTTCAACGTCGTTCCCGACCTTCAGCAACGACTCGACGCGATGAACCCGGTGGAGAAGGCGGCGTACGAGGTCGTCAAGAACCAGGAGGGCGGCGACCGCTTCGCCGACGACGTGTTCGTGTCACCCGACGGCGGCACGCTCTATGTGTCCCGCGGCAACCTCGACGACGCGGTCGCCTTCGACCTGCGCACCAAGAAGATGCTGTGGCGCTTCAAGGTGGACGGGTTCAAGGCCGACCACGCGATCCTCTCGCCCGACGGCACCCGGTTCACCGTGTCCGCGACCACCGCGTCCAAGGCCCAGGTCGTCGACACCGCTACCGGAAAGCTCGCCACCGAGTTCGCCACCGGCAGCTACCCGCACGCCAACGACTACTCTCCGGACGGGAAGTACCTCTACAACTCCAGCATCGGCGTCACCGCGCTGCCGAAGGCGCTGGAGGGACTCAAGGGCTCCCGGCAGCTCACCGTCGTCGACCCGGCGACGTTCAAGGTGATCAAGACCTATACGTTCGACCACGGTGTCCGCCCGGCCGCGTTCACCCGTGACAACCAGTGGGCCTACCTCCAGTTGTCCTACCTGAACGGCTTCGCGGAGTTCAACCTGGCCTCCGGGGAGATCACCCGCACGATCACCATGCCGTTCAGCGACGCGGGCAAGGCGCTGAGCCCGGACAGCTACCCGAACAACTCCGCCCACCACGGCATGTCGCTGAACGGCGACGAGAGCAGGCTGTGCGACGTCGGCACCATCGACGACTACACCGCGATCGTCTCCCGCCCATCGCTGACCACCGCCGGCACCGTCACCTACGACACCGGCAGCATCCCCTACTGGTCCACCACCAGTGTGGACGGCCAGCACTGTTTCGTCTCGCTGAGCGGCAAGAACGCCGTCTCGGTGATCGACTACCGGACCGCCAAGGAGGTCGCGCGCATTCCCGTCGGCACATTCCCGCAGCGCGAGCGACTGGGCCAGGTGCCCCAGGACGTGCTTGACTCGCTCTCCCCGGCCGCGGGATGACCTGACATCCTCACACCCGTGATCTTGCAGTCCGTGCCGGACGGACTGCAAGATCACGCGTGTGTAGGAGACCAGGAGGGCGGCGTCATGGCGGATCCCACGGGCCGTGCGGTTCTGCGCCGCGTCCGTCGAGCAGATGCGGGCCGATCCGCCGACCGGTCCGGTGAGGGACTGCTGGGCCGCCCCTGGGGACCTCGTCCGACGCCGATCCAAGGGGAATTTGGAAGAACCTATTACGGTTACCAGTAGGTAGCTCTGCGAGAAGTGCTTTGGGAGGACGGATGAGCCTGACGAATCGATTGGCAACTCAGGCGAAGCGCCTTCCCTATGGTCGTTACCGCATCACCGCCCAGCGTGACCTCCCCGTCCCGATGGCCGATGGCGCCACGCTCCTGGCCGACCGGTACATGCCGGTCGGGTCCGGCCCGCAGCCGACGATCCTGGTCCGTACACCGTACGGACGCCGTGGCATCCCCGCGATGATGAACGGGCTGGCCTTCGCCTACCTGGGCTTCCAGGTCGTGGTGCAGAGCGTCCGGGGCACCTTCGGGTCCGGCGGTGAGTTCGACCCGCTGGGCGACGAACGTGAGGACGGACTGGACACGATTCGCTGGCTGAAGCAACAGCCCTGGTTCGGCGGCTCTTTCGGCACCTACGGACCCAGCTATCTCGGCTACACCGCGTGGGCGGTCGCGGCGGAGGCCGGTCCGGAGCTGAAGGCGATGGCCGCCCAGATCACCGCCTCGTCGTTCCGGGACGCCGCCTACGTGGGCGGTGCCTTCGCCTTGGAGGCGACCCTGAGCTGGGCCGACCTGACCACCCGCCAGGAACGGCCGCTGGGGCTGATGCAGGGCAGCCTGCTGTCCAAGCGCCGGGCGGTGCGGGCCGCGCTGTCCGGGCGGCCGCTGGGGGAACTGGACGTGCTGGCCAACGGCGCGGCCATGCCCTTCTTCCAGGATCTGCTCGCCAACCACGGATCCGCGCTCGAGAACGACGGCAGCTACTGGAAGAAACGCGACTTCAGCGCCCTGGTGGGCGACGTCGGCGCTCCGGTCAGCCTGCTCGGCGGCTGGTACGACGTGTTCCTGCCCTGGGAGCTCAAGGACTATCTGGCGCTCCGGGCAGCGGGCAAGAGGCCGTATCTCACCATCGGGCCGTGGTGGCACACCGACCCCCGGCATTTCATGATCACCACCCGGGAGTCGCTGGCCTGGTTCCGGGCCCACCTGATGGACGACTTCCGCGGTCTGCGCGCCAATCCCGTACGCCTGTACGTCACCGGCGCCGGGGAGTGGCGTGAGTTCCGGGACTGGCCCGTGCCCGGGGCGCAGACCCAGCGCTGGCACCTGCAGCCGGGCGGGGGGCTGGCCGAGCACGGCCCGCTGACCTCCGACCCCGGCACCTACCGTTACGACCCCACCGACCCGACGCCCGCCCTCGGCGGCCCCACGCTCCTCGGCAGCTCCAAGCCGGTGGACAACCGGCCACTGGAGGCCCGCCACGATGTGCTCGTCTTCACCAGCCAGGTGCTCCGCGCGGACCTGGACGTGATCGGCCCGGTCGGCGCCGATCTCTACGTACGGTCCAACCGTGAGCACACCGACTTCGTGGTGCGGCTGTGCGACGTGGCACCCGACGGCACGTCGCTGAACGTCTGCGAAGGCGGTCTGCGCCTGTCGCCGGGCACCGCTCCGGCCGACGGTGACGGGGTTCGCCGGGCACGGGTCGACATGTGGCCGACCGGGCACAGATTTCGGCGCGGTCACCGGATCCGCGTGCACGTCACCAGCGGGGCCTACCCCAAGGTGGCCAGGAACCCCGGGACCGGCGAGCCGCTCGGGACCGCCACCACCATGCTCCTGGCCGACCAGGAGGTCTTCCACGACCCCGACCGCCCCTCGGCGATCCTGCTCCCCGTCATCTCCTAACCGAGGGTGCGGCGCCAGGCCGCACTGGTCTCGACGAAGCCGCCGAGGTGGGTCCGGGAGAAGTCGGCCGCCGTCCAGTCCCGCTCGGAGACCTGGTAGCCGGATGGGCAGGTGTAGCACCAGGCCGTTCCGCCGTCGGTGAGGGTGAGCTCGCGCAGGTCGTACCAATCGTCCTCGAAGGCGTCCAGGACACGCCATTCCTCGTCGCTCAGGCCCCGGATGAGCAGCCCGTCCGCTCTGGTCCCGGCGGGTACCAGCCCGGGGTAGTCACGGCCGGGCAGGCCGGCGATCCGCCAGCCGTCGACCGAGGCCACCGTGTGCTCGGGCATCCGGCCGATCAGGGCGTGCAGAACCTCCGGGAACTGCAGCGTGCCGTACGCGAACAGAGCCTCCGGTGCGGCCGTCAGCCGGTCCGGCCAGCAAACGATCCGGGTCATCCGCATGTCTCCACAATGAAAGCCTTTATTCGGGTGTTCAGCGTCAACGGTCCTCCATAGGATGAGCGACTCAATCACCCCATACGAAGGTCATCATGTCGCAACCTCCCCCGCCAGGTGGTCCGTGGGCCCACCCCCAGACCGCACCCGTGTACCCCGGGCAGAACGCGGGGCCCTATCCGCACGGCGGCCCGCAGTACGGAGCCCCGCCGCAGGCGTATCCGGGCCCGCCGGCGCAGCCCTACGCGGGCCAGCCCTACGGCACTCCCGCGCAGCCGTACCCTCCTCAGCAGTACCAGGGTCAGCAGTACGCTCCGCAGCCCTACCCGGGTGCCCACCTCGGGGCCGGAGGGCCGCAGTGCCGGTTCTGCGGATGTGTACCGGCCACCGACGTCACCTTCCGCGGCCACCGAGGCATGATCGTGCTCATGCAGTTCCTGCATGTCAAGGGGCCGTTCTGCCGGGACTGCGGGCTGTCGACCTTCCGAGACATGACCGCGAAGACCCTGATCCAGGGCTGGTACGGCTACATCTCCTTCGCGGTCACTCCGATCACCGTGCTGATCAACCTGGCCCGGCGCGGGAAGGTGGCCAACCTGCCCGCGCCGCAGCCACCGCCCTCGGGTGACCACCGGCGTCCGATGGACCCCGGGGCGCCACTGCTGGCCCGGCCTTCGGCGCTGATCGGCCTGGCGATCCCGTTCGTGCTGCTGGTGCTCTTCATCATCCTGGCGGCAGCGGGCGGCTGACCACCTGTCACGCCTTCCAGACCTCCTGGACGCGATCGACGAGGCTACCCGCCTGGATGACCCCGGCATGGTAGGCAGGACGCCAGAGGGCCGGATCGAGGACGTCGTGGCCGAAGGCCTCGACGGCATGCTGGTCCGGCCCGACCGCCACGACGTTGGTGGTGCCGAGAGCCTCAAGTTCGCGCTCCAGGAGGGGCCGGGGAGAGAGATGGGCCATCGGCTCGATGATCACGACCGCCGAGGAGCCCGCGGCCAGATCGGCATTGGTGGCCGAGCGGACGCCGCCGTCCATATAGAACCGCCCGCCGATCTCCACCGGCGGGAACACACAGGGCACCGCGCAGCTCGACATCACCGCGAACGGGAGCGTGGCACCCGACTCGCGGTCCCAGACGACGAAACCGCCATCGGCGGTGTCCACTGCGGTGATCAGCAGCGGCCGCTCCGGCCACTCGTGGCTGGGCAGCCGCTCGCCGACCTCCCTCAGCCGGTCGGCGGCGTCGGCCACCGGGGCCTCCAGGGCCATCCTGCCGACCCTGGCCCGGGCCTCCTGCGGGTCCAGACTCGTGTCGAAGAGCATCCCGAAGGCGGTCAGCACCGCGGAGAAGTCCGCCGGAGCAGACGGTGCGGGCGTCGTCTCGGCCCGCCCGGCGAGGTCGTCGATCGCCAGCGGAAGATCGACGCCTGTCGCGATCATGGCTCCCACCACCGAACCGGCCGAAGTCCCGACGATCAGGTCGGCATCTGTGAGATCGACACCGGCGCCCTGTAGCCCGACGATGAGGCCGGCCTCCCACGCGATGCCCGCGATCCCGCCGCCGCCCAGTACCAGCGCACGGCCGGTCTGCCGGGTGTCCGTCGTCATGTGTGACTCCTCGCTCCGGAATGCAGTTCTGTTTTAACCGTAGCCAGTCGTGGATGGATCACGAACCAACGGTCTGCCGAAAAGGGACGTGCCGCGCCCGGTCGGGCGTTTGGGCTCGGTGGGCAGGGTACGGCGATATCGGAAAGCCAATTCTGGACGGGCACGGACGGGCAAGAAGGAGCACACCGATGACCGCCAATGATCCAATGCCGGTGGGTGACACGGATGCGGCGTCATCCCGCAAGGTCAACGGCAAGACAGAGCAGATCGGGCATGCCGCGAACGCGGTGAAGGAGAAGGCCGGGGAAGCGGGGCAGGCGGCCAAGAACAAGGCCGGCGAACTCGCGGGCAAGGCTCACGATGCCGTGACCTCGGACGAGGCCAAGCCGGTGGCGCGACGGTCCGGGGCCGGGGCCGTCGGGCTGGCCGCGCTGGGCTTCGCGGTATGGGCCTGGCGTCGCCGTAGCCGCAAGAACGCCGGCCCGTGGGAGAAGGCGGTGCGGCAGACCAGGACCCAGGTGAAGGCCACCCGCGGCCAGGCCAGGTCCCAGGCCAAGGTGGCGAAGGCCAAGGCCAAGATGGCCAAGGCCGTCGCCAAGCAGAAGGTCGCCAACGCCAAGAACAGGGCGAAGTCCCTGCACTGAGCGCCGCGGACCCTGACGACGCCCCGAGCCATCAGCGCCCGGGGCGTCGCCGTTGTTCAGGCTTTCTGGGTCAGGCTCTTTGGGGTTCCGCCCCATCCGGCTCGGCTTCCGGCGGTCCGTCCGGCCTGGGAGCGAGACCGGGTGACGACTCCGGCCCCGGCAGAGGCGGATCGGCCGAACCGCTCAGGTGGGGCCACGCGCGGAAGATGACCGCGGCGACCGGGACCGAGAGGGCCGCGCCCGGGATGCCGCCGACGATGCCGCCCACGGCCAGGATGACGATGATCGCCAGCGGGTGGAAGTGCAGCCGGCGTCCGATGACCAGTGGCTGCAGCACATGGCTTTCCAGTTGGTGCTCGATGATGAGGATGCCCAGGAAGATCAGCCCGGCAAAGATCCCCTTGGCGCTCAGCACCACCGCGAGGGCCACCGCTCCGGCGAACAGGATCCCGACGAGCGGGATGAAACTGGCGAAGAAGATCAGTACGGCGAGGGGTGCGACGAGCGGGACGCCCATCACGGTCAGCACGATGGCGATGATCACCCCGTGAATGGCGGCGACGATCACGGTGCCGTGGACGTAGTGCGACAGGGTCACCCAACCCGCGCTCCCGGCGCGGTGCAGCCGATCGCGGTACCGGCCGCTACCGCTGATCAGCCAGGACCAGATCTGGGGCCCGTCCTTGAGCAGGAAGAACGTCACGAACAGCATGAGGATCAGACCGGCGGCGATCTCGCCGACGGTCGCGGTCGCGCTGAGCACGGTGGTGATCAGCTTGCCGCGCTGCTGCTGCACGTTCGACAGCACCTTGTCGATCGCGGTCTCGAGCTGGGCCTGCTTGAGATGGAACGGCCCGTTGACCAGCCAGGTCTGGATCTGCTGGCCCGTGTGCCTCAGCTCGGTCACCAGTTTGGGGAACTCGGCGTTGGCGCGCACCCCGACCAGCGTCCCCACTCCGGCGACCACGCCCAGCGCGAGCAGCATCGTCAGCCAGGTGGCGGCCAGCGACGGTAGTCCCCAGCGGCGCAGCCGGTCGGTCAGCGGCATCAGCAACGCGCAGAGCAGCAGGGCCAGCGCGACCGGCAGGGCGACGAAGAAGAGCCGGCTGATGATCTGCATCAGCCCGTAGATCAGGATGCCCACCACGATGAGCCGCCAGCTCCACGCCGCCAGCGTGGCAAGCAGCCGTGGTACCCGTGGTGCGTCGTCTTCCGGCACTTTCACCGCCGTATCAGGGACTCGTCAATGCGGCTGTACTGCCCGCTTTCAGGTACCACAATCACCGAGGCCCGGCCATCGTGGCCGGGCCTCGGTGATCTGGTGTGTCTTACGCGCTCGCGGCGCGGCGCGGTCCGTTGTCGGAATAGCGCCCACGCGAGGTGCCACCGCGGCGAGGCTGCGGTGAGCGGCCCCGGGCCCGGCCGTTCGAGCCGCCGTTGCGGGACTGCGGACGTTCGGCCACCGGAGCGACGGTGACCGGAATGCCGGAGGGCAGGCGGGCACCGGTGATCCGGGTGAGCTCGGCGTCGCTGGAGTGCACCCGGGCACTGTTCGCGGTGATACCGGCGGTGACCATCATGCGTTCCATCTCGCGGCGCTGGCTCGGCGTCACCAGGGTGACGACGGTGCCGGACTCGCCGGCGCGAGCCGTACGGCCGCCGCGGTGCAGGTAGTCCTTGTGGTCCGTGGGCGGGTCCACGTTGACGACCAGGTCGAGGTTGTCCACGTGAATTCCGCGCGCGGCGACGTTGGTGGCGACCAGCACGGTGACGTCTCCGGTGCGGAACTGCTCGAGGGTACGGGTGCGCTGCGGCTGGGACTTGCCACCGTGCAGTGCCGCCGCCCGTACGCCGCTGGCCAGCAGGCTGCGAGTCAGGCGATCGGCGGCGTGCTTCATGCCGACGAACATCAGCACCCGGCCTTCGCGGGCGGCGATGTTGGTCGCGGCGGCCTGCTTGTCGCCGTCCGAGACGTGCAGCAGGTGATGCTCCATGGTGGTGACCGTGCCCTGCGACGGGTCCACCGAGTGGGTGACCGGGTCGTTGAGGAAACGGCGGACCAACCGGTCGACGTTGCGGTCTAGGGTCGCCGAGAACAGCATCCGCTGGCCACCGGCGATGACCTGATCGAGCAGCACGGTGACCTGGGGCAGGAAGCCCATGTCGGCCATCTGGTCGGCCTCGTCCAGGACGGTGATGCTCACCTGGTCCAGCCGGCAGTCGCCGCGGTTGATCAGGTCGGCGAGCCGTCCCGGAGTGGCGACGACCACCTCCGCGCCACGGCGGAGCTGAGCGGCCTGACGGCCGATCGACATACCGCCGACCACGGTGGTCAGCCGCAGGTTGACCGAGTCCGCGTACGGGGTGAGGGCATCGGTGACCTGCTGGGCCAGCTCACGGGTGGGGACGAGCACCAGGGCCAGCGGCTGCCGGGGCTCGGCCCGGCGACCCGCGGTGCGGGCGAGCAGGGCCAGGCCGAAAGCCAGGGTCTTGCCGGAGCCGGTACGGCCTCGGCCGAGGACGTCACGACCGTGCAGCGCGTTGGGCAGGGTGGCCGCCTGGATCGGGAACGGTTCGGTGACCCCCTGACGGGTCAGCGTCTGCAGCAGGGCGGCCGGCATGTCCAGCGCGGCGAAGGACTCCGCCGGGGGCAGCGCGGGCGTGGTGCTGATCGGCATCGCGAACTCGCCCGTCAGCGGCGCGGATGAGCGGCGCGGGGCGCTGGAGCGCGAGCGGGAGGACGAACGATGGTGAGTCGGGCGGGACGAGCGGATCATGCAGAACCTTCCTCGGGGAGGCGCGTATCGAGGAAGACTCCGGTGTGCACTGCCGCACGAAGAAATCGCAAGATCGAGCCAAAAAGTGAACGAAGCACAGCAGCTCTGTAGCGCGAAGCTTCGAAACGGTCGGCGCCTGCCGAAGAGCGGCAGCGGAAGGCCGGACCGTACTGGAAACCGCAGCGGCATCTGTTCCGGACCCGCGATGCGGGTCGGCGCCGGCCGTACGGTGGTGGTGCGTGTGCCGGTCACAGCCGACTGTGGATCACCCGCCGTTGTCGGCGATGCTCCACGGGGCAGGCAACGGGGGCCCGCACCCTCAGGTGCGGGCCCCTGTCACGTGCTGCTATCCGATCGTCAGACGATGACGATGTTCTCGGCCTGCGGGCCCTTCTGGCCCTGCGTGACGTCGAACTGGACCTTCTGGCCTTCCTGAAGCTCACGGAAGCCCTGGGCCTGGATGTTGGAGTAGTGAGCGAAGACGTCGGCGCCGCCGCCGTCCTGCTCGATGAAGCCGAAGCCCTTTTCGCCGTTGAACCACTTCACGGTGCCAGTAGCCATGTCTATCTCCTTCAGGGGCAGTTCGGGAGCTCGCACTTCGCGAGCCCCGCGTCGCCTTTATGACCCCATCCGGAAACTCCGGAAAACAAAAATGCGCCCGAGGTTGGTAACCAGCAGGCGCACACAAAGTATATGGGAACCACAACTGCAACTGACATCACTGTAGCACAGGTCTAGCGCAACGTCACATCAGCGGCACGTCGCGTGCGGTCGCCGAGGCGATCCTCGCAGGTCAGAGACCTCTACATTGATCACTTCGGACGGTCGATCATGTCGAGCAGCCCTGGATCGAGATTGTTCAACGCGGCCATGATGAAGCGGGTGGCGAGCTCGCCGGCGGTCAGCGGGTCGAGATCGTCCAGTCGCAGGGTGTACTCGGCGGCCTTGCCGACGATGCCGACCATCATGGCGGCCAGCAGGTCGGAGCTGGGGCCCGGGCGATGGTCGTGATCGGTGAGGTAGCGGCGGATCTGTTCCGCGACGCGTTCGGTGATGGTGTCGACCAGATCCCGGCGGATCAGTGCGGCGTCGCCGGTCGCCTGTGAGTCGAAGAGCATGCGGAAGCTGTCGGGCTGGGCGGTGGCGTAGTTGAACAGCGCCATCACGTAGACATGCACCTGCTGGTCGACGGGCAGGGTGGTGGCGGCCTGGTACGCGGTCGTCACCCATTGCCGGAGGGCGGCGGCCTCCCGGGAGATTGCCGCCCGGTAGAGAGCGTCCTTGTCGCCGAAGTGGGCGTAGAGGGTGGGCTTGGTGGAGTTCGCCCGCCTTGCGATCGCCTCCATCGTGGCCTGCCGGAAACCGTGCTCGGCGAACACCGCGCGAGCGGCGTCCAGCAGGTGGTCGTCGGTGGGCCGGGCGGCGGGGCTACGCCTGCCGCTCGGCCGGCTCCGGACAGCTTCTTCCCCCATGGGTCTTTACCTTAATGGGCCGCTCGCCTTACTCTTTCGGCCTGCTTGCTTTACCGGCGAGTAAAGCTGAGGACGGAAGGACGATCGGGATGCGGCTCTCCAGGTTGATCGCGCTGGCGATGCTCGCCGCGCCGACGGCAGTGCCGGCGGCGGTGCTGACACCGGCCCAGGCCGTGGACGCTCAGCGGGTGGAGACGCCCGTCGTCTCGAGTTCACCGGTCACCGGCGTGGCCGAGTCGATGGTGTCCCTGCGCATCCCCCTGCCGTCCTCGGTGGGCCCCCACCCCGCGGCCTGCGACCGTCTGTCGTACCTGCGTTGGCGGGATCGGAACGGGCCGGCCGACCGCACCAAGGCGGACCGGATCCTCATCGCCCAGCCGGGCATCTTCGAGGGCGCGGGGGCCTTCGACAGCGTCGCCCGCAACACCGTGGCCGCCGCCGCGAAGAAGGGCCTGCACTTCGAGTTCTGGGCACTGGACCGGCGGTCGAACTGCCTGGAGGATCACACCGGTGACCAGGCCGGCCTCGCGGCGAAGAGCCTGCACACCGCGGTCGACTACTACTACCGGCACAAGAAGATCAACGGCCGGACCTTCGCCGGATACCAGACCAGCGACCAGCTGCCCTGGGTGGCGCACCTGGGGCTGGCCCAGACGTTGACCGACGAGTACGACGTCATGAGGTACGAACTTCCCAGCGCATCCTTCCGACGCCAGAAGGTGTTCTGCGGCGGGCACTCCCTCGGCGGCTTCCTGACCGGCTACTTCGCCGAGTGGGACTTCGACGGCGACCCGGCCACCACCGCCGACGCAGGCTACAACCAGTGCGCCGGATACTTCGCGCTCGACTCCGCCATCGCGGCGAGCGCACCGGGCCTGGGCTCTACCATTCCGTCCGGCATACTGCCCTCCGCCGACAGCAGCGCCGCGTGGGTGAACGCCGAGTTGAAGAGCGGACGGCTCACACGGATCGTCGCGGCACCGGTCCTCATCAACCCCGAAACGATGAACCTGCTCGGCATCGCCGGGCTGGGCGCCCGCCTCGCCCCGACCGCGGAGTCGGACCTGGTGCGCGACACCCCGTCCAACCCGAACATCGACGCGACGCTGCGGCTGCTGTTCTCCCGGGACTACCCGAACTTCGTCAGCGGCAGGCCGGGAGCCCGCGACTTCCGGCTGACCGGCAACGCGGTGCTCGGCGCCCTGCTGGACAACAACTCCCAGCCGCTGGCGTTCCTGGAGACCAGTGTCGGCTTCGTCAACGGCGGAACGGTCGCCGACAAGACCTTCCCGTTGCCGAGCGACCTGGTGAACAACCCGTCGCTGCCGTTCCTGGCGACCGCCTTCGGAAAGGACAAGCAGGCCATCCCCGTCAATGTGGGATCCACCCCCGGCACCGGACCCCTCTACGGCTGGCTCACCTACGATCAGATCGGCACCGCTGCCGACCCGGGGTACCGCTCCAGCGACGGCACGCTGTTCACCACCCGGGCCAAGGAGGTCACCGACATCGCCGAGCTGGCCCGCAGCATGTCGGAAGCGCCCCTGGACTTCACCGAGTGGTACTTCCCCACCAAGATGGTCACCGACCTCTATCTCTCCGACTCGGCCGAGATCAAGAAGTACGCCGTCCATACCGGTGGCATCGCCGCCCGGCCCGTACTGACCCTTCGTGGTGGATCAGGCGTCCCCCTGAGCAGCGCCCCCACCGTCGGGACTCTGGTGATCGTCTCCGGCTACCACCACATCGACGTGCTGACCGCCGCGGCGACCCAGAACGATGGCAAGCCGGAACCGGTGTCCGCCAACCTCGTCCGGTTTGCCACCGGTCACTGACCGGGCCGGCCGGCCCGGCCCGGCCGGACCGGGCGGGCGCGGGCTGGGAGACTCAGCCCTTTCCGCCGAGCAGCTCCAGTTCCACCATCTCCGACTCCCGCACCAAGGCCATCACCGCCGCAACGTCCTCATTACCCCGGAGCCGCTCGATCGAGGCGTCGAGGTCGGCCTGGCTGCGCCAGATCTCGGTCACCCAGATGAGGTCGGGTTCGCCTGCCTGGTGGTTGACCAGGTAGAGCTGACAGCCGGGCTCGTCCGCCAGATCGGCCGCGGCCGTCAGCAGGAACCCGGCGAGTTCCCGGCCGCGCCCCGGATGGGCGACCAGCTTCGCGTACCGTGCGACTCTGCTCATGCCGCCCGACGATAGGGCATCCGGGTCACGGCTTCGGCGGTCGTGACCTGCGCACCCGTCCCGTCTCGATGATCGCAACCGGGAATGTCGGAGAACGCCCAATTATTGGCAGGTTAATCGATTCATATCCATTATGTCGTCCGTACCAAGAAACCGGTCTCCTTCGATTGTGAACGGGCGCGAAACCGGGTGGTCAGAATTAACCTGTCGCTGACTTGCTGATAGTCGGCAGCCAATCCGCCCCTTTGTAACGTCGAGGCCGCAGGATCCGATCCACCCACTGTGGAAGCGGCTGCGACGCCTTTGCTGCTGGTCAGAGGCGCATTGGGCCTCGTCGGCGGATCGAGACGCAGTAAATGCAAGCGGGGGAGTGATATGAAAATCATGAACGAATTTCTGTACCCGTCAGGTGCCCGGGTGCCCGCCGAACTGGCCGACAACGGCAATGCCGCCGCCTTCTTCGGTGAGACGTTGCCGCTCAAGGCGACGATGGCGATGCGGCTGGCCGACCATCCGGGCAGGGCGCAATGGATCCCGATCAAGAATCCCATGGCCGGCGCCCTTCGAACATGACGGCGGCCTTCCTCCAGAGCGACGACCAGCCGGCGGTGCGCCGCCGCCGCTTCGAGTGAACGGAGCCCTCTGGTATGACCCCGACGACGATCCCTGTGGCGGCGGATGTGTCCACTAGGACGGCGGATACCGTCACCGCTCACACGTTGCTCAACTGCCTGATCCGTGAGGTGTCGGCTCCTGAGCGGCAGGCCTGTGTTACCGCAGGCCATCTCCTGCTCCGGCTGCCCC
>JAOPYK010000023.1 GCA_025964695.1 Streptosporangiaceae bacterium | reverse complement strand
GGCGGTCAACGCACCCCACCTCGTCGCCCTCGTCCGCGCAGGAGCAACCTTCACTAACGGCAAGCTCGTCGAACGCCCCGACGACCGACCAGAAGCCGCCTAAGAACCTGATCCATTAGGTCTTGACTATTGCTCCCGTCGCCTGCCGCTTGTCCGTGAGCTTCTGTGGCACCCGAGCTTCCGTGGTCTGTCACCACAGACGATCCGTCACCACAGACGATCCGTCACCACGGACGAACGGACCACTGAAACGCGTCGAGTTCCACCGGAGTGGGGACACACAGTCACAGACCTGCGCATAGAGCCAGCGAGCACGAGGTATACGGAGGTAGAAATGAAGGCAATCGTCGCGACTGATCAGGCTGCGGAAGCGGCCGGGATCAAGCTGGCGGAGCGGCCTGAGCCGACGCCGGCGATCAACGACGTCGTCGTTGAAGTCCATGCGTCGGGCTTCGTCCCGGCAGAGTGGGAGTGGCCCTCGACGTGGGTCGATCGCTCCGGTCACGACCGAGCCCAGGCGATCATCGGCCACGAGTTCGCCGGAGTGGTCACCTCTTTCGGCTACGGCACGACGGGACTCTCGCTGGGCCAGCGGGTGTTCGGGATCACGGACTGGCACCGCGATGGAACCCTGGCCGAGTACGCGGCCGTGGAGGCACGCAACCTCGCGCCGCTGCCCGGGGCCGTTGACTTCACGGTGGGTGCGAGCCTGCCGATCTCCGGCCTGACCGCATGGCAAGGCCTGTTCCAGCATGGTCGTCTTCAGGCGGGGCAGAGCGTCGTCGCACACGGCGCCGCCGGCGCGGTCGGATCTGTGGTGACGCAGCTCGCCCGGGAGTTCGGCGCTTACGTCATCGGTACCGGGCGGGCGGCGGACCGCCAGGCGGCGCTGGACTTCGGCGTGAACGAGTTCCTCGCCCTCGACGACGGGGATCTCGAAGACATCGGAGGGGTCGACCTGGTCTTCGATGTCATCGGTGGTGACATCCAGAGGCGCTCGGCGAGCATCATCCGGCCTGGCGGGACGCTGGTGTCGGTGGTCGGGCCTGCTGAGACTCGCCCTGTCGACGGTCTCGCGGTCGACTTCGTCGTCGAGTCCGTTCCGAGTCAGCTGGTGGAGATCGTCGACCGGGTGCGGGACGGGCGCCTTCGCACGCACATTGGAACCGTCGCGACCCTCGACGACGCCGTCCCTGTGCTCAACCCGACCGAGCGGCGCAAGGGCAAGACCGTCATTCGCGTGCGCCCCTGAGCTTCCTGAAACGGACGGAGCGGCAGGAGTTGACGAGGGGGAAGTTCAGGCAGGCCGAGGCGTGGCCGCTCGTGCGACCTGCCTTACGACCGATGGCTCGCGAACGAGGCGCTCAAGGCCTACGCCACCGGAATCGTCGCCGTGGTCGCTGCTGCCGGCGGGTGACGCAGCCTTGCCGCCGGTCGGAAAAACCGTCACGGTGACAGCTTTCCGACCGGCACTTTACGATCCCCGCACGTCGAACTGCCACCTGGCCAGGGGAAACAGGGTTCAGGCACACGCACTCAACCGACAGCGAGTGAGCTATGTGATCCACAGGATTTGACAATTGCTCCCCAGAGCCGCAACCGAATATCAGCCTCATCGACGTCCCGGTCACCGCCGACGGCGATCATGCCATCGCTCAGCTTCCGCCCGCGCATCTTTGGATGACCGTCCTCATCAGTCAGGAGTCCTACGATGCGTAGACGCCCACTCCTACCGGCCCTAGAGGCCGGAGCGCTCCTTGATCCATGGGGCTGAACTACGACGCATCATCCGACCCACAGGCCTGACAGGGTCGTGGCAGCTCTCACCTACGGTCGCAGGACCTAACTCGGCTAACTTCCGCAGCTCAGCGCGGGATTAGCCGCCCCGGTGGGCGGAGTTAGAAACCTCCGCCCCGGCGACCTAACTCAGTCGGCATCCCGGTCAGCAAGCGCCCGGCGAAGGTCGGCCGGATCCAGACAGAGCCGGTTGCCCGTGGCGCGTTGCCGCCCGGCGCTGCGCCGACCACGCCATATGCCTGATGTTAGCGATGCTCGCAGCGGTGTGGGTCGGCCTCCAACGCCGCCCGGTCCCAGCCGCCCAACTCGGCGGTAGCCTCATAGGTGCTTTGCAGAAATTCGCTCAGCGCCTGGTCCGGATCGACGGCGGCAGCAACCGCCTCGTAGGGCAGCACGAACTCACCGTTCTCCCGCTGGTATGACGCCCCCACGGGGCGGACCGGATAGTCAGCGAAGCCGGCTGGCTCGGGATAGGCGTAGGCGTAGAACCCGCCCTCCTCACCGCCGCCGGGCCAGAACCCGCAGCTGGACAACTCAACGGAGTAGGCCTCCCTTGTCACCCAGTCCGGCAAGTTGGGGAAACCGCCCGAGGGATGCGGCGGGGCGGGCCGCCCGGAGAAGCGGGTGCAGGCCAGGTCCATCGACCCCCAGAAGAAGTGCACGGGGCTGGCCTTGCCGACGAAACGGGACCGGAACTCGCCGAACACCCGGTCTGCCCGCAGCAGCTGATGCCAGAACAGCCGCGCAGCGAGCGGGTCGTAGGAGGCGTGCCCGTAGTCGTCCGCGAATGGGATAGCCGGGTCCACCTCGTTTGGCCGGGGGTGTATTCGGGTCTGGATGCCTAGCTCTCCCAGCGCACCCATGGTCTCGGCGTAGAACTGAGACACCGGTTTGGGCTCAAGCGCCAGCTCGCGCCGGCTGCCGTCGCTGACGCGAATGCGCAGCCGGTGGTCGACGAAGTCGAACTCGATATCGAACGCACCGGTCCGGTACGGGATCGCAGAAGTGGTCAACCCCCGAGGGGTGACGTAAAAGGCAACCTCCCACCAGTGGTTAATCAAGGGTGCGTGGGCCAACCGGATCTTGCCGACGATCTGGGTCCACATGTGCAGTGTGTCTCGGGTTTCGGCCCAGTCCGCCACCCGCAGCCGTGGCCAGATCCCGACCTGTTGTGTCTTCTGCTCGGCCATCGCGCCCCCCCGGGCCTCGCCGCTCCGACGACCCGCAGTCGCTAGCTCCCGGCATCGCCGCCTACCCATATCCCACCTTAGTTGCGGCCGTGATGCAGTCCCTGCTCGGCTTCACCTCCGAGGCCTGCTGGCTGCGCCACGTCCGCGCCCACTACCGTCATCTGTTCCCGTTCGTCCCGCAGCAGTCCGGCTACAACAAGCGGCTCCGGGCGGCGCTCCCAGCGATCAAACGCCTCATCCGCGTTCTGGCCAGCGACACTCACGTGTGGCACGACAACGTATGGATCACCGACTCCACTCCGGTGGAGTGCGGCCGGTCACGCCCCACCGTCCAAAGATCCGAGCTGGCCGGCTGGGCGAGCTAAGGGATCATCTTTAATCCAACGCCGTTGCGTTTGAGCTGATCCACCGGTCACTGCTGTCACTGTGGACGACGCGCAGACCGGGTAGGCGACAGCACGACGCCGTTCGGATGCTCAGCGCTCACTGCGGCGAAGCGCACCTCTACTACAACGACGACTTCCACGGCAAGCTGGGTCCGGTACGTCACGGCCGGCGCTCGGCGATGACCTCTTCCAGCGTCACATAGTCGCCAATGCCCAGCCTGGCGTCTTCTCGCGCCTCGTAGTAACCCGGCGCGTTGACGGCGACGGTGATCAGGCTCCACCGGTGCAGCAGCGCCGTCAGCTCCTTGAACCGCCAGACCTCGTGTGTGGCGGCCTCGGCAGCGGCCTGGTATTCGGCGAGGAACCGGCCGTGTTCACGCTCGGGCAGCCTGGCCAGGATGACGGCAGGATCATGGGGATCCTCCTCAAACCGGCCGATCGGCTGAGCGGTCATGATCCCGATCCCCCTTCCTGCTCCCGACGGTGCTCCTCACAGTGTGCCATCCGATGCCGATTCAGCAGCGGTTCTGGCCGCGGTGGGTTAGTTGAGAGAACCAGGCGGGCCCGAAGGCCCGCCTGGGGACTCAAGGCGCGATGACGCTGACGAAGGTGTCGCTGTTACCGAACTGCGCGCCGCAGTCGGCCGGCACCACCGGCTTGGAAATCACCGCCCCGCCACTTGAGGCGTCCGTGCCGGCGTTCTGGTCGTCCGGTGCTACCGGAACGCCTGCCGCGATCAGCGCCTGCTGGTAGTTGTCCACCGCCGGGCAGCCGATCCCATTGCGGCTGTCGGTGTAGATGAAGTACGCCGCCGAGCCGGTGGAGACCAGGGTGCTGTAGTCGCCCCAGAACTGCCGCTGCAGGTTGTTCTGGGCGCTGGCCGCCGGGTCCGAGGACACCGACGACACCTTGCGCGGCGCCGACCACGATCCGGCCGGCGGCCGGGACGCATACCAGGAGTCAATGCGTGCGTTACCGGTGCCGAACTTCGCCGGGTCGTTGGCCACCAGGCCTTGGAAGGCGACGTCCACCCGGCCGGTGGAGGCCACGTCGAGCCCCTGGAAGAACGCGTATCCGTTCCCGGAGCCGCTGACGGTGACCGGCGCCGACCAGGTAGCGCCTCGGTCAGTGGAGGTGGCCACGACCAGCCGGCCGCCACCGGCGGTCCTGTTCACCCACGACAGGTATGCGGTGGTCGAGCCCGCGCGCGGGTCGGTCGCCAGGCTGGCGAAGCTGTCGGTGCGGAAGTTCGCGCCCGGGATCGGGTCGGCGATGTCGGCCACCTGCCCGGCCACCGCGAACTTGCCGTAGGAGGCGCCACCGTCGGTGGAGACCGCCACGACCTGCGTGCTCGCCTCCTCCCAGACGACGTACACGGTGCCGTCCGGGCCGGTGCGCACCGCGGAGCCCTGCCGGCCGCCCTTACCGCCGTTGTTGTAGGCGGGTGACAACTTGTTCGGGGCACCGAACGTGGCCCCGAAGTCGGTTGAACGGCTCACCAACACCGGCGCGCTCTGCCCGTTGACCGAGGCGGACCGGAACTGGGTCCACGCCACGTACACCTGCCCGTAGAACGGGCTGGCAGGCGACAGGTCGGCCCACGCGGACGGCTTGTCGTTGAAGTTGTTGGGGTTGGCCTTGGTCGCGGCGATCGTCGGCGCCGACCAGGTCACACCATCGTCGTCGGAGTAGCTGAGGCTGATCAGCTCGGGCGCCTTCCCGGCCGGGTACGGGCTCTGGCCAGGTTTGTACGAAGCCAGGCCCACGTAGTACGCCCGGTTGCCCTTCTTGTCGGGACGCGGGCCGAAGAACAGCACCGGATCGCCATCGGAGACCAGCGGACTGGCCTTCCAACCCGCCTGGTCGTCGATCAGACCCCGGTTCAGCCAGGTGTGCCCGCTATCGCTGGAGGTGTAAACGCCATCGGTGCCGACACCGGGGAAGAACGAGCAGTCACCGGGCGTACTGCTGCGGATCGCCGCGCCGCAGGCGGGCTGCTCCTGCTCATCGTTGGCGCCCGCGATGAGGAACTGGTTGCGGCCTGGGTCCACCGCGATCGATGGCTCGTTTGACTTGTTGGTCGGGAACACCGCGCCGGGCTGCCCCGGCACCTGTGGATTGTTGGCCTGTACGTCCACGACGCTACCGGCCATCGCCGGCGCAGCCGTCACAGCGGCGGCGGCCAAGGCCACCGCGGCCAGGACTGGCAACAATCTGGATCTGGATATCGACACTGCTACAAACCAGCCCTTCTGGGGATTAAATCCTCCAATCAATGAGATCGGCCGCCGGGACGTACCGTTACATACCGGCGACGTCGCCTCTACTTACCGTCGCTCCTCCCACGTGAGAAACGGTGCCGCGGGAAGTACGGTGTGGGACACCAAGTCCCCGTCATGAGTGGGGTCGGCTACGGCGTCGAGCAGGCGGTGCAGCCGCAGTCCCTCGCCGAAATCCGGCGTGGTGTGGGCGCCGGTGCGGAGGTCGCCAGCGATCCGGGCGTGCATCTGGGCGACATTGAAGACCTCGATTCCGCGGGCCGCCTCGGGAATCCAGCGCTACCGGTCCGGGATCGGCAGCTCCTGCCACGAACCGCCGACGCCGTGGGAGCCCAGGAGATGCAGCTCGCTCATCTGCTGTCGAGCCGGGGGCGAGCGCGAGAGCGGCGACGGATCGCAGTAGGCGCCGGGGATGGAGCATGGTCCCCTCCTGATGCACACGCGGAGTGATGGGCAGAGTGTCGGGCACGTTAATTGCACTTGTCAAGCAACTAATCTTCTCCGTGCCTGAACAGCCCTGGTGAAGCCGAGGTGGATCATCGCCGGATGGGCTAGTTGGTTGACATACGAAAACAACTCGCCGTACGCTCTCGCCACTTGCCAGCCGACGAGAGAGCAGCCGGACATGACCGATGACGACGTCGAGCCGACCCAGGCTCCCGGCCTCGCACGTGGATCGGGGTCCCGTGGTCGTCAGCTCGGTGTGCTCTTCGAGACGGTGCTCACCCGAGGTCCGCTGTCCCGCCGGGACACGGCCAGGCTGACCGGCCTGTCGGCGGCCTCGGTGACCAAGCTGGTGAAGCCGATGATCGATCACGGCTACCTGGTCGAGAACCATCGTGAGGCCGGGGTGCCCGGTCGCCCGCAGATCCCGCTACGCGTCGATCCGGAACGGCACTACGCACTCGGCGTCAAGGTCATGCGCGGTGAGCTGGTCGGCGTGCTCGTTGACCTGCACGCCGAGGTGCAGGCCAGCCGGCGGCTGAAGTTCGCCGACACGAGCCCGGACGGCGTCGTCGACGCCATTGAGGAACTGACCGCGTCGCTGCTCGACCGGCTGCCGATCGAGCGCGACCGGCTGCTCGGCATCGGCATCGGCCTGGCCGGGCATGTCGACAACACCACCGGCGTACTCCGTCAGTCACCACAGCTGGGCTGGCGGGAGGTACCGCTGCGGCGGCTCGTCGAGACCCGGCTGAACCTCCCGGTGGTCATCGAGAACGACGTGAACGCGGTCGCGGTGGCCGAGCAGTGGTTCGGCGCGGGCAGTAGCTTCACCAGCTTCGCCATCGTCACGGTCGGCGCCGGCGTCGGCTGCGGCCTGGTCCTGGACGGCCGGCTCTGGCACGGTGTCAGCGGCGCGGCGGGCGAGTTCGGCCATATGGTCGTCGATCCCGGCGGTCCGGAATGCCACTGCGGCAAGCGTGGCTGCCTGGAGGCGGTCGCCAGTGACCCCGCGCTGGCCGCCGCGATGTCCGCGGCCGTCGGCCGCCGCATCACCAAGGTCTCGGCTGTCGCAGCTCTCGCGCACGCCGGCGATCCCGACGCGCAGCGCGTATTCACCCAGGCGGGCATCGCCCTCGGACGAGCGATCGCGGCCCTGCTGAACCTGCTGAACCCGCCGCTGGTCATCCTGTCCGGCGAGGGCATCAGCGCCAGCGACCTGTTCATCGACGCACTCCGCGCGGAGCTGGAACGGGACGCCTTCTCCACCACGGCCAAGGACTGCACCCTCCTTGTCCGTCCGCTGCCCGACGAGACGTGGGCCCGTGGCGCAGCGGCGACCATGCTCCGCCAAGGCGTCCTGCGCTCGCTGAACGCACTGACCGACGAAGTCCAGTCCTGATGCCGGTGCCCGCCGGTCGGGGAGCGGACACCGATCCCACCCCCTCACCCCCGAGGAGATCGAAATGACCATGGCCCATACCACCCGGCTCGCCGCAACCGCGCTCGCGCTCCTCGCCGGAGTCGCCGGATGCAGCAGCTCCAGCGGCTCCAGCGGGTCGAGCTCCGGGAAGCCGGTGACCCTGACGTTCTGGGGTACCTACGGCAACGGCGGCAACAAGACCCAGACCGACGTGCTGTCCGGCACGATCATCCCGGCGTTCGAGAAGGCGAACCCGGGAATCAAGATCAACTACGTGGACGTCCCGTACGACTCGATGCTGCAGAAGCTCACCACCGGTGCGGCGGGCGGCGAGTTGCCGGACGTGCTCCGCTCCGATCTGCCGTGGGTGCCCAAGTTCGCCGCCCTCGGCGTGTTCGCACCGCTGGACCAGAAGCTGAGCGACTTCAGCACGCTCTCCGGCGCCACCTACCCGGGCATCCTGGCGACCAACAAGTGGAAGGGCCACTACTACGGGCTGCCGCTGGATACCAACACCCGGGTGCTGATCTCCAGCCCGGCGGCGCTGAAGGCCGCCGGCATCGCCGCGCCGCCTACCACGTTCGACGAGCTGAAGGCCGCCGCCGGCAAGCTCGCCGCGAAGAAGGTCTCGGTCTTCGCTGACAGCGGCTTGCAGGGCTGGAACGTCTACCCGTGGATCTGGTCGGCCGGCGGCCAGGTGACCAGCCCCGACAACACCAAGGCCACCGGCTATCTGAACAGCGACGCGAGCGTCGCCGGGGTACAGTTGCTGGCCGACCTGTACAAGGCTGGGGCCGTACCGAACCTGATTATCGGGAACAAGGGCGCGACGCAGACCTCGGACGGGCTGCCGAAGGGCGTCTACGCCAACGTCCTGGACGGGCCGTGGATGACCGGGATCTGGAAGGGTCAGTACCCGAACTTCGCGCCCAGCTACTCGCCGGTCCCGGCTGGGCCGGGCGGCTCGATCTCGGTGGTCGGCGGCGAGGACATCGTGCTGAGCGCGGCGTCCAAGCACCAGGACGCGGCGCTGAAGTTCATCCGGTTCACCCAGACCGGCGACTACCAGCTGGCGATGGCCAAGGTCGGGCAGATGTCGGTGGTCCAGTCCCTCGGCGGCCAGGAGGCGTCGCTGGTGCCCGAGTTCGCGCCGTTCATCAAGCAGCTGCAGACGGCCCGGCCGCGGCCCTCGGTCCCGGAGGCGCCGCAGATCGACACCGTGCTGCAGAACGAGCTGACCAAGGCGTTCCAGGGCAAAGAGTCGGTGAAGGACGCGCTGACGAAGGCGGCGAGCCAGATCGACCCGCTGCTCACGGCGGCGAAGTAGTCCAGCGATGGCCCTCCTCGTCGACACCGCTGCGGCGGCCGAGACCCAGGCACCGCGCCCGCCGAAGGGTCGGCGCGGTGCCCGGGGCTGGACGCCGTACCTGTTCCTCGCGCCCGGATTCCTGCTCTTCCTGGCCGTGATCATCTATCCGATGGTCCGGGCCTTCCAGATGAGCCTGTACGACTGGAACGTGGTCGCCGGGTCGGCCAGCCGGTTCATCGGCCTCGACAACTACGTGAAGGCCTACCATGACCCGATCTTCTGGCGGGGGCTGGTCAACAGCGCCGTGTACATGGCGTTCACGGTCCCGCCGCAGATCGCCCTCGGCCTGGGCGCGGCGACGCTGCTGAACGCCAGGGCCCCCGGCCGCACGCTGTTCCGGGTCCTCTATTACCTCCCGGTGGTCACCAGCTGGGTGGTGGTCTCGCTGCTGTTCCAGTACCTGTTCGCGGACAGCGGCCTGGTGAACTGGATGCTGCACGACGTCACCCACCTGACCGGCTCCCGGGTGTCCTGGCTGTCCGGCCGGTGGACCGGCCTGCTGGCCGTCTCCGCACTCGGCGTCTGGAAGGGCGTCGGCTGGTCGATGATGATCTTCCTGGCCGCGCTTCAGGGAGTACCGAAAGAGCTGCTGGAGGCCGCTCAGGTCGACGGGGCCGGCCGGGCGCGGCGTTTCCGTGCGGTGACCTGGCCGGCGATCTGGCCGGCCACCGTGTTCGTCACCGTGATGCTGGTGATCGGCGGCTTCAACGTCTTCACCTCGGTGCTGCTGATGACCGGCGGCGGTCCGGCCGACTCGACCCAGGTGCTGCTCACCTACATGTACCAGCAGGCGTTCAAGCTGCTGGACTTCGGCTACGGATCGGCTCTCGCCGTGCTGCTGACGGCGCTGGTGTTCGTGCTGTCGGCGATCCAGCTCCGGGTCTTCCGGGCCGGCGACGGAGGTGCGGCGTGACGCGCTCCGCGACCCGGTACACGATCTTGATCGTGGGCGCGATCGTGATGGTGCTGCCGTTCGCGTACATGCTGTCGACGTCCTTCAAGGGCCAGGCGTACGTACTGTCGATCCCACCCCAGTTCATCCCGCACCCGGCCACGGTCGGCAACTACACGCGGGCCTGGCAGTCGGACGACTTCGGCGGGTACTTCGTGAACTCCGTCATCGTCGCCGTGCTCAGCACCGCGCTGTCGTTGCTGCTCAGCTCGATGATGGCGTACGCCTTCGCCCGGTTCGCCTTCCGCGGCAGGGAACTGCTCTTCAAGACCCTGCTGCTCGGGCTGATGATCCCGGCGATGATGCTGATCATCCCTCAGTTCATCCTGGCCAAGTATCTCGGCCTGATCGACTCGCTGGCCGGGCTGGTGGTGTTCTACGTCGGCGGCTCGCTGTCGCTGAACACCTTCCTGCTGCGGGGCTTCTTCCAGGCGATCCCGGCCGAACTCGAACAGGCCATGGAGATCGACGGGGCCGGCGCCTGGACCCGCTACTGGCGGCTCATCCTGCCGCTCGCCAGACCGGCACTCGCCACCGCGACGATCTTCACGTTCCTGGCCAGCTGGGATGAGTTCGCCTGGGCACTGACCATCATCAACACGCCGGGAAGGCGGACGCTGCCGCTGGGCATCGCACTCTTCCAGGGCCAGAACTCGACTCTGTGGGGGCTGGTCTTCGCTGCGTCCACCATCGCGATCGTCCCCGTGATCGCGGTGTTCGTCATGTTCCAACGCCACTTCGTCCAGGGCCTCACCTCAGGAGCGATCAAGGGATGACCGAGCTTCTCCCGACCAAGACCACCTATCGTGCAGGTGACCGCGTGCACGTGGAGGTCCGCGGTCTCGAAGGTCCCGCCGTGCTCACCGTCTGGCGGCTGGGCGAGCGGCGGCATGAGGTCGCCGTCACCGGCCCCGGCCTCGCCGATCTCGGACCGCTGCCGGTCGGCGGGTACGGAGTCGAGCTCGGCGGCAGCACGGCGCGTACCGCCGTCGAGGTGACCGCTGACCCCAGGTCGGTGCTGCGCTACGGATTCGTCGCGTCCTACCTGCCGGACCGTGACGTGACGAGCGTGGCGGAGAACCTGCGCCGACTGCACCTCACTGGTGTCCAGTTCTACGATTGGGCGTACCGGCACGCAGACCTGCTCGGCGGCGGGGAGACCTACACCGACGCGCTCGGCCAGCCGGTGTCGCTGGCGACGGTACGGCGGCTCATCGACGCCTGCCACAGCATCGGAGCGCAGGCGCTCGGCTACGCCGCCGTGTACGCGGTGGGCCCCGACGAGTGGGCGGAGTGGGAACACGACGCGCTGCTCACCCCGACCGGGCAGCCGTACGGGCTCGGCGACTTCCTGTTCATCGTCGACCCGGCCGCACCCGACTGGACCGGGCACTTCACCGCAGACCTTGCAGCGGCGGTCAAGGAGGCAGAGTTCGACGGGTTCCATCTCGACCAGTACGGCTACCCGAAGCGGGCGTACCGGCCGGATGGGCAGGCCGTCGACGTGACGGCCTCGTTCAGCACGCTGATCGGAGCGGCCCGAGACGCGCTGCCGGACGCCCGGTTGGTCTTCAACAACGTCAACGACTTCCCCACCTGGGCATCCGCGCATACCCCACAGGACGCCGTCTACATCGAAGTCTGGCCGCCGCACGTCACGCTCGGCGACCTCGCCGTCGTGGCCACCCGGGCCCGCGCCGAAGCAGGGGACAAGCCCGTCGTCATCGCCGCCTACCAACATGTCTACGACACCGCGCCGTCGGCGACCGCTGATCTGGCGGCTTCGCTCACCATGGCGACCCTGTACTCTCACGGCGCGACCCAGCTGCTCTGCGGGGAGGCAGGTAACGTCCTGGTCGACCCGTACTATGTGCGCAACCACCCGGTCACCGCGACCACCGCGGACCTGCTGCGGCGCTGGTACGACTTCCTCGTCGAGCACGGCGAGCTGCTGACCGTGCCCGGCATCACCGACGTGACCAGCAGCTACGCCGGCGACTACAACGACGACCTGGACGTCGGCTACGCCGGCACGGACGTCGGTCACACCCCCGTGGCGGGCACCGTGTGGCGACGCATCACCCAGGTCGGCGACCAGCTGGTCATACACCTGATCAACCTCACCGGGCAGACCGACACCCACTGGGACGCGCCCCGCGACCCGCCCGGCGACCCGGGACCCGGCACACTGCGGGTCCGCCGCACCGGCCCGGGCCTGCCCCGGATCCGCATCGCCGACCCCGACCGGCAGGCTCGCCTCATCGATGTCCCGGTCACCGCCGACGGCGATCATGCCATCGCTCAGCTTCCGCCCCCGCATCTCTGGATGACCGTCCTCATCAGTCAGGAGTCCTACGATGCCTAGACGCTCACTCCTACCGGCCCTCGTCCGCGCCGTCTCCTGGACCGGCGACCTCGACAACATCGCCTTGGGGTCCGCATGACAGACACACCCTGGTGGCGTGACAGCGTCATCTACCAGCTGTACGTCCGGTCCTTCGCGGACTCCGACGGTGACGGCATCGGAGACCTGGACGGCATCACCGCGCACCTGGACCACATCGCCGCCCTCGGCGTGGACGGGCTCTGGCTCAACCCGTGCTATCCGTCGCCGAACCATGACGGAGGGTACGACGTCGCCGACTACACCACCGTCGCCGCCGAACTCGGCGGCCTACCCGCGTTCGAGCGTCTCCTCGAAGCAGCCCACGCGCGCGGCCTGAAACTGCTCATGGATCTGGTCCCGAACCACTGCTCGGCCGAGCATGCGTGGTTCCAGGCCGCGCTGGCCGCCCAATCCGGTTCGCCGGAACGCGACCGGTTCATCTTCCGGGACGGCCGGGGCTCCGATGGAGCCGAGCCGCCCAACAACTGGCGATCCACCTTCGGCGGCCCCGCCTGGACCCGTACCAGTGCCACGGGCCAGTGGTACCTGCACAGCTTCGACTCCAGCCAGCCGGACTTCAACTGGGACAACGCCGACGTGGCGGAGATGTTCGACGACGTCCTGCGGCTCTGGTTCGACCGGGGCATCGACGGGTTTCGCATCGATGTCGCCTACGCCATGGTCAAGCATCCGGACCTGCCGGACGTCGACGACCCCGCCGGCGACAACCCTTACACCTGGAACCAGCCCGGCGTACACGACATCTTCAAACGCTGGCGGGCCATCGCCGACGGCTATCGCAGGGACCTGACCCTGATCGGAGAGGTCTGGCTGCCGCCGGCCGACACCGGCCCGTACATCCGCCCGGCCGAGCTCACCCAGGTCTTCTACTTCGACCTGCTACAGCAGGTCTGGGGCGCGCCCGGATTCCGCGACTCCATCCAGGCGACCCTGACCAGCCTGACCGGCGCCGAGGGAGTACCCACCTGGGTGCTGAACAGCCACGACGTGCACCGGGCGGTGAGCCGCTACGGACTCGTGCGGGCCGAGCCGCCGAACAGCACGGACCTCAACGCACTGCGCACCCGGCCCCGCGGAACAGTGGACGTGGCGCTCGGCGCCGACCGTGCGAAGGCCGCCCTGCTGCTGCTGCTCGCCCTGCCCGGATCGGTCTACCTCTACCAGGGCGAGGAACTCGGGCTGCCGGAAGTCCAGGACATCCCCGACCACGCCCGACGCGACCCCATCTGGACGCGGACCCAGCACACCGAACACGGACGCGACGGCTGCCGGGTGCCCATCCCGTGGACGGAGGCAGGACCGTCCTTCGGATTCTCCCCGGCCGACGTGAGCGCGCCGCCGTGGCTTCCGCAGCCCGACTGGTTTGGGGAGTACGCCGTCGCGTTGCAGGACGGCGACGCCGACTCCACGCTCGCCCTCTACCGCCGCGCGCTCCATGCCCGCCGGAAACTCGATTCGGAAGCGCCCCTGGAGTGGCACGACACCGGGCATCCGGGCGCACTCGCGTTCCGCCGCGGTGAGCTCGTGTGCGTCACCGTCTTCGACGGTCCGTCCTTCACTCCGCCGCCCGCTTGGGGAACGCCGGTCCTCACCAGCAGACCGATCGGTCCCGCGATCCCCGCCGGAACCACCGCCTGGCTGATGCCCTGAGGCGGCGACGCTGCCCAGACCCCCCACCGGACCTGAACACCGCCGATCAGATCCTGAGCGCCGCCGAAGACGTGCTCCGCCGGTTCGGGCCGGCAAAGGCCACCGTCGTTGACGTGGCTCGGGCGCTGGCGTCAGCCACGGTAGCGTCTACCGGCATTTTGCCAGCAAGACGGCGCTGGACGTTCTGTCGCCATCGGGATGTGGGTTGGGTTGGTCCGGGCACCCAGCGCACTCAGCAGTGCCTGAGTAGGGTCGGCCGGTTTTGATCACGAGGAGGGCTCCTTCTCGCTAGCGATGTCGAAGAATTTCATTCAAGATCCAATCGAAGCGAATGGTGTCGCCGACAACAAATACCCCGGCCAGGGCATATAGGGGCGGTCCCGGACACCGACACATGATCCACTGTTATTAAATCGTGACATACTGCCCGTCTTGACGGGAGTCCGAACCGGGACGAACCTCAGCGCGAGAGCGCTCTTCGAGACGAACACCGCTACGTCGGCATTCCGAAGTTCACCGGTACGCCCGCCCCCGCCAACCTCAACGCTCCCGACCTCACCTCCACCGCGACGCGACGGTCTTGCGACCGCCGGAGTCGTGGACTCCCTCCCACCCCGCCAGCAGGGAGAACGTCATGCA
>JAOPYK010000263.1 GCA_025964695.1 Streptosporangiaceae bacterium | reverse complement strand
AGCATCACACAGGACGAGCTCGGACCCATCACCCGCACGGTGGAGGACGCGGCTCGGCTGCTCGACGTCATGGTGGGCTTCGACCCGACTGACCCCGTCACGGGATACGGCGTCGGCCGCGCTCCGCACAGTTATACGGACCAGCTGCGACGCGACGCGCTTCGTGGCGCCCGCATCGGCGTGATGACCAACCTGTTCGGCACCGAGGCGCGCCACCAGGAGGTCAATCGCGTGATGGAGGACGTCATCTCCACCATGCAGGCGCAGGGCGCGACCATCATCCGCTTCAGCCTGCCGGCGTACGACACCCTGCAGTCCATCGTCGTCACCTCAACGTGGGAAGCGCACACGGCCATGGACGCGTACTTCGCTTCCCTCGGCCCGGACGCCCCGGTGCACACCTTCGACCAGCTGGTCGCCTCCCGGACGGCGACGCCGGAGGCGCAAAAGGCGCTCGAGACGGAACTGGCGATCGTGGACGGCCTCAACAACTCCGTTTACAAGGACCACATGGTCAACCGTGAAAAGCTTCGGATGGCGGTGTCGGCCAAGATGGCCGAGCTCAACATCCAGGCGATCCTGTATCCGCTGCAGAAGGTGCTCGTCTCCCTGGTCGGCGTACCGCAACCGGAACGCAACGGCACCCTGTCCAACGGCACGGGGTTCCCGGCCGTCTGCTTTCCCGGCGGGTTCTCCACCCCCACGGCGACGGCCCCGATGGGCGTGCCGGTGGGCGCCGAGTTGCTCGGGCGTGAGTACACCGAACCGCTGCTGCTCTCGCTCGCTTACGCCTACGAGCAGGCCGCGAAGACCCGGAAACCACCACGCAGCACGCCACCCCTGTCGGCAGGCGGGTGAGTCGGCCGGTCAGTGGATCAGGGCGGCCGGCGGCGCCGCTCAGGCGACGACGTCGGCGAGCCGGTCGACCTGGTCCGTGTCACGGCTCCAGCAATAGAGCATCACCTCGTCGGCGCCCAGGTCCGCGAAATCGGCCATCGCTTCGCGGATCTGCGCCCGGGTGGTGAGCATCCCGTTGACGATCTCGCTGGGATCGCCGGTGTAGGCGTAGTAGTCGGTGAGGGCCTTGCGGGCATCGTCGATCACGTCCTCCGGTCCGACTGCGACGTTGACCTGGGCCACGAGCCGGGGAGTGCCGCTGCGGTCGGCCCTCTGCCAGACCTGTTCGACCGCGCGGAAGAGGTCTCCCGCCGAGGCGGGCGGGGAAGCGCTGAGGAAGCCGTCGCCCCAGCGGGCCACACGTGCCAGCGCGGCAGGCCCGAAGCCCCCGAAGAGCACCTCAGGGCCGCCGTCGCGGGCCGGTGCGGGTCCGATGGGGCCGATGTCGTCACCGTAGGGCGCGCCGGACCAGATACGCCGCATGACCACCATCTGCTCGTCGAGCCGACGGCCGCGGCTGTGGACGTCGGCGCCGGCGGCCAGAAGGTCCTCCTGACGGCGGGCATCGCCGACGCCGAGCCCGAGGACGAAGCGACCGCCGGAGATTCGGTCCAGGGTGGCGGCCTGCTTGGCCAGCAGCGTGGGATCGCGCAACGGCGCGACCAGCACCTCTGTCTGGACGCGGATCCGGCTCGTGGCTCCGGCGATGGCCGCCAGCGTGATCAGCTGCTCAGGGTTGTCGTAGACGAGACGGTCCAGCAGACCGAGGGTCGTGAAGGGGCCGGTGTCCGCACGCCGCGCCCAGTCGAGCAGCGACGCGGGTTCGCTGATGGGTAAGCCGAGACCTGTGTTCATGAGAATGACCTCCGTGTCACATGACGATGACGGTCTTGCCACGGGCGCCTCCGGCCCGGTTGCGGGCCAGGGCCGCGGGGGCGTCGGCCAGCGTGACCTCTTCGTCGATGGAGACCTGCAGGCCCCCGTCCCGGACGGCTGCGGCCAGCCGGTCGAGGGGCTCCAGCCCACCGGCCGCCAGGAAGTTGCCGCCGGTGATCCCCCGCGCGTCCAGCGCGTCGGCGTCCGCGGAGCCGATGGTCGAGTGCGCGACCCCGCCGTCCTGGACCAGCTCGGTGAGCTCGGCGAAGCCGGAAGCGTCGCTGACGACGTCGATCAACGCGTAGACACCCTCAGGGTGGGCGGCCTCGACCTGTTCGGCCACCGAGCCCGCGGTGTGATCGATGATCTCGGAGGCGCCGAGTTGCCTCATACGGGAGGCGGCATCCGGTTTGGCGGTCACGATGACAGCGGCGCCGCGGCTCGCGGCCAGCTGGGTGGCGAACGAGCCGACGCCGCCGGTGGCCCCGACGATGAGAACCGTACGGCCCGTGAGATCACCTCGGCCGAGCCGGTCGACCATTTCCAGCGCGGTCATCCCGGCCACCGGCAGCGCGGCCGCCTGGGCGTCGGTGACGGCATCGGGCACCATGGCCAGCTGATCCTCCGGACCGGCGGTGTACTCGGCATAGGTGCCATGCCCGATCGGCGGATGGATGAGCCGTCCGAAGACCCGGTCCCCCACCGCGAAGTGCGTCACCCCCGCGCCGAGTGCCTCGACCGTGCCTGCCCCGTCGACCCCCAGCACCAGGGGGAAGGTGTGCGGCATCGTTCCGTCGTACATCCCATCGGCGATGAGGGCGTCCACCGGGTTGATCCCCGCGGCGGACAGATGTACGAGCACCTCCCCGGGGCCGGGCTCGGGTGTGGGCAGGTCCACCAGACTCGGCTCGCCCTTGAACTCGGTCACGGCAACAGCACGCACGATTCCCCCCGAAAGCGCGACATCTGTACAAGAACAGGCTCCCCATGACGATCCACGCGAAAACCCCACACCCATGGGCCCGCGCACCACGGAAAGAACGTTCTCGCCGCCGGACCTGGGCTGTGGGACCTGGATGGAATACTCGCTGATGTGACGGTACGGACGACTGACGGTGGCCTGGTGGGGCGGGAAAGCGAGCTCAGGCTGCTCACCACCGCCCTGGACGCGGCCGCCGCAGGACAGCCCGGGGTCATCTTGATCAGCGGGGACGCGGGGATCGGCAAGACCCGGCTGGCCGGGCAGCTCGCGGCCACGGCCCGTGATCGCGGCTGGGCGGTGCTGGTGGGGCAGTGCGCCGAGCTCGGTGAGAGCATGCCCTATCTCCCGCTGGCCGACGCGTTGCGGCATGCCACGCGCGATCCCGCCAGGGCGCCGGGGGTCTGGGAGGCGCTGCGGTCCCGGCCGGTGCTGGGCCGGCTGCTGCCCGACGGAGACGCGGGCCCGGGGCCGGGAGACGACCGCCCAGAGCTTGCACAGCAACAGCTCTTCGGGGCGACCCTCGGCCTGCTGGGCGAGTTGTCGGACGCGGACCCGGTGCTGTTGGTGCTCGAGGACCTGCACTGGGCGGATCGATCAACTCGTGACCTGCTCACGTTCCTGAGCCGGGTGCTCCAGCACGAGCGGGTCTGCCTGGTCGGCACCTACCGCAGCGACGACCTGACCCGGAGCCATCCGCTGCGCAAGGTGATCGCCGAGCTGCTGCGGCTGCCGAGCGTGACCGCCCTGGCGCTGCGTCCGCTGCGACCGGCCGAGATGGCGGACCACCTCGTCGAGATCGGCGGGGAACGGCCGCCGACCGAGGTCCTCGACCACATCATCGAGCGTGCCGAGGGCAACGCGTTCTATGCCGAGGAGCTCCTCGACGCCGCGCGGACCGGCCACGAACTGCCCGCGGGGCTGGCGGACGTGCTGCTGTCCCGGGTGGAGCGGCTGTCGGAGACCGGACAGCGCGTGGTCCGGGTGGCGGCGGTCGCGGGTCGCCGGGTCAACGACGACCAGGTCCGGCAGGTCTCCGACATCGACGAGGCCACCTACGACCAGACGGTCCGCGAGATCGTGTCCGAGCAGCTGCTGATCCTCGACGGGTCCGAGGGATACATGTTCCGGCACGCGCTGCTCCAGGAGGCGGTCTACGCCGATCTGCTCCCAGGTGAGCGCACCCGCTGGCACGCCGCGTTCGCCCGGTTGCTGGCGCAACCGCATCCGGGGCGCCGCCGCTCCGCAGCCGAGCTCGCCTACCACTGCCTGGCCAGCCACGATCTGGCGGGCGCGTTCCGCGCCTCGGTCGAGGCGGCCCAGGAGGCACAGCGGCTGGCCGCCCCGGCGGAGGCGCACGAGCACTTCGAGCAGGCACTGTCGCTGTGGGACGCCGTGCCCGAGCCCGAGCGTCTCGCCGGGCTGGACCGCCCGCATCTGGCGCTGGCGGCGGCCGGCGCGGCCGCGCACAGCGGTGAACCGCGTCGTGCGGTCATCCGGCTGCGGAGGTTGCAGGAGTCCCTGGACCCGGCGGCCGACCTCCTGCTCTACGCCGAGGTCGCCGAACGAGCCGCCTACTACCTCTCCGACATCGACCATGACGTCGAGGCGGCCGAGACCGCCCGCGCCATCGTCGAGCTGCTGCCCGCCGACCCGCCCACCGCGGTACGCGCCCGTACGCTGGCCACCTACTCGCGGAGCCTGCTCTACACCGAGCGGCACGAGGAGATCCCCGCCCTCGCGGCGGAGGCCATCGCCCTGGCACGGGCCACCGGTTCCGCCGAGGCGGAGGCGGGCGCCCTGGTCAACCTGGGCCTGCACACCGAGAGCCGGGGCGACCTGGCCACGGCGGAGGAGCTGTTCGCCGAGGCCCGGACGGTGGCGGGCCGCGCCGGTGACCTGTCAGTGGCGCTGCGGGCGGCCTACCACTGCGCGCGCGCCGAGTTCGACCGCGGGGAGCTCGCCGCAGCCGCGCGATCCGCGGCCGACGGGGTCCGGACCGCGGTGGACGCCGGGCTGGGCTGGAGCATTTACGGCACCGACCTGCGCTTCCTCGAATACCTCATCCACTACACGACCGGCGACTGGGACCTGGCCGAGGCGCTGGCCGGCCACTTCCCCATCCGGGTCGGCACCATCGCCGAGGCCCAGGTGTCCTCCTATGCGCTGTTCCTCGAGATCGCCCAGGGAGACGACGCCGTACGGGAGCGGCTGTCGTGGCTCGAACCCCTGTGGGCGCAGGACTGGCACGTGTCCTACATCGCACGGGGGCTGGCCGCCGAGCATGCCCTGTGGGAGGGCGACGAGCAGACCGCGCTCGGCCACGTGAACGCCGTGCTGGAGGCGCTCGAACCGACCGCCGCGGGCAGTATCCGGATCGCCACGGTCGGTCTGTCGATCCACGCGGACCGGGCGGTCCGGGCCCGGGTCCAGCGCGACGAGGCCGCGGAGAAGAGGGCGGCGCAGGCCGCCGACGATCTGATCGCCCGGGCCCGCAGGGCAGCGACGGACATGGCCAGCGGACCCCGGCTGTGGCTCGGGGTCGAGGGCCGTGCCTGGCTCAGCCGGGCCGAGGCGCAGTGGCACCGGGTTCGGGGCGACGACGCGCCGAAGCTGTGGCGAGCCGCGGTCGAGGGCTTCGGCTACGGGTTCACCTACGAGGTGGCCCGCTCCCGCCTCGAACTCGCCGAGGCGCTGCTGGTGCACGGGCGGCCGGAGGAGGCCGAGGCCGAGTGGAGACAGGCGGTGGAGGTGGCCGAACGCCTCGGAGCCACACCGCTGCTCGGCGCGCTCGGCCTGCTCGGCAGGCGGGCTCGCTTCGGCAGCCCCGCACGCGCGGTGACCGCGGACCGCGGACCGCTGGCGGCGCTCACCGGCCGTGAGCGAGAGGTGCTCCACCTGGTGACCGCCGGCCGCAACAACCGCGAAATCGCCTCGACGCTGTTCATCTCACCCAAGACGGCCAGCGTGCACGTCTCCAACATCCTCGCCAAGCTGGGGGCCTCCTCGCGGACCGAGGCCGCCGCCATCGCCCACCGGGAGGGTCTCGCCCAAGACCTGCCCGGTCAATGATCCCAGGCCCCCGGTCATGCCGGGCCGCCCGCCACAGGTCGGGCCCGCGGCTGCCAGCCCGCCTCGGTCGCCTGACGGCTGCGCAGGCCCGTCACGAATGCGGCTATAGGCGTGGTCGGCGCAGCAGGGCGTGGGGATCACCACCGACACAACCACAGACCCGTGCAGCACCGTGCCGCGTACCCCCGTCCTCGGCCGATGGTGAATGCCGGGTGACCAGGCGCGGAAGCGCAGCACACAAGATCATGTGCAGCTCGGGGCCCGGACAGGGCAGAACCCCCGGCCGCCATCGGCCGAGGGCTCTGCCAGCGAGACGGTGGGTCAGCGCACGAGCTGAGCGTCCTTGAGCCCGTTGCGCAGTGCCTTCCGCAGATCGTCATTGTCCTGGTGACCGTGCGCGTCGACGGCGTGCATCACGGCCACCCTCATAACCTCGTCGGGCTCGCCGCTGATCTGCAGGGTGCAGCCGCTGTCACTGGGCATTTCCCGACAATCGATCATCTTGCGTGACATCTGGTCTCCTCTTGTCGTCCTAGGAAGATCCCCAGGCCCCGTTTTGTGGCGGGACCCGGAGCATCCGTGCTGGTCGTCCGCCCGATTACACCGAGAGCACCGAACAGGGGGAGGTGTGACACCACGTCAACGATAGACAACATCGTGTGACGGCCGTCGCGAGGGGTGTACCCAGTCGGGCCGGGGCCGTACACGTGCGCGGCTCAACCCGCCGCGGCCAATTCGCCGCTCCGGCCGACCAGCGCGGCGTAGTGCCCGCCGGCGGACAGCAGCAGGCCATGGGTGCCGCGCTCGGCGATCCGGCCGTGGTCGAGCACGATGATCTGATCGGCGTCCCTGATGGTGGACAGCCGGTGCGCGATGGTGATGGTGGTCCGGCCGGCCGCCAGGGCGTCGATGGCCTTCTGCACGAGCTGCTCGGTCTGCGTGTCGAGGGCGCTGGTCGCCTCGTCGAGGACCAGGATCGGCGGGTTGCGCAGGATGGTGCGGGCGATGGCCAGCCGCTGCTTCTCCCCGCCGGAGAAGCGGTAGCCCCGCTCCCCCACGAGCGTGTCGTAGCCGTCGGGCAGCGATGCGATGTGATCATGGATCTGCGCGGCCGCCGCGGCGGCGTGCAGTTCCTCGTCGGTCGCGTCGGGCTTGGCGAAGCGCAGGTTCTCGGCGACGGAGGCGTGGAAGAGGTAGGTCTCCTGGGAGACGACGCCGACCGCGTCCGCCAGCGTGCCGAAGCCCAGGTCGCGCACGTCGGTGCCGTCGATGGTGACCCGGCCGCCGCTGACGTCGTACAGGCGCGGCACGAGGTAGCTGAGCGTGGTCTTGCCCGATCCGGTCTCGCCGACGACGGCGAGGCTGGTGCCGGCCGGGATGGCGACGTCGAGGTCGCGCAGCGTGGGTTCCCCGGCGCCGTCGTAGGAGAACTCGACATGCTCGAAGCGGACGTCGCCGCGAACCTGGGGCAGTGCCACCGGGGAGGCCGGCTCCTCGATGTCGGGCCGCAGGTCCAGATATTCGAAGATACGACTGAACAGGGCGAGCGAGGTCTGCACGTCCACCCCGGTCTGCAGCAGCCCGACCATGGGGCGGAACAGCGCGGTCTGCAGGGTGGTGAAGGCGACGAGGGTACCGATCGAGACCAGCGGGTGGCCCTGCGAGGTGGTGAGCCCGGCCGCCCAGTAGATGATCGCGGGCATCGCCGACATGACGATCTGGATGGTGGACTGCCGCCAGCGCCCGGCCATGCCGGAGCGGATCTCCAGATCGACGAGCTTGTCCGACTCCCGGGCGAACTGGTCGGTGAGGGCCCGGGACCGGCCCATGCTGCGGCCGAGCAGGATGCCGCTCACCGAGAGCGACTCCTCGACGATGGCCGACATCCCGGCGAGCTGTCCCTGCCGCTGCGAGGTGATCTTCTTGCGTTCCTTGCCGACCCGGCGGCTCACCGCCACGAACAACGGGAGCATCACCAGGGACACGATGGTCAGCCGCCAGTCCAGCACCAGCATCGCGATCACCGTGGCGACGACGCTGGTGAGATTGGAGACCAGCGAGGTGGCGGTCGAGGTCACCGTCGACTGCATGCCGCCGATGTCGTTGGCGATGCGGGACTGCACCTCGCCGGTGCGGGTGCGGGTGAAGAAGGCGAGGGACATGCGCTGCAGGTGTCCGTAGACGGCGGTGCGCAGATCGTGCATGACACGCTGGCCGACCGTGGTGGACATGTAGGTCTGCAGGACGTTGAAGACGCTGTTGGCGACCGCGACGGTGATCATACCGAGGGCGAGCAGGGCGAGCAGCCCGGTACGGCCCTGGGGCAGCGCGATGTCGAGGATCGCGCGGAGCATGAACGGCGAGGCCAGTGACACCAGCGACGAAAGGCCGACCAGCAGGCCGACGACGGCGAGCCGGGCTCGGTAGGCATGGAACAGGCGCAGGATGCGGCGCAGCTGGACCGGCTGCTTGTCCTCCACGCCGATCTGCGCGTCAGGGCTGCGTCGGGTGCGGGTGCGTTGGGTCCGGGTGCATTGGGTCCGGGCGTGTTGGGCGGGGGTGGCTTCGGTGCGGGTGGTTTTGGTAGGCGTGGCTTCGGTGCCGGTGGGTTCGGTGGGCGCGGGCTCGGTGCGGGGCATAGGCGGCTACTTTCGTGTGAACTCTCTGCCAAGCTAAACCGAGTATGGCTCATAGTTATTTCGCCGAACGATGAGCAGTACTCCGATAAGATGGGCGAGTGGAATCGGAGGACACCACCGGGCAGCTGGCCGAGCTGGTCCTGCGGGCGGCCCGCCGCATGCGGCGCAGCCAGACCGGGCGGCTGGCGCCGCTGGGCCTGACCCCGGCACAGTCCCGGGCGCTGCGGATGATCTCTCGCGAAGACGAGCCGCTGCGCATGGTGGACCTCGCGGAGCGACTGGGGGTCGTTCCCCGGTCCGTCACCACCCTGGTGGACGCGCTGGAGGCCGCCGGCCTGGTACGCCGTGCGCCCGACCCGGCCAACCGCCGGTCGATCCTGATCGTGCTGACCGACCGGGGAAACGACCTGCGCGCCGAGCTTCAGCGGGCCCGGCGGCAGGCCGCGGAAGATCTCTTCGCCCCCCTCACCGAACCTCAGCGGGCCACGCTCCGCGAGCTACTCACCGCCCTCGACACCGGCTGAGCACGGCCACCGCGATCAGTGCGTTGTGCAGTCTTTGCAGCGCTTGGACGCGACGCGCCGGGTGTTGCCGCCCGTCGCCTGGGCTGGGTGGCCGGGTCCGATCCGCTCCCACAGGCCGCGATCGGGCGAGGAGATCCAGCCCCATCCCGGAGCCGTGACGTCCGCTTCCGTCATGTGCGCGCAACCCCCGGGCAGATGCGCCAGTCGGGTCGGCGAGATGAGGATCGCGTCCGGCGCGAACCTTACCCACCGGACGTCGCCCTGCCCGGGACTTCGTGGTTCGCCGGGCGCGCAGGCGCACCCGGCTCCGACCAGCAGCTCACACCGGGTACATCGCTCCATGCCGTCACTCCATCTCGTCGGCCGGTCCGAGACCGGCCTCGATGGTCGCACACGCGCCCCGGAGCACCCGGCTCACCGCGACCACGCCAGGGCGAAACCATCCTTGCCGAGAACCATGGCTCTACCCACCGCCCCCCCGGGAGCCCCTCGGCGGCCGATGAGGAGCGCCGGCTGTCCGAGGCCGCGACGGACGCGACGACCAGGGTCGCGGCGGACCAGCGGCGGGACGACGACCGCGACCGGCACCAGGCCCAGCAGCACGACGAGCGCGATCATGCGGGGCCGGGACAGATGATCGAAGACCGCGCGCTTGAACAGCGCGTGCCCGGCCAGGAACAGGGCCGGCCCACCGAGGATCACGGCCGTCGTGGCGGGCGCGGTGACCTCCGGGATGGGCGATCACCAGCTCGTCGGCGACCGCTGTGACGATGATCCCGGCGACCACCGGGATGTGGGCGTAGGTGTAGGGCGACACTCTCAGCGCTCCGCCCGGAAGCGGAGACTGATCAGCAACTCAGATCCGGCCGAGAGGCCGGGCACTCCGCGAACTGCTGCCGACCTCCAGCTCGATCAGCGAATGAGTAAGGGGGTACTCATGCATTTCCTCTCTCACGAGCCGAACGTTGAAATCATCCGATTCTCGATCGAAAAGAGGGCGTGTCATGACTGCTCAGATCCCCAGCCGGGTCAAGGCCTTCCAGGAGAACTGGAGGTTCTGCAACCACTGCTGCGCCATGTGGTGGAACGGCCGCCCGGACAACGGCGCCTGCCCTTCCAGTACCTCCCCCGACGGGCAGCACCACGGCCAGGGAAGCTGGGACTTCCTGTTGCCAGCCGACCCTGACAATCACATCTGAGCCGCCCTAGCCCATGGCTTGGCGGGCCACTGACAGCCCAGCGCGGAACAGGTACGGAACGGACGGCCTCCGTGAGCATGGCGGAGGCCGTCCGTGTGCCGGTCAGCGGGCCGCGCCCGCCACGATGCCCGCGGGGCGGGTCAGACCAGGGCCGGAAAGGAGATGCCCACACCGCCGCGGGTGCCCCCGCCGTAGCGGGCCTTCTCCTTGACGAGGTCGAGCGGTGCGGTCGTCACCGTGTTCACGCCGGGGGTGAGCAGGTCGGCGGGTACCAGCCAGGACACCTCGAACTCCAGCCCGTCGGGGTCCTTGGCGTACAGCGCCTTGGTACTACCGTGGTCGGAGGCGCCCACCAGCGCTCCACGCTCGGACAGCGCGGCGCCGATGCGCTCGAGTTCGTCGAGCGTGTCCACCTCCCAGGCCACGTGGTAAAGGCCGACCATGCCGCGGCCGGCCGCCGAGTCGGCCGCCCCGGCCCCGATCTGGAACAGGCCCAGGTCATGGTCGTTGTTGCTGGCAGCCGCCTGCAGGAAGGCCGCCTGGCCCGGCATCTCGACGACGACCCGGAAGCCCAGGACCTCGCGGTAGAAGGCGACGGTGCGCGCGACATCGCGGACGTAGAGCACGGCGTGGTTCATACGGGTGATCGGCATGAATTCACGGTACCTCATTTTATTGATGGTTCAAATACTTTGGTACCCTGATCACCATGACCGCTCCACGATGGCTCAGCGACGACGAGCAGCAGACATGGCGCTCTCTCCTCGTGGTGCTGACCCGGCTGGACGAGGCGCTCGACCGGCAGTTGCAGCGTGACGCGGGGATGCCGCATGCCTACTACATGATCTTGGTGATGCTGTCGGAGGCGGACGGCCGGTCGCTGCGCATGAGCGACCTTTCGGCGATGACGAACTACTCACAGAGCCGGCTCTCGCACGCCGCCGCCCGCCTGGAGGAGAGGGGCTGGATCCGGCGCGAGCGGTCCCCGGCCGACAAACGGGGCAGCGTCGCGGTGCTCACCGATGCGGGCTTCGCGGCCCTGGCCGAGGCCGCCCCCGGCCACGTGGAGGAGGTACGGCGGCGGGTGTTCGATCCGCTGACCGGCGACGAGGCCGGGCGGCTGCACGCGATCTGCGAGAAGATCCTCGCCGCACTGTAGCTCCGCGCTGCAGGGGTGCACGGGGGCGGCCCCTGCAGCGCGGGCCGGGTCAGCGGGTGGGCAGGGCGCTGGTGTGCTGGATGCGCACCGCCTGCAGCTCACTGGGGTTGAGGCCGAGGAACCGCAGGATCGTCGGTGCGATCTGCGTGGTCTCGACCTGGGTGTGCTGGGCGGAGCCGTGCCCGCCGGGCACCGCGACCACCAGCGGCACGTTGCGATCCTGGGGATCATTGCCCCCGTGCTCAGCGATCTTGCTCTTGCCACCGGTGAAGACGACACCGTGCTGGACGATACCGAACAGGTCCGCGTGGCTAGGATCGCTCACCGCAACGCCGAAGAGCCTGGCCGCGCCGGCTCCGGCGTACACCGTCTTCAGGCCGGAGGCCTGCAGGGTGCGTGCGGCGCCGGTGATGGTGTTGCCCGTGGCGGGGTGGGTGAGCAGGAACTTGCGGGCGAAGTCGGCCGCGGTCTGCGACCGGTCGCTGAGCCACAGCTGCAGGGCGTCGTCGTTGGTGGCGAAGGCCACCAGCGGCTTGGCTCCGGGGTGGGCGGCGGTCCAGGCGGCGTCGAGCGCGTTGATGATGGCGCCGTCGTCGAGCCGGGTGAGAGCCTCGGGGTCGGTGGGCGACTGACCGTGCTTGGCGGACAGGATGATGGCGGTCCGCCCGGTCAGGCCGCGGGCGCGGATCTCCGCGGCCATCCTGGCGACCTGTGCGTCGACGAAGTCGAGTGTCCCCGACAGCACCGGGCCGGGAACCTTTCCGCCAGGCAGGTAACCACCCGGCTGCCCGCCCGAGACGGGGAGCTTCTGCGCGGTGGAGACCGACTGGAAGTTCATGCCGAACAGCGCGGGGGTCCCGGCCTTGGTGGTGCGGCTGTGATCGTAGCCGTCGATCTCGTTGAGGACCGCCCGCACCTTGTAGCCGTCGTACTGCCGGGTCGCCGTGTTGTCCTGGGTCCAGTCCCCGGAGAAGCCGGTTGCCTTGCTGTTGATCTCCGGGGTGAACAGGTCGTCGATGCCCTTGCCGGACGGGCCGTTGAGGAGGTCGTAGGCAGGGTGCTTGTCCGACCACGCGGTCCGCAGCCCGTGCTTGCGGGCCACCTCGAAGACGGTGTTCACCTTGAGGTATTGATGGGGGTACACCGGTTTGCAGGTGGTGGGATCGACCGGCAGTTTGGCCGGGTCGAGCAGGGTCTGCGGTTTGCCCGTCATCGCCAGCACACCGCCCGGCAGCCCGGGCAGCCCCTGGCCGGCGTCGATGGAGTCGGTGTTCTTGTCGAGGCTCTCGGTGTAGTTGACCTCCGTGCCGGGCGCCACGCCCACGCACTTGGTCGTCCCGGGGGGCAGCAGCCGGTGGTTGAAGCTGTCGTCGTAGTAGACGCCGGTGGTCCTGGGATCGCCTCCGGTCACCTGGGCGACCATGCCCGGGAAGGAGTCCGACGGGAGCGGGGTCCGCGCCTGGGTGTAGGACGTCGCTCCCTTCACAAGGGCCGCCAGGGCGGAGTGCGGGTGACCCTGTACGTACCAGGTCAGATCGGACTGGTGGAGGCCGTCGACCGAGAGGAGCAGGACGTGCTCGATCTTCTCAGGCCGGTGTCCGTGGCTCGCGGCGTACGCCGGGACGGCAAGGCCGCCGGCCACGACGGCGGCGGCACCGAGGGCCGCCAGCCGCTGTATGGGGTTTCCGAACAACGTCAATCCTCCAGGAAGCGACCGGACACGCGCCGACCGCCCCGTGGATTCCTATGAGTCCCGAGTGTCCAGAGGAGAAAGCGAAGTGAAAATCGCCATGAATGCCGCTACATCAATGTAAAAGTAATCGATGTTTTCACCGTCCTCTGTTGCCGTGTTAGCCCGCTGAGCTGCCCACTCTCCCTATGCTTCACCCCGTGTCCATCGAACGACGGCGAGTGCTCGGAGCGGCGGTAGCGGCGGTCGCTGGTCTAGCGACGGCCTGTGGCGGAGGAGGCGCGCGCCCGGAGGCCCGCACGAGCTCCGGCACGGTGCCTCCTGCCGGACCGGCGAGCTCGCATCCCGCCGCACCCCACCGGTTGCCCGCGGAGGTGGCCCATGGCCCGCGGAACGGCCGGCAGGTCGCTCTCACCTTCCACGGTGCCGGGGATCCCAAGCTCGCACAGCGGCTCCTGCACGAGCTCGCTGCCGGCGGCGCCCACGTCACGGTGCTCGCGGTCGGCACCTGGCTGGACCAGAACCCGGCGATGGCCCGGCTGATCCTCGACGGCGGCCACGAGCTCGGCAATCACACCCAGCATCACGCGAACATCGACGCGATGAGCCCGGCGGCCGCGCACGCCGAGATCGCGCAGTGCGCGGATCGGCTCAAGCGCCTCACCGGATCGCGCGGCGCCTGGTTCCGCCCGTCCCAGACCCAGCACGCGACCCCGATGGTCAAGGCCCAGGCCGCCAAGGCCGGATACCCCACCTGCCTGTCGTACGACCTGGACTCGACCGACTTCAGGGATCCCGCGCCGGGCACGGTCACCCGCACCGTGCTGGACGGCATCCGGCCCGGCTCGATCGTGAGCATGCATTTCGGCCATCCGGGCACCCTCACCGCGATGCCCGCGATCCTCGACGGGCTGGCGGCACGCCGGCTCAGCCCGGTCACCGTCTCCAGGCTGCTGGCCTCGTGAACTTCCGGCGCGGGGCCACGTCCCTGCTCCTGATCGGCGTTCTCGCGGCCGTGGCCTCCGGGTGCGGCGGCTCCGGCCCGGGTGACCAGCACGCCGGGATGGCCATGACCTCGACCCCGCCGCTGCCACCGCCCGAGACCGCGCAGCTCGGCAAGGCGATCGACATCTACGAGCACGACCGTCCCGGCATGCTCAGCCCGGTCGTGAAGGACTTCCCCGCCCGCGTCTACGTGCCCAACAGCGAGAGCAACGACGTCACCATCATCGATCAGAAGACCTTTAAGAAGGTCGGGCACTTCAAGGTCGGCGTGCTGCCGCAGCACGTGGTCCCCTCCTGGGACCTCAAGACCCTGTGGGTCAACGACAACAAGTCCAACGACCTGGTGCCCATCGACCCGGTGACCGGCAAGCCGGGCAAGCGGGTGAAGGTCGACGACCCGTACAACCTGTACTTCACCCCGGACGGCCGGTTCTCGATCGTGATGGCAGAACGCAACCAGAACATCGACTTCCGCGACGCCCACACCATGAAACTGGTGCACTCGGTGCCGGTGCCCTGCCGCGGGCCCAACCATGCCGACTTCTCCGCCGACGGCACCTTCTTCCTGACCGCCTGCGAGTTCTCCGGCAACGTCGTCAAGCTGGACACCGCGCGGCAGAAGGTCGTCGGCAGCATCTCGCTGGGCCACATGGCGATGCCCCAGGACGTCAAGCTGTCCCCGGACGGCAGCACCTTCTACGTCGCCGACATGGCCAGCAACGGCGTCTGGGTCATCGACGCCGCCCGCTTCAAGAAGATCGGTTTCATCCCGACCGGCCGGGGCGCGCACGGGCTCTACCCCAGCCGTGACTCCAAGTACCTTTATGTCTCGAACCGGGGTGAGGGCACCATCTCCCTGATCTCGTTCGCCACCCGCCGGGTCAAGGCCCTGTGGAGGATCCGCGGCGGCGGCTCGCCCGACATGGGCGGGGTCTCCGCCGACGGGAAGGTGCTGTGGCTGTCCGGCCGCTACAACGGCGAGGTGTACGCCATCTCGACCGAGAGCGGCAAGCTGATCCGCAAGATCGCGGTGGGCCGCGGACCGCACGGACTGTGCGTGTGGCCGCAGCCCGGCCGCTACTCCCTCGGCCACACCGGGGTACTGCGCTGAGGCCGGCACCCGGCGCCGATCGGGTGTCGGCGAGCCCCTCGGTGATCGAGTTCCTGGCGGCCTTGCGGGCGGGTCAGGCCGAGGGCCCGCAGCAGTGCCGGCTCCCTGGTCCGCTCGATCACCGACAGTGCCAGCGTGTTGGCGATGCCGAAGAGCGCGATGACGATCGCGGTCCCCAGCCGCGCGCCGAACACACCAGTCGGAGAGACGCTGAGGCACGTCACCGACCGTAGGCGTCGGCGCTCGTTCGCGCGTCATCCTCACTACGTACCTTTGCTGGGCCTGTCCGGGCCGTCATGGGTGCCCACCCGCGGCTGAGCGCGGGACCCCGGCGCCCGTCAGCCGGGCTCGTGGTCTCCGGCGGGGCTCCGATCGTCGGTGAGGATCGCGCGCAGCAAATTCTCCTCTGCGGGAGAGAGCGCGCCGACGAAGTGAACCAGGACCTGTGCCTTGTCGTTCTCCCGCTCCAGCTGGGCGAGCATCCGGCGCGCGGCCAGTCCGCTGGCGTCGGCCACCGGCTGATAGGTGAACATCCGGCCGGCCTTGGCCCTGGTCAGCACCCCTTTGTCGACCATACGGGTCAGGATGGTCACCACGGTGGTGTAGGCCAGACCGCCTCCGAGTGCCTGGAGCACCTCCGCGGGGGACGTCGGCCGGCCCGCGGCCCAGAGGGTGGTCAGCACCTCGGATTCGAGTTCACCGGGACGGCGCCGTGGCTGGCCCGCACCGTCATAACGGCCGTCCGACACTAACGATCACTCCTCGATGGCCCTGAAATCACTGCCCTGGCCGCACAGGTACCGGCAATCATAGCTTGGCGCTGTGCCGTGCCCGCTCGAACAGATCCTCCGTGTCCGCCTGTGCTTTGCCCGCGGCCACCAGGCAGGCCAGCAGCGCGGCGATCACCAGCAGGGCGACCACTGGACGGCCCCGCGGCGGGTCCGTGAGCAGGCTGCGGACCCTGACGGGTACGTCACCGTGGTCGAAACCCACGGTCACGGCGCCGCTGGTGCGGCGGCCCGCGAGGGCGGCACGGGCGATGGCGCGCGCAGCCAACCCCCGGTCACCGACGTGTTCCGCGGCCACCTCGTCCGCCCAGCGCTCGGTGGTGTGGCGCACCGCGGCCGGCAGCCGGAACAGCAGCGGGTTCGCCGCCACGGCCAGCACCGAGGCCAGGCGGTACCAGTGGTGACCATGGCGGACGTGGGCGCGCTCGTGTGCCAGGAGCACACGGTGCTCGTCGCCGCGCAGCACCTGGAGCATTCCTGTGGAGACCACGATGCGGGAGGGCACTCCGGGCAGCGCCGGCAGCGCGAACGCCTCCGGTTCAGGGATGTCGACGATCACCAGGCCCCCGGACGAGGCAGGCCCGGCCGCTCCGGCGCGTACCACCCGTACCAGGGCGCGGGTCCGGCGCCAGAGCGTCACCGGCACGGCCAGCGCCACCGCGGCGAGCACCACGGTCGCGATCACGGCGATCGCCACCGGCACCGGGTCGTGCAACTGGACCAGCGTGGCCGACCAGCTGCCGAGCGCGGCCACGAACGGAACCTGGCCCACGAACGTGGAGGCGAGCGCGGCGAGCGCCACCAGGCCGGCCGCCGCGCAGGTCACTGCCCCGGCCACCAGCAGCCGGGTCGCGGTGGCCGGCGGCAGCCGGCGGCCCAGCACCGGTGCCAGTAGGCCGAACAGCGCGGAACCGGCCAGCGGCAGGTAGACGTCGAAATGCATGTCCACAAATCTATGGGAGCCACCTCTATGGGAGCCACCGCGGTGCCGGACCGGGTGAGCAGCCGAAGCCCGCCCGGGACCGGGAATTGCCCCTATCCCTGCGACCCGTAATGGACCTACCGTCTAAAGAGAGACGATGTCCGTTTTATGGCAAGTTTGTTGGTTATAGGGAGGTGCCCGGTGAACGGACGACCATCCATGCGACGACTCCGGGTCCGACGCGCCATCCGGCTCCTGGGATGTGATCGGAATCCCATGCGGCGGCCGGTCGACCGGATCCAGACGGCTGTCGCGCTCGGCCTCCTGATTCTGTTCCTGGCGTTCGCCCCGCTGGTGGCCGGGCTGACCACCGGCCGGGCGTACGACTCCGGGCTGCGCGCCGAGCGGCAGGAAGGGGCGACGCACCGGCCGGCCACGGCCGCCGTCGTGGCCGGTGACGGCATCACCGACAATTCCATGCGCGGCATCCGCCCCACCGTCCGGTTGCGGTGGCGGGCGCACGACGGCACGCTGCGGTCGGCGCTGGTGCCGCAGCGCCAGGGCGATCGGGCCGGCTCGCGACGGCGCATCTGGATCGACGGAGCGGGGAATCTCACCCGCAGGCCCCGCGAGCACGGCCAGACGGTCGCCGACGCCGCCCTGGCCGGCACGGCCTCCCTCACCGTCGTCGCCCTGCCGTGCCTGGTGCTCTATCTCGCGGTCCGGCGCCGCCTCGACCGCCGCAGGTTCGACCAGTGGACCGCCGACTGGGCGCGGACCGCCCCTATCTGGACCCGCCGGTCGCACTGAGCCCCTCCCTGCCTCTTTACGCGGGATGCGGTTCAGCAGAAGATGTCTCCACCGGTCGGTCCGGTGCTCATATCCGGTAGGAGGCCGCCGTGGCGCCGATCTCGGAAGTCAGGGAACCTCGTGTGGTCGTCGGCGTGCGCGACTCCGCCGCCGCCCGCTGGGCCCTCGCCTGGGCGATCGGCGAGGCCAGGCTGAGACGGGCCCCGCTGCTGGTCGTGCACGTTTCGTCCATGCCGCACAACGCCGGGGCCGCGATCGGCGGTGCCCTGCCGGACCTGCTGGCCACGGCGCGGGCCGCCGGCACCGTGCTGGCGAACCGGCTGCTCGAGGACGTGGCCGGGGACGCGCTCTCCGATGTCCGGCTGAGCGTCCTGCCGCTGGTCGGCGACCCCGGACGGACCCTGGTGGATCTGGCACGGGAGGGCGACCTGCTGGTGATCGGCGCGGGCTCGCATGGACTCGTCGGCCGGCTCGTCCGCCCGTCGGTCCGCCGGTACTGCGCACGCCACACCCGGGCGACGCTGACCTGCGTACGGCCACCGGCGCTGGAGTCCCACACCGGGTCCCTGACCGGAACCGAGCACGGCCATGTGATTGATTGAAGACCATGGAGTTCTTCGCCAGCCGTGCCGCCACCTGGGAGGACAGGTTCCCCGACGACGGGCCTGCCTTCGCCGCCGCCATCGCCGAGCTGGCACCGGCCCCCGGGCAGACCGTGCTGGACGCGGGGGCGGGCACCGGCCGCGCTCTCCCGCTGCTGCGTCAGGCCGTGGGCGGCAGCGGGCACGTGGTCGCCGTCGACCTGACCCCGGAAATGCTGCGAGTGGCCGCCGGAAAGGGCCGCGGCGAGCAGGCTGCGCTGCTCCTGGCCGACGCCCTGCGTCTCCCGCTGCGGGCCGGGTGCGTGGACGCCATCCTGGCGGCGGGGCTGCTGTCCCATCTGCTCGACCCGGCGGCGGTGCTGGCCGAGCTCGCCCGGGTCACCCGGCCCGGAGGCCGGCTGGCGATGTTCCACCCCGTTGGCCGCGCCGCCCTGGCCGCGCGGCGGGGGCACGGCCTGCGCGCCGACGACATCCGGGCCGAGCCGAACCTGCGGCCCGTCCTGGAACGGACCGGCTGGTCGCTGACCGGCTTCGACGACGGAGCCGGCCGTTACCTGGCGCTGGCGACCCGGAAGAACTGCTGATCGTGTACTGGATCACCGTGCTTCAGGTGGGGGTGGCGGCGGCCCTGGGCGGCGCCATCGGGCTCGAGCGCGAACTGAACGCGCAGTCGGCCGGGCTGCGCACCCACATTCTGGTGGCGCTCGGAGCGGCGCTCTTCACCGTCGCGGGAGCGGACGCGCTGCACACCGACCCGACCCGGGTGGCCGCCCAGGTCGTCACGGGGATCGGCTTCCTGGGCGCCGGCGCGATCCTGCGAGCGGGAGCGACCGTGCACGGGCTGACCACGGCCGCCTCGCTCTGGGTGACCGCGGCGACCGGCGTGGCCGTGGGACTGCACGCCTGGGTCGCCGCGCTGGTGTCGGCGGCGCTGGCGCTGAGCGTGCTCCGGCTGCTGAAGCGCGCCGAGTTCGCCCCTCGCCGGACCCTGGAACTGACGGTCGAGCTCATCGCCGGGACGCCACCGACCGCCGTGGAGGAGGCGGTCCAGGTGCTGCTGCCCGCCGCGCGGGTGACCCGCGTACGGCACTCCACGGCGGGGCACCACATCCTGTACTTCCTGGCGCGCATCGAGGGCGGGCAGACCTTGACCTTGATCTGCGAGCGGCTGCTGGCCATCGAGGGCGTGTGCAGCGTCGATCTTGCCCGCTGACGTCCTCACGTTGCGGATCTTCGTGCGGCACCGCGGACCTATGCTGGTGAGGTGGACGAGTTCGGCGAGCGGCCCGCCCGGCAGTGGCGGGTGATGCCCGCCCATCCCCTGGTGAAGGCGGCGGGCGCGGTGTTCTTCGCGGTGATGGCGGTGTTCTCCGGCGACCCGGAGCTGGCGCTGCTCGCCGGGGTCGCCGCCGCCGGTTTCCTCGTGCTCGCGGCCCGCGACGTCCTGGCGCCGGTGCGTCTGGCGGCCGACGAGGGTGGCGTGACCGTGATCCGCGGCTTCGCGGGCCACCGGCACATCCCCTGGGCCGAGGTGCAGTCGATCCGGCTGGGCGAGCGGCAGCGTCTCGGGCGGACCACCCGGCTGGTCGAGATCGACACCGGCGAGCGACTGCATCTGCTCAGCTCGTACGACCTCGGCGCGCCACCCGAGGACGTGACCGAGGAGCTCCGGCGATTTCGCCTCGGAACGGCCGGTTAGGGCAGCGTCTCGATCCGGTGCCGGGCGAAGGCGAGGATCACGTCGAAGTCCTCGGGATGCTCGGAGGTGTCCCCGGCCAGGGCCGCCCGCAGCCGGGCACCGGCCGCCGCGGGATCAAGCCGCAACACGGCGCACTCCTCCGCCGCGACGCCCTGGCGGACCTGCGCCATCATTCCCGGCACGTCGCCGATGGCCAGCAGCTGGGTCGCCCTGCCCTGCGTGATCTGCACCAGCAGGGCGTGCAGCGGGCCACCGCCGTCGGCATAGCGGAACTCGCAGACGATCTGGTCGCCGCCGAGTGAGCCGTCCTGGATCAGCCAGGTCTCGCCCGGCATCACCCGGCCCAGCGCGGGCAGCCAGGCCGGCCCCGCGCCCTCTCCTGGCCCCTCTCCCGGCCCATCCCCCGGCCCATCGGTCAGGCCCTTGATCAGCCCGTCGGCGGCGACCGCGGCGTCGGCGCGCAGCTCCCGGGGGCCGATCGCGGCGAAGGCTCGCAGGAAGGCGTAGGTGCCGGGCGTCCGGCTCCGCCGGAAATAGAACAGGAGGTCGGCCAGTGCCCGCCGGTGGGCCCCGGTGTCGGGTGCGGCCCGTTCCAGGACGCCGAGCTGGGTGGAGGTCCACAGCTCCGCCTGCAGGGGGCTCGCCAGCACGGTCAGCTCCGCCGAGGCCCGGGCGAGCGTCGCGTACAGCTGCTCCAGCCCGGGCAGCGCGAGGCCCGGCCCGGCATCGGCGCGGTGCCCTACGGACCGCTGAGACGTGGCCTTCTTCCGGCTTCGGCTCTGGGGGCTCACCGGATCAGCCTAACCGGTGTCCCGGCCGCGCCTCGCCCGGCCAGGCGGTCACCTGCGGGGGTTGACGCGGCGGGTGGGGGTCGCCGTGGCCGGGTTCTCCGGCCAGGGATGGCGGGGGTAGCGGCCGCGGAGCTCGGCGCGCACTCCCCGGTAGCCCTCGCGCCAGAACGAGGCGAGGTCGGCCGTCACCGCGGCGGGGCGGCCCGCCGGGGACAGCAGATGGATCACCAGCGGAACCCTGCCGTCGGCCAGCCGCGGTGCCGCTTCCCAGCCGAAGAGCTCTTGCAGTTTCACCGCCAGGACCGGCTGCTCTCCGCTGTAGTCCACCCGGATCCTGGAACCGGTGGGCACGGTGATCCGCTCGGGCGCCACCTCGTCCAGCCGGGCCGCACACTGCCACGGCAGCAGGCCCCGCAGGGCCGCCGCCACGTCCAGCCGGGCCAGGTCGGCACGGTGCCGTGCCCGCGACAGGTCCAGCCACTCGCCGGCCCCGTCCAGCAGGGTCGCGTCGTCCACCGGCGGCCACGGCTCACCGAGGACGCGGTGGCAGAAGGCCAGCCGGTCGCGCAGCGCGGTGGCGTCCGGAGTCCAGGTCAGCAGGCCGAGCCCCTCCCGGCGCAGGCCCTCCAGCAGCGCGGTGCGGACCAGCGCCGGGTCGGGCCGGCGCAGTGGGGCGGCCGACAGCTCGATGGCGCCGAGCCGCTCGACCCGGCGGGCGGTGACGTCCTTACCGGACACGCTCCAGCGGACCTCCTCGCCGGCCGTGAGCAGCGGGGCCGCGGCCAGCCGGGCGATGCCCTCGTCGATGACCACGGCCTGGCGGATCCGCGCGGAGGCCGAACCTACGGGCCGGTCCGCGACGGCGATCGCCAGCCAGGGCGGGCGGGCCGCGCTCAACGCAGACGACGGTGCCAGCTCGGCGCCGGTCCCGGACACCATCAGATGGCCGGTGCCGTCCGGACGGGCCCGGGCCACCCGGTCGGGAAAGGCCAGCGCCACCACTGTTCCGGCGACCCTGTCGTCACCACTCTCCGCCCCGGCCGCACGGTCAGGTCCGGAGCGCACAGCGTTCTCCAGCAGGCGCGCCTCCTGACGCCAGCGGGCGGAGACGCCGTCACCGCCGCGGCGCAGGGTCCGCCAGACGGCGGTCAGGTCGTCACCGGCCTCGCGGGGCAGCCGGTCCGACAGCAGCGCCACCACTTCGGCCGCCGCCCGCGGGCCCACCCGGTCGGCGCCGTCCAGCAGCGCCCTGGCCAGCCGCGGATGCACGCCGACCCGGGCCATCCTGCGACCCCGGCCGGTGACCTTGCCCGCTGGGTCCACCGCGCCGAGGGCACGCAACGCCTCCCGGGCGGAGTCCAGCGCGGCCCCGGGCGGCGGGTCCGGCAGCGTCAAACCGGCGGCGTCCGGATCGCCCCAGCAGGCCGCCTGCAGGGCGAACCCGGTGAGATCGGCCAGCTCGATCTCCGGCCGAGGCCGGTCCGGCAGCCGGGCGTGCTCGGCGGCGGCCCAGCAGCGGTACACCGTGCCCGGCTCCTCCCGGCCCGCCCGCCCGGCCCGCTGCTCGGCGGCGGCTTTGGAGACGCGGACGGTCGTCAGCGCGCTCAGCCCCCGGGCATGGTCGGTACGCGGCTCACGGGCCAGCCCCGCGTCGACCACGATTCGCACGCCGGGCACGGTGAGGCTCGACTCCGCGACGGAGGTGGCCAGCACCACTCGCCGGCTCCGGCCCGGCCGCAGCACCGCGTCCTGGACCGCGGCGGCCGCCTGGCCGTGCACCTGGAGCACCTCCACCCCGGACAGCGCCCCGGCGACCCGCCCGATCTCTCCCACCCCGGGCAGAAAGCACAGCACGTCCCCGGCCCGCTCGGCGAGCGCGCGGCGGACTGTGGCCGCGACGTGGTCGAGCAGCGCCGGATCCACCCGCATCCCGTGCGCGGGCCGTACGGGGCGCGGCGGCGGCGCCCACACCACCTCCACCGGATGCAGCACCGCCGGGGTCTGGACGACCGGCACGGGGTCGGCCGGGGAACCCAGCAGCCGGGCCCAGGACGCGGTGTCGGCGGTGGCCGAAGCGGTCACCAGCCGCAGGTCAGGCCGGAGTGCGGCCCGCACGTCGAGCAGGAAGGCCAGAGCGGTGTCGGCGTCGAGGTGCCGCTCATGACATTCGTCGAGGATCACGACGTCGGTCCCGGCCAGTTCCTGGTCGCGCTGCAGCCGCTGGAGCAGCACCCCGGTGGTGACCACCTCGATCAGCGAGCCGGCCCGGCGCTCGCCGCGCATGGTGAAGCCCACGCGGCCGCCGACCTCTTCGCCGAGCAGCCAGGCCATCCGGCGCGCGGCCGCTCGGGTGGCCAGCCGGCGCGGCTCGGCCACCAGTACCCGGCGGGGCCGGTCAGGGCCACCGGGCACGTCGGGCAGCAGCCCGGCGAGGGCCAGCGGCACGAGCGTCGTCTTGCCGGTGCCGGGCGGCGCCGCCAGCACCGCCGCCCCGGCCGCGTCCAACGCGGCGTGCAACTCGGGAACGGCGGCTCGGACCGGCAGCAGCCGGAGGGACTCGTCCGGGGTCATCCGCCGCTCAGCAGGCGTTCGACGGACTCGACCTTGGCGGTCAGCCCGTCGCTGACACCGGGGCGGATGTCGGCCTTGAGCACGAGACCGACCCGGGGGGCGCGGGCCTCGACGGCCTCGACCGCCTGCCGGACGACCTCCATGACCTCGTCCCACTCACCCTCGAGGGTGGTGAACATGGCGTCGGTCCGGTTGGGCAGCCCGCTCGCGCGCACGACCCGTACGGCCTCGGCGACGATTTCGCCGACCTCTTCCCCAACCCCCAGCGGGGTCACCGAGAACGCTACGAGCATCACGCCCACCCCTTCCCGAACGGCACCGGATCCTCCCGACGATACGGCGCCCGGCATATCAGGGCGTGACCCAGGCCTGTTCGGCGGCCGAACGGCAGGGTCCTTGACGCCGACCGCGGGGGTGGCGAGCGCGTCGACGGCGTGACAGCCGGCCGCCACCGCCGCGCCGACGAGCGCCGCGTGGGTGTGCGGCGGGGTGGCGACGCTGAAGACGTCCGCTTTACACCGGTCGCTTAACCGGATCCGACGCGGAGGTGACCGAACGGATAACGATTTGGACTCAGACCGTTCCGTTCAATGGGCCCGAAGGTGAACCATGCGGCTATGGGCCTCACCAGGGAAGGATCCTACACTGACCGGGTCATCGCGCAGGTGACCTCATGGTCTTCGGTCAGCGCCGGCCGAGCCGAGTGTGGGATGGGCGTCGGTCTCAGCGTCAACACCCGCCAGATCGTGCACCTGCACAGCCAGGGCGGCGCGCACGTGCGGCTCACCCGTCCGGTCATCCTGCGGATGGAGGACGCCCTGCTGCATTCCGGCCGGGTGGAGATGGAACCCAGCGAGGACTGGGTGAGCGTGCGGCTGGACAGCGACAGCGATGTCGCGCTGCTGCTGTCCCTGGTCAGTGTGGCGATCAAGGCGACGGCCGCCGAGCCTCCCGGGGTGGCCCGTCGGGCGGCCCCGCAGTGCCCCGCCGCGGCCCATGGCCGGACCTGGGGCGGCTCGCTCGGCCGGGCCTCCCGACGAGCCGACCGGTGATGTTCTCCTGGGCGGAATCGCCCGGACATGCCCCCGTCAGCTGATCAGCCGATATCTCGGGGCGTGGAGACCTCCGCCCTGCACTGGGGCTTCCTGCCCGCCCTGATCGCCCTGTCGGTACTGCATTACATGTGCGCGGCCCTCGCGCTCCAGGCCGCCGCCGGGCGGCCGCTCCCGCTACGGGAGGCGACACTCACCCAATTCACCGCGGCCGCCGCCAACCGGCTCGCGCCCGGCGGGATCGGCGCGGCCGCGGTCAACGTCCGCTACCTCACCTGCCGCGGCCTCCCCGCGCCGCGAGCGATCGCGGGTGTCACGGCACTGCACGTCGCCACCGGCCTGGGTGACCTGCTGCTGTTCCTCACGGTCCTGGGCGTGGGCCAGTCGACCGGCGACGGCGGAACCCGCGTGCTGACGCAGCTCACCTCCCACACGGCCCGGACGGCCGCCCGGCTTCCCCTGCCCTGGCTGCTGGTCTGCGCCGGGGTCGTCGCCGCTCTCGCGCTGTTCGCCTGGTGGCGCCGGCGGGGACAGGGCGGCCGGGTGCTCGCCACCCTGGGGCAGATCATGACCGCCATGGCGGACCTGCGGCGGCGGCCGCGCGACCTGCTCGTCACGGTGACCGCCACCGCCGCCACCACGCTGGCGCTGAGCATGGCGTTCGTGATGAGCGTCCTGGCGGTGCCGGGGGCTTCCGCGCCCGGCGCGATCATGACGCTGCTCGCCGCGTACTTCATCGGCGCCGCGGCGGGGTCGGCGCTGCCGGTGCCGGCGGCGATCGGCTCGACCGAGGCCGGGCTGATCGCGGCGCTGGGCGGCGCGGAGGTGTCGGCCGGCCACGCGCTTCAGGCGGTCGTGCTCTTCCGCGCGATCACCTACTGGGCACCCGTGCCCGTCGGCCTGTACGCCGCCCGGGTACTGCGGCGGCGATCCCAGGCCGAGCCCGCCGCGGCCGTCCCGGTACCAGCTCGATAGTCACGCCTTTTGCGGCGGATCAGGTCTTGCGCGGCGAGCCGGTGGCCTAAATTCCTCGGCAGTGTCCGCGTCTTCGAGGAGTGTCATGACCCTGCTGATCGGTCTCGCGTGCCTGGCGGTCGCCGGCCTGGAGATGGTCATGGCGTTCGTCGTCGGGCCCCGGGAACGCGAGGCCCTGCGCCGGGAGATGAAGAGCACCTACGAGGAGCGGCTGCGGAAACTGGAGGCGGCACAGCGCAAGGACGAAATCTTCGAGACCGAGCAGGAGACCCGCCTGCACACCCTGGAGGACGACCTGGGTGGCCTGCGGCTGCGCGTCGTCCGGGTGGAACGCGATCTCCAGGCCCGGGTGGGCGGCCTCAGGCAGGACCTGCAACTCGCGACCGGGCGGGTGACGGCTCTGGAGGCCGACCGGGACCGGATCAACGGACTGCAACGGCGGCTGGCCCAGGCCTTCCAGGCGGTGGACGGCGTCGTCGCCGATCTGCTGCAGCACACCCTCGACCAGCTGGACCGGGCGGCCACCGAGACCCTGGGCGAGCGGGCCCCCGAGGTCCAGACGGTTCGCGGCGCGGTCGCCGGCGGCACGAGCGATCTCCAGGGCGCGCTGGTCAAGATCTTCGAGCAGTGCATCAGCCGGCACGATCTCGAACAGCGGTTCAAGGTCTCCATGGGCGGTACACGGCCGCAGGTGCTCTATTACCTGTCCGGTAGGAACCCCCGGTGGCTGCGGCAGCACTTCGGCGACGCGCTGGAGTCCCTGCGCTCCGACATGGACTCCCCCGGCGAGGAGCCCGCCGAGGACGACGTGGCCGCCCTGCGGAGCCTGCTGCTCGCCGTCAACGCCACCACCGAGGGGTTCGCCCAGATCGGCCCGCTGGTGATCGTACGCACGCCCGAGACGCTGCTGTGCGGGGTGCTCACGCTGGCGGAATGCCGGGACTTCGACACCGCGGCGCTGGCCGGCGACCCCGCGGCCGCGGCCGTACGGCTGCGTACGCTTCCGGAGCACCGCTTCTTCGACCTGACGCGGTGGCCGCCGCGCTTCCCGGTCGAAGAGCAACCCGGGGACCCCTCTAGTATCTGTTAAGTTTCCTAACAGAGGAGGTCGAGGTGCGAGCCTGGTATCGCGCGAACATCGGCGGGCTGCCCGGCACATTCTGGTACCTGTGGGCCGGGTTCCTGACCAACAAGGTCGGCGGCTTCGGCGTCATCTTCCTCTCGCTGTACCTCGTCCAGAACCGGGGCCTGGACACCACCGGCGCCGGCCTGGTGGTCGGCCTCTACGGAGCCGGCGGCTGCGCGGGCGTACTGGCCGGCGGGGTCCTGGCCGACCGGTGGGGGCGGCGCCGGACGCTGCTGGCCAGCCATGCGGCCACCACCCTGCTCCTGCTGGGGCTGGCCTTCGCGCCGTGGATCCCGGCGATCGCCGTGCTCACGGCCCTGGTCGGCGCGGCGCAGTCGATGGTCGGGCCGCCGCTCGTCGCCGCCATCGTCGACATCGTGCCCGAGGCACACCGGACCAAGGCCTTCAACCTGGAGTTCTGGGCGTTCAACCTGGGCACGGCCATCGCCGCCCCACTGGCCGGGCTGCTGGCCGAGACCGGCTTCACCCCGCTGTTCCTGGTCGAGGCGGGCGCCACCCTCGCCACGTTCGTAATGCTGGCCGCCCGGGTTCCCGAGACGCTGCCGGTCCGGGACACCCCGCAGGCCGGGCAGCGCGGCGGCAGCCTGCGCACCACCCTCACCGACCGGCCTTATCTGGTGTTCGTCGGGCTCACCCTCGTGCTGGCCGTTCTCACGCTGCAGACCTCGACGATCCTGCCGCTGGCCATGGCCGAGGACCACCTGCGGCCGTCGGTGTACGGGTCGCTGATGGGCTTCACCGGGATACTGATCGTCTGCGGGCAGCTGTTCGTGCCCCGGCTCATCGGCGGACGGCTCAAGGCCCGGGTGCTGGCCGCCGCCAACGGCCTGATCGCCGCGGGCATGGCGGTGGTGGCCGTGGCCGACGTCGTGCCGGTCTATCTGGTCGCGGCGGTCATCTGGACGGCCGGCCAGATGCTGGCCGCGCCGCCCAATGCCGCGACCATCGCCGAACTGTCCCCCGTCGAGCTGCGCGGACGCTATCAGGCGGTGTTCTATCTGTGCTTCCCGATCGCCGCCTTCATCGCCCCCGCGCTGGGCGGGGCGAGCCTGCAGCGGCTGGGCGGCTGGCACTGGGTCATCTGCGGCGTGCTCGGAGCTCTGGCCGCCGTGGGCCACCTCCTCACGGGCCCCTACCGCGAGCGCAGGGCCGCCGTCCTGCGTGAGGCGGCACGGGAACCGGTCCGCGCTTAGCGGCCGTGACGCCGTCCGCCCGCCTCGCTACCCCGAATCGCCGATCTCCACATCCGGGCAGTACGGTCGGGTAGCACCATCACGGACATACGGAGGCCGCCATGCGCATCGGAGTGTCCCTCGGCGATCCCACCGGGCCGGACGCCCTCGTCAAGCTCCGCGACCAACTGCGCAGCGCCGCCGACGACGGCCTCACCTCGGCCTGGGCCACGCACATCTTCGGCCTCGACTCGCTGACCGCGCTGGCGGTGGCCGGTAGCCAGGTGCCCGGGATCGAGCTCGGCACCTCGGTGATCCCGACGTACCCGCGCCACCCGGCCGCCCTCGCCCAGCAGGCGCTGACCACCGCGCTGGCGGTCGGCGGCCGGCTCACCCTCGGGATCGGGCTGTCCCACCAGATCGTGATCGAGGGTATGTACGGATACGACTTCGGCAAGCCGGTCCGGCACATGGACGAGTACCTCTCGATCCTGCTGCCGCCGCTCAACGGCGAGCCGGCGGACTTCACCGGTGAGACCCTCGCCGGGCACATCGGGCTGTCGACCCCGCGGTTGGGCAGGGTGCCGGTGCTGCTGGCCGCGCTGGGGCCCCGGATGCTGAAGCTGGCGGGAGAACGGGCCGACGGCACGGTGCTCTGGATGACCGGTCCCGCGACCGTCCGGGACCACATCGTGCCGACGATCACCGCGGCCGCGCACGCCGCGGGGCGCCCGGATCCGCGGATCGTCTGCATCCTGCCGGTATGCGTCACCGACCAGGCCGACGCCGCCCGGGCCCGGGCCGCCAAGGCCTTCGAGGTATACGGCTTCCTGCCGTCCTACCGGGCCATGCTGGACCGGGAGGGCGTCGCCGGACCGGGGGACGTGGCCATCGTAGGAGACGAGGACACCGTGGGCGCCCAGGTCGAGGACCTCGCCAAGGCGGGGGTCACCGACTTCGTCGCGGGTGAGTTCGCCACCGGCGAGGACGCCCGGCGCACCCGCGCCTTCCTGTCCTCACTGGCTGGCTGAGGGGCCGACGGGCCGACGCAGAGCCGTCTCAGCCGGCGAGCAGGTCCAGGGCGACCGCCGCCGTCCAGGACTGGGAGTGCGCGCCGAGCGGCTCGGCGGTGTACGGCTGGTAGTACTCCGCGAACAGCCCGTCGGAGAGCTGGTCCAGGGCGGCCTCGCGCAGGCGGTGCGCGACCTCGTGCTCGCCGGAGCGTTCCAGCCCCCAGATCAGCAGCCAGGTCATCGGCGGCCACTGCGGTCCCCGCCAGTACTTCTTCGGGTCGAACGCCGGGGAGGCCGGGCTGGTGCTCGGCGGCAGGGGGTAGGCGAACGCCGGATGCCCGCACCACCGTGCCGAGCCGAGGACGGCGAGCAGCGACCGCTGCCGCGCCGGGTCGAGCCCGCCGCACAGCAGCGGCGCGAACCCGGCGATCGTGTCCGTGCGCAGCGTGGTGTCCGCGCGCAGATCCAGATCGGCGGCGAAGCCCCGCTCGTCGGTGGTCTCGAGGACCCCGCGGCGAAAGCGGCGGGCGTATCCGGTCAGCTCACCGGCGCCCGGCAGGCCCAGCTCACCGGCGACACTCGCGAGCTCCTGGCTGGCGGCGGCGAAGATGGCGCTGGCGAAGACGTCGGCGGCCCGGAAGCTCAGGGTCCTGCGGGCGCGCGCGTCGTCGTAGCGGGCCCGGCGCAGTTCCTCGATCAGCCATTGGTACTTCACGTAGTCCGCGTCGGTGGGACGCTCCGCCGCGCTCCCGGCTCCGTTTCCCAGCGCGTCCAGGTCGGCGCGGTCGAACGGCACGAAGCGCCTGTCCGGGATCACGGCGGCGTAGGGGGCATCCCAGCGGGGCGAGTTGTCCAGCCCGCTCTCCCAGCCGTGGTAGATCGTTAGCAGGCCGCGGCCGTCGGGGTCCCGGCGCGTGGCCAGGTAGCGGTGCCAGGCGAGCAGGGCGGGCCACAGCGACCGGATCCGCTCGGCGACGTCACGCCGCTCCGCCGCGTCGGCGCCGCGGGCGGCGTCCAGGATCCGGCGGACGGCCAGGCCGTGCACCGGGGGCTGGATCAGCCCGCTCGTCTCCGGGCCCCGTGGCGCGTCCGGGGACAGCGCCCGGCAGCCCCACCGCTTCGGGCCGGGTTCGTACCGGGCGTCCCCGGGGGTGAACACGATGTGCGGCACCATGCCATTGCGCCACTGTGAGGCCATCAGCGTCTCGAGCTCGGTGATGGCGCGGGCCGCCGACAACCGCGCCAGGCCGATGGCGATGAAGGCGGCGTCCCAGCTCCACATGTGCGGATAGAGATTCGGCGAGGCCACCGTCAGACCGCCACGATCATTGCCTCGCAGCACGTGCTCGGCGTACACCGCCATCTCGGCCCGGCTCAGCCCCACACGGATCAGGCGACGGCGGCCGAATCCGACCCTGACCGAGGGAAGCACACTCACTGGTTCTTACACCTTTCGCGGCGCCGTCTGGTCCCGATTCTCACATGATCTCGTCAACGGCGATCCGCCCGGACCATGGCCGCTGAACACCCACGGTGCGACCTGCCATACCAGGATGTCACCCTAAGTTATCATGCGTACCGCTATGTGACCACTCGCTCAGCGCGCCTGGGTGGAAGGCGCCCTGGAATCCGTCGACCGCGTGGGCCTGCGGAGGTCAACGGCTGATCCGGGCATTGACGGCCCGACGCCGAACGCCCGTCAAGCATCGTAGTCGACCGTTGCCTGCTCGGATGCCGGAAACGACTGGCAGGTGAGCACGTAGCCGGCGGCCACTTCGGCGGGCTCCAGGGCGAAGTTACGCCGCATGTCGACCTCGCCGTCGAGGATCTTCGCCCGGCAGGTGCCGCACACTCCACCCTTGCAGGCGAAGGGAAGGTCCGGCCGGAAGCGCTGAGCACCCTCCAGAACCGTGGTGTCCCGCGGCAGCACGACCGTGGTGGACCGCCCGTCCAGCACCAGCGTGACCCGGCTGGCCGCACCCTCGATGCCCGGCTCGCCATGCCGCGCCGGTTCCGGCGGCGACGCCTCGACGAAGAACAGTTCCCGGTGCACCCGCTCGGCGGGGACGCCATGCCGTTCGAGCACGTCCTGCGCGCCGGTCACCATCTCGTAGGGCCCGCACAGCCACCAGTGGGCCACCCGTGTCGGATCAGGCAGCAGCCGCAGGAGGGCGGTCAGCTTGCCCGCGTCCAGCCGGCCGGTGAACAGCTCCGCCGCACGCGGCTCCCGCGACAGCACATGCACCAGCTCGAGCCGCGCCGGGTACCGGTCCTTCAGATCGGCGAGCTCGTCGGAGAACATCACCGTGCCCGCACGCCGGTTGCCGTACAGCACGGTCGCCGTCACCGCCGGGTGCCGCAGCACGGACGCGGCGATCGAGAGCACCGGCGTGATGCCGGAGCCCGCGGCGACGAACACGTGGTGACCGGGTTCGTCCAGGTCGGGGGTGAAGGTGCCGGCCGGGCCGGACACCTCGATCAGGTCGCCCGGCCGCACCTCGCGCACCAGCCAGCTGGAGAACAGCCCGCCGGGAACCTCGCGCACGCCGATCCGCAGGGGCTCACCGGCGGCGGCGCAGATCGAGTAGGACCGGCGTTCCTCGCGCCCCCCGAGGCGACGCCGTACGGTCACGGACTGGCCGGGAGCGAAGGCGTACTCCCCCGCGAGCTCGCCGGGCACGTCGAAGGTCACCGCGACGGCGTCCTCGCACAGCCGCTCCACGGTGCTCACCTCGAGCCGGCGGAACCGCGTACGCCGTCGCACCGCCACCGCGGCGGGACCGGTCTGGGCCATGGTCACCGTCACAGCTCCTTGAAGTGCTCGAACGGCTCGCGGCAGGCCCGGCAGCGGCACAGTGCCTTGCAGGCGGTGCCGCTGAAGTCCGAGAGCCGGTCGGTCTCGGCCGAGCCGCAGTGCGGGCAGCGGATCCGGCGCGGCGGCGCGGTCAGGGTCACCGGAACGGGACCCCCGCGCCTGGGCGGGGCATCACCCGGCGGGGCGATCCCGGCCTCGGCGAGCTTGCGCCGGCCGGCGTCGCTCATCCAGTCGGTGGTCCACGCCGGATGCAGCACCACGCGCACGTCCACGTCGCGGTATCCGGCGTCCTGAAGAGCGTGTACGAGGTCGTCGCGCATGGCGTGCATCGCCGGGCAGCCGCTGTAGGTCGGCGTGATCGACACGATCACGGCGCCGTCCCCGGTGACCCGCACGTCGCGGAGCACCCCGAGATCGGCGAGGGTCACCGCCGGCAGCTCCGGGTCGGTCACCGTCTCGGCGACCCGCCGGGCCGCCGTGTCCCGCGTCATCGTCACCACGTCGCCTCCGGATGCGCCCTGGCCACGCTCTGCAGCTCCGCCAGCAACGGGGCCATCGAGCCGGTGTGCACGCCGGACCGGCCGGTCCCGCCGGGGGCTGCGGCCGGGCCGGAGGGTGCCGGCGCGCCTTCCGGCACTCGCTGCGGCAATCCTTGCGGCAATCCCTGCAGCAATCCCCCTTCTGGCGTCCGCAGTCCCGCCGCGCCGAGCACCTGTGCCAGGACGCCGTCGAACTCCGCTCGCAGCGTGGCCGGGTCGACCCCGACACGCGCCTCGGCCAGCCGGAGCTCGATCTCATGCGGGACGAACAGCTCCGCGACCAGCGGCCATACGGCGTCCAGGCCGGCCTGCATCCGCTGGTGGGACAGCTCGGTGCCGTCGCCCAGCCGTACCGTCCACCGGGCCGCGTAGTCGCGGTGGTAGGTGACCTCCTTGACGCCCTTGGCGGCGATGGCGGCGAGGACCGGGTCGGCCGAGGAGACCAGCCGGTCCAGCAGGGCCAGCCGCCAGGTGGAGAAGATCAGCAGCACCGCGCTCAGCCGGGCGAAGTCCCCGCGCGGGGTCTCGGCCAGATGCACGTTGCGGAACTCGTCCTCGCCGCGGAAGAAGGCGTAGTGGTCCTCGCCCCGGCCCGAGCCGTCGGCCCGGCCCGCCCTGGCCAGCAGCGGCCGGGCCTGGCCGAGCAGGTCCAGCGCGATGTTGGCGATCGCCATCTCGTCCTCGAGCTCGGGAGCGCGCGTGCACCACTCCTGCAGCCGGTGCGACATGATCAGCGCGTCGTCGCCGAGCATCAGGCAGTAGGCGGCCAGGTCCGCGCCGTCCACTGCGGACGGCAGCGCGCCGTCCACCGCGGACAGGGGCTCGGTGAAGCCGGTGCCGAAGGCCCACCGGGAGTCGTCGGTGGCCTCGGCGAGTGCTTCGTAGGCGTTGTCGAAGGACATCAGGGGCTCACATGTGCGGAACGTTGTCGGGAATGTCATAAAAGGTCGGGTGCCGGTAGACCTTGTCGCCGCTGGGCGCGAAGAACGGGTCCTTCTCGTCCGGGCTGGAGGCCGTGATGGCGGTGGCCCTGACCACCCAGATGCTCACGCCCTCATTGCGGCGGGTGTAGAGGTCCCTGGCGTTGCGTACCGCCATCTCGTCGTCCGCGGCGTGCAGCGATCCCACGTGCACGTGGTTCAGGCCGCGCTTGCCGCGGATGAACACCTCGTAGAGCGGCCAGTCAGGTCTCATGCCGTCGGCGCTCATGCCGTCACCGCTTCCCCGCTCTCCCGGGCGGCCTGCTTGGCCGCGTGTGCCGTGGCGGCCTCGCGCACCCACGCGCCGTCCTCCTGAGCCTGGCGGCGCCGTGCGAGGCGCTCGGCGTTGCACGGCCCGTCGCCGCTGATCACCCGCTTGAGCTCGGACCAGTCGATCGGGCCGAAGTCGTGATGCCCGCGCTCGGGGTTCCACCTCAGCTCCGGATCCGGCAAGGTCACCCCCAGCGCCCCGGCCTGCGCCGCGGACATGTCCACGTAGCGCTGCCGCAGCTCGTCGTTGGTATGCCGCTTGATCTTCCAGGCCATCGACTGCGCGGTGTTGGGCGAGTCGTCGTCGGGTGGCCCGAACATCATCAGCGACGGCCACCACCAGCGGTGGACCGCGTCCTGCACCATCGCCCGCTGCGCGTCGGTGCCGCGCATCATCGTCATCAGCAGTTCGTAGCCCTGCCGCTGGTGGAAGGACTCCTCCTTGCAGATCCGGATCATGGCCCGGGCGTACGGCCCGTACGAGCTGCGGCACAGCGGTACCTGGTTGCAGATAGCGGCGCCGTCCACCAGCCAGCCGATCACCCCGACGTCGGCGAAGGTCGGCGTCGGGTAGTTGAAGATCGACGAGTACTTCTGGCGGCCGCTGATCAGCTTGTCGGTCAGGTCTGCGCGGTCCGCGCCCAGGGTCTCGGCCGAGGAGTACAGATACAGGCCGTGACCTGCCTCGTCCTGCACCTTGGCCAGCAGGATCGCCTTGCGCCGCAGCGACGGTGCCCGGGTGATCCAGTCGCCCTCCGGCTGCATGCCGATGATCTCCGAGTGGGCGTGCTGCGCGATCTGCCGGACCATCGTCCTGCGGTAGGCCTCGGGCAGCCAGTCGCGCGGCTCCAGACGCTGGTCGGCCGCGATCGTCCGCTCGAAGTGCCGCTCCAGCTCCGGCTCGGAAAGGGCCTGCTCGGAAGCCATCGTCACGCCTCCTTCGCCACCAGGGTCAACACGTCGTACTTCGCCACGGAGGCGCCGTCCTGATTGGCGACGTCGGCGTCCCAGCGCACCTCGCCGTAGTCCGCGTTGTCGCGCGGGCTGATCTGCTTGGCGGTCAGCGTCACGCTCAGCTCGTCCCCGGGGTAGACGGGGGTGAGGAACCTGAGGTTCTCCAGGCCGTAGTTGGCCAGCACCGGGCCGGGTTCCGGGGAGACGAACAGGCCGGCCGCGAGGGAGACGACCAGGTAGCCGTGCGCGACGATCCCGCCGAAGAGCGGGTTGGCGCTGGCGGCCTCCTCGTCGGTGTGCGCGTAGAAGGTGTCGCCGGTGAACTCGGCGAAGTGCCCGATGTCCGCCAGCGTCACGATGCGCGGGCCGGCCACCACGGTGTCGCCCACCTTCAGCTCGGCCAGCGGCTTGCGGAACGGGTGCACCTCGGTGACCGACCGCTCGCCACCCGGCACCCACTCGCCGGTGATGGCGCCGAGCACCCTGGGACTGGCCTGCACCGCGGTGCGCTGCATATGGTGCAGCACGCCCCGGATGCCGCCCATCTCCTCACCGCCGCCGGCCCTGCCGGGGCCGCCGTGCACCAGGGCGGGCAGCGGGGAACCGTGCCCGGTGGACTCCTTCGCGTCCTCGGCGTCCAGCACGAGCATCCGGCCGTGCCACGGTGCGACACCGAGCACGACGTCACGGGCGAACCCGGGGTCGCCGGTGACGACGGAACCGACCAGACTGCCCTGGCCGCGCGCGGCGAGCGCGATCACCCGGTCGGTCGAGGAGTACGGCATCAGGGTGCTCACCGGCCCGAACGCCTCGATCTCGTGCGGCTCGGCCCGGTCCGGGTCGTCGGCGCGGATCAGCACCGGCGACAGGAACGCGCCCCGCTCGGCGTCGGCGTCCAGCACCTCGACCTTCTCGGGGTCGCCGAACACCACCCGGCCCGCCCGCAGCAGGGTGTTGAGCGCCCGGCGCACCTCCTCGCGCTGGTCGAGGCCCGCCAGCGCGCCCATCCGGGTGTCCGGGTGGGCGGGGTTTCCGACGGTGACCTTCGCGAGCCGTTCGCCGGCGGCCTCGGCCACGTCGCCGAGCAGGTCGGCCGGTACGAACGCGCGCCGGATCGCGGTGCATTTCTGCCCCGCCTTGACGGTCATCTCCGTGACCAGCTGCCGGACGAACAGGTCGAACTCCGCCGTCCCGGGCCGGGCGTCCGGACCGAGGACGGAACAGTTGAGCGAGTCGGCCTCGGCGTTGAAGCGCACGGAGTGACGCACGACCGCCGGATGGGCCCGCAGAAGGCGGGCGGTGGAGGCGGAGCCGGTGAAGGAGACCAGGTCCTGCCCGGTGACGTGATCGAGCAGGTCACCTGCGTCGCCGCAGAGCAGCTGCAGGGTCCCCTCGGGCAGCAGCCCGGAGTCGATGATCAGTTCCACCAGCCGGGCGGTCAGGTAGGCGGTCTGCCCGGCCGGCTTCACCAGGCTCGGCACCCCGGCCAGGAACGCCGGAGCGAGCTTCTCCAGCGGTCCCCAGACCGGGAAGTTGAAGGCGTTGATCTGCACGGCCACGCCTCGCAGCGGGGTGGCGATGTGCCGCCCGACGAACGTGCCGCCCTTGCCGAGCTGCTCCACCGCGCCGTCGGCGTACACCGTGTCGTTGGGCAGTTCCCGCCGGCCCTTGCTCGCATAGGCCAGCAGCACGCCGATGCCGCCGTCCACGTCGAATTTCGCGTCGCCGAGCGTCGCCCCGGCCCGTGCCGACAGGGCGTACAGCTCGTCCCGGTGCTCGCGCAGCCGCGAGCCCAGCGCCTTGAGCAGCGCCGCCCGCTGGTGAAAGGTCAGCTCGCGCAGTGCCGGGCCGCCGACCCCGCGCCCGTGCTCCAGCGCCGCGGCCCGGTCGATCCCGGCCGAGGAGATCCGCGCCACCTCCGCCCCGGTCACCGCGTCGCGCAACGGCGCGCCCTCGTCCGTGGGCGTGTGCCAGTGACCTGAGACGTAGCTTCGCAGCAGAGCCATCGGCCCCGACCTCCCTGGTCTTCGATCTTGGTGACGGTTCGATCCCGCCGATTCGATTTACCAACCATATGTTCAGTAATTTACTCTAACCCGCCGGGCGGGCCGCCGAAAAGAGCCCATGCCCTCTTGACATCAGATGCGGTGCTGCCTTTACTTGGCGGCACACATTGTGGACCGTCCGTTCGGTCGGTAAATGAGGTGGTGGAACCCCAGTGTCACAGCCCGTTACACCGATGCGCACGGCCGCGCACGCCATGTTCGAGGCGGACCAGGCCTCCCGTTCCCTCGGGATCGAGCTGCTGGGGGCCGGCGACGGGCGCGCGGTCGCCCGGATGCGGATCACCGAGACCATGGTCAACGGGCACGACCTCGCGCACGGCGGATTGGTCTTCCTGCTCGCCGACACCGCGTTCGCCTGTGCCTGCAACAGCCACGGCCCGGTCACCGTGGCGGCCGGAGCAGAGATCTCCTTCGTCTCCCCCGCCCGCCTCGGCGACGAGCTGATCGCGACCGCGGAGGTACGCACCCGTTACGGACGCAACGGCCTCTACGACGTCACGGTGCACCGCGCGGACCCCGGCGGGAACACCGAGCCCGGCGGGAACACCGTCGTCGCCGAGTTCCGCGGCCGCAGCCGCAGCATCCAGCGGGAGGAGGAGCGGAAATGACCGGACCGACGCCCGGCGACCTCGACGCGGCCGAACGGCTCGACGCGGACGAACTCCGGGCACTGCAACTGGAGCGGCTGCAGTGGACCCTGCGGCACGCCTACGCCAACGTTCCGCACTACCGGAAGAAGTTCGACGAGGCGGGAGTCCGGCCGGAGGACTGCCGGAGCCTGGCGGACCTGGCGAAGTTCCCCTTCACCACCAAGCATGATCTGCGCGACAACTACCCATTCGGCATGTTCGCCGTGCCGCAGGAGCGGGTGCGCCGGATCCACGCCTCCAGCGGCACCACCGGCCTGCCCACCGTGGTCGGCTACACCGAGCAGGACCTCGACACCTGGGCCACGGTGATGGCCCGTTCGATCCGTGCCGCGGGAGGCAGGCCGGGACACCGGGTGCACGTGGCCTACGGTTACGGCCTGTTCACCGGCGGGCTCGGCGCGCACTACGGCGCGGAGAAGCTCGGCTGCACGGTCATCCCGGCGTCCGGCGGCATGACGACCCGCCAGGTACAGATCATCAGCGACTTCCGGCCCGAGATCATCATGGTCACGCCTTCGTACATGCTCACCCTGCTCGACGAGTTCGAGCGGCAGGGCATCGACCCGCGCACCTCCTCACTGCGGGTCGGGATCTTCGGCGCGGAGCCGTGGACCGAGCAGATGCGCACCGAGCTCGAGGAACGGATGGAGATCGACGCGGTGGACATCTACGGGCTGTCCGAGGTCATGGGCCCGGGGGTCGCGCAGGAGTGCGTGGAGACCAAGGACGGGCTGCACATCTGGGAGGACCACTTCTACCCCGAGGTGATCGACCCCATCGACGGGAGCGTGCTCGGCGAGGGCCGGACCGGCGAGCTGCTGTTCACCTCGCTCACCAAGCAGGCGCTGCCGATCATCCGCTACCGCACCCGGGACCTGTCCCGGCTGCTGCCGGGGACCGCGCGCGCCCCCTACCGCAGGATGGACAGGATCACCGGCCGCTCCGACGACATGATCATCCTGCGTGGGGTCAACGTCTTCCCCACCCAGGTCGAGGAGATCGTGCTGCGGACGGTGGGCCTGTCCCCGCACTTCCAGCTGGTGCTGAGCCGCAGGGGCCGGATGGACCATCTGACGGTCCGGGTGGAGGCGCGAGCCGGCATCCCGGCCGAGCGGCGGATCACGGCAGCCGAGGAGCTGGTACGCGGAGTCAAGGAGGGGGTCGGCGTCACCATCGAGACCGTCGTGCTGGACCCGGAGACCCTGGAGCGTTCGATGGGCAAGCTCCAACGCGTCGCCGACGAGCGCGGACGTTCCCGCTGAGGCGGCTGGAATGATCGAGCCATGACATCAGGACGAACGGCGGCGCCGGCGCGGCGCGGGAGGCCCGGCTACGACCTGGAGTCCCTGCTCCAGGTGGCGGTCAAGCTGTTCAACGAACGCGGATATGACGGCACGAGCATGGAGGATCTATCCCGAAAGCTCGGCATCACCAAGTCCGCGATCTACCACCACGTACCGAGCAAGGAGGAACTCCTCCGGCTGGCACTGGACCGCGCGCTGGACGGGCTGTTCGAGGTCGCCAGGGAGGTCGAGCCGACTCCGGGCCCGGCGATCGACCGGCTGGAGCGGCTCGTGCGCGGCAGCGTCGCGGTGCTCATAGACCGGCTGCCGTTCGTCACCCTGCTGCTGCGGGTCCGCGGCAACACCAAGGTGGAGCGGCGGGCGCTCGCCCGGCGCCGTGAGTTCGATCGGCTGGTGAGCGATCTGGTCGTGCTGGCCGAGGCCGAGGGCGACGTCCGCCCGGACGTCGATCCCGCCCTCACCAGCCGGCTGCTGTTCGGCATGGTCAACTCGCTCATCGAGTGGTACCGGCCGCGCAGAGGCTCCGACACCACCGAGATCGCCGACGCGGTCTGCAAGATCGCTTTCGACGGGCTCCGGCAAGTCAGGACCTGATCGGTCGCGACCAAAATGTCAGAACCCCGTCCAATGCCCGACGCCGGTGCCATGCTGAAGTCGTCCACCCCTGCCGCCCAACCGACCTCGTCGGCCGGGCGGCCCCGCAGCAGGAGGCTCGGAGGACCAACACCATGCTCACGACCGATTTCGTACCCGGGGCACCCAACTGGCTGGACCTCGGCACTCCCGACGTCCCGGCCGCGAGCGCCTTCTACGGCGCCGTGTTCGGCTGGGACTTCCAGTCCGCCGGCCCTGACGCCGGGGGCTACGGCATGTTCACGCAGGACGGGAAGACCGTCGCGGCCGTCGGCCCGCTCACCGAGCAGGGCGTCGACTCGGCCTGGACGCTGTACTTCCACACCGTTGACGCGGACGCCACCGCCAAGGCCGTCGAGCAGGCCGGCGGCACCGTCCGCGTCGCCCCGTTCGACATCTTCACCCAGGGCCGGATGGGCGGCTTCACCGACCCCGCCGGCGCGCAGTTCGCCGTCTGGCAGCCGGGTGAGACCAGAGGCCTGGACGCGGTCACCGTCCCGAACAGCCTGTGCTGGACCGAGCTGCACACCACCGACCAGGCGGGGGCGAAGGCCTTCTACGACTCGGTGTTCGGCTGGGACGCCGAGGACAACCCGATGGAAGGCTTCAACTACACCGTCGTCAGCCCCTCCGGCGGCGGACAGGAGGCCGGCCAGGGCGGCATCATGGAGATCAGCGACGAGATGCTCAGCGGGGGGATGCAGCCGCGCTGGCAGCCGTACTTCGAGGTGACCGACGCCGACGCGGTGACCGCCAAGGTCTCCGAGCAGGGCGGGACCGTACTCATGCCGCCGGAGGACGTGCCGGGAGTCGGCCGGATGGGCCTGCTCGTCGACCCCTTCGGTGCGCCCTTCTCCATCATCACCAGCGCGACCGCATGACGAGCCCCGAGAGGTGAAGGTAAGGCCTCGCCCGATGCCCGGAAACGTTCACGTGGCGTTCGGGAGATCAGGCGAGGTCGAGGCTGCCGTCCACTTCCGGGTGTGGCAAACCCCGGCGCCTTTTCTACGGCGCCGGAGTCGTTTGTCTGCGTGTGGTCAAAGCTCTTTCGGAGCGTAGCCCGATCACAGCAAGCTTGGGTTTCGTAACGGAAAGCGACCACGACGATGTGAGGCGACTCCAGGATGAACACCCAAGCCACCCCCGCAGAGCGGGCCCTTGCCCGGCTCCGCGCCGACTATCCCGGGCACCGGATCTGGCGGTCGGTCCGCCACGACGGCGTGCCGGGCGACTGGGTCGCGACCCTGCACGACCCGGCGGCGGGGATCGACCCCACCATCATCAGCTCCGATGCCGACGAACTGCGCACGGCGTTGGACGCCGAAGGCGTGCGGGCCCGCAAGGCCACCCGCAACGTGATCATGTAGATCTGCTGAGGGCCTAAGGAGCGATCAATCCGTGAGGGTGTCACGTGCCGCCAGCGCGGCCCCGCGCGCCCCGGCCATGTCCAGGTCGGGCACGAGCGCGAAGATCGCGGCCCGTGCCTGTTCCTCGCGCAGCTCGGTGTGGGCGCGCACCCTGGCCAGGAACCACTCCCGGAATCGCGGCGCGGCCTCGACCACCCCGCCGCCCACGAAGTACGCGCTCGGATCGGTGAAGTTGCCGGCGATCGTGAAGAGCCGTCCGAGCGCCATCGCCTGCTGCTCGAAGATCTGGAGGGCCAGTTCGTCCCCGTCGACGGCGAGCCCGCGCAGCAGCTTGGCGGCCTTGCCGATGGGCAGCGAAGCCAGTTCGTGGCCCTCGAACCGGGTCAGCCAGTAGGGCAGGAGGTTCTTCTCGATCCCGGTCAGCGAGGTGACGCTCTCGGCGTCGCCCACGAAGCCGCAGTTGCAGACCGGCAAAGGCTGTCCCTCGCCGAGCAGTCCCTGCAACGGGATGTGCACGTGGCCCAGTTCACCGGCCATGCCCGCGGCGCCCTTGATGACGTGCCCCGCCTCGATCACGCCGCCGCCCAGGCCGGTGCCGACGATCGCCGAGATGGAGGAATGCCGGGCCGCCTCGGCGCCGAAGCAGGCATGGTGGGCGTAGAGCGCGGCGGCGTTACCGTCGTTGTTGTAGACGACCGGCAGCCCCACACCGTCCTCGAGGGCACCCCGGAAGTCGAACCCGTGCCAGACCGGCTCGGAGAAGTTGGTGGCGCCCTTGGAAGAGATGATGCCCTCCGCGCTGGCGGGGCCGGGGGTGTCCAGCCCCACGGCGCGCACCGACTCCCGGGACAGGCCGGTGAGTGTCAGCACCTGGTCGAGCGCCTCGACGAGCGCCTTGACCGCGATCTCCGGGCCTTCCAGCACCCGGCTGGGCGTCTCGACCAGCCGGTCCACCAGAAAACGCCCCGAGCGATCGAGAACCGTGGCGTTGTTGCTGGTTCCCCCGTTGTCCAGACCTACGACGACCCACTGTTCTGGCACACTCACAGCAACGATGTTGGACCCACGGAAGATTCCGGTCAAGCCCGCGGGGGGCGTCACCACCGCCGACCGCCCACTTCTAACCGCCCACTTCGATGAGGTCGACCTCCATGAGGTCGGCCAGGGCACGCAGGTCGTCGATCCGGTGGCCCAGCCCCAGCGCCCAGTGGTGCGAGATGCCGGTGGCGCTCCAGGTGTCGACCCACTCGCCCGGGTCGCAGCCGAAGTCGACCCGTGAGGTCGTGTTGCCGATCTGCAACAGCGGCCCCCCGACGACCTCTCCCTCGGAGGCGGCGAAGGCGAAGCGCCCGTCGCGCCGCTGGATGAGCCCGAATGCGGTGACCGGGCCGTGCTTGACGTCGAACTCCACCGAGACACCGTAGCCGCGCTTGCCGTGGTAGACGCCGAGCCCGCGTAGCAGCGGCTTGGCGTCGCTGATGGCCAGGTGGGCGGGCCCGTCGTGCCCCATCTCGACATGCCCCCGCAGGAAGTCGAGTGCCTGCAGCTCGGTGAACGATCCGCCCGCGCCCAGCCGGTCCATGATCAGCATTGCGAGCGAGGTACGCAGCTCGTACTCCCCTGCGGCGGGAACGCCGCGGGCGGTGAGCAGCGACGCACCCAGGATCATGCCGGCGCCGAGCCGTTCGTGGATCTCGCCGTCCAGGCCCCGGTGGTAGTAGGCCAGGCTGTGCAGCCCGAAGTCCTCTACCAGCCGGTCCAGCCCGACCGACACGCGTGCCGCCCAGGTGAAATCGTCGTCGTTCACCGAGCCGGCCAGCTCGAAGAGGTCACGGGCGGTCCGCTTGGTGGCCTCGGTCTCGGCGTCGGTGACCTTCTCGACCCGTACGCGCAGGTCGTCGAACTCCAGCACCTCGACGTGACCACCGAAGTTGGCCGAGATCAGGGTGAGATCGGTGGCGACGTCGAGCATGCCCGGATACAGATGCCCGAGGAGGCCGTGGCGTCCCCGGCGGAGCGCGGCCCGTACCCCGGCGGCGCGGACCCAGCGGCCGATCTTCGCCCAGGCCCGCTCGTCCTCCAGATAGCCCGAGACCGACCGGAACGGGATGTCGCAGCGCCGGAAGGTGTTGGCCATCTCGGGCAACGGGCAGGCCCCGCAGTAGGCCAGCCACTGACCGGTGTCGAAGGTGGCGTGGTCCATCGACTCGGTCGGCTGCAGGTTGATCAGCAGCACGGGCGCGTCGCTGCGCTGGGCGATGGGGACCAGCATGGTGGCGGTCATGTAGGTGGTGAGGAAACCGACGATGATGTCGCAGCCGGCCGTCCGCAGCTTCTCGGCGGCCGCGGCACCCTCCTGCGCGTCGGAGATGAAACCGACGTCGACGACGTCGGCCCCGAGGTCGCGCATCCGCTCCGACACCCGTTCCGCGGAGCGCTGGAGCTGCGGCAGCAGATCGGGGAACTGGGGCCAGTACGCGCCCAGCCCTCCCGCGACGAGCCCGACCCGCACGCGCGGGGTGGTGACGCGTTCTGTGGTGGCCGTCATGAAATCCTCCTCAGCGCAGGAACGCGGCCGCGACGCCCGCGTCGACAGGAATGTGCAAGCCGGTGGTGTGGGTGAGCTCCCCGCCGGTGAGGGCGAAGACGGCGGCGGCGACGTGCTCGGGGAGCACCTCCCGCTTGAGCAGGGTGCGCTGGGCGTAGAACTCGCCGAGCTTCTCCTCCTGCACCCCGTACACGGCGGCCCGCTTGGCCCCCCAGCCGCCGGCGAAGATCCCCGAGCCACGGACGACGCCGTCGGGGTTGATGCCGTTGACCCGGATGCCGTGCTCGCCCAGTTCGGCGGCGAGCAACCGCACCTGGTGGGCCTGGTCGGCCTTGGCGGCCCCGTAGGCCACGTTGTTGGGCCCGGCGAAGACCGCGTTCTTGGACGAGATGTAGACGATGTCGCCGCCCATCCGCTGCTCGGTCATGATCCTGGCGGCCTCACGGGAGACTAGGAACGAGCCGCGGGCCATGACGTCGTGCTGGAGATCCCAGTCTGCGGCGGTGGTCTCGGCCAGCGGCTTGGAGATCGACAGCCCGGCGTTGTTGACGATCAGGTCCACTCCCCCGAACGCGAGCACCGCCGCCTGGAAGGCCGCGGCGATCTGCTCCTCGGAGGTCACGTCGACCGCGACGGCGACCGCGACGTCCTCGCACCGCAGTGCCGAGGCGCCGAGCTCGGCGGCGATCTTCTCGGCGGCCGCCACGTCCCGGTCGGCGACGACCACGCAGGCGCCTTCGGCGGCCAGGCGGCGGGCGGTGGCGGCTCCGATGCCCGAACCGCCGCCGGTCACCAGGGCGACCCGGGCGGCCAGCGGCTTGGGCCTGGGCATGCGCCGGAGCTTGGCCTCCTCCAGCGTCCAGTACTCGATGCGGAACTTCTCCGACTCGGGGATGGGCGCGTAGGCGGAGATCGCCTCCGCGCCCCGCATCACGTTGATCGCATTGACGTAGAACTCGCCCGCCACCCGGGCGGTCTGCTTGTTCGCGCCGAAGCTGAACATCCCTACGCCGGGCACCAGCACGATCGCGGGGTCGGCGCCGCGCATCGGCGGGGAGTCGGGGCCGGCGTGCCGCTCGTAGTAGGACCGGTAGGCGTCGCGGTATTCGGCGTGCAGCTCCGCGAGCCGGGCGACGGTCTCGTCCAGGGGCGCGGTCGCCGGCAGGTCGACGACCAGCGGCGCCACCTTGGTCCGCAGGAAGTGGTCCGGGCAGGAGGTGCCGAGGGCGGCGAGCCGGGGGTGCTCGGCTCGGGCCAGGAAGTCCAGGACCTCGGGGGTGTCGGTATAGTGGCCCACCTGCGGGTGGTCGGTGGAGGCCAGCCCGCGGATCAGCGGGAACAGCGCGGAGGCCCGGGCGCGGCGCTCGGCCTCCGGCAGCGTGTCGTCGACGACGGCCCCGAACGGGTCCGGTCGGCCGTGCTCGGCCAGATGGCGCTCGGCCGTGGCGATGATGTCCAGCGCGTTGGCCTGGCACTCCTCGCTGGTCTCGCCCCAGGCGGTGATCCCGTGCCCGCCCAGTATCACCCCGATGGCCTGGGGGTTCTGGGAGGCGATGGCAGCGATGTCCATGCCGAGCTGGAAGCCGGGCCGCCGCCAGGGGACCCACGCCACCCGGTCACCGAAGATCTGACGGGTGAGCTCCTCGCCGTCGGCGGCGGTGGCGATCGCGATGCCGGAGTCGGGGTGCAGATGGTCGACGTGGGCGGCCTCCACGAGCCCGTGCATGGCGGTGTCGATCGACGGCGCCGCGCCTCCCTTGCCGAAGGCGCAGTGGTCGAACGCGGCGACCATCTCGTCCTCGCGCTCCACCCCGGGGTAGACCCCGGTGAGGGCGCGGAGCCGGTCGAGGCGCAGGACGGCGAGCCCCGCCTCGGTGAGAGTGCCCAGGTCCCCTCCCGAGCCCTTCACCCACATCAGCCCGACCGGCTCGCCGGTCACCGGGTCGGTCTCCGACCCCTTGGCCGAGGCGTTCCCGCCGGCGTAGTTGGTGTTGCGCGGATCCGACCCAAGGGTGTGGGACCGTTCCAGCAGCCTGGCGACTTCGGCGTTCATCAGGCCCCCCAGCCGGCGGCCTGGCCGCCCTGACGCGCTTCACGGATCTTCTCGAAGTACCCCGACCGGTGATAGGCGGCGATCGGGTCCGGGTCCAGCCCCTGCTCCTCGCGGAGTTCGGCGAGCAGTGGCCGTACGTCGGTGTTGTAGGCGTCCATGAGCACGGCGTTGGCGCCCAGCACGTCACCGGCCTGCTGCGCCCCGGCAAGCGCGCCGGCGTCCACCAGCAGTGCCTTGGCCGTCGCCTCCTGCACGTTCATCACCGAGCGGATCTGCCCCGGGATCTTCGGCTCGATGTTGTGGCACTGGTCCAGCATGAACGCGACCCCGGTCGCGTCCTCCAGGCCGCCGCCCTGGACCACCTCGTGCATGATCCGGAACAGCTGGAACGGGTCGGCCGCGCCCACCATCAGGTCGTCGTCGGCGTAGAAGCGGGAGTTGAAATCGAAGCCGCCGAGCTTCCCCTCACGCAGCAGCAGGGCGACGATGAACTCGATGTTGGTGCCCGGCGCGTGGTGCCCGGTGTCCACCACGACCTGCGCCTTGGGGCCGAGCTTGAGGCAGTGCGCGTATGCGGTTCCCCAGTCCGGCACGTCCATCGTGTAGAAGGCCGGCTCGAACAGCTTGTACTCCAGCAGGAACCGCTGGTCGTCGCCGAGCCGTTCGTACACCGCCTGCAACGCCGACGCGAGCCGGTCCTGCCGGGCCCGGATGTCGTCCTGGCCCGGGTAGTTGGTGCCGTCGGAGAACCACAGCTTCAGGTCCCGCGACCCGGTGGCGTCCATGACGTCCACGCACGCGAGCAGGTGATCCAGGGCCTTGCGGCGCACGGCCGGGTCCGGGTTGGTGACGCTGCCGAGCATGTAGTCGTCGTCCTGGAAGACGTTGGAGTTGATCGCTCCGATCCGTACTCCGGCGTCGGCCGCGTGGGCCGCCAGGACCGCGTAGTCGTCCACCTTGTCCCACGGGATGTGCAGCGCCACGCTGGGCGCCACCCCGGTGAACCGGTGCACCTGGCCTGCGTCGTCCAGCTTCTCCTGCGGGGTGCGCGGCACCCCTTCCTGCGCGAACACCTTGAAGCGCGTGCCGGAGTTGCCGTACGCCCAGGAGGGCGTCTCGATCCGCTGGTTCCGCAGCGCCGCCTTGAGCTGCGCTCTGTCCGTCATGTCTCACTCATCTCAATCGAGGTGGAAGACCTCGGCGAGGGGGGTCATCCCCTGGTCCGGGTGGCCTTCCAGGTCTTCGAAGAACGGCGCCATCTCGCTCTGCCAGCGCGCGTTCACATCCGTATGGGCCATGCCTTCCAGCGCCGCGTCGAAGTCGGCGGTCTCCAGGTAGCCGACGAGCAGCCCGTCGTCACGGAGGAAGAGCGAGTAGTTGTGCCAGCCCGTGTCACGCAGCGCGGCGAGCATGTCCGGCCAGACGGCCTCGTGCCGCGCGCGGTATTCCGCCAGCCGGTCCTGCCGCACCTTCAGCAGGAAGCAGACCCTCTTCATGGTGGCCCTCCCGACCACCCCCGGGCCCGCCGTGATCACGTGACCGATCGCATGATCACGGCAGGAGAGGGGTCAGAAGTTGTACTGGTCGATGTTGGCCTTGGTGAAGACGGTCGGCGGGCCGAGGATGACCTCACCGTTCTTGCCGATGGTCTTCTGGCCGAGCTTGCCGGCCTTGAAGGTCTCGCCCTCGGCACCGGTGATCTGGCCGGAGGCCAGCGCCGCCGCCGCGTACGAGGCGAGGTAGCCGAGGTTGGCCGGGTCCCAGAGCTCGAAGCCCTGGACGGTGCCGTCCTTGACGAACTTGCGCATCTGGTTGGGGGTGCCGAGACCGCTCACGGCGACCTTGCCCTTGTACTGCGAGCCGGAGACGTAGCGCGCCGCCGCCGCGATGCCGACCGTGGTCGGCGCGATGATGCCCTTCAGGTCCGGGTAGGCCTGCAGCAGTCCCTGGGTCTGCTGGAAGGACTTCTGGTCGTCGTCGTCACCGTAGGCGACCTTGACCAGCTGGAGGCCGGAGTACTCCGGCTTCTTCAGCTCGTCCTTCATGAAGTCGATCCAGGTGTTCTGGTTCGTCGCGTTGGCGGTGGCGGACAGGATCGCGATCTTGCCCTTGCCGCCGATCTGCTTGGACAGCAGGGCGACCTCGCTGCGGCCGATGGCCTCGGAGCTGGCCTGGTTGATGAACAGGTTGCGGCAGTCCTTGGAGGCGTCCGAGTCGTAGGCGACGACCTTGATGTTCTTCGCCATCGCCTGCTTCAGCGGGCCGCAGACCGCGTTGGGGTCGTTGGCCGCGATGAGGATCGCGTCCTGCTGCTGCTGGATGAGCGTGTTGATGTAGGAGATCTGCGAAGAGGCGGAGGCGTCGGAGGGCCCGACCTCCTTGGCGGTGCCGCCGTACTCCTTGGCCGCGCCGATGCCGCCGTTGTCGACGATCGTCTCGTACGGGTTGTTCACCTGCTTGGGCAGGAAGGCGACCTTCAGGCCCTTCTTGAGCGGCGCGTTCGGGTCGGCCGAGGCCTTTCCCGCCGCGGTGGCCTTGCTGTCGGTCTTGGTGGACGACTTGGTGGTGCCGCCGCACGCGGAGACGCCGACGGCCAGCACCGCGGCGATCGCCACGGAGGCCAGGCCACGTGGGGCCATGACAGAACGGAGGGTCATCGTCGAGTTGCCTTTCACAGGTGTACGAGGGGTGGGGTGAAGCAGCGGGGCCGGCCGGTCATGGGGACGGCACCGCCGTGGACGTTGGAGGCCCGGCGCGGGTCACGCGCCGGAGCCGCCATGCCTCACGCACCTGTGCGGCGATCCGCGGCGTGAGGACGGAGATGATGAGGAGCAGGCCCGTGACGATCGACTGGATCTCGGTCGCCACGTCGTGGAGCATCAGCAGGTTGCGGAGCAGGCCGATCAGCAGCACTCCGGCGACGACCCCGCCGAGGGTCCCCTTGCCACCGTCGAAGTCGACGCCGCCCAGCAGCACGGCGGCGATGACGGCGAGCTCGATGCCGATCCCGTTGTCGGCCCGGGCACTGCCGTAGCGCAAAGTGAAGACCGCGCCGGCGAAGGCCGCGACCACGCCGGAGACGACGAACAGCAGCAGCTTGATGCGCTTGACCCGGATCCCGGCGAAGAACGCCGTCTCCTCCTGGGCGCCGGTCGCGAACAGCGCCCGGCCGAGGCCGGTGGCGTGCAGCACCGTCGCGGTGACGATGGCGAGCAGCAGGAACAGCGCGAACGGGTAGGGGATCGGCGTGCCCGGGACGGTCTTGGTGGCCAGGTCGGTGTACTGCTGCGGGAACTCGGCGACCGCCTTGCTGCCCAGGACCACGTAGGCCAGGCCCCGGTAGAGCGTCAGGGTGCCGATCGTCACCGCCAGCGACGGCAGTCCCAGCCGGGTCACGAGCAGGCCGTTGACCAGCCCCGCGACGGCACCGATCACCAGGAGCAGCGGGAAGATCGTCTCGATCGGCCAGCCCGCGTCCCACAGCGCCCCGAACAGGGCGCTGCACAGTCCCAGCACCGAGGCGACCGACAGATCGACCTCGCCGGCCACCACGAGCAGGGTCATCGGCAGCGCGATCAGCGCGATCTCGCTGAGGTCGCCGAGTGCGAAGGAGAGGTTGCCGCCGGTGGCGAAGTCCGACGTGCCGGACGCGCCGCCGAGGAACACCACGATGAGCAGGGCCGTGACGATGACGTCCCAGCGGAGGAACCGGCCCGAGAGACGGATACGGGTGACGGACTCAGGCGCCATGACGGGCGTTCCTCCTTCGCAGCGCGCGGGTCACGCGGATGCCGAGCACGCGGTCCACGCTGATCGCCAGAAGCAGCAGCAACCCGGCGATCGCGTCCTGCCAGAACGAGTTGACCTTCACCACGACCAGGACGCTGCCGATGGTGGTGAGCAGCAGGGCGCCGAGCGCGGCGCCGTACACCGTCCCGATCCCGCCGACGATGGCGACGCCACCGACGACGACGGCGCTGACCACCTTCAGCTCCCAGCCGTGCGCCGCGTCGGCGACGACCGTGCCGAATCTGGCGAGCCAGAGCACACCGGCCAGGCCCGCCAGCAGGCCGCTGCAGACGTACGCCGTCAGCACCCGCTTGCGGAGGGGCACTCCCGCCAGGCGGGCGGCGTCCGGGCTCGACCCGATCGCGTAGAACTCCCGGCCGGATGGGTAGGAGCGCAGGTAGTAGCCGACCAGCAGCATGACGCCCACCGAGATGAGCGGCAGATACGGGACGCCCAGGACGCTGCCGTTGCCCAGGTCGAGCAGTGCGGCGGGGACGTCGGCGGCGTTGATCTGCTGGCCGTGCGCCCAGTAGTAGTCGAGGCCCTGGATGACGTACAGCGTGCCGAGGGTGACCACCAGCGCGGGTACCCGGAAGAAGCTGACCAGCAGCCCGTTGACCACCCCGCACCCCGCGCCGATCGCCATCCCGACGATGATCACCAGGACCAGGTTGCGGTCGGAGTGGCCGAGGACGAACTTGCCGGCGGCGAAAGCGACCAGGCCGACCACCGATCCGACGGACAGGTCGATGTTGCGGGTGATCACCACCATGGTCTGCCCGACCGCCAGCAGCGCCAGGATCGAGGCGTTCAGGAAGATGTCCTTGACGCCCTGGCTGGACAGGAACCTCGGATTGGCGATCGTGGTCGCCGCCACCAGGACGATCAACGCGGCCAGGATGCTCAGCTCCCGGGCCCGCAGCACCAGGTCGACCAGACCGCTCCCGCGGGAACGTCCGCCCGGCGCGGTCGGCACCGGGGCCTTCACCGCCGTGGTCACGCCGCCGCCTTTCCGCTGCTGCCGGTCGCGGCCGCCATGACGGTCTCCTCGGTGGCCTTGTCGCGCGGGATCTCGGCCACCAGGCGTCCCTCGTACATGACGAGCACCCGGTCGGCCATGCCCAGCACCTCGGGAAGGTCCGAGGAGATCATCAAGACGGCCAGGTCCTGGGCGGCGAGCTCCGACAGCAGCCGGTGCACCTCGGCCTTGGTGCCGACGTCGATGCCGCGGGTCGGCTCGTCGACGATCAGCACCGAGGGTTCGGTGGCGAGCCACTTGGCGAGCACGACCTTCTGCTGGTTGCCTCCGGACAGCACGCCGACCCCGTCCGACAGCCGGCCGTACTTGAGCTGGAGCCGGAGGGCCCAGTCCCGGGCCCGGTCGCGTTCGGCCTTCCGGGAGATCAGCGGGCCGCGGCGGAGCGAGCGCAGCTGGGTGAGCCCGATGTTGCGCTCGATGGAGCCGTCCATGACCAGTCCCTGCTGGCGGCGGTCCTCCGGGACCAGCGCCAGCCCGGCCGCCATGGCCGCGGTGGGGCTGGCGGGCGGCAGCCGCCGTCCGGCCACCTCTACCTGGCCCGCGTCCCAGCGGTCCACCCCGAAGACCGCCCGCGCCACCTCGCTGCGTCCCGCCCCGACCAGGCCGGCCAGCGCGACGATCTCACCGCGGCGCACCTCGAAGGACACGTCGGTGAAGACGCCCTCGCGGGTCAGCCGGGACACCTTGAGCGCGACCTTGCCGGGCGCGACGTCCTGTTTGGGGTACAAGGCGCCGAGCTCCCGCCCGACCATGCGCTGCACCAGGTCGTCGGCGGTCAGGCCGGCGACGGGCTCGCTGGCGATCCACTTGCCGTCCCGGAGCGTCGTCACCTGCTGGCAGATCGTGAAGATCTCCTCCAGCCGGTGGGAGATGAACAGGATCGCGCAGTCGTGCTCCTGCAGGGTCCGGACCACCGAGAACAGCCGGGCGACCTCCTGGCCGGTCAGCGCGGCGGTCGGCTCGTCCATGATGAGCACGCGGGCGTCACGGGAGATGGCCTTGGCGATCTCGACGACCTGCTGGTCGGCGATGGAGAGTCCGCGGGCCGGCTGCTGGGGGTCGAGGGACACCCCGAGCCTGCCGAACAGCTCGGCGGTCGCGGCGTGCATCGCGCGCCGGTCGATGCGGCCGAAGCGGGCGCGCGGCTGGCGGCCCATGAAGATGTTCTCCGCCACCGACAAGTCGGGGAACAGGGTGGGCTCCTGGTAGATCACCGCGACCCCGGCGTGCTGCGCGTCGCCGGGCCCAGAGAACGTCACCGGCCTGCCGTCCAGCAGGATCTCGCCCGAGTCCGGGCGATGCACACCTGCGAACGTTTTTACGACGGTGGACTTTCCGGCGCCGTTCTCCCCGGCCAGCGCGTGCACCTGGCCCGCACGCAGTTCAAGATTGACGCCCTGGAGTGCCTGGACGGCTCCGAATGACTTACTCACGTTGACCAGCGCCAGTGTCGGCGGGGCCGAGGGAGCGGGTTCACTCACGGAGACCCTCCTCGTCTGGGTGAATGTGGGGTGGGGGGGCTAAAACGTTTTAATCAGGATGTTGCGGAGGACGCTAGATGTGACCTGCGGCACTCGTCAAGTCCCGGCGTGGGAAAACTTCTCTTCCGCTGCACCACCGGCCCTTCTGCGCCTCCTCCGGGCATCCTCCCCCGGCCGAACGCTCATGACTTAGGGGTTGACACGTTTTAATGACTTGGCCAAAGTGAGCGCAGCAAGCACACCGATCGACGAGGGGCTGGGATGGGCAGACGCGGCGAGGGCACCCGTCCTACAGGCCCTCCGCAGCCGACCCCTGCGGTGGGGATCAAGCAGGTCGCGCTGCGCGCCGGAGTCTCTCCGGGCACCGTGTCCAACGTCCTCAACCGCCCGGAGCGGGTCGCCCCGGACACCCGGGTACGGGTCGAACAGGCCATCCGGGAGCTGGGCTTCGTGCGCAACGGGTCGGCCTCGACGCTCCGCGCCGGCCAGGGCCGTACCATTGGTCTGATGGTCCTGGATCTCGGCAACCCGTTCTTCACCGATGTGGCGCGCGGCGTCGAGGACGTGGTGAGCGAACGCGCCTACGCCGTCATCCTGTGCAGTTCCAGCGCCTCAGTGGCCAGGGAGGAGCGCAATCTGCGCATGCTGGCCGAGCAGCAGGTCCGCGGGGTCCTGGTCACGCCCGTGGACGACGAGGCCGGGCGACTGGACCTCCTCCGCGAGCGGGGGGTCGCCACGGTCATGCTGGACCACACCGCGACCCGGCCCGATCAGTGCTCGGTCGCCGTCGACGACGTCGCCGGCGGCAAACTCGCGGTCTCGCACCTGCTGGAGTGCGGAGCCCGGCGGATCGCCTATCTCAGCGGCCCCCTCTCGATCCGCCAGTGCGAGGACCGGCGCACCGGCGCCCTGCGCGCGCTGACCGCCGCGGGATTCGGCGAGGACGCGCTGCTCGATGTGGTCGTCCCCGCCATGTCGCCGCGCGCCGGGCAGGAGGCCACGGAGAAGCTGCTGGCCGATCAGGAACTGCCCGACGCGATCTTCTGCGCCAACGACCTGCTCGCCATGGGCGTGCTGCGGGCACTGCTGCAGGCGGGCGTCCAGGTGCCCGGCGAGGTGTCTCTGATCGGCTACGACGACATCGAGTTCACCGCCGCGGCGGCGATCCCCCTGAGCTCCGTGCGGCAGCCGACCTACCAGCTCGGCCGGATCGCCACCGAACTGCTCCTCGACGAGTGCGACAACCCCGCGGGACACGCACACCAGCAAGTGATGTTCCAGCCGGAATTGGTGATCAGGGAGTCCACCAAATGAAGATCGCCCTGTTCGTCACCTGTGTCAACGACACGATGTTCCCCGATACCGGCAAGGCCATCGTGCGGCTGCTGACCCGGCTCGGCCACGAGGTGGACTTCCCGTCCGGCCAGACCTGCTGCGGCCAGATGCACTTCAACACCGGCTACCGCAAGCAGTGCGTCCCGCTGGTGCGTGGATTCACCAAGGCCTTCGAACCGTACGACGTGGTGGTGACCCCGTCGGCCTCCTGCGCGGCGATGGTCCGGGACTGGCATGGACTGGTGGCGGCGGACGCGGGCGACACCGCTCTCGCCGAGGCGTCCGCCGGGGTGACGCCCAAGGTGTACGAGCTGTCCGAGCTGCTGGTGGACGTGCTGGGGGTGACCGACGTGGGCGCCTACTTTCCGCACCGGGTCACCTACCACCCCACCTGCCACTCGCTGCGGCTGCTCAAGGTCGGCGACCGGCCGCTGCGGCTGCTGCGCGCGGTGCGCGGCATCGATCTGGTCGAGCTCCCGGACGCGGCCGAGTGCTGCGGCTTCGGCGGCACCTTCGCCCTGAAGAACCCCGACGTCTCCGCGGCGATGGGCGCGGACAAGGTGACCAACGTGCGCCGGACCGGTGCCGAGATCCTCTGCGCGGCCGACAACTCCTGCCTGATGCACATCGGCGGCACGCTGTCGCGGATGCGCACCGGGGTGGGCACCATGCACCTGGCCGAGATCCTGGCGAGGACCGATGACTGAACACATGCCCACGTACGTGGGAATGCCCGCCTTCCCCGAGGCAGCGCGGCAGGCCGTCGACGACACCCTGCTACGCCGCAACCTGGCCCACGCCACCACCACGATCAGGGACCGGCGGGCGATGGCGGTGGCCGAGCTCGAGGACTGGCCGGGCCTGCGTGAGTCCGCCAAGCAGATCAAGGACCACACCCTCGAGCATCTGGGCCACTATCTCCGTCTGCTGGAGGAGCGGGTGACCGCGGCGGGCGGCACCGTGCACTGGGCACGCGACGCCCAGGAGGCCAACCGGATCGTCACCGAGCTGGTCCAGGCCACGGGCGAGACCGAGGTCGTCAAGGTCAAGTCGATGGCCACCCAGGAGATCGGTCTCAACGAGGCGCTGGCCGAGGCCGGGATCACGGCGTACGAGACCGACCTGGCCGAGCTGATCGTGCAGCTCGGCCACGACCGGCCATCGCACATCCTGGTGCCGGCCATCCACCGCAACCGTGCCGAGATCCGGGAGATCTTCCGGCACGAGATGGCGGACGCGCCGGCGGACCTGTCCGATGCCCCCGCCGACCTGGCCGAGGCGGCCCGGCGTCATCTGCGCGCCAAGTTCCTGTCCGCCAAGGTGGCGGTCTCGGGAGCCAACTTCGCCATCGCCGAGACCGGCACGGTCGTCGTGGTGGAGTCGGAGGGCAACGGCCGGATGTGCCTGACCCTGCCGGACACCCTGATCTCGGTGGTCGGCATCGAGAAGCTCCTGCCCACCTTCAAAGACCTCGAGGTCTTCCTCCAGCTGCTGCCCCGGTCCTCGACCGCGGAGCGGATGAACCCCTACACCTCCATGTGGACCGGGGTCACCCCCGGCGACGGGCCGCGTGACTTCCATCTGGTCCTGCTCGACAACGGGCGCACCGCGACGCTCGCCGACGAGGTGGGCCGTCAGGCTCTGCGCTGCATCCGCTGCTCGGCGTGCCTCAACGTGTGCCCGGTCTACTCACGGGCCGGCGGTCACGCCTACGGTTCGGTCTATCCGGGGCCGATCGGGGCGATCCTGTCCCCGCAGATCCGCGGGATCGGGTCGGAGATCGACGCCTCCCTGCCCTTCGCTTCCACGCTCTGCGGTGCCTGCTACGAGGTGTGCCCGGTCGCCATCGACATCCCCGAGGTGCTGGTCCATCTGCGCGCCCGGGTGGTCGAGTCCTCGCACAAGCACCCCCTGGAGCGGTCCGCGATGGCGGTGGCGGGCTGGACGCTGCGCTCCCCCGCACGGCTCGCCCTGGCCCAGCGGGCCGGCTCGCTGAGCCGCCGCGTCATCGCCCGCCGCGGGCGGATCCGCCGGCTGCCCGGCCCGCTGCGGGCCTGGACCGACACGCGCGACATGCCTGCTCCCCCGCCGGAGTCCTTCCGCGCCTGGTGGAACCGGACCAACGGAGGTACGGATGACCGCCCGTGAGGAGATCCTCGGCCGGATCGAGGCGGTGCTCCCCGGCCGTGCCGTCGCGGACGTCGCCGCCGCCTATGCCGCGATCGACCGGCCCTATCTCAGCCGCCATCACCAGGACGGGGTGCTCGACCTGTTCGCCGAGCGGGTGGCCGACTACCGCGCGATCGTGCACCGGGTGACCCCGGAGGGGCTGCCGGCCGCCATCGCGGCGGCGCTGTCGCCCCGTACGGGTTCGTACGTGCTGCCCACCGGGCTGCCCACCGGCTGGGTCACCGAGGTGGATCCCGCCCGGCTGGTGCCCGAGGAGGCGGCGGGCGATCTGGACGAGCTGGCCGGGGTGATCACCGGCTGTGCGGTGGCGATCGCCGAGACGGGCACCATCGTGCTCGACCACGGGCCGGGCCAGGGCCGCCGCGCGCTCACCCTGGTCCCCGACCACCATGTCGTCGTCGTCACCGCCGGCCAGGTCGCCCCGGACGTCCCCGAGGCGCTCGGCCGGCTCACTCCCACGCTGCCTCTGACCTTCGTCTCCGGGCCGTCGGCCACCAGCGACATCGAGCTCTCCAGGGTCGAGGGCGTGCACGGCCCGCGCCTGCTCGAAGTGATCATTTCGACATGACCGCGAGCGTCTTCGCCGCCGTGGACCTGGGTGCCTCCAGCGGCCGGGTGATGACCGCCCGGATCGGTGACGGGCTGCTCGACCTCACCGAGGTGCGCCGTTTCCCCAACCAGCCCGTCCGGGCCGGGGGCACCCTGCACTGGGACATCCTCTCGCTCTACCGCAACGCCCTGGAGGGTCTGCGCGCGGCGGGGCCGCTGACGTCGGTGGGGATCGACTCGTGGGCGGTCGACTACGGGCTGCTCGACGCCTCCGGCAGCCTGCTGGGCAACCCGGTGCATTACCGGGACGGCCGTACCGACGGGATCATGCGGGAGGTGCGCGCGCACCTCCCGGACGAGGTGCTGTACGAGCTGACCGGGCTGCAGTTCCTGCCGTTCAACACCGTCTACCAGCTGGTCGCGGCGGCGCGGAACGGGGGGCTGGACCGGGCGGAGACCCTGCTGCTCATTCCGGATCTGCTGGCCTACTGGCTGACCGGTTCGGCCGGGGCGGAGCTGACCAACGCCTCGACCACCGCGCTGTTCGACGTACGGTCCCGTACCTGGTCGACGGCCCTGATGGAGCGGCTCGCCATCCCCGCCGGGCTGTTCCCCGCGCTGCGCGAGCCCGGCACCCCGGCCGGCACCATGCTCGCCGAGACCGGGCTGCCCACCGGCCTCCCCGTCACGGCGGTGGCGTCGCACGACACCGCCTCGGCGGTGGCCGCCGTGCCCGCCTCCGGCGACCGGTTCGCCTACATCTCGTGCGGCACCTGGTCACTGGTCGGGGTGGAACTACCCACGCCGGTGCTGACCGCCGCGAGCCGGGCCGCCAACTTCACCAACGAGGCGGGCGTCGACGGGACCACGCGCTATCTCCGCAACGTCATGGGGCTGTGGCTGCTGCAGGAGTCCCTGCGCGCGTGGGGGTCCCCGTCGCTGCCCGAACTGCTCGACGCGGCCGCGGCGCTGCCCCCGTTCCGCGCCCTGGTGAACCCCGACGCCGCACAGTTCCTGCCGCCCGGCGACATGCCGGCCCGCATCGCCGCATACTGCCGCCGGACCGGCCAGCAGGAGCCCGCGGGCGAGGCCGCGACCGTACGCTGCATCCTCGACAGCCTGGCCCTCGGCCACCGCGCGGCCCTCCGGCAGGCCGCGGCGCTGTCGGGCCGGGAACCGGAGGTGGTCCATCTGGTCGGCGGCGGCTCCCGCAACGCGCTGCTGTGCCAGCTCACCGCCGACGCCTGCGGCCTGCCGGTCGTCGCCGGCCCGGTCGAGGCGACGGCCCTGGGCAACGTGCTGGTCCAGGCACGGGCGTTCGGCGTCGTCAAGGACCTCGCCGAGATGCGCGGGCTGGTCGCCGCGACCCAGCGGCTGCGGCGCTACGAACCGTGCGGCGACGACACCGCCTGGGCCGGGGCCGCCGAGCGCGTCGGTCTCGTCTGAGCCTGACCGATGCCGGGCCTGCGGCCTCCAGCGCTCTTGACGCCGGGACGGCTGCCGCTATCGTAGTAAGCAGTTCCTTACTGGAGGCGTCGTGGCGGCTGCTCCGATCGGCAAGGATTCGCTGCTGTGGAAGTACGCGAGCGACATGCGCTCGCTCATGCCGGGGGCCACCGCGGGACTGATGCAGCTCATGCACCCGGGGATCGGGGCGGGCGTCGCCGAGCATTCGGCGTTCTTCGACGACCCGTTCGACCGCATCTACCGTTCCGTACCGCAGATCTGGGCGACGATCCTCACCGACGACGGCGACAGCCGCGGGCTGGGCATCCGCGACCTGCACCGGAGCATCGGCGGCGCCGACGAGCACGGACGGCGCTACCACGCGCTGGAGCCCGAGACCTTCTGGTGGGCGCACGCCACCTTCACCTGGGAGATCTTCAAGGCGGCCGAGCTCTTCCACCCGGAGAAGCTCACCGCCGACCAGCATGAGCGGCTCTACGCGGAGACGGTCACCTGGTACTCCCGCTACGGCGTGAGCATGCGCCCGGTGCCACCGGACTTCGGCTCGTTCCAGTCCAAGTTCTGGCACCTGTGCACCAGGATCCTCGAGCTCACCCCCGCCGCCGCCCGCGCCCTGGACATCGCCCGCAACGGCTCGGCCTCGCTCTCCTTGGTGCCCGTCGGGCCGCCGATGATGGACCGGGCCGGCCGGTTCGTGCTGGAGCGCCCGTTGCGGCTCATCACCTTCGGCTGCATGCCGAGGATCCTCCGCCAGCGGTTCGACATTCCGTGGCGCGCCACCGACGAGGCACAGTTCCGGGCACTGGCGCTGGCGACCCGGCGGAGCTTCCACGTCGTGCCCGGCCGCCTCAACCACTGGACGTTGCGCAGCACGCTGCGGTATGTGGGCGCGCAGACCCGGGAACAACGCCACCAACCCGCAGCTTGATCATCCAGCCCCAGCTCAGAGCACGTGTCAGCATATCCGCCACCACGGGGGTAACAGTCAGGCATGCTTCGACAGAGCGGGCGCACGGCTGTGCGCATTCTTATACCGATCGCGGTCTGGACCGCCGCCATGATCGGCTTGGGCCTCCTCATCACCAAGATCCTCAATCACTCCTGGCCGTTCACGGCTGAGGACGGAGTGAACCGGGACCTGGTCTTGGATCGCACGTCGACGTGGAACACGGTCTCGAAGGTCTTCTCCTTCATGGCCGAGACCCCCACGATCATCGCGCTCACGGCGATCGCCGCCCTGGTCATGTGGCTGGTACTGCGCAACTTCCGGGAGCCGCTGTTCCTCATCACGGCGGTCGCCGCACAGGCCCTGGTCTTCCTGCTGACCACACTGGCCGTCGACAGGGCCAGGCCGGGCGTGCCGAAGCTTGACGCCTCACCGCCCACCTCGAGTTTCCCCTCCGGTCACACCAGCGCCGCACTCGCCCTGTACGGCGGAATCGCGCTGGTGATCACGCTGCACGCCCGGCGCAGGTCGCTGACGGCCGCGTGGTGGGTGCTGCTCCTCGCGGTGCCTATCGCGGTGGCGGTCGCGCGGCTGTACCGGGGCATGCATCATCCGAGCGACGTCACGGCCTCGTTCCTCAACGCCGCGGTGTGCATCGCGGTCTGCGCGCGCGCCCTGCTCGCGAAGGTCCAGTCACTCCCTTTCGTAGGGAGACCACGATGAAACCGATCCGTACCGCGGTGATCATCAACCCCGCCAAGGTCGACGATGTGGACGGCTACCACAAGTCGGTCATCCAAGCGCTCGCCGCGTCCGGTCATCCGGAGCCGTACTGGCTGGAGACCACCCCGGAGAATCCCGGCACCGGTCAGGCGAAACAGGCCATCGGCGAGGGCGTCGACCTGGTCTACGCCTGCGGCGGTGACGGTACGGTGCGCGCGGTCGCCGAAGGGCTCGCCGGTACGGGAGTGCCGCTGGCCGTGCTCTGCGCCGGGACCGGTAACCTGCTGGCCCGCAACCTGGGCCTGACCTTCGGGCTGGAGGAGGCGTTCGAGATCGGGCTGGCGGGCCGGGACCGGCCGATCGACCTCGGTGTCGCCGACGGCCACCGGTTCGCGGTCATGGCCGGGCTGGGCATCGATGCCGGAATGATCACTGACACGCCCGAGTCGGCGAAGAAGCGGCTGGGCTGGCCGGCCTACGCCATCGGGGTCGTGCGGCAGCTGCGGGAGCGGCCGATGCACGTCACCGTGCGCGTCGACGGCGGGCGGCCGATCCGGCGGCGCGCCCGTATGGTCGTCGTCGGCAACGTCGGCGAACTGCACGCGGGCCTTTGCCTGCTGCCGGACGCCGTCGCGGACGACGGAGTGCTGGACGTGCTGATCCTGTCCCCCACCACGCCGGCCGACTGGTTCCGGATCGCCGTGCGCATCCTGCGCCGTCACCGCGCCGAGGACCACCGGATCATCCGGCTGCGCGGCGAGCACATCGAGATCACCACAGACCGGCCCTATCCCCGTGAGTGCGATGGCGAGCCCATCGGCGTGGCGGCCTCCCTGACCGTCCAGGTGGAGCCCGGCGCGCTGCTGCTCCGGGTGCCGGCCGACTGGCACACCGGACCTGACCAGCACGCTTCGGTCATCGGCTGCCGGGGTCGTTATAGTGCCGGGCGATGAACTCCCCCACGGAAAACTCGGCGCCGGCCGTTCAGCCCCTGGAACCGACCGATCCTCGGCAACTCGGCCCTTACCGGCTGGCCGGGCGACTGGGACAGGGTGGACAGGCCGTCGTCTACCTGAGCGAGTCGGAGTCCGGGCCTCCTGTGGCGGTGAAGTTCTTCCTGGCCCCCTTCGGAGACAGCCCTGCGGCCCGCCAGGGTGCACTCCGTGAGCTGGAGACCGCCAAGCACGTGGCCCGATTCTGCACGGCCCAGGTCCTGGACTCCGGCATGGTCGGCACTCGTCCGTACATCGTGAGCGAGTACGTGCCGGGCCCGTCGCTTCAGCAGGTGGTGACCGCAACGGGGCCCTACTCGGGCAGCGTTCTCGATCGTCTCGCCATCGGCACCGCCACCGCCCTGATCGCCCTGCACGACGCGGGGATCGTGCACCGCGATTTCAAGCCCAGCAACGTGCTGATCGGCCCCGACGGTCCGCGGGTCATCGACTTCGGCATCGCCCGCGTGGTCGCCGGAGCCCAGACGCTCACCAGTGAGGTGGTGGGTACGCCCGCGTACATGGCCCCGGAGCAGTTGGCGCCCGGCGTTCTGGGGCCAGCGCTTGATGTGTTCTCCTGGGCGTCCACCATGGTCTTCGCCGCTACCGGGCGCCCGCCGTTCGGCAATGAGGCCGTCCCCGCGGTGATGAACCGGATCGCCACGATGCCCCCCGACCTCGACGGGGTCGAAGAGCCACTGCGAGGTCTGCTCACCGAGTGCCTCGCCAAGGATCCGGCGAGCCGTCCGTCCGCGCAACAGGTCCTCGGCCGGCTGGTACGCCGGAACGGGCAGGCGCCGCCGATCGAGCCGGGCGGACACGACGGCCCCCCGACCCGCGACCGTAGGACGTCGCGCCGCGGTGTGTGGGTCGCCGCCGCGGGCCTCGGGTGCGTACTCGCGGCCCTCGGCGCCGGTGCCCTCTGGCTGCTGCCGGGAGGAACGGCGAAGGGGTCCCCGGGCCCTGCGGGTGGCCAGAAGTCCTCCGTCGGGGCCTGGTCGCAGCCGAAGCCCAACGAGGGAGCGCAACTCCCGTCGACCGGCACGGCCGTCGCCGCCGCACCGACCACTCCGGCCGCAGCGGGGTCACTTTCGGGGCCCGCACCGGGCCGGACCTCGGGTTCCGGGCCCCGGCCGAAACCGTCGACGAACGCGCCGACCCCGCGGCATCGCGTCGAACTCGGGCCAGGGCACTTCACGGAGTACTGCCAGAAGCTCGGCTGGGAGTGGGTGGAGTATCGCGAATCCCCACGGCCTGGCGCCTACTGCGTGATGCGCAAGGGGCAGACGATGTACCTGACCCAGGACAAGCTCGACGCGGGCTGCCAGTGGCGGTTCAGCAATCCTGCCGCCAGGCACTACTTCAAGAACAAGAGCAACTACTGCTACGCCTATCAGTGAGCCGCCGTGGATCAGCTCTTACGGGCCGCGCTCCGGCGGGTCACCGCCGAGACGATCGCCCGGGAAACACCAATGCGCTCGGTCTCCTGGGCGGTGGCTTCGGGCACGGACGGTCCTACGAGAAGATGCGGCTGACATCCCCGCCACGCTACCGCCGCACCGGCTCCCGTTCTCCAGGCGACGCCGATCAGGGCTGCTGCGCCTGCTGGTAGACCGCGACCTCGGGTCGTCGCAGCCAGGTCTTGCCGTCGAGGTAACCCACCTTGCCGGTGGCCGCGACGGTCTGGTGCAGTTTCTCGTCCTGGGTGGGCTCGGTGAGCACCGACACGTGCTGTTCGGGGTCGAACGGCTGTCCGTCAGGCGACACCGTGGCAACGCCCGCGGCGGCCAACCCCTCCGTCACCTGCCGCCACAGGGCCTCGTTGCTGTCCCGTACGCGATCGGCGATGCCGATGGAGGCGTCGATCAGGGCTCGTCGCTGCGCGACGATCTCGAATCCCGCCGGATCCTGGAACCCGGCGGGATCCTCTGCATCGGGCGCCGCCTGCCCAGACGCGGGATCGGAGGCGGAGTCGGGAGCGGGAGCCGGTGTCGGCGCCGCGCCTCTGCGTAGGCGGGACGCACCGAAGCCGCCGGCGCCCCCCGCGACGAGGCCGAGGGCCAGCGTGACGATCGCGGCTGTCTCCATGGCGGTCCCACCTCCATCTCGCCGCCCGGCGGCAGACCCGCCGGGAGAACGAGCAAATCCTAGATGCGGCGGATCGCCTCCGCAGGCGACTCCGGAGATCACCCGGGAATCGCCGGGTCGTCAGCGCTTGCGCGCGAAGGTGAGCCCGTCGGCGATCGGCAACATGACCAGTTCCACACGCTCATCGGCCGCCGCGTGGTCGTTGAACTCGCGGATGGCCACTCCGGACTCGCCAGGATCGGGGCCGACCACCTGCCCGCCCATGAAGACGTTGTCGACCAGGATCACTCCGCCCGGGCGCATCCTCGGGATCAGTTCCTCCCAGTACCCGATGTAGCCGGGCTTGTCGGCGTCGATGAAGGCCAGATCGATCACCGGATCGGACGGCAGGCTCCGAAGGGTGTCCAGCGCCGGCCCGATGCGCAGCTCGATCCGGTCCTCCACCCCGGCCTTGCGCCAGTGTTGCCGGGCGATCCCGGTCCACTCCTCGCTCACATCGCAACAGATCAGCCGACCACCCTCGGCCAGACCGCGGGCCAGGCAGATCGAGGAGTAGCCGGTGAACGTGCCGAGCTCGATCATGTTCCGGGCGCCGAGCACCTTGGCGACGAGTGTCATGAAGGCGCCCTGGTCCGGAGAGATCTGCATCGAGGACGCGCCGCCCAACGCGGTCGTGACCTTGATCAGCTCCTGTTGCACCTCGTCCGGCTGAACGCCGTGAGCCAGCACATAGTCGTACAGTTCCGGGCCGAGGTTCCCCGTCTTGGTCATCGCCGTCCCCGTTCTCACACATCACGTTGATCACATCATCGGGCAAGGCCAGCGTGCCGTAGCCGGCAGGGCCGCCGCCACCCGCCACAGCTGTTCAGAGCGCGGTCGGCCGCCGGAGTGCTGCGCATGACTTACCGAATAGGGACATGATGGGAAAAGATCCTTCGGACGGCTGGTAGGACCCACGTCAGTGAGCGATCATGGATGCGGCATCGCGAGAAGAGATCGGCACCATGGCTGAGAACAACCGACCCCACATCGACGTCACCGTTCCCAACGTGGCGCGCATGTACGACTACTACCTGGGCGGGAAGGACAACTTCGCGGCGGACCGGGCGGCCGCCGCGAAGGTGCTGCAGGTGGCGCCGTTCGCACCCCGGCTGGCCAGGCAGAACCGGAGCTTCCTCGCCCGGGCTGTGCGGTATCTGGCCGGGATCGGGATCACCCAGTTCCTCGACATCGGCGCGGGCCTGCCCACCCAGGGCAACGTCCATGAAGTCGCCCGGCAGGTCAGCCCGGACGCCCGGGTCGTCTACCTGGACAACGACCCGGTGGTCGTCACCCACGGCCGCGCGCTGCTGGGCGTCGACCGGAACACGGTCGTCCTCCAGCGGGATCTGCGTCACTCCGCCGAGCTGCTCGGCGACCCGGAGATCCGCGAGCTCATCCGGCCGGGCGAACCGGTGGGGCTGCTGCTGCTGGCGGTGCTGCACTGTCTCGATGCCGGCGACGAGCCGTACCGGGTCATGGCCGACCTCCGCAAGGGCCTGCCGGCGGGCAGCCATGTGGTGATCTCGCACATCAGCGGTGACGACGAGGTCACCGCGAACTCCTCGACGGTCTACCGGGACGCCAGCACCGCCATGACCCACCGCACGCCGGACGAGATCCTCGGCTTCTTCGACGGATTCGGCCTCCTCGAGCCGGGGCTGGTGGCGCTGGACCGATGGCGGCCGGACGACACGACCGCTCCCGCCCCGGCCACGGGAAGCGGGTACTTCCTGTGCGGCGTGGGCCGTAAGGAGTCCTGTTGAGCACGAACGTGGCCCTGCCGGAGATCACCCTGCCGAGCGGCGACGTGCCCCCCGGGGGCGTCCCCTGGGCGAAGGGCGGCATGGTCCAGGGACCGAAGCGGCTGCCGGTCACCTGGCCGCAGACCTGAGGCAGGCTTGCAGCCGGGTCCGGACCAGGGCGGGTAGGCGTCAGACGGCGGTGAGGGCCGTGGTGGCCATGGCGTGCAGCAGGGCGGCCATGGCGTCCCGGTCGAGCCCTCCGGCGCTGTGCGGGGTCGAGTTGAGCAGCCCGAAGGTGGCGTGCACGGCCGCCCTGGCCCGGTCGACGGCCAGTGCCCGGTCCAGGTGCCGCAGCACGCGGACCCATTCCTCGACGTAGGCCCGCTGCACCCGGCGGATCTCGCGGCGCTGCGGCTCCGGCACGTTGTCCAGTTCGCGTTCGTGCACGGTGATGAGCGCGGGGTTGTCGAGCGCGAACGCCACGTGCCAGCGCAGCAGGGCCTCCAGCGCCTGCGCCGGCCCGGTGGCCGCCGCGGCGCGCCGCGATCCCTCGGTCAGCAGCCGCTCGCTGATGTCGAGCAGCATCTCGGCCAGCACGGCGTCCTTGCCCCGGAAGTGCCGGTACAGCGCCGGCCCGGTGAGTCCGACAGCCCGGCCGAGCTCTCCGATGGAGACCCCGTGATAGCCGCGCCGCGCGAACAGCTCCGCCGCGGCGGCGAGGATCTCCGCACGGCGCGGCGATGTGTACGACGGGGCGGGCTCGGCCATGTACGCAGTCTAGACGAGCGGTGTTAACGTTAATTAACATCGGTGGAGTTAACGACCGTTAACTGACGAGGGATGGCATGAGCTCACCTGTGCTGGAGACCGCGGCGGATCCCACCGGCGAGGCGTACAAGCGCAACGCCGAGCTCAATCACGCCCTGGCCGCGCAGCTGCGGGACCGGCTGGCGCACGCCCGCCGGGGCGGCCCGGAGCGCGCCCGGGACAAGCACGTCGCTCGCGGCAAGCTGCTCCCCCGCGACCGGGTGGACGGGCTGCTCGACCCCGGCTCCCCGTTCCTGGAGCTGTCCGCGCTGGCGGCGTACGGCATGTACGACGGCGACGCCCCCGGCGCCGGGATCATCACCGGGATCGGCCGGGTCTCCGGCCGGGAGTGCGTGATCGTCGCCAACGACGCGACGGTCAAGGGCGGCACCTACTACCCCATCACGGTGAAGAAACATCTTCGGGCGCAGGAGGTCGCGCTCCACAACAACCTGCCGTGCGTCTATCTCGTCGACTCCGGCGGCGCCTTCCTGCCCAAGCAGGACGAGGTGTTCCCGGACCGCGAGCACTTCGGCCGGATCTTCTACAACCAGGCGACCATGTCGGCGCGGGGCATCGCGCAGATCGCCGCGGTGCTCGGCTCCTGTACGGCCGGCGGAGCCTACGTCCCCGCCATGAGCGACGAGGCCGTGATCGTCCGGAACCAGGGGACGATCTTCCTGGGCGGCCCGCCACTGGTGAGGGCCGCCACCGGCGAGGTCGTCACGGCCGAGGAACTGGGCGGCGGCGAGCTGCACTCGCGCGTTTCCGGGGTCACCGACCACCTCGCCGACGACGACGCGCACGCCCTGCGGATCGTGCGGGGGATCATCGCCACCCTGGGCCCGCGGGCCCCCCGCCCCTGGGACGTCGAAGCCGTCCGCGAACCCGCGGTCGATCCCGCCGAGCTGTACGGGGTCGTGCCGCCGGACCCGCGCACACCGTACGACGCGCGTGAGGTCATCGCCCGGGTGGTCGACGGCAGCCGGTTCCAGGAGTTCAAGAAGGACTACGGCGCCACCCTGGTCACCGGCTTCGCGCACATCCACGGGCATCCCGTCGGGATCGTCGCCAACAACGGGATCCTGTTCTCCGAGTCCGCGCTCAAGGGCGCGCACTTCATCGAGCTGTGCGACCGGCGGTCGGTTCCCCTGGTGTTCCTCCAGAACATCAGCGGCTTCATGGTGGGCCGCGAGTACGAGGCCGGCGGCATCGCCAAGCACGGCGCCAAGATGGTCACCGCCGTCGCCTGCGCCCGGGTGCCGAAGTTCACCGTCGTGATCGGCGGGTCGTTCGGCGCCGGCAACTACGCGATGTGCGGACGGGCCTACTCCCCCCGCTTCCTGTGGATGTGGCCGGGCGCCCGGATCTCGGTCATGGGCGGCGAGCAGGCCGCCTCGGTGCTGGCCTCGGTGGGTAACACCGACCCGGAGGTCATCCGCGAGCAGTACGAACACCAGGGCAACCCCTACTACGCCACGGCCCGGCTCTGGGACGACGGCGTCATCGATCCCCTCGACACCCGCCGGGTGCTCGGTCTCGCCCTGTCGGCCGCCGCCAACGCCCCGCTGGAGCCGGTCGGCTACGGCGTCTTCCGGATGTGAGCCCCATGTTCTCCGCAGTCCTGATCGCCAACCGGGGCGAGATCGCCGTACGGATCATCCGTACCCTCCGCGAACTCGGCGTCCGCTCCGTCGCCGTTTACAGCCCGGCGGACCTCGGCGCCCGCCACGTCCGGGAGGCCGACGAGGCCGTCGGCGTCTCCGGCTACCTCGACGCCGAGGCCGTCATCGGGGCGGCCCGCGCGACCGGCGCCGAGGCGGTGCATCCTGGATACGGCTTCCTGGCCGAGAACGCCGCCTTCGCCCGCGCCTGCGCCGCCGCGGGGCTGGTCTTCGTCGGGCCGCCGCCCGCGGCGATCGAGGCGATGGGCGACAAGATCCGCGCCAAGCGGACGGTCACCGCCGCCGACGTGCCGGTGGTCCCGGGCAGCGACGAGGCGGGCCTCTCCGACGCCGCGCTGGCCGAGGCCGTGGCGCGGATCGGCCTGCCGGTGCTGCTCAAGCCCTCGGCCGGCGGCGGCGGGAAGGGCATGCGCCTCATCCGGTCGGCGGACGAGGTGCCTTCCGCGATCGACTCGGCCCGCAGGGAGGCCCGGGGCGCGTTCGGGGACGACACCCTGCTGGTCGAGCGGTTCATCGAGAATCCCCGGCACATCGAGATCCAGGTCTTCGCCGACACCCACGGCGCCGTCGTCCATCTGGGCGAACGTGAGTGCAGCCTGCAGCGACGCCATCAGAAGATCATCGAAGAGGCGCCCTCCCCGCTGCTGACCGAGGAGCAGCGGGAGCGGATGGGCGCCAGTGCCATCGACGCGGCCCGGGCGGTCGGCTACGTCGGGGCGGGCACGGTGGAGTACATCCTGTCCGCCGACCGGCCGGACGAGTACTACTTCATGGAGATGAACACCCGCCTCCAGGTCGAGCATCCGGTCACCGAGCTGGTCACGGGCCTGGACCTGGTCGAGCTCCAGCTCCGGGTCGCCGCCGGCGAACCGCTGCCCTTCGCCCAGGACGGCGTACGGCTCCGGGGCCATGCGGCCGAGGCCCGGGTGTACGCGGAGGACCCGGCACGCGGCTTTCTGCCCACGGGCGGCACGGTGCTCGCCCTTTCCGAGCCGGGGACGGGCGCCGCCGTACGCGTCGACTCCGGGATCGCCGAGGGCACCGAGGTCGGCGGCTCCTACGACCCGATGCTCGCGAAGGTGATCGCCTGGGGCCCGGAGCGGACCACGGCGCTCACCCGCCTGGACCGGGCACTCGCCTCGTACACCCTGCTCGGGGTGCCCACCAACATCGCCTTCCTGCGTGCCTTGATCGCCCATCCCGACGTGGCAGCGGGCCGGCTCGACACCGGCCTCGTCGAGCGCTCGCTGGACGATCTGGTCCACGACGCCGTACCGGACGAGGTTCTCGCCGCCGCGGCCCTGGAACGCCTGCGCGCGCTGGAGGCCACCGGTGACCAGGACCCGTGGGCGATCCGCGACGGCTGGCGGCTCGGCGAACCCGCCTGGACCACCTGGTGCTTCAGCGTGGACGGCCACGACCCCGTGCCGGTCAGGGTCCGGGGCCGTTCGGCGGCCGCCGAGATCTCCGTCAACGGCGCCGCCCCGGTCCCGGCCGCGCTGGATCACGGGCTGGAGCGCGGCGGCTCGGCGGTCGCCTACGGGGGGCGTACCACGGCGTACGCGCTCGCGGCGGATGAGCGGACCGTGTGGGTGGGGCGTGACGGGCGGACGTGGGCGGTCAGGGAGTTCGTGCCCGGTGCGGCCGGTTCGGCGGCCGGCGTGGCGGGCGGCGGAGTGCTGCGCAGCCCGATGCCCGGCACGGTGCTGGCGGTGAAGGTGGCCAAGGGCGACGCGGTCACGGCCGGTCAGCCGCTGGTCATCGTGGAGGCGATGAAGATGGAGCACACCGTCACGGCACCGGTCGACGGGATCGTCGCCGACCTGCCCGCCCGGACCGGCGCCCAGGTCGCGCTGGACGCGGTGCTCGCCGAGATCACCCCTGCCCCGGACGACGACGAAGGAAGGCGGCAGTGATGCGCACAGGCCTGGAGGGGCTGCCGGAGCGGGTGACGATCTACGAGGTCGGTGCCCGCGACGGTCTGCAGAACGAGTCCGCGATCGTGCCGGTCGAGGTGAAGGCGGAGTTCATCACCCGGCTCGCGGACGCGGGACTCACCACCATCGAGGCCACCAGCTTCGTCCACCCGAAATGGGTGCCGCAGCTGGCCGACGCCGAGGAGCTGCTCAGGGTGCTCCCGCGTACGCCCGGCGTCCGCTACCCCGTGCTGGTGCCGAACGAGCGCGGCCTGGACCGGGCACTGGGCGCCGGTATCCAGGAGATCGCGGTGTTCGGCAGCGCCACCGAGACCTTCGCCCGGCGCAACCTGAACCGGACGGTCGACGAGTCGATCGCGATGTTCGCGCCGGTCGTGGAACGGGCGCGCGCCGAGGGCCTGGCGGTGCGGGCGTACGTCTCGATGTGCTTCGGAGATCCCTGGGAGGGCGACGTCCCGATCGACCAGGTCGTGTCCGTCGCGACCCGGCTGCTGGACCTCGGGTGCACCGAGCTCAGCCTGGGCGACACCATCGGCGTCGGCACCCCCGGGCATGTCACCGCCCTGATCGGGGCACTGGCGACGGCGGGCACCGATATCGGCCGGATCGCCGTGCACTTCCACGACACCTACGGGCAGGCACTGGCCAACACCCTGGCCGCGCTGCGGTGCGGCGTCACCACCGTCGACGCCTCGGCCGGCGGGCTGGGCGGCTGCCCCTACGCCGAGAGCGCCACCGGCAATCTGGCCACCGAGGACCTGGTCTGGATGCTCGACGGCCTCGGCATCGAGACCGGCGTCGACCTGCCCGCGCTCGCCGAGACCAGCCGCTGGATGGCCGGCCGGCTCGGCCGTCCCTCCCCGTCCCGCGTCGTCCAGGCCGTGTCCCCGTCTTGAGGAGAGAAAATGATCGACTTCAGGCTCACCGACGAGCAGGAGGCACTGCGGCGGACGGTCGCGGAGTTCGCCCGCGAGGTGGTCGCCCCGGTGATCGGGGACCTCTATGAGCGGGGCGAGTTCCCCTACGAGATCGTCGCCGGGATGGGGAAGATGGGGCTGTTCGGGCTGCCGTTCCCCGAGGAGTACGGCGGCATGGGCGGTGACTACTTCACGCTCTGCCTGGCGCTGGAAGAGCTCGCCCGGGTCGACTCCTCGGTGTCGATCACCCTGGAGGCGGGGGTCTCGCTGGGTGCGATGCCCATCTTCCGGTTCGGCTCGGAGGAGCAGAAGCGGACCTGGCTGCCCCGGCTGTGCTCGGGTGAGCGGCTGGCCGCGTTCGGGCTGACCGAGGCCGGCGGCGGCTCGGATGTGCCGGGCGGCATGCGCACCACCGCGCGGCTGGAGGACGGGCACTGGATCATCAACGGCTCGAAGTCGTTCATCACCAACTCCGGCACGGACATCACGGCCTTCGTGACGGTGACCGCGCTGACCGGCGAGCGCGAGATCTCGACGATCATCGTGCCGTCCGGGACTCCCGGTTTCCGGGTCGGCCGGAAGTACTCCAAGGTCGGCTGGTCGTCGTCGGACACCCGCGAGCTGTCGTTCGACGACGTACGCGTGCCCGAGGAGAACCTGGTCGGCCCCCGCGGGCGCGGCTATGCGCAGTTCCTGCGGATCCTGGACGAGGGCCGCATCGCGATCGCCGCGCTGTCGGTGGGGCTGGCCCAGGGCTGCGTGGACGAGTGCCTGCGGTACGTGCGGGAGCGCGAGGCGTTCGGCCGGGCGATCGGCGAGTACCAGGCGATCCAGTTCAAGATCGCCGACATGGAGGTCCGGGCGCACACCGCGCGGGCCGCCTACTACCTCGCCGCCGCGAGGATGCTGATCGGCGAGCCGTTCAAGAAGGAGGCCGCCATCGCCAAGCTGGTCGCCTCCAACGCGGCGATGGACAACTCCCGGGACGCCACGCAGATCTTCGGCGGGTACGGCTTCATGAACGAGTACGCCGTCGGCCGTTTCTACCGCGATGCCAAGATCCTCGAGATCGGTGAGGGCACCTCCGAGGTCCAGCGGATGATCATCGCCCGGCAGCTCGGCCTTTCCGGCTGAGGAAGCCCTCACCCGGGATCAGACCCGTGAGCGATGCGGCGACGATCACGCCGGCCAGCAGCGCGGCACCGTGGAGGTCGCGCACGGCGACCAGCGCCGCTCCAGCATCCCGTGGACGGCGAACTGCAGCGCGTTCGGGACCGCGGTGACCGCGAACACGATCACGGTGAGCGTGGGGAGGCGCTCCAGCCCGAAGCGCCGCTGGATCGTGCCGTGCTCTTCCGACGCGGTTGTCACAGGAATGAGTCCCGCGGCGCGCCGGCCGGCGGGAAAGAGCCGTCGATCCGCCCTCCGGCAGGACAAATCTCCCGTCTCATTGCTGAAGCCGCTCGCATTGGGATACAACCGTCTCGTGTTGAGCCTGGAGTCACTGATCATGGTCCGGCACGGCGAGAGCACGGGGAACGTCGCGCGGACCGCCGCGGCGGACGCCGGGCTGGAGGAGATGGACATCCCCCAGCGGGACGTGGACGTCCCGTTGTCGGAGAACGGGCGGGCCCAGGCCGTGGCACTGGGTCACTGGCTGGCCGCACTGCCCTCCGAGGAGCGGCCGACCCTGGTGCTGTCGTCTCCGTACGTCCGCGCACTGGAGACGGCGCGAATCTCGCTGGCCGGCATCGGTTCCCCGAAAGTCCGTCTCGACGAGCGGCTACGGGACCGTGAGCTGGGCAGTCTCTACGGGCTGACCCCGGAGGGCGTCGCGGCCCGCTTCCCGCAGGAGGCGGCGAACCAGCGGCGGACCGGCAAGTTCTACTACCGGCCGCCCGGGGGCGAGTCCTGGGCTGACGTCGCCCTGCGACTGCGGGTCCTGCTCGCCGACCTCGACCGTGACCATCCCGGCGAGCGGGTGCTCGTCTTCGCCCATGACGTGGTCATCGTGCTGGCCCGCTACATTCTCGAGAACCTGAGCGAAGCCGACATTCTGGAGATCGAGAAGACGACGGTCGCCAACTGCTCGGTGACCTGGTGGATCAACCGGGGCGGCACGGCGCACCCGGTCTGCTACAACGACCTGGCCTCACCCAACGGCCACGGCGTCGATGGTTGCGCCTGAGCTATAGTTGCGCGGGTGCAATCAACCTCGGCATCGGTCGACGAGCTCGCGGACGGCCTCCGCGGGCTTTTCACGTGCTTGACCAAGACCACGCGGGGTGAGGTGTTCCAGTCCCTCGCCGAGCTCGACCTGTCGATGTCGCAGGTGCGTATGCTCTTCCTGCTCGAAGCGGCCCCGCACGCCCCGGCCCTGCACGAACTGGGGGCACGGCTCGGCCTCTCCATGGCCGCCACCGGGCGCGCCGCCGACGCGCTGGTCCGGATCGGCCTGCTCGACCGGCACGAGGATCCACTCGACCGGAGGGTCAAGCGGATCACGCTCACCCAGGCCGCCCGGGACATCATCCTGCGCCTGTCGGCGGCCCGGCAGGACGAAATGCGGCACTTCGCGGAGCTCCTTGGCGAGCAGGAGCGCACCCGCCTCATCGAGGCACTCACCCCCATCCTGAACCGCCCGGAGATCCGGGCCCTGATGATCGGACCCGGCTGTTGAAGTCCTCCACGTCACCCGAGGTGGCCCCGGCCACCGGCGACTCTCCCACCGGCGGCGGCGGCCTTGACCGCGCCCTGCTGACGGTCGCGAGCGTCGTGGTCCTGGGCGCGATCATGTCGATCCTCGACGTGACCGTCGTCAATGTGGCCATCAACCACCTCTCCGAAGAGCTCAAGTCGCCACTGGCGACCATCCAGTGGGTCGCCACCGGCTACACGCTCGCGCTGGCCACCGTCATCCCGGTCAGCGGCTGGGCCGCGGACAGGTTCGGCACCAAGCGGCTCTACATGATCTCGATCGCGCTGTTCATCATCGGATCGGCGCTGGCCGGACTGGCGTGGTCGGCACCGTCACTGATCGCCTTCCGGGTCGTGCAGGGCCTGGGCGGCGGCATGATCATGCCATGCGCGATGACGATCCTCACCCAGGCCGCCGGCCCCCAGCGCGTCGGCCAGGTGATGAGCGTGGTCGGCGTGCCGATGCTGCTCGGGCCCATCTGCGGGCCGATCCTGGGCGGCTACCTGGTCGACCAGGTCTCCTGGCGGTGGATCTTCTACATCAACGTCCCCATCGGGGTCCTCACGCTGCTGCTGTCCTGGAGGATCCTGGCCAGGGACAAGCCACAGCCCACCCACCGGCTCGACTTCCTCGGTCTGCTGCTGCTCTCCCCCGGCCTGGCCTCGCTCATCTACGGCCTGGCCAAGGGGGCCCAGAAGGGCGCGTTCGACTCGCCCGGCGTGCTCATCCCGTCGCTCGCCGGCACGGTCCTGGTGATCGGCTTCATCGCCCGGGCGCTGACCGCCAAGTCACCGCTGATCGATCTGCGCCTGCTCAAGAGGCGGTCGGTGGTCTCGGCGGCGGGCACCATGATGCTTTTCGGCGGGGCGTTCTTCGGCGCCATGCTGCTGCTGCCGCTCTACTACCAGGTGGTACGCCACCAGAGCGCCCTGCACGCCGGCCTGCTGCTGGCGCCCCAAGGGTTCGGCGCGATGATCACCATGCCGATCGGCGGTAAGCTCACCGACCGCGTCGGCCCCGGCCGGGTCGTCCTGGTCGGGCTGACCGTGGTCGTCGCCTCGATGGCCGTCTTCACCCGCGTCAGCGCGGACACCTCGTTCTTCTTCCTGGGGTCCACGCTGTTCGTGATGGGCCTGGGAATGGGCATGACGATGATGCCGACCATGTCCGCGGCCTTCCAGTCCCTCAGCCACGCAGAGGTGCCGCGGGCCAGCACGATGATGAACATCATCCAGCAGGTCGCCGGGTCGATCGGCGTGGCCACGATGTCGGTGGTCCTGGGCAACGCCCTGGCCGACCGGCTCCCCGGCGGCGGCGCGACAGGCGGGCTCGGCGCGGCCCAGCACGTCCCTGCCGCGCTGATGTCCAAGCTCGCCCCCAAGATCGCGGATGCGTTCGCCCACACCTACCTGGTGGCACTGGGCCTGCTGCTGATCGCGTTCATTCCGGCGTTGCTGCTGCCCCGGCGCAAGCCGGACAGGGATCCGGCCGAGACTCCCGTCGAGCCGATGCCGATGCACTGACCGAACTCATGGAAGGGCTCATGGAAGGGCTCACGGGAAGGCTCATGGGAAGGGCGGGCCCTGCCAGTGGCAGGGCCCGCTCTAGAGCTCGTCGCGAATCTGAGCGAGGAAGCCGGTCGTGGCGGCGGCTGGCTCGGCATCGACGCACAGGCGTTCCATGACGGCCAGATAGCGGTCCACGTCCTCGGCCTTGTCGAGATAGACCGCGCTGGTCAGCTGCTCCAGGTAGACCACGTCGGGCAGGTCGGGCTCGGCGAAACGCAGGATGCTGAAGGGGCCGCCGGCGGCGGCATGCCCGCCGCGCATGAACGGCACGATCTGCAGGGTCACATTGGGCGAGGCGGCCATCTCGATGAGGTGGTCGAGCTGGGTCCGCATCACCTCCACCCCGCCGAGGGGCCGCCGCAACGCGGCCTCGTCCATGACGGCCCACAGGTGGGTGGCGTCCTCACCGCTGAGCACCTGCTGGCGGGTCATCCGCAACGCCACCCGGCGATCGATCTCCTCGGTGGTGGCGTCGGGATGCCCGAGCAACGTGACGGCGCGGGCGTAATCCTCCGTCTGCAGCAATCCGGGCACGAACTGCACCTCGTAGGCCCGGATGCGGGAGGCCGCCTCCTCCAGCCCGACGTAGACCTCGAACCAGCTGGCCAGGATGTCGGCATAGTCGTGCCACCAGCCGAGCACGTTCGCCCGGCTGGCCAGCGACAGCAGCGCCTCACGGCGCTTGGGATCCGCGACGCCGTAGAGGGTCAGCAGGTCGGCGACGTCGCGTTCCTTGAAACCCACCCGCCCCAGCTCGATGCGGCTGATCTTGGAACCGGACGCACGGATCGCGTATCCGGCCGCGTCGCGCCCGATGTTGCGGGACTCGCGCAGGTGGCGCAGCTGGGCACCCAGCAGGATCCGCAGCACGGTAGGGCCGCCACTGCCCTGCTGGCCGAACAGGTTCGCAACGGTGGACTCTCGCTCAGGCTGGGCCGTGCTCATCCGCCCCACCTCGCCTTCGACTCAGGCAGCCGACCACCGGCGCCCGTCGGCCGACGCCACCCCGCCGCCCAGGCCCGCCCGGCCCGGCCGGCGATGCGCTCACGGAACTCGCCTGTCTCGGGCTCGCTCTGCGATGATCTGGCACCCGCAACCGTGCACCTGCGGGCTCCAGTGACGCCGGACGGGCAAGTATCCCACTCATCCCTGTGACTGTGAAGTCGATCTCATCGAGTGCCCCCGCCGGACGGACGGTCCAGGCACCCGATCCGGGCACGATTGATCAGAACCGCGATTTCGGTCCGCGAGTAGATCAAGGCCGGCCCCGACCGCTGCCGGGAGTCACGGACCGCGATGGTCCCGCCGCCCAGCTCCGCGAGTTCGACGCAGTTGCCGCTCGGATTGCTCCGGCGGCTCTTTCTCCAGTTCACGTTCTGGATGCCGGAGGCCGGCATACCGCTGTAGACCCCGATCATGATGTCCCCTTCAACGCCGCGGAAGCGCCCCGCACCTCACTGTAAGCCGAATGCACGTGCATCCGTTCTTGCAGACGCTCTTGCACCTGCACGAGTTGAGGAGCAAGATAACGGACACGCGATCCGATCACGACACATCGCAGGGCTGGTCATGATTCTTCAGCGGGCATGCACCATCACCGACTCCTCCGCCGGTGACCAACGAGAGCACTGGTGGCTCTCGGCCGTCGATCAGCTGTCGCGGCCGGCCGGGCGCTGGCCCGGGCGGCTGCAGTCGGCCTCCGGCGGCCCGCTGCTGGCCCGCTGCGTCCTGCGAGCCGTTCCCAGTGCCCCGAAGACCGCCCGTGACTTCACCCGGTCGACCCTGACGGACTGGCAGCTGGCCGAACTCTTCGACGACTCGCAGATGACGGTCTCCGAACTGGTGACCAACGCCCTGCGCCACGGCCTGCGCGGCCTGCGCCAGCCCCGGCGCCCGCATCCGGTACAGCTGGTGCTGGTCCGTGACGAGCGCAGGCTCCTGGCAGTGGTGACGGATCCCAGTGACCAGGTCCCGGTGCGCACGCAGCCCGACGAGACCGCCGAGACCGGACGGGGCCTGCGGATCGTCGAGGCCGTCAGCAGCCGCTGGGGCTGGGCCCCGCTCGGCACCGGCGGCAAGGCCGTCTGGGCCGCCTTCGACATCTCCTGAACCCGCTCCCGCCGGCGCCCCGGCACCCGGCCCGGCCGTGAAGCCCTCCGGCCCGCCACCGGTCGAGGATGCCCGACCGCCGCGTTGCTGTGCGCAAAGTTGCCGGCGCAAACCGCCAGGTTGCCCTGGAGCGACAGATATCCCTCTATATCCCTATAAGAAAGGAGACCTTACGTCGAATCCGGGGTATTGACGTAATATCTTGCGCAGACGACCCTTACTGGCATCACTGAGCGCGTAGGAGTGACATGCGTGGCTTTGCGCGGGTGCTCTTCGATGAGTCCCACCGAGAGTCCTGGAGCATCCGCCGCGAGGTCGCCACGGAGATGAATCCGGGCAACCCCGCCGACAGCGGCTACGTGCGGGCGGCCGAGCTGCTGCGCGGCCACGGTCACGTGATCGAGCCGCATGTCGGCGGGCCGCTGGACCCCGCCGCGCTCCGGGACCGCGACGTGCTGGTGATCGCGCATCCTGCCGACGACCGCTGGGAGCGTACGACGGGGATCGGCAGCCCGCGGCTCGCGGACGCCGAGCTCGACGCGATCGAGCAGTTCGTGCGGGCCGGCGGCGGCCTGGTCGTCATGGCGGAGTGCGAGCAGGACAAGTACGGCAACAACCTCGGCGAGCTCCTGGGCCGCTTCGGCGTCGAGGTCGTCAACACGATGGTGACCGACGCCGGCCACACCCACAACGGGGTGGCCGCCTGGGTGCTCGGCAGGCCCGAACCCGGGCGGACGGGCGAGGACCTGCTCGCCGGTGTCCAGGCCGCCTGTTTCTACCGCGCCGGAGTGCTGCGCTCGACCTCGCCCGAGGCCCAGGTGCTCATGCGCACGTCACCGACCGCCGATCCGGCGGGCGAGCCGCTCGCCGTGACCGTTCGGGCGGGCAAGGGCCGCGTCGCGGTCTTCGCCGACTCCGACCTGTTCGGCGACGACTCCATCGCCGACTACCAGCAGGCGGCACTCTGGACCAATGTGGTCACCTGGGCCGCCGGTGAGCCGGCCGACGCAGGTGGGGGGACCCGCTCCCCCGCGCTCGACCACACGGCCTGGACGGACCTCAAGGAGTCCATCGAGGAGCTGCGCCCGCTGCAGGCCAAGGACGGCTCGGTCGGCGAGGACGGCCGGCCACAGGCTCTGGCGCTCACCGAGCGGATCGCCGCCGCGGTACAGGAGCTCGCCCCGCTGTTCCCGCACGACCACGCCTACCTGGAGGCCGTGACGGCGGACCTGCGCCGCTGGGCGGCCGACGGCCTGGGCGTGCCCGACTTCCTCGACGCGCTGACGGCGTTCCAGCCGCAGCTGCACCGTGCCGACGGCCTGGAGCACCTGGTCGTGTTCCCCATGTACACCCAGAACGGCAACCCGGACCGCAACTTCGAGGCGGTCGTGTTCAAGGTGGTGTGGCCGGACTGGCTGGCCGAGCTGGAGGCCACCCGCTACGACAACCCGATGTTCGTGCCGATCGCCTTCGAGGACTTCACCGCGGGCTACGACACCAACTCCGCGGTGCTCTTCCCCGAGACCGTGGCCGTGCGCGAGGTTCCGCCGCGGTTCACCTGGGGCGGCATCTTCTGCGACCGGGAGGCGGCCCGCTTCCGCCGGGTGAGCTCCGCCGCGGCGGAGATGCTGCGCCTGCCGCTACCACCGGACGCGGCCCGGCTGATCGCCAGCCAGGACCTCGCCCAGGACACCTTCGTGCTCTGGGACCTGGTGCACGACCGCACGCACAGCCATGGCGACCTGCCCTTCGACCCGTTCATGATCAAGCAGCGGATGCCGTACTGGCTGTACGCCCTGGAGGAGCTGCGCTGCGACCTCACCACCTTCCGCGAGGCCGTGCGGCTCGAGCGCAACCCGGAGATCAGCGTCCCGCACGCCCGGCTGGTGCAGTACGCCATCCTGTTCGACCGGCTCTTCCGCTTCCCGATCACCGGTGCCCGCGTGCGCAACTACGATGGGCTCGGTGGCCAACTGCTCTTCTCCTATCTGCACAAGCACGATGTGCTGCGCTGGACCGACAACCGGCTCACGCTGGACTGGAACCGGGTCGGCGACGTGGTCATCGATCTGTGCGAGGCGGTCGAGAAGCTCTACCGAGACAGCATCGACCGGCCGAAGCTGGCGCACTGGCTGGCCGCCTACGGCCTGGTCTCGCAGTACGTCGAGCCGCATCCCGGCTCGGCCTGGGCCAAGGGGGTCGACGCGCTGCCGATCAACGAACCGCCGAAGGCATGGGTGGACGCCGTACTTCCCGACGAATTCCCCCTCAGTATGTTCTACGAGGCACTGAGCAAGAAGCTCGGTGACGTGGTCGAATCGACGAAGGGCCTGCGTTGAACACACAAGCGGGGACCGTGACTCTCACCGGCAAGGTGATCGTGGTGGCCGGGGCGGGCAGCCCGGCGGGGCAGGCCGTGGTCCGCAGACTGGCCGCCGGCGGTGCCCACGTGGTGGCCGCGGACCAGCGGCCCCACGAGTGGGACGATGTCTCGATCTCGCCTGCCCTGGTGGACCTGCTGGACTTCGACGACACCCGGAACTGGGCCGCCGAGGTCGTCGAGGTGCACGGCCGGGTGGACGGCCTGATCCATCTGGTCGGTGGATGGCGCGGCGGCAAGACGTTCGCCGAGACCGACCTGGCCGACTGGGCGTTCCTGCACGACACGCTGCTCCGCACGCTCCAGCACACCACGCTGGCCTTCCACGACGCGCTGAGCCGCAGCCCGCAGGCGCGGGTGGCGATCGTGTCCCAGCCCGGAGCCCAGCACCCCACGCAGGGCACCGCCGCCTACGCCGCGGCGAAGGCGGCGGGCGAGGCCTGGACGCTGGCCCTCGCCGACGCCTTCACCGGCGCCGACTCCGCCGCCACCATCCTGGTGGTGAAGGCACTGCTCACCGACGCGATGCGGGAGCAGAAACCGAACGCCGCCTTCTCCGGCTACACCCATGTCAACGAACTCGCCGATGTCATGGCGGGCCTGTGGGACAGGCCCGCCGCCGAACTGAACGGAAAGCGCCTTGACCTCACTGCATGACCCGTCGGTGCGTGGATTCGCCAGCGACAACTACGCGGGCGTCCATCCCGAGATCCTCGCCGCCTTGAGCGAGGCCAACGGGGGCCACCAGGTGGCGTACGGCGACGACGTCTACACCGGATACCTGCAGGAGGTCTTTCGCGGCCACTTCGGCGAGCGCGCGGAGGCGTACCCCGTCTTCAACGGCACCGGCGCCAACGTGGTGGGGCTGCAGTCGATGGCGCGCCGCTGGACCGCCGTGATCTGCGCGGACAGCGCGCACATCAACGTGGACGAAGGCGGCGCGCCGGAGAAGGTCGCGGGACTGAAGCTGCTGTCGGTGCCGACCCCGGACGGCAAGCTGACGCCCGAGCTGATCGACCGGCAGGCCTGGGGATGGGGTGACGAGCACCGCGCCCAGCCGAACATCGTCTCCATCACCCAGAGCACCGAGCTCGGCACCCTCTACACGGTCGAGGAGATCGCGGCGATCTGCGCGCACGCCCACGAGCGGGGTATGTTCGTGCACCTGGACGGCGCCCGGATCGCCAACGCCGCCGCGGCGCTCGACGTGCCGCTGCGCGCCTTCACCACCGACGCCGGCATCGACGTGCTGTCATTCGGCGGCACCAAGAACGGCCTGATGGCGGGTGAGGCGGTCGTGGTGCTGAACCCGGAGGCGGCCACCGGCCTGAAGTACCTCCGCAAGTCCTCCATGCAGCTCGCCTCGAAGATGCGGTTCGTGTCCGCCCAGTTCATCGCGCTGCTGGAGGGCGACCTGTGGCTGCGCAACGCCCGGCACTCCAACGCGATGGCCACCCGCCTGTACGAGGGCGCACGGGCCGTTGCGGGCGTCACCCTGACCCGGCCCGCGCAGGCCAACGCCGTCTTCGCGATCATCCCGAAGGACGTCACCGAGCGGCTGCAGAAGCGCTTCCGCTTCTACACCTGGAACGAGCACACCGGCGAGGTTCGCTGGATGTGCTCCTTCGACACCACCGAAGAGGACATCGACGCCTTCATCGCCGCCCTCGCGGAGGAGATGGCCGCCTGAGACCGGCATGATCGCGGCCCGGCTGTTCAGCCGGTGAGACCGAGTCTCCCGGCGCGGAGTCCGGCCTGGAAGCGGGACTCGGCCTCCAGCGCGGCCATGAGGTCCGCGACCCGCCTGCGGTAGGTGCGCAACGAGACACCGAGCTGTCTGGCGGCGGTCTCGTCGGTCAGGCCGGACCCGAGCGCCCGCAGGATCGTCCGGCCCTCCGGGTCGAGGTGCGGGAGGTCGCGGTGCAGGTAGGCGTCGAAGTCGGTGGCCGCCTCCCAGGCGGCGCGGAACAGGGCGTGCACGCCACCGGCCAGCGCCGGTGAGGTGGTGACGGTGAACTCGCGGCCGCCCGGCGCCTCACGTCCCGCCAGGATCATCACCCTGCGGTCGATGATGATCGTCTCGTGCGGCAGCATCGAAGCGCTGATGCGTACCTGCGCGCCGCGCGCCGTCAACTGGCGGAGGTGCAGGCGGTGTGCCTCATCGGCGAGGGCGACGGGGCTGAGAAGCTTGTGGACCACCAGTGCCGCCCCGCCCGGGATGCGCATCCGGTGCCTGATGGCCGTCCGGGCCTGCGGCTGGGACCAGGTGTCCAGGTCCCGGGCGGCGCACACGAACTCCGTGCGGGCACCCTCGAAGAGGTGACCGGCGCGGGCGACGAGCTCGTCGTCCCCGTGCACCGTCATGACCTGATCGTCTCGCACGCCTCCAGTCTGCCCTACCGGGCGCGTGCGGTGGCCGTGGCAGGTAGCTGCCACCCGCTCGCCACGGATCGGGCGGCGGGCCACCCTGGGTGTCATGACGATCGATGATTCTTCTGACGGCTCCGGCGCCGCGACCGGCCGGTTCCTTCTCGGCGGCGACCTCCCGATCAACAGGCTCGGCTTCGGCGCGATGCGGCTTCCGGCCGGGACCTTCCGCGGCGCAGTACGCGACCCCGAGACGGGGATCGCGGTGCTTCGCCGCGTGGTGGAGCTGGGGGTGAACCACCTCGACACGGCGGGCTTCTACGCACGTGGTGAGGTGCGGGCCAACGCACTGATCCACGCGGCGCTCGCCCCGTACACCGAGGACCTGGTGATCGCCACCAAGGTCGGGCCGCTGCGCGGCCCCGACGGTGTACCGAGCGGCCAGGCGACGCCCGATCAGCTGCGCGGCCTGGTGCAGGAGGATCTGCGCACTCTCGGCGTGGACCGGCTGGATCTGGTCTATCTGCGGGTCGGGGGCATGACCGGGCCGGGCGGGGAGTCGATCGCCGACCGGTTCGCGGTGCTGGCCGAGCTGCGGGAGAAGGGGCTCATCCGGCATCTGGGCGTCAGCAACGTCGACGCCGCCCAGCTCGCCGAGGCGCGTACGGTGGCGCCCGTCACCGCGGTGCAGAACCACTTCCACGTGCAGAACACCGGCGACGCCGCGCTGCTCGCCGAGTGCGAGGCGGCGGGCATCGCCTATGTGCCGTTCTTCCCGATCGGTGGCGGAAGCAGCCCGCTCGACGAGGCCCGGCTGGGCAAGGTCGCGGCCCGCCATGGAGCGACCGCCGTGCAGATCGCGCTGGCCTGGCTGCTGGCGACCTCGCCGGTGCTGCTGGCCATTCCCGGCACGGGCTCCCTCGGCCATCTCGAGGAGAACGTCGCCGCCGGCGGCATCCGGCTCACCGGCGCCGACCTCGCCGAACTGGAAGGCTGATCCGCACCCGCCTGGTCCAGCCCGGCCGGGACCACGGGTTCATGTGCCGGGGGTCATCGCGGCCGGATAGAAGAACATGACCACCGGCCCGTCGGCCGGCAGGCCGCTCGGGGTCCGGATCTCGCCGCGGTCGTCGAGCGGGTCGAAATCCGCCAATACATCACCGACGTTCGTGGGGGCCAACGTATCTCTTCCGCCAGATGACACGAAGGGCCAGGAGTTGTGGTGTTCCGGGGCAGCCCGGAGTGGCACAGTAAGAGGCACGTGTCCTGCGCCGGAGTCCGGAGGAGTGCGATGACCTGGATCCTGGTCCTGCTGTGCCTGATCGTTGCCGGGGTCGAGCTGTACATGGCCTTCGACCGCAAGCGGCCGAGCCCCGAGGCCGCGCGCCTGCGGGAGCTCGAGGCGCGCTGGGAGGCCGCGCAGGCGGCGCAGGCCGTCACCGAGGAACGGCTGGCCAAGGCCGAGGAGGCGGGTTCGGCGCAGACAGGGTCGCTGTCGGAGATCTACGCCAGGCTCGACGCACTCATCTCGCAGCTGGAGGACCACCGGCTGCCGGGAATCGACACCCGGCTGGACGCCTACCGGGGCGACCTCGACGTGCTGGTGGCCACCCTGCAGCGGGTGGAGGAGGGCGCCGGCCGGCAGGAGCTGCGGCTCGGCTCGCTGGAGGACCGGGTCGACGCCGACGACCTGCATGACCAGGTGTCCCAGGTCGATCATCTCGCCCGGGCCCTGGAGACCAACGTGTCGGCACTGCGCGACCAGGTCAGGGACATCGTCGCCCGGCTGGACGTCGTCGAGCGGTCCAGTGCGCAGGACGGGGAGCTGCAGCACGACCTGACCGGTGCGCTGGAGTCGGTGGAGAGCGTGGTCGCCCGGGTGCACCACCGCGTCCAGAACCAGCTCGACCGCGAGATCGTCGAGACGCTCGGCGGGGACCCGCCGGACTCCGGCACGGTCGCCGGCGGGCTCTCGGCCGACATCGCCCCGCTCGGCGACACCCTGCTGCTGCTCTACGCGAACCTGCTCGACCAGCACGGCCTGAAGGTCCGGCTCCAGGTGGACGAGCCCGAGGGGCTCCGTTACTACCTGGCGTGCCCGTCGGGCCGGGGTCCGGTCGAGCTCGAATGGGAGTTCATCTCACTGCTGGACACGCTCCGCGACCAGACCCGGCCCGGCGCGCCGACGCCGGAGCTGGCGGCCATGCAGTCGCTGCTGCTGGCGGTGCACGAACTCGGCAAGGGCTTCGTGCAGATCGGCCCGCTGGTCATCGTCCGTACCCCGGAGGCGCTGCTGTACGGGGTCCTCAGCGTCGGTGAAAGCCGCTGCTTCGACACCGACCGGCTGATCGCCGACATCCCCGCCGCGGCGGCCCGGCTGCAGGCGCTCCCGGAGAACCGCTTCGGCGATCTGACCGCCTGGCCGCTGCGCGTCCAGGCGGCGTGAGAATCTTCAACAGAAACCGGCCGTTACACCCCCGAATCACATGATCTATGTCGATGACCATCGATGATCCATGACGGCCGCCCCCTACCGGCAGGAGGACCCGATGGCGGCGTACGGGCCGGGCCCCCACGCCCTATACGGTGAGATGGAAGCACCGCCGTGACGCGGGATCATCCCGATTGGTCCGCGTGGGCGGTAGGGACCGAAGTCGGGAGCGAGCCTTGGCGGAACGACCGCTGCATGAATACACGCTCGGCAACGGGCTGCGCGTGGTGGTCTGCGAGGACCACGTGGTGCCGCTGGCGGCCGTCAACCTCTGGTACGGCGTCGGATCGCGGCATGAGCAGGCCGGTCGCACCGGGCTCGCCCATCTCTTCGAGCATCTGATGTTCCAGGGCTCGGCCCATGTGGCCGAGGGCGAGCACGCGTCGGTGCTGCAGAGCGCGGGCGCGTCGTTCAACGCGACGACCTCCTTCGAGCGCACCAACTACTTCGAGACGGTGCCGGTCAGCCATCTCGACCTCGCGCTCTGGCTGGAGGCCGACCGGATGGGCTCGCTTCCCGCCGCGCTGACCCAGGCCAACCTGGACAACCAGCGGGACGTGGTGAAGAACGAGCGGCGCCAGCGCTACGACAACGTGCCGTACGGCGACGCGTTCGAGCGGCTGTGCGCGCTGACCTTCCCGGCGGGCCATCCCTACGCCCACACCCCGATCGGGTCGATGACCGACCTGGACGCCACGACGCTCCAGGACTGCCTCGACTTCTTCGCCACCTACTACGCGCCCGGCAACGCCGTGCTGTCGGTCGTCGGCGACGTGACGCCCGAGGAGGCCCTCGCCGCCGTCGAGCGCTACTTCGGGCATCTGCCGGTCGGCCCGGCCGTGCCGCCCGCGGCGGACGCCGAGCTGGGGCCGCTCACCGGACCGGCCCGCGAGGACGTCACCGCGGACGTGCCCACGCCGGGCTACTTCGCGATGTTCCGGCTGCCTCCCGATGGCACGCACGACCTCGAGGCCGCCGAGATCGCGGTGGAGATCCTCGGCGGCGGGCCCGGCTCGCGGCTCTATGACCGGCTGGTCCGCCGCGATGAGGTGGCGACCGAGGTCTGGGCGGGAGTCCAGCGGTTCGCCTCCGGGCCCTCCAGCGCGTTCGTGCAGGCGATGGGCCCCGACCTGGCCGCCATCGAGGCGGCCCTCAACGAGGAACTCGCCCGGCTGGCGGCCGAGGGTCCGGCCGAGGGCGAGACCGAGCGCGCCGTCGCCCAGGCCGAGCGCGCCTATCTGGAACGCACCGAGACCGTTTCCGGGCTGGCCAACGCGCTGTCGCATCACGCGACGTTGTTCGGCGACCCGGCGCTGCTGTTCTCGGCTCCGGCCCGCGCCGCCGCCGTCACCTCCGCGGACGTCAAGGCCACCGCCGCGCGCTGGCTCCCGCCGGAGTCCGGCGCGGTGCTGACGTACTCTCCCGAAGGCTCTCCCGAAGGCGGTGCCGCATGACCACGGAGACCTCTTCCACCTATCCGGCGCGGCCGGTACCCGGCGCGATCCCGGCGTGGACCTTCCCGTTCGCGGCCGCCGGACGGCTCGGCAACGGAGTGACCACGCTGCACAGCGAGCTGCCCAGCCGGCGGCTCGCGGCGGTGCGGCTCGTCCTGGACGCCGGTGCGGCGCGTGAGCCGGGTGGCCTGGACGGCGTCGCGACCCTGACCGGGCGGGCGCTCACGGAGGGGACGACGACGCGGGGCGGCAACGAGTTCGCCGCGGCCCTGGAGCGGATCGGCGCGACCCTGTACGGCTCCGCCGGCCTGGTGACCCTGCAGGTCTCCCTGGACGTTCCGGTGACCAGGCTGGAGGACGCGATGGGGCTGCTGGCCGAGGCGGTCCGTACCCCGGCGCTGGCCGACTCGGAGATCCGCCGGCTGGGCCGCGAGCGGATCGACGAGATCGGGCAGGAGGAGGCCGACCCGCGTTCCCGCGCCCTCCGGGAACTGCGCGCCGTGATGTTCACCGAGGGAAGCCGTACGGCCCGGCCGACCGGCGGCGACCGGGAGACCGTCGCACGCCTCGGCGGCGAGGAGGTCCAGGCATTCTATGGCGGCACCGACCCGGCGGCGGCGACCGTGGTGACGGCGGGAGACTTCTCCGGGGTCGACATCGACGCGCTGCTGGCCCAGGCGCTCGGCGACTGGGCCGCGCCGGAGCGGACGCTGCCCGAGCCGGGACCGGTGACGGGAGCCGACGGCCCCCGGCTGGTGATCGTGCACCGTACCGGAGCGGTCCAGACCCAGCTCGCCTTCGGCCACCACGTGCCGGGCCGCGATCACCCGGACTGGGCGGCGCTGACGGTGGCCGGCCAGGTGCTGGGCGGCGGCCTGAGCTCCCGGCTCAACGCGGTGCTACGGGAGGAGAAGGGCTACACCTACGGCATGCACGCGGGGCTGATGCGGCTCCAGGAGCGAGGCCTGTTCCTCGCCGAGGGCGCCGTGCACACCGAGGTCACCGGCCCGGCGGTCGCCGACGCGCTGACCGGGCTGCGCAGCCTGCTGCAGGGCATCACGGCCGACGAGTGCCACACCGCCGTGCGGTCGCTGGCCGACAGCGCGCCCACCCGGTACGAGACGGCCCGGTCGGTCGCCGCCGAGATCGCCGACGCGGTCGCCAACGGGCTGCCCGCCGACTATCCGCGGCGTTACTTCGACGCGGTGAGGGAGACCGGCCATGACGCAGCCGCGGCGGCGTACGCCCGGCACGTGGATCCCGAGGCCCTGACCGTCATCGCGGTCGGCGACGCCGACCAGATCCAGGAGCCTTTGGAGAAGCTGGACTTCGCCGAGGTCACCGTCGTCCGCTGACCCGCACCTCCATGATCATTCGATCATCCGAGTGATCACGGAGGCACCGGCCGTTGCGGCGACCGGACCAGTCGATCTAGTCTGCGCGCCATGCGCGTCCATCATTTGAACTGCGGCACCATGCGCCCGTTCGGCGGCCGGCTCGTCGGGGGCAGCGGGTCGGTGCTGCGCCCGGCCACAATGGTGTGCCACTGCCTGCTCATCGAGACCGCGGCGGGCCTCGTCCTGGTCGACACCGGGATCGGCCTGGAGGCGGTCGCGCGGCCGCGGGCGTCGCTCGGCAGCGGGTTCCTGCTGGCCACCCGTCCGGTGCTGGACACCGGCGAGACGGCGATCCGCCAGGTGGAGGCACTCGGCCATACCGCGGACGAGGTCCGTCACGTCGTGCTGACCCATCTCGACCTGGACCATGCCGGTGGGCTGGCGGACTTCCCGAAGGCCAAGGTCCACGTGCACGACACCGAGTTCGCGGCGGCGATGTCGCCGGCCACGCTCGGTGAGCGCAGCCGGTATCGCTCGGGCCAGTGGGCGCACGGGCCCGACTGGGCCACCTACGGCACGGCCGAGGGCGAGCGGTGGTTCGGCTTCGAGGCCGTACGGGAACTGGCCGGGCTCCCCGACGACCTGCTGCTGATCCCGCTGGCGGGTCATACCCGGGGGCACAGCGGTGTGGCCGTGCGCACCGGCGGCCGGTGGCTGCTGCACGCGGGCGACGCGTACTTCTTCCGCGGCGAGGTGGACCCGGCCCACCGGCGCTCCACTCCGGGGCTGCGGCTCTTCCAGACCGTGGTGCAGGAGGACGGGACGGCCCGCCGCCGCAACCAGGACCGCCTGCACGAGCTGGCCGTGGCGCACGGCGACGAGGTCGACATCATCTCCGCGCACGACCCGGTCGAGCTCCACCGCTGTCAGGACGCCCCGGTCTGAGGAAGTACGCGCACAGGACCACAATGGGCGGATGGACCTGTACATAACACCGGCAGTGGAGCTGGCCCGGATGCTGCGATCGCGTGAGCTGTCGGCCCGGGAGCTGCTCGCCGCCTTCCTGGACCGGATCGAGCGGATCAACCCGGAGATCAACGCGATCGTCACCCTGGCGCCCGAGCAGGCGCTGGCCGCGGCGGCCAAGGCCGACGAAGCCGCGGCCGGTGGCGAAGGGCTGGGGCCGCTGCACGGCCTGCCCATGGCGATCAAGGATCTCGCGGAGACCGCCGGGCTGCGCACCACCTTCGGCTCGCCGGTCTTCGCCGCGAACGTGCCGGAACGCGACGCCGCCTACGTGGCGAATCTCCGGCGGGCCGGCGCGATCATCGTCGGGAAGACCAACACCCCCGAGTTCGGGGCCGGGTCACAGACGTTCAATCCGATCTTCGGCGCGACACGGAACCCCTATGACCGCACGCTCACGCCGGGCGGCAGCAGCGGGGGCGCCGCCGCAGCGGTGACGGCGGGGCTGCTGCCGTTCGCCGACGGCTCCGACCTGGCGGCCAGCGTCCGTAACCCCGCGGCCTTCTGCAACCTGGTGGGGCTGCGCACGACCCCGGGGCTGGTGCCCGACGACCCGTTCAATCCGCTGTCGGTGATCGGCCCCATCGCGCGTACCCCGGCCGACGCCGCTCTGCTGCTGGCCGGGCTGTCCGGTCAGGACGCGGGCCTGCCGCTGTCCAGGCCGGACCGGCCCGCGGACTTCCTCGGCCTGCGCCCGGCCGGCCTGCGCGGCCTGCGGATCGCGTGGACGCCGGACCTGGGCGACCTGGCGGTCGAATCCGAGGTCACCGCGGTGCTGGACCGGGCCCGTACGGCCCTGGAGGGGCTGGGCTGCGAGGTCGTCCCGGCCGCGCCCGAGCTGAGCGACGCCGACGAGGTCTTCCAGGTGCTGCGTGCCCAGCTGATGGCCGCGCTGGGCCCGCTGCTGGAGTCCTCCCGGGACCAGATGAAGCAGACCCTCGTCTGGAACATCGAGAAGGGCCTCGCACTGACCGGTGCCGACGTCGCCGCCGCCCTCACCCGCAGGGCGGAGATCTTCCAGCGGATGCGGGCGTTCCTCCGCCCGGAGGAGAACGGCTTCGACGTGCTGGCGCTGCCGACGGTCCAGGTGACGCCGTTCTCCGCGGACGTGGAATGGGTGCAGGAGATCAACGGCGTTCCGCAGGCGACCTATATCGACTGGATACGCTCCTGCTCACGGATCACCGTCACGGCGCATCCCGCGATCTCGGTGCCTGCCGGCTTCACCTCGGCGGGCCTGCCGGTCGGTCTTCAGCTCGTCGGGCCGTACGGCTCCGACGTCAGGCTGCTGGAGATCGCCCAGGCCTTCACCGACGCCACCGGCCACGCGGCTATCCGTCCATCTCTGCCATGAGGGTGCGCCAGGCGAGGCTGAGCCGGTCGGCCCTGGTGTGCATCTCGGCCTGCCGGTCCAGGTGGATGTGCCGGTGGTGATAGCGCTCGAGGATGCCCAGATCCTCCGCGGTGATGCGGTCCTCGTCCTTGACGAACGTCTCCAGCCGCTCGGGGCCCGCCGGGAGGTCGTCTCGGCGGGCGAGCAGCTTGTAGACCCGGGTGGTGTCGGCGGTCTCGGGCTGGCAGCAGAACATGATGCCGAACGTCCAGTCGATGTCGGGGAAGTCCAGTCGCAGGTAGACGTTGTAGGACGCGAAGCCCTGCTTGAACAGGTTCTGACGCTGGAGGGTGCCCCGCTCCCCCGCCTCGGCCTTGGCGTCGTCCATCGTGCGGTACCAGGTCGAGAAGGTGGTCGACACCGACCAGCCGTCCCGGTCCACCCCGGCGTCGACCACCCGGGCGCTCTCCCCCGCGCCGAAGGTCTCCTGGTGGACGTAGGGGAAGTGCGAGGCGTCCATGAAGTTGTCGACCAGCTGGGCGGCGCTCGCCGGGGTCCTGACCAGCCCGCACATGGCGGTCTGGAAACGCTCGTCCTCCCACTCGGGAAACTCCGGTAGCGGCGCGAGCGGTTCCTCCGGCGCCAGCCAGACCAGGCCGTACCGCTCGGTCACACCGAACGGGGCCGCCAGGGTGGCGCGGCGGCTGATCTTGTCCGTCTTGCCGAGCGCCGGGATCTCGACGCAGCCGCCGTCGGCGGCGAACCTCCAGCCGTGGTAGCCGCACTGCAGGGTGCCGTCGGTGAGCCGGCCTGCGGAGAGCGGGGCCAGCCGGTGCGGGCAGCGGTCCGGGAAGGCCCGTACGGCTCCGCCCAGCCGTACGAGCACCCAGGGTGCGCCGAGCAGCCACACCTGCGCGGGCCCCTCACCCACCTCGGCGGAGGCGGCGACGGCGTGCCAGGCACGCCGCACCCGGCGGCTGGAGTTGTTCAGAAGGGTCACCCGTGTCGTGGGGGCCGGCCCGTCAGTCTCGATCTCGGTATCGATCTCCGTCTCGATCTCCATGGCCTCGACGGTAAAGGCCCCGTGTTCCAGGCGTGTTTCCCGCGATCAGGCTCGTTCCAGGACGATGACGGGGATCTCCCGGTCGGTCTTCTTCTGGTACTCGTCGTAGGCGGGCCAGGTGCTCACCATCGTCCGCCACATGTCCGGCTTCTCCTCGGGAGTCGCGGTACGGGCACGCGCGGCGAAACGGTCTCCCTTCACCTGCACCTGCACCTCGGGATTGTCGCGGAGGTTGAGGTACCACGCGGGCGGCTGGTCGTCGCCGCCCTTGGAGGCCACCACCAGCAGGTCGTCACCGTACGGCTGGTAGATCAGCGGGTTGCTGCGCTGCTGCCCGCTCTTGCGGCCGGTCGTGGTGAGGATCAGCGTCTGAGTGCCCTCCCAGTCGTGCCCCTCCTCGCCGTCTGTCTCGACGTAGCGTTTGACGTGCTCTTTGCCGAACAGCATCTGCCGTCTCCCTCGTGATCTCGGTCTGCTGGGTAGACCTGCCCACACAAACGTCTGCTCATGCTCATGCGGAGCTCATGCCCGGTTCGGGCGGATCACGAACAGCGAGACCGCCAGCGCGCACACGGCGAAGACGGCAGATGCGGTGAACGCACTCGCCATGCCCTGGGTGAGGACGTGGTGCTGCTGTGCGGTGGACCTGATCCCGGCGGGCAGCCGCCCCGCCGCGTGCCGGCTCGCGGTCCCGAAGACGGTGACGAGCACGGCGGACCCCAGCCCGCCACCTGCCCAGATCATGGTCTGGGCCAGGCCCGACGCCGCACCGGACTCCTGCGGTGGCACGCTGGACAGGATGATCAGGTTCAGCGGCATGATCGACAGGCCGCCGCCCATGCCCATCAGCAGCATCGGGCCGAGCACCGAGGTGGCGTATCCGCTGCCGTCGGAGATCAGGGACAGCCAGGCCAGCCCGGCGGTGACCAGGGCGGCTCCTGTGACGACGACGGGCTTAGAGCCGAACCTCGGCAGCAGCCGCGGGACGGTGCGCACGCAGGCGAACTGCATGAGCACCATGGGCAGGAACGCGGCCCCGGCCTGGAGCGGGCCGAAGCCCAGCACGTCCTGCAGGAACTGGGTGAGGAAGTAGAACATCCCGAACATGCCCGCGCACAGCAGCAGCATGTTCGCGAAGGCGCCGGCACGGTCGCGGTCGGCGAACAGGTGCAGCGGCATGATCGGTTGTCGCGCCCGCCTCTCGATGACCATGAACAGCCCGAGCAGCACGGCGGCCAGGGCGAAGGAGATCAGGGTCCGGGCGTCACGCCAGCCGTCGGAACCGGCGCGGATGAACCCGTACACCAGGGCGAGCATGCCGGTGGTCGAGGTGAGCGCACCGGCCAGGTCGAACCGGCCCGGACGCCGCTCGGTCTCCCGGATGCAGCGGGGGGCCGCCAGGGCGAGGACGACCCCGAGGGGCACGTTCACGAAGAACACCCATCGCCAGGAGGCCCAGTCGGTGAGGACGCCACCGGCCAGCATGCCGATCGCACCGCCCGCGCCGACCACCGCGGAGAAGATGCTGAGGGCCCGGACCCTGGCCGGTCCCTCGAAGCTGATGGCGATCAGCGCCAGCGCGCTGGGCCCGGCGATGGCCGCGCCGAGACCCTGCAGAGCGCGCGCGGCGACCAGCCATCCGCCCGCGGTGGCGAGGCCGCCGAGCAGGGAGGCGAGGGTGAACACCACCACCCCGGTGACGAAGACCCTCCGGCGGCCCAGGATGTCGCCGGCGCGGCCGCCGAGCAGCAGCAGGCCTCCGAAGGTCAGCATGTACGCGTTCTGGATCCAGGCCAGGCCGCCCGGGGACACGTGCAGTCCGCGCTGGACGTCCGGCAGGGCGATGGTGACGATCGCGGTGTCGAGACCGATCATCAGCTGGCAGCCGACGATGACCGCCAGCACGAGGTTTGGATGCGGGACACGTGGCGAGTTGCCCGGGGCAGGGGCCACTCTCGCTCGCGCGGTGGACGGCGTCGACATCAGGACCTCCGGGGAGAGCACGGGTTACAGAACGGCGATGTCCCTTAAGATGGAGACGTCAGCGCTCCCGATATAAGGAACGGTTACGTTCACTAGCGCCGACCGTAACACGCGCGGGCCATGGAGGGAACGGTTGCGTTCACTAAATTTGGGGACCTGCCCATGACCCCGGCCACCCGCCGGCGCGGTGACGCACTGGAAAAGGCGATCTTCGACGCGGTCTTCGAGCAGCTGAGCGCCGTCGGCTACGCCAAGCTGACCATGGAGGGCGTCGCCACCGCCGCGCAGACCGGCAAGGCCGCGCTGTACCGCCGGTGGGCCACCAAGGACGACCTGCTGCGCGACGCCCTGGAGCACGCCCTGCCCGCGCCGGCGGAGATACCCGAGCACGACAACGTCCGGGACGACCTGCTCGCCCTCATGCGCTGCTACCGGGACGTCACCGACGTCACCAAGGGCACGGTCTTCCAGGTGCTGAAGATCGAGGCCGACGAGAGCTCGTTCCTGCTGCACACGGTGGTCCGCGAACGCGTCGTCGGGCCGCTCAGGCGGATGATCCTCGATGCGCTGCGACGCGGTGCGGAGCGCGGTGAGGTGCGTCCGGAGGCGGTCACCCCGCAGATCGCCCGGATCGGTCCGGCCATGGTGATGTACCGCTGCCTCACCGAGAGCATGGACATCCCCGAGGACTTCCTGGTCTCCGTCGTGGACGACATCCTCCTTCCGCTGACCCTGCCCCGCCCGTAGCCCCACCAGGCGCTTTTGTCCTATTGGTGACAATGGTTACCGGAGATAGCCGGCCGTACTGGCGGAACGAACTGCACCGCTCCTGGCCGCTGATGATGCGCGCGCTCGGCACCTGATCGGCGCCCCCACATACTCGTACGGCCCGAAGCCGTTGATCGCCGGGCCCCGGCTGCGCCACGATGAACACGCACGCAGGCGCAGCGGAGGGGGTTGTTCATGCAACAGGGGCACGAGGCGCGGTTCTTCGACGTTGACCTGGAGCTGATCCGGCACCGGCTCGTGGGGCTGAACGCCGCCTGCGTCTGTCCCCGCCGTCTCGTCCGCAGGGTGGTCCTGGAGAACGACGCCACCCGGGGCCGGGGAGGCTGGGCGAGTGTTCGCTCCGACGGCGCGCAGCATGTGCTGACCTTCACCCAGGGCGGCGCCGCGACGGACTCCGGCGGACGGCCTCCGGAGCTCGAGGTGGCCGTCGCCGACTTCGGGCTCGCCCAGCGCATCATGGAGGGGCTGGGCTTGGAGGTGACCCGCCGGCAGGAGAGCCACCGCGAGGAGTGGCGGCTGCAGGCCCTCACCTTCAGCCTGGCCGAATGGCCCGGCCTGCCGCCCTTTCTGGAGATCGACGGGCCGGACGCCGGTTCCGTCCAGTGGGCCGCCCGGCAACTGGGGCTCGAACCGGTCCAGGCGTCCGCCGGAGCCGATCCGCCCGGCAGGGTGATCGCGACACCCCAGGCCGAACCCGCCGGCACTCCCCCACCGGCCGCCGCGCCCCGCGAGCAGCGGGCGGCGGGGCCCTCGACGGCCCCCCAGCGGCAGGAGGTCCGGTCGTTCGGCGTGGCCGAGCTCGGCTGGAGCTCGTTCGTCACCGAGACCGAGCCCGGCCGGCATCTGGTCATGTGGGCCGTGGTCCTGGAGAACACCAATCTCCGGCACTACTGCGAGCAGCCCGCGATCCAGATCACCGCTCGCGATCAGAACGGCCATATCGTCGGCACCGGCGACCAGGTCCTGCACCTCTTCCCGCCCGGCGGGCGAATCGCCTGGGCGAGCTCCATGCGGACCAAGGGCCCGCCGCACACGCTGGAGGTCGCGCCGAAGCCCGCCGACTGGTATCCCACCCCGGCTCAGCCGGAGGACTTCCCCGCGTTCGGCTACCGGGACGTACGGTTCCTGGTGCAAGGCCGGTCCTGCTCGGTGACCGGCGAGCTCGTCAACCCCTACCCGGCCGCGGCGGACGAGGTGGCGGTGACGGCGCTCTTCCGCAACCGTCAGGGCAGGCTGGTCGGCGGCCAGACGGCGTTCGTCACGGACCTGCCCGCGCACGGAGCGGTTCCGTTCCGGCTCGGCGGCGAGGTGCCCGAGCACTCCGGCCCGGTCACCTCGCTCGACCTCATCACGATCCCGTCGCCGTCCGGCTCGGGCGACCCCTGGGACTCGGTCCTCGGCCGCTGTTGACCAGGGCGTACCCGGATCACTCGTCCTCGTCGACCGGCTCGACGGGGGCGCTGCTCTCCGGGCCCTCGGCGGTGCCGTAGGGACGGCCGGCGCCTTCTGTCCCCTCGGGCTCGGCGCCACCGCCCTCCTCTCCGCCAGCCGAAACGCTCTCGCCCACGCCGTGCGGGGACTCCGGCTCGGTGCCGGCCTCGTGCTCGGTGGGTTCTCTGTCGCCCTTCACCGCCTCCTCGGACTGCACGTGGCTGGAGCGTGAGATCGGATCCCGCTGGATCGGCGGATCCTCTCCCTTGTCATCGGGCGGGCCGGCCGGATCGTTCATGGTGTGCCTCCTCAGCAGATACGTGGCAGCGGGTCGCCGATCAGGACGTCGACGATGCGGGTGCCGCCGAACTCGGTCTTGAGCAGCACGAGACCGGGCGGATCGGCCGCGACCCGCCCGATGATCGCCGCCTGCGCGCCCAGCGGATGGCTGCGCAGCGCGGCCAGGGCGGCGCCGGCCTGGGCGCCGTCCACGACGACGATCATCCGGCCCTCGCAGGCGACGTAGAGCGGGTCGATGCCCAGGATCTCCGCGGCGCCCCGGACCTCAGGCCGGACGGGAACGGCCGTCTCGTCGATGACGACGGCGACGTCGGAGGCGCGGGCGACCTCGTTGAGGATCGTGGCGACCCCACCCCTGGTGGCGTCGCGCAGGCACCGTACGCCGCTCGTCCCGGCGAGCAGGGTGGCCACCAGGCCGCCCAGCGGAGCGGTGTCGGATACGACGTCGCTCTCCAGCTCCAGCTCGCCGCGGGCGAGCATGATCGTCGTGCCGTGGTCGCCGACCGGCCCGGACACCAGGACGGCGTCACCGGCGCCGGCCCGCGCGGCGCCCAGCGTGCCGGGATGGTCGAGCGCGCCGACCCCGGAGGTGGTGATGTAGCAGCCGTCGGCCTTGCCGCGCTCGACGACCTTCGTGTCGCCGGTGACGATCCGCACGTCCGCGGCTACGGCGGCCCGCGCCATGGACGCGGCGATCCGGGTCAGGTCGGCGACCGGGAAGCCCTCCTCCAGGATGAAGGCGGCCGACAGGTGCAGCGGCCGGGCGCCGGACATCGCGAGGTCATTGACGGTGCCGTTGACGGCCAGGTCGCCGATGTCGCCGCCGGGGAAGAACAGGGGCGAGACCACGTACGAGTCCGTGGTGAAGGCCAGCCGGGGGGAACTCACCGCGAACACCGCCTGGTCGTCCAGCGGTTCCAGCAGCGGGTTGCGGAACGCCTCCAGGAAGACCGCCTCGATGAGGGTGTGGGTGGCCTTGCCACCGGCGCCGTGCGCCATGGTGATCAGCTCATCGGTGACCCGTGCCCTGCGCCGCCGGACCCGGTCGATGCGGTCAAGCACCCGCTGTTCCCGGCCGGTGCCGCCGGGCGCCGTCGCCCGGCCGGTCACGCCCGGCTCCCCGCCCTGCCAGGCGTCCTGTCATGCGCACTGCCAGGCGCGCTCCCGAGCGCGCTGTCGAGCCCGGTCAGCACGGCCTGTTCCACCCGGGTGCGGGTGAAGCGGCCGAAGTTGTAGTACGCCGCGCAAGCCCCCTCCGAGGACACCATGCACGTGCCGATCGGGGTCTCCGGAGTACAAGCGGTCCCGAAGACCTTGCACTCCCACGGCTTCAGCACCCCCTTGAGCACCTCACCGCACTGGCACGCCTTCGGGTCAGCCACCCGCACCCCCGGCACCC
>JAOPYK010000009.1 GCA_025964695.1 Streptosporangiaceae bacterium | reverse complement strand
CCACGGTCACCGGCCTCGGCAACGACAAGGCATCGAAGATCTGGTATCGGGTGCTCTCGACGTACGCCACCAGCGGCATCGACTATGCCGCGGCGCGCGTCGCCTCGCTTCGGGCGGCGTCCGACCTCTACGGCACGCACTGCACCGAGTACAACACCGTCAACGCCGCCTGGGCCGCGGTCAGCGTGACCGGCGCCGACCCGGTCCCCGGTACCTGCGGTGGCCAGGCCGGCAGTCCGGTGGTAACCAATCCCGGCAACCTGACCAGCACCGTCGGCGTGCCGGTCGTCCTGCCGATCAAGGCCACCGACCCCGCCGGCAAGGTGCTCACCTACAGCGCGACCGGGCTGCCGGCCGGATTGTCGATCAACGCCTCCACCGGCGTGATCTCTGGAACGCCCACTACGGCCGGGGCCCCGATCACGACGATCACGGCGAGGAACTCCTCGAACCTCACCGGTACGGCGGCCTTCATCTGGACGATCAAGACCGCGGCCGGCCAATGCCGGCAGCCCGGAGACAAGATCACCAATGGCGGTTTCGAAAGCGGGCACGCGGCCTGGACCGCCACCAGAGGAGTCGTGTCGCTCAACGGCACCGGCGAGAACGCGCGTACCGGCTCGGTATTCGGCTGGCTGGACGGCTACGGCACCACGCACACCGACCTGCTGTCTCAGCAGGTGACGATCCCCTCCGGGTGTACGGGCACCCTCACCTTCTGGCTGCACACCGACACCGCCGAGACCGCCACGAGCGTCGCCTACGACACCATGACCGTGAAGATCGGCGGCACCACGCTCGCGACCTACTCCAACCTGAACGCCGGCCCCGGCTACGTGCAGAAGAGCTTCAACGTCTCCTCCTTCGCCGGACAGACCGTGACGCTCAGCTTCACCGGGGTCGAGGATCAGGGTCGGCAGACCAGCTTCGTCGTCGATGACCTGGCACTGAACGCCGCCTGACGGATTCCGGTGTGGCCGCGGTCCCAGCGAGGGGTCGCGGCCACGTTGGCAATGACTGGGCGGCCGACCGGGGTCGGATCGATCACGGTAGAGCCCCGGAGTCCGAAGATGATACGTATGACGCATCGAGTAATACGTATGACTAGGATCTCGCTGATGCGCACGTACCTTGACTTCCTCCGCACCCCGTATGCCGTACGGCTGCTGGGCGGCACCCTGCTGGGCCGGCTCCCCAACGGCATGGCCGGACTGGTGATCCTGTTGTTCGTCCGGGCTCACGGAGGTGACTACACCCTGGGCGGAGCGCTGGCCGCCGGGTACGTCGTCGCGATGGCGGTCGGCCAGCCGGTCCTCGGCCGCCTGATGGACAGGGCCGGTCAGCGGCGCGTGCTGATCCCGGCAGCGGTGGCCGCGGCCGCGGGCTTCACCCTCCCGGCGGTGACGGGGCTGCATCCGCTGCCGGTGACCACGGGGGCGATCCTGCTCGCCGGCTTCGCCACGCCGCCGCTGGAGGCCGGGCTGCGGGCACTGTGGCCGGTGGTGCTGAAGGATCCGGCCCAGGTGGCGGTGGCGTACGGGCTGGACGCGGCGGCCCAGGAGCTGTTGTTCATCTGCGGGCCGTTGCTCGTGATCGCCGCGGCGGTGATCTCCCCCGAAGCGGCACTGCTGCTCACCGCGCTGCTGGGGGTCGCCGGGACTCTCGTAGTGGTGTCGTCGGTCCCTTCCCGCGACTGGCGCGGCCGGCCCCGGACGGCGGACTGGGCCGGGCCGCTGAGGTCGCCGGGGCTGCGGACCATGCTCGCCGCGCTGGCCTGCGCGGCCACCGCGCTGGGAGTGATCGGCGTGGCGGCGGTCACCTATGCGGAGAACCGGCATTCGAGCACGGCCTCCGGGCTCCTGCTGGCCGCCAACGCCGGGGGTGCGTTCGCCGGCGGCCTGGTGTACGCCGCCCGGCGGCCGAGCGGTCCGGCTCATCGGCGGCTGCCGTGGCTGGTCGGCGGACTGGCCCTCGGTTACCTCCCGCTCTCGCTGGCGCCCGCGCTTCCGCTGATGCTGGTGCTCGCGATGGTCGGCGGGGTCTTCCTCGCCCCCGTCTTGGCCTGCACCTTCACCCTCGTCGACGAACTCGCGCCGCAGGGCACGGTCACCGAGGCCTTCGCCTGGGTGGTGACCGCGATGGCGGGCGGAGCGGCGCTGGGCTCGGCCGTGGCGGGCCGGGCGGGGGACCTCTCGGGGCCCTCCGGCGCGTTCGCCTGTGCGGGAGCCGGCGGAGTGCTCGCGCTGGCGGTGCTGCTGGTGGGCCGCCGCGGTCTCCGTGGCCCGGACGGACCGGCGGAGACCCCGGCCGATGACGCGGATGACGCCGATGACTCGGTCAGCCAGGTCGTCTGAGCGCGCCGATCAGCTCTCTGGCCCGGTCGAGGGAGTCAGGGAACCGGTGCTCGTACCGCAGGGTGAGCGACAGCAGCACGGCGGCCACTGCGGCGATGCCGAGCGCCACCGTATCGTTGTAGACAGCGCCCGGATAGAGGGCGAAGAAGTCGCGGAGCCCGGGCACGGCCAGCACGATCATGAAGGCCGCCGCCATCGCGGCGACCAGGCCGATCCGCCACCAGGTGTAGGGCCTGGCGATCAGCACCAGCGCCCACATGGCCAGGGAGAACAGCGTGATGGTCGCGGTGGAGCTGTCCTGCGCGAAGGCGGCCACGCCGTTCTCCGTGGCGAGGTAGTAACCGGCGAACGTCGCCGCCCCGCACGCGATCCCGGCCGGGATCGCGAACCGCAGCACCCGGGGGACGAATCCCGGCCGGGCCCGCTCCAGGTTGGGCGACAGAGCCAGGAAGAACGCCGGGATGCCGATGGTCAACGCGCTGATCAGGGTCAGATGCCGGGGCAAGAAGGGAAAACGCACGTGTAGCAGCCCGACCAGCACCGCCAGCAGGATCGAGTAGACCGTCTTGGTGAGGAACAGGTTGGCCACCCGCTCGATGTTGCCGAGCACCCGGCGGCCCTCGGCCACGACGTGGGGCAAGGTCGCGAAGCTGTCGTTCAGCAGCACGATCTTAGCCACCGCCCGGGTGGCACCGCTGCCCGAACCCATGGAGACGCCCAGGTCGGCATCCTTGAGGGCGAGCACGTCGTTGACGCCGTCACCGGTCATCGCGACCGTCCGGCCGCGGGACTGGAGGGCCTTGACCATGGCACGCTTCTGCTGCGGGCTGACCCGCCCGAACACCGAGTTCCGCTCCAGAAGGTCGGCCATCTCGCCGAGGTCCTCGGGCATGGTGCGAGCGTCGACCGGGTGCTCGGCGCCGGGGATCTCCAGCGCGCGGGCGATGGCGCCGACCGACGCCGGATTGTCTCCGGAGATCACCTTGACGGTGACGCCCTGCTCGGCGAAATAGCGCACCGTGGCGGAGGCTTCGGGGCGGAGGCGCTGGCGAAGGACCACCAGCGCGGCGGCCTCAGCCGTGCCGTCCGGCCACCCGGCGCCGGCCACGGCCTGGCCGTTCAGAGGGCCGTTCAGAGGGCCGTTCAGAGGGCCGTTCAGTGTGCCGTTCAGGGTGCCGTCCGGCACCCGGCACAGGGCGAGCACCCGCAGTCCTGAGGTGCCCAGCCGCTCGGCGTGCTCCCGGTTCGGGTCGCCCTCGGCCAGGAGCACGTCGGCCGCGCCGAACACCCATGTCCCGTCATCGGTGAACTCGGCCCCGCTCCACTTGCGGGCGGACGAGAACGGGACGACCGTGTCGGCCTTCCAGCCGGCTCCGGCATCGTGCGGGTCCGTCGCCCCGGCCTGCGCGGCCGCCCGCATCGTGGGATTGGGCCGCGGGTCGGTGTCGGCGAGGGCGGCCAGCGCGGTGTGTACCGGCAGATCGGCACGCAGCACCACCACCTCGTCGAGGTCCATGCCGGGCTCGGTGAGCGTGCCGGTCTTGTCGACGCAGAGCACGTCGACGCGGGCCAGCACCTCGATGGCCGGCAGCTCCTGCACCAGGCACTGCCGCCGGCCGAGCCGTACGACTCCGACCGCGAAGGCGATGCTGGTCATCAGCACCAGACCCTCGGGGACCATCGTGGCCACCCCGGCGACGGCGCCGACCACGGCCTGGGCGAAGCTCTGCGCCGCGGCCAGCTGGCTGATGATCAGCAGTATCGCGGTGGGGATGATCAGCCATGTGACGTACTTGAGGAACTTGTTGATGCCGGTCTGGAGTTCGGACCGGGCGAGACTGAAGCGGCTTGCCTCCTCGACCAGCGCGGCCGCGTAGGCGTCGCGCCCCACCTTGGTGGCCGTGAAAACACCGTTGCCGGCGACCACGAAGCTGCCGGACATCACCGGGTCGCCCGGCTTCTTGTGCACCGCATCGGCCTCCCCGGTCAGCAGCGACTCGTCCACCTCCAGGCCCTCGGATTCGCTGACCTCCCCGTCGACGACGACCCGGTCGCCCGAGCCCACCATGAGCAGATCCCCGAGCACGATCTGCCGCTGGTCGAGCTCACGGACCTGGCCGTCCCGCCGAGCGCGCACCGGGGTCTCCCCGACCACGGCGAGCCGATCGAGCGTGCGCTTGGCGCGCAGCTCCTGGATGATGCCGATCGCGGTGTTGGCGATGATGATCCCGCCGAACAGCCCGTCCTGCCACTGACCGAAGATCATGACCAGTACGAAGAGCGCGCCGATGATCGCGTTGAACCGGGTGAAGACGTTCGCCCGGACGATGTCGGCCGCCGACCTGCTGGAGCGCCGGGGGGCATCGTTGACCTGGCCGTCCGCCATCCGCTGGTCGACCTGCTCGGTGGTGAGCCCCCACGCGGCGGCGTGCTGTACGTCCTTCACTTTCCCCCCGGTGGAGGCACCTTCCCTGCGATCGGCCCCGCAGATCAAACCGGAGTCGCTCGGTTGATCATTTGGTCGCGGGGGGTGGTGCGGGTCGTTCTCCGGCATCTGGCGGATCTTCCTTGGGAACGAACGGCTCGGTGAATCGTTCCTCGGTCCCGCGCGGTTCGTCCGCCCGTTCGGTGCCGGACCGGGACTGGTCTCCCGAGTTGCGCCGCCCGAAGCGGGAGGTGCGGGGCCCCACGACCTGGTCACGGATCCGCTCGACGATCTGACCGACGGCGAGCTGGTGGGCGAGCCGGCAGGCCGAGGTGATGGCCAGCGCGTTGGAGGCGCCATGGGCGATGACCACGGTTCCGTTGAGGCCGAGCAGCACCCCGCCGCCGTAGGTGTCGGAGCTGAAACGTTCCCGCATCTCGCGCAGCGGCCTGCGCTGGAGGGCCGCGCCCAGCTTGGCGCGCCGGGTGGAGCTGATGGCTCCGCGCACCTCGGCCGCCATCATGCGCACCGCGCCCTCCATGGTCTTGAGCGCCACGTTGCCGCTGAATCCATCGGTGACGATCACGTCGACCAGGCCCCTCAGCAGGTCGTCACCCTCGATGTTGCCGATGAACTCGGCTCCGGGCGGGGTCTTCTCACCGGGCATGGCGGCACGGAGCCACGGAGGTGAGGCAGTGAGAAGTTCGAACGCCCGCCGGGCCAGCTTGCTGCCCTTGCCAGGCTCGGAGCCGATGTTCAGCAACCCCAACCGCGGCCGGGCCACGCCCAGGGCCACCTGTGCATAGGCCACCCCGAGCCCTGCGAACTGCGCCAGCGTCTCCGGCTTGGGATCGACGGTGGCACCGGCGTCCAGCAGCACGGTCGGCCGGGGCCGGGTCGGCAGGGTGACCGCGATGGCCGGGCGCATCACGCCGTGCTGGCCGCGTAGCCGCAGCCGGGCGGTGGCCACGATGCCGGCGGTCGAACCGGCCGAGACCAGCGCGGACGCCCGGCCCTGCTTGATCAGCCGGCACGCGATGGCGATGGAGGAGCGAGGTTTGCGCCAGCTGGCCAGGGCACCCTCGTCCATCTCCAGCGCCTCTTCGGCGTTCACGATGGGGATCACTCCCGCCGCGCCATGCCGTTCCAGCAGTTCCCGGATGCGCGGCGCCTGCCCGACGAGCACGAGGCGTACGGCGTGGTCCCGGACCGCGGCGACCGCTCCGGCGACGATCTGCTCGGGTGCGTGATCGCCACCCATGGTGTCCACTGCCACCGGGGCGACCGGCGCCTCCCATGGCATGCCGCGGCTCCTTGTCGTGGGTGGGTGCTTGCGCAGCGTGCGCACTCAACGCATCGTATGCCCGCCGATCGCAGCGCTGTTCCGCGGGTTCCCGGAGTCAGTCCTTGGGGTGGCAGTCGGCGCCGAGGCAGGCGACGTTCTGCACGAGCGGCCGGCCATCGATCAGAATGGTGAAGTACTCCTCCTGGACCTTGGCCTCCGCCGCTCCGATGACCTGGACCTTCTCGTCCTTGGTGGTCGTGCCCGCACATGCCACCCGCATCTTCTTGGGGGTGGCCTCGTGCATGTTCCAGCAGCGGAGCGGCTTGCTCAGGGTGAACCCGCGATGGCGTAACTCGGCGGTCGCGGTGACCGGTATCGCCTTGAGCAACTGCGCCTGATTGTGATGCCGCAGTTCCTTGTGATGCGCGAAGAGGGTGAGATATCCGATGGCGACCACACAGCCGGCCAGGATTAAGGCGCCCACAGCACCGATGTAGACCTTCACACGCCGTAGCGTGACCCGCCGGGAAGGTTCTCACACGTCGCGCCATGCTTCTTTCCCGCAACTTGAGCGTGGTCGCGAGATTAATCGTCGATCCATTACATGATCACGGCCGATCCCGGCAGCCGAGGCCGAGGCAGGACTTGCGGATCACCTCGTGTCCGCCGACCAGGATGACGAACTCCTGGCGGGGGTGCCGGGTCTCGGCGTCGTAGGCGATTCCATCGACGCGCACGGACCGTCCGGCGGTGGTCTTGCCCACGCAGTGCACCCGTACGGTCCGCGGCGTGTTACCGGCGGGCGTCCGGCAGCTCAGCCGATGATGCAGCCGGTACCCGAGATCCTTGAGCTCCACGGCGGCGCCGTTCGCGGTGGCGTTGCGTAACGCACCGTCGGAAACGGTGACCGCCGGATCCTGGCAGCCCGTGCTGAGCATCCCGGTCCCCGCGAGGATGGATAACGCGATGACGGCGGAGAGCGGCCGGATCATGTGCCGGACACTACCTCGGCGACCGCGCCGGCGATCTCATCTGGGCGGTCGAGTTGCAGCATGTGCAGGTGGTCCGGCAACTCGACCTGCCGGCCGCGGGGGCTCATCGCGGCCAGGTCGGCGTGGCCCGCTGCCCAGAAGCGCTCCCGCTCCGGACCGCCCAGGTCACCGAGGGCGGTCAGTACCACCAGCGGAATCTCCGGGAAGGGACGGCGCAGCCGGAGCCCGGCGAGATCAGCGGCCATCTCGTTGTAGGCCTGGTTCTCGGTGAGCACGCTGGCCAGGACCGCTCCTCGCCCGTACACGCGGCGGACCATCTGCGGCGTCGCGATCTCGCCGCGCCGACTGACCTGGGGCAGGATCCGGCGGCGCGCCCAGGGGCCGATCAGCCGGGCCAGCCGGGTCGCCTCCAGCACGGTGCCGGTCAGCTTGTACACCGGGGTCAGCACGTTGGCCAGGCGCAGCCGTACCCGCGCGTGCGGCTCGAAGCTCGGATCGACCAGCACCAGGCCGCGGACCAGCTCGGGGTGGACGCGGGCGAGCGCCTCGGCCTGGAACGCGGCCATCGAGTGCGCGATCACCGTGACGGGCTGCCCGGCCCATTCGGCCAGCGCCGCCAGCTCACGGACCGCCGCGCGCAGGCTCGGTGTCGCACGGGAACTCGGGCTGAGGCCCGTCCCCGGCCGGTCGAAGCAGATCACCCGGTAGTCGTCGCGGAGCAGTTCCACCACCGGATCCCAGTCGAAGCAGGCGCCGCCCAGCCCACTGCTGATGACGACAGGGGGATTGTCGGGTTTGCCGGCGGTGACGACGTGCACCATGCTGCCGGCGAGTTCGAGGAGCTTCACGGAGGGGTGCTGCCTGCCTTCTCTCGCGGGGGTCGGATCGGGGCCAGGGCGGCACAGGCCTGCCGGTGCCGCAGCCAGTCGGTGTACAGGGCCCAGGCGATGACCAGCAGGCCCATGCACAGAACGCTGATCTGCAGGCGCTGCGCGAGGCCGAGCCAGACGCCGAAGTACATGAGCACCAGGGTGGCCAGCGAGAGGACGGTCTCGGTGAGTGCGAGCAGCCACCCCCAGCGGGCCAGCGCCGGCCACCACCCGTATCGCCGCGCCCCGATCGACAGCGCCAGCAGCGCGGCGATGCCGAAGAAGATCGCCATGCTGCTGGTCACCGAGTGGAACTGGTGCGAGAACGAGACCCGGTCGGCGCGTTCCCGCAGGGCGCACGCGGTGTCGATGCTGGGCGCGCAGTCCATCGAGAACGCCGAGTCCCCGATCGCCCAGACTCCGAACAGCAGCAGGCAGCTCCAGCCCAGGACCGCCCACGGCCGACGGCGGAGCATGAACAGGGCTGCGAGGGCCACTCCGACGGTCAGCACTCCGGTGACGAAGTCCCCGGCGCTGAACACCTGGTGGTAGGGCTGGCCGCGGGCGGAGAGTTCACTGACGTAGCCGTCGACCACGTCGATGTCGGGGCTGAGGAGGAACTCCAGGATCCAGGCGGTGTACGAGACGCCGGCGATGGCGGCCAGCACGACGACGAAGCCGGGCAGGACCCCCGCTCCTCGGCTGCCGCGCCCTGCCTCCACTGCCCCTCCTCAGCGGTGCGTCAGATCGCTCCCCACAAGCATGCACTTCAAGGATGCACTTCAAGCATAAGGAGCCCCTGCCCGCCCCCGCACGCGGGTCGTGATCCGGGTCCGGTCGAAGCATTACCGCAGTTCACACGGGGGACCGGAGATCCATGGAAGGGGTCGCACCAGTGGAGGGTGCCGGCGGGGCGGAGATCTCATGGCAGGCCGGTAGACGCCTGACGGGTGGGCCGGGGCCGGGGCCGGGCCCGCCCGTCAGGGGTGGCCCGTACGGAAGTGGCCGCGGCCTACTTCTTGGTCGACTCGATGTAGGCCTCGACGACCTCTTCGGCCTCGCCATCCATGATCATCTTGCCGTCGTCGATCCAGATCACCCGGTCGCAGGTCTCCTTGACCACGTCGAGTTGATGGGCGACCAGGAAGACGGCGCCCGCGTCCTTGCGAAGCTCCTCGATCCGCTTCTGGCTCTTGACCTTGAACTGGGCGTCACCGGTGGCGAGAGCCTCGTCGATCAGCAGCACGTCGTGGGTCTTGGCCGCCGCGATCGCGAACCGGAGCCGGGCCCCCATGCCGGACGAGTACGTCCGCATGGGGTACTGGATGAAGCCTTCCTTGAGGCCCGCGAAGTCCACGACCTCCTGGTACTTCTGCCTGGTCTCCTGCGGGCTCATGCCCATCGCGAGGCAGCCGAGGATGATGTTGCGCTCCCCGGTGAGGTCCCGCATCAGCGCGGCGTTCACGCCCAGCAGGGACGGCTGACCGTCGGTGAAGACCGCGCCGCGCTCGGGGGGAAGCAGCCCGGCGATCGCCTTCAGCAGGGTGGACTTGCCTGAGCCGTTGCCGCCGATGATGCCGATGGCCTCACCCCGGTAGACGACGAAGGACATGCCCTTGATCGCGTGGACCTCCTTCATCGAGGGCCGGTGCTCGCGGCGCACGATCCGCATGAACGCCGAGGCCGCGTTGCCCTTGCCGCCGGCGCCGTACACCCGGTAGACGACGTGCAGGTCGTCCACCACCACGATCGGCTCACGGTTGTGGTCGATCACCAATTTGTCTGTCTTCTCCGCCACTGGAGTTCTGACCTTCGTGTCAGCCACGGCCGTACCTCTCCTCGGCGCGGTGGAACCATACGAACCCGCCTATCAGCAGTGCCAGCGCCCAGCCCAGGGCGTAGAACCACAGGTGCAGGCCCGAGCCTTCGGCGAGGCCGCCCAGGTTCTTGCCGTTGACCCAGTGCTCTGGCGCGTGCACGTACTTGCGGTAGTCCGGCAGCAGCGACCGCCGGGCGAGTTCGACATAGACATACCCGGGATTGGCCTCGAGTAGCTGGCCGATCCAGGGATGGGCGCGGATGCCGGAGGTCCGCTTCAGCGACACCACGCTGTAGATGACACCGGAGAAGTAGAACCAGGTGCGCAGCAGAAACGGCAACAGCTGCGTGAAGTCACGGTTGAAGGCGCCGATGCGGGCCATCACCATGCTGATTCCGACATTGAACATCAGCTGCATCAGCAAGACGGGCAGCAGTAGCAGCCAGTTGAGGTCGGGGACCTCACCGAACGCCAGCACGATGATGAACAGCACTCCCAGCGAGAGCACCAGCTGCTGGAGTTCCACGACCGCATAGGCCAGCGGGAGAGTCGCCCGGGGGAAATGCAGCGCTCTGATCAGCGACAGATTGTCGCCGACCGAGCGGGAACCGGCGTTGATCGAGCGCTGGGTGAAGCCGAAGAGGAAGACCCCGGCCACCAGCCAAGGCAGGAACTTGACCCCGCTGCCGAGCCGGCTGGCGTTCAGCAGCAGACCGAAGATCAGATAATAGACACCCGCGTTCAGCAGCGGCGTAAGGATCTGCCAGACCTGCCCGAGCCTGGACTCGGTGTACATGGAGATGTTCTTGGCGGACGCGAAGGCCCAGATGAAGTTGCGGCGCTGCCACACGCTGCTGAAGTACTTGCGTAGCGCGGGGCGCGCCGCGCTTTTCGTCAGCCCGTGTTGTGCGGCGAACTCGGACAGGCTCGAGGAGCTGTTCACGGGGGGCTCCGCGATCGTGTCGATCGATCCGCCACCCGAGGGCTGTTCCGGGTGACTCATGGCGATGAGCCTATTGCAGTTGACGGTGTGACAACGACGTTCCCCCATAGGTAGAGCCCGATCTGTGATCTTCCTGGAATCATGCGGGATTCTGTGGGGATACCAGGCGCATGGGGATCATCAGCAGGCTAAGCAAAGCCGACCGTCGAGCATTCGACGCGGTGGCGAACGCGAGGTTGACAGGATTTGAACATGTCCTGCCCAGGCTCTCACGCGTTTCCGACCATTCCGTTCTCTGGTTCGCCGTGGCGACCGGCCTGGCGAGCACCCGGCAGACTCGGCTGCGGCGGGCCGCCCTGCGCGGGGTGATCGGAATCTGCATCGCCAGTCCGATCGTGAACCTGGTGGGAAAACAGGCCTTCCGTCGTAAGCGCCCGATCATCGACTTGGTGCCGCACATCCGGGTGCGCTGGCGGATCCCGACCTCTCCGGCCTTCCCCTCCGGGCACTCCGCCTCGGCGGCCGCGTTCGCCACCGGGGTGGCGATGGAGGCGCCCGCCTCGGTCGCGGTGCCGGTGGGCGTGGTGGCCGGTCTGGTCGCCTTCTCCCGCGTCTACAACGGCGCCCACTATCCCGGTGACGTGCTGGCCGGTACGGCTCTGGGGGTCCTGGCCGGGCTGGTCACCAGGACGATCTGGACGACGCACGCCGGCCCCGCCCACATCGCCCGGGTCCGGTCCGTCGAGGCGTGGCGGGCAGCCCAGGACGGCGACTCCGCCGCGCTCGACGAGGGTGAGGGGCTGGTGGCCCTGGTCAACTCGGCCGCCGGGTCGAGCTCCTCCCGCATGCAGGGACTGATGCCGGGCATCGCCGACCAGGTCAGGGCGGAGTTGCCGCGGGCCGAGGTCGTGGAGTTCGGCCCGGACGACGATCTGGCCAAGCTGCTGGATGAGGCCGCCGGGCGAGCCAAGGTGCTCGCGGTCGCGGGAGGCGACGGCACGGTCAACGCCGGGGCGCACGCGGCACTGAGGCATGGGGTGCCGCTGCTGGCCATCCCGGCCGGCACCCTCGACCACTTCTCCCGGGCGCTGGGGATCGACACGGTGGCCGAGGCTCTGGCGGTCTTCCGGGACGGCGCGCTGGCCAGGGTGGACGTCGGCCGCATCCAGACCCCCGGAGAGGAGGACCACATCTTTCTCAACACGGCCAGCTTCGGGGCCTACACCGAGCTGGTCGACCGGCGGGAACGGCTGGAGGCCCGGATCGGCAAGTGGCCCGCGCTGGCGGTGGCGGCAGTCCGGGTGGTGCGGCACACCCAGCCGGTCGAGGCCCTGGTCAACGGCGACCGGCGGTACGTGTGGATGGCATTCGTCGGCAATTGCGCCTACTCCTCGCGGGGGGCCACGCCGACCTGGCGGGACCGGCTCGACGACGGGGAGCTCGACATCCGGCTGATCGCCACCGGCCGTCATGTGCGCCGGCTGCGGGCGATCACCGCGGTGCTGGCCGGGCATCTGCACGTGACGCCGGAGTACTCGCACTGGCAGGCCACCAGGCTCACGGTCGAGGCCGTGCCCCCGGAACCGCCCCGCAACAAGAGACTGCGCCGCCTCGGCGTCGCGCTCGCCGTCACCGGGACGGCCGGCCATGGAAGACGGGCACATCGGTCCGGGAGACCGCACCGGTCGCCGCTGCACAGCCTGCTGCGCCCGGCCCGCCGCCGCGCCGAGACGGCGCCCGAGCTACGGCTGGCCCGGGACGGTGAGACCTTCTCGGTCACCACTTCGGCGACGTTCACCAAGGACCCCGGAGGGCTCTCCGTCTTCGTCCCCTGCCCCAGATGATTCCCGCCCCGGCGGGCCCGAGCCCGCAGGCGGGCGGGGGTGCCCGGTCAGTGGGCGGCCAGGTGGGCCCGGCTGAGGCCGGTGACCACGCAGGAGCCGTTGTACGCGCTCGGACCGGCCGGTTCGAGGACGACGTACCGGTCCAGGAGTTCCTCCAGCACGATCCGGATCTCCATCCGGGCCAGCGCCGCTCCCAGGCAGAAGTGCGGGCCGAACCCGAAGGCCAGGTTCAGCGCGTCGCCGCGCCGGAAGACGTCGAACCGGTCCGCCGATGGCCCGAAGGCCGACGCGTCCCGGTTGGCGGAGCCGTACAGCAGCATGAGCCGGTCACCGGCGGCCACCTCGACACCGCCGAGCGTGGCCGGGCGGGTGGCCGTGCGCAGGAAGTAGACCACCGGGGAGGTCCAGCGCAGGATCTCCTCCACCCCGGACGGGACCAGCCCGGGGCTGGAACGCAGCGCGGCCCACTGCTCCGGGTGCTCGGCCAGGGCCAGCAGCCCGCCGGAGATCGAGTGGCGGGTCGTCTCGTTGCCGGCCACGAGCAACTGGATCAGGAACATCACCAGTTCGGCGTCCGTGAGCCGGTCCTCCCCTTGTCCCGTGCCCGCCGGCCCCGTGCCCGACCGGGCCAGCTGGGAGATCACGTCGTCCCTCGGGTCCTGGCGGCGCCGATGGGCCTGGCCCACGAGGTACCCGCCGGCCTCCATCCGCAGGGTGTTGCGCTCCTCCTCGCTCATCTCCCCGGCTCCCGGAATGATGGCCTCGGACCAGCGGAAGAACCGGGGCCAGTCGTCCTCCGGAACGCCGAGCATCAGGCAGATCACCTGGAGCGGCAGCGGCACGGCCAGCTTCGCCACCACATCACCCTCGAAACCCGCCTCGAACGGGGCGAGCAGGGTCCGGACCCGATCCCGCACCGCCGACTCCAGCCCGCGCAGCACCGACGGGCGGAAGGTCGGCGCCACCAGCCCCCGGTAGCGCGTGTGGCCGGGCGGATCGGTGTGCATCATCGTCGGTGGCGAGTCATAGCTGAAGTCCATCTCGGGGATCAGGATGCCGTCGCGGGACCGGTAGGCCACCGGATCCGTGGCGATCGTGCGCACCTCCGCGTGCGTGCCCACGATCCAGAGTGCCGCCCTCGAAGGGTCCTGCTCGGCCGTCTCCCGGGGCAGGGCCGGGTGGCGCACCACCCCGCCCCGCGACCGGATCTCCGCATAGAGGTGGTACGGGTGGCCATCGGCGAACCAGGCGTCCGGGAAGTCCTTCGGGATCACCCCAGCACCTCGGGCCTCGGGATGCCCGCGGCGTCGCACAGGGCGTAGTACGCGGCCAGCGTGCTCTCCCCGTCGACCACTCCGCTGATGGCGCCGTCGGAGTCGTACTCGATGAAGGCCCCCTCGATGATGAACAGGATGTCCGAGTCCTCGGTGATCGTCAGGGTGTGGATGGAGCCGGGTGGCTCGTAGATGAAGGTCCCGGCGGTGTAGTCGATGCCGTACTCCGCATAGCGCCAGCGCCCGGAGAAGGTGTGGGCGTGCACCCCTCCGGTGTGCTTGTGGGTGGGCAGCCGGAAGCCCGCCTGGAACCGGTTGCGGACCACCCACGTGTCCGGGGAGACCCGGAGCACCTGCAGGCCCACCGGTCCGGCGCTCACCCAGGGGTGTTCGTCGGCGTTCACATGTCCGACCGGAGGTCCCAGCGTCTCGGTCATGGCGGCTCCCGCGTTCTCGATCGTCCTGGTAGCTACTTGAGCGAACGCTAGGTTGGGTTCCGCTCGCATGCAAGTGGCGAGGGTTTGCGGGGGTGTGCTCGGGTAAGGCCCATTTGCCGGGCAGACGGCCGGGCTGATGGCATGAGCAGATGACATAGGGGGATGTGTTATGACGACCGGCCACCGCGGTCCGATCACCGACGAACTCACCGACGAAGACCTCCTGCGTGAGCTGTCCCATCTCTACGGGACCCGGATGGACGCGCTCCGGCATGCCCCGCTGCAGGCGTTCGAGGAGCACTCCGTGCGCACCGCCGAGCTGGAGACCGAGTATCTGCGGCGCCGTCCCGCCCGGGAGATCGATCCCAACCGTTCACGCGAAGGTGCGCGGTCGCGCGACTGACCCTTTGTCTCGGAGAGGCTCCGATGGGCGGCGTGCCCGCGCGGCTAGCCTCAGAACATGGCGCTGACCGAGGGCACGCACACGCTGGGACCGCAGTCGGGTTCGCTTCTCCTCAGGACGAGCCGGGCCGGCCTGGGCCGGAAGGCCGGGCACGATCTGACCATCGAGGCGGCCGGCTGGTCCGCGGCCGTGACCGTCGCCGATCCCGAAAGCTCCTCCGTGGCCGTCACGGTCGAGGTCGACGCGCTGGAGGTACGGGAGGGCACCGGCGGGGTGCTCCCGCTGGGCGACTCGGACCGGGCCGAGATCAAGAAGAATCTGCGGAAGGTCCTCCAGGCCGACCGCCACCCGACGATCACGTTCCGGTCCACCCGGGTGCGGGGCACGTCCGGGGAGTTCACGGTGGACGGCGACCTCACCATCGCCGGTACGACCCGTACCGCGGTCGTCCGGGCCGTCGCCGACGATGGCCGGGTACGCGGCGGGACGACCGTGGCGCAGACCGACTTCGGGATCAAGCCCTATTCCGCGTTCTTCGGCGCGCTCAAGCTGGCCGACGAGGTCGAGATCGCCTTCGATCTCGGCCTCCCGGGTTGAGCGGGCCCCGCCCTGGCCGGGGTCAGCGCGGCCGGACCACCCGGGTCTCGTCCCAGACGGGCTCGTCGGACTCGTACACCGAGCCGTCCGAACCGAACACCAGGAACCGGTCGAAGGACTTGGCGAACCACCGGTCGTGGGTGACCGCCAGTACCGTCCCCGCGTAGGACTCCAGGCCCTCCTGGAGGGCCTCGGCGCTGGCCAGGTCCAGGTTGTCGGTCGGCTCGTCGAGCAGCAGCAACGTCGCCCCCCCCAGCTCCAGCAGCAGGATCTGCAGCCGGGCCTGCTGACCGCCCGAGAGCGACTCGAACGGCTGGTCGGCGCACAGCTGCAGCTCATAGCGGGCCAGCGCCGACATGGCGTCGTTGCGGAAGAGCGCGTGCTCGGTCATCACGATCTCGCAGGGAGTCCGGCCGGCCAGGTCCGGGCGGGCGTGCGTCTGGGCGAACAGCCCTGGCAGCACTCGGGCGCCCAGCCTGCCGATCCCGGAATGCGGAACGGGGGCGACCGGCGCCGCACTGCGAGGTAGCTCCTGCGCCACGCTCGCCAGCATCCGCAGGAAGTGCGACTTGCCGGAGCCGTTGGAGCCGAGCACCGCGACTCGCTCGGCGTACCAGATCTCGGCGTCGAACGGCCGCATCAGCCCGGTCAGTTCCAGGCCTTCGCAGATCACCGCGCGCTTGCCGGTGCGGCCGCCGCGCAGCCGCATCTTGAGGTTCTGATCGGCGGGCGGCACCTCCGGCGGCCCCTCCTCGAGGAACTTGCGAAGCCGGGTCTGCGCCGCTTGGTAGCGGGACGCCAGCCCGTCGTTGAACTTGGCCTTCTGGCCCAGAGTGAGCACCAGTTGCTTGAGCTTGGCGTGCTCCTCGTCCCAGCGCCGTCGCAGCTCCTCGAGTCGGCTGATCCGGTCCCGGCGTGCCTCGGCGTACGACGCGAAGCCCCCGCCGTGCACCCAGACCTTGCCCGATTCGACGGTGACTATCCGCTGTGCCGCCTGGGCCAGCAGTTCCCGGTCGTGCGAGACCAGCAGCACCGTCTTCGGCGTGGCCCGCAGCTGCTCTTCCAGCCAGAGCTTGCCGGGCACGTCAAGGTAGTTGTCCGGCTCGTCCAGCAGCAGCACCTCGTCCGGGCCGCGCAGCAGCGCCTCCAGGACCAGCCGCTTCTGCTCCCCACCGGACAGCGTCCGGACGTCCCGCCACCGGCACGAGTCGTACGACGTGCCGAGGGCGGCCATGCAGCAGGCGTCCCAGAGCACCTCCGACTCGTAGCCGCCCGCGTCGCCCCAGCCCGCCAGCGCGTTGGCGTAACGCATCTGGGTGGGCTCGTCGTCCCGCTCCATCATGGCCAGCTCGGCGGCCTCCAGCTCGGCACCGGCCTTGCGCAATCCCTCGGCCGCGGTGGACAGCAGCAGGGAATGCACGTCCGTGTCGTCCCGGATGTTGCCGATGAACTGCCGCATCACCCCGAGCCCGCCGCTGCGCGAGACGGTGCCCTGCTGCGGGGCCAGATCCCCGGCGACCAGCCGCATCAGGGTGGTCTTGCCCGCGCCGTTGGGCCCGACCAGAGCGGCGGTCACTCCGTCGCCGACCCGAAACGACACGTCGTCGAGCAGCGCCCTTCCGTCCGGCAGAGCGTGACTGAGGTGACCGACTTCGACATGCCCCACGGCAGAAAACCCCCTTGTACGACTGCCTAGTGTCGGTCACGACGTCGTGCCAGGCCAACTGCATTTCCCATGAACCGCCCAGGTTGGTCTCACGGTTGAAATCAGGGGATTGTGGACAACCTTGACCGGAGTTTGGGTTAGTTTTCAAGTTGGTGATCACCTTCCGGCCCTTCGCGGCCGGTGACTTGTGTGGAGGCATTTGTGTCGAGCGAGCGGCTCACCCGGCGTGATTTCGGCAGGGCGGCGGGCCTGACCGGGCTGGGGGTGACCGTGCCCGCGCTGCTCGCTGGGTGCTCGACGGAGTCGGCGGGGGTGTCCCAGGCAGGGGCCGTCACCGTCCGGGCCTGGCGGGTGGGCGGATCGAGCCTGGCGGGGCTGGGCGGCTTCGACACGACGATGAAGAGCTTCATGAAGGCCCGCGGCATCAACGCCGGGGCGCTGGCGGTCACCCGCAAGGGCAAGCTGGTGCTGGCCCGCGGCTACACCTGGAGCACCAGCGCGACGCTCAACGTCCAGCCCACCTCGCTGTTTCGGATCGCCAGCCTCAGCAAGCCGATCACCGCCGCGGCCGTGCTGCGCCTGGTCCAGGACGGCAAGCTCAAGCTGACCGCCCGGGTGACCGATCTGCTCGCACTGACCCCGCCGCCGGGCAAGACCGCGGACCCGCGGCTGAAGGACGTCACCGTGCTGCGGCTGCTGCAGCACCTGGGCGGCTGGGACCGGGACCTCACGCCTGACCCGATGTTCCAGGATCTGGCGATCGCCGCCGAGCTGGGTGTGCCGCTGCCCGTGGGCCGGCCGAGCATCATGCGGCACGCGACCGGGCTGAAACTCGACCACGCCCCCGGCACCACCTACGCCTACTCCAACTACGGTTACCTGCTGCTGGGCCGGATCATCGAGAAGGTCAGCGGCCTGAGCTACGCCACCTACGTCCAGCAGAAGGTCCTCACCCCACGGGGCATCAAGCGGATGCGGCTGGGCCGGACCCTCACCCGCGCGACCGGCGAGGTCCCTTACTACTCGCAGAAGACCGGCAAGACGGTGCTCGACGCCTCGGGCAAGACCGTGGCCGCCCCGTACGGCTCGTTCAACCTGGAGAACATGGACGCGCACGGCGGATGGCTGGGCACCGCGGTGGACCTCACCCGGTTCGCCACCATCTTCGACGGCACGACCTCGGTGCTGAACAGCGCCTCGGTCTCCCGGGCGTTCGCCAAGCCGGAGACCGGGATCCACGACGGCTGGTACTACGGCTGCGGCTGGCAGGTCCGGCCGGTCACCGGCGGCCGCAACACCTGGCACACCGGAAGCCTGCCGGGGACCTCCACGCTGCTGGTCCGCCGGTACGACGGCCTGACCTGGTCCGTGCTCTTCGACCAGCGCGACGACGCCGCCGACCCCACAGGCGCCAAGTACGGCGACATCGACGCGTTGATGCACAAGGCCGCAGACGCCGTGACCAAGTGGCCGACAGGCGACCTTTCCAGCAAGTACTTCTGACGCCTACGGCCCGGAGACGAAATCGAGTCCAGGCCGTGGTCTTGGTAGCGGTAACCTCACGTGCGTGAGTCGGGAAGGTGTGACACCGCAGAGTGAAGATTTCTCCGCCTGGTACAACGAGGTCGTCATCCGGGCGCAGCTCGTCGACCGCGGGCCGGTGCGGGGCACCATGGTCATCCGGCCGTACGGCTACCGCGTCTGGGAGCTGATCCAGGCCGACCTGGATGGGCGGATCAAGGAAGCCGGGCACGAGAACGCCTGCTTCCCGATGTTGATCCCGGAGTCGTACCTCAAGCGTGAAGCCGAGCACGTCGAGGGCTTCGCGCCCGAGCTCGCGGTGGTCACCCACGCCGGCGGCAAGGAGCTGGAGGAGCCGCTGGTCGTCCGGCCCACCTCCGAGACCGTCATCGGCGAGTACATGGCCAAGTGGATCGACTCATACCGCGATCTTCCTCTGCTGCTCAACCAGTGGGCCAACGTGGTCCGCTGGGAGATGCGGCCGCGCATGTTCCTGCGGACCACCGAGTTCCTCTGGCAGGAGGGCCATACCGCGCACGCCGACGAGGACGACGCGATGCGCGAGACGATGTGGGCGCTGGACGCCTACGCCGGCCTCGCCCGTGAGCTCGCCGCGATGCCGGTCGTCCCGGGGGAGAAGACCCCGGGTGAGCGCTTCGCCGGAGCGGTACGCACGTACACGATCGAGGGCATGATGCGGGACGGCCGGGCCCTGCAGTCGGGCACCTCGCACTACCTGGGCACCAACTTCGCCAAGGCCTTCGAGATCCAGTACCAGGACGTCGAGGGGCGGCTGACCCTGGCCCACACCACGTCCTGGGGGATGAGCACCCGCATGATCGGCGGGGTCATCATGACCCACGGCGACGACAAGGGCCTGGTGTTCCCGCCGCGGCTGGCGCCCTACCAGGTCGTCATCGTGCCGATCGGCCGCAAGGAGCAGGGCGAGCAGACCGCGGCGAAGGCGCGTGAGCTGGGTGCCGAGCTCCGCAAGGCCGGCCTCCGCGTGCACGTGGACGACAACCGGCCGCAGCTCTCACCGGGCTTCAAGTTCAACGAATGGGAGATGCGCGGCGTCCCGGTCCGGCTGGAGATCGGTCCGCGCGACCTGGAAGCCGGCGTCGCCACGCTCTCCCGCCGGCTTCCCACCGAGGTCGGCCAGGGCAAGGAGCAGATTTCCTTCGGGGAGCTCGCCGGACTTCTTCCGCGAATCCTGGAGGAGTTCCAGGCCTTCCTGCTACGGCGGGCGGAGGCCTTCCGGGATGAGAACATCGCGGACGTCGACACCTGGGCGGACTTCTCCGCACAGGTCACCGGCGGCTGGGCCCGCGCCTTCCACTGCGGCCGGAGCGAGTGCGAGGACGAGATCAAGGCGGAGACCGCCGCGACCCCGCGGGTCATTCCGACCGATGCGCCCGAGGAGACCGGCCAGTGCGTGAAGTGCGGCCAGGCCTCCGCCTACGGCAAGCGCGTCATCTTCGGCAAGGCGTACTGAGCCCACCGCTCTGAGCCCATCGCTCTGGGGTCACCTGCCTGAGGGTGCCTGCCCGGGGTCACCTGCCTGAGAGCTCCGATGGGAACGGCCCCGTGGACATCCACGGAGCCGTTCATCTCTGCCGGTGCGTCAGGCGATGGACTCCAGCGCCTCCATCTCGAGGTGTGCCACCCGCTGGTAGACGGCCGCCGTCTCGCGGGCGACCCGCGACCAGGCGTGCCGGGAGCGGACCCGGTCCGCGGCGGCGATCCCGAGGGCCTCCTGCTCGGTCGGGTCGGCCAGCAGCCGGCGAATCCGCCGAGCCAGTTCGACCGGACGGCCGGTCGGCACCAGCAGCCCGGTGACGCCGTCGAGCACGGTGTCGAGATGCCCGCCGACCTCGGTGGCGACCACCGGGATACCGCAGGCCATCGCCTCCAGCGGGACGAGCCCGTACGGCTCATAGGCGGGCAGCGAGAGCACCAAATCGGCCGACCGTAGCAGTCGCGGCACGTTCCGGCGGGTGACCCGGCCAAGGAAGATCACTCGGTCGGCGACCCCGCACTCCTTGGCGAGGATCCGCAGCCGGTGCACGTCCGGGTCGATGTCGAGGTCCTCGCGCTGCGGGCCGCCGGCGATGACGAGCTCCGCGTCGGGGACCCGGGTGAGCATCTCGATCGCGGTGTCGACGCCCTTGCCCTCATCCGGCCCGCAGAGCATGATCAGCCGGCGCTTGTCGCTGCGCGGGTAGGCGGGACCCTGCTCGGTGAACTTCTCCACGTCGATACCGGCCGGCACGACGGTGATCCGTCGGCGGGGCATACCCATCGCGACCATGTCCTCCCGCTCGTTCACACAGCCGGCGATGATCGCGTCCACCGTGCGGCCGGTGGCCTTCTCGAGCCGGATGCGCGGGGCGGGACCCGAGACCCCGGTGTACCGCTGTTCGACCACGCCCAGTGAGTGGTAGGTCTGCACCACCGGGAGGGCCAGGCCGTTGCCCCCCGACAGTGCGGCGAGCCCGCTGGTCCAGTCATGGGAGTGGACGACGTCCGGAGCGGCCTTCGCCCAGCGGGTGGCCAGCTGCCCGCCGAAGGCGGCGAGGTGAGGAAGGAGTTCCTCGGTGGACAGCGACCGGACCGGGCCGGCCGTCACATGTTCCACCGTGACGCCAGGGGCGAGCTTCGCGCGGTTGCGCTGCGCCCCGTCGGTCCGCCGGGTGTAGATGGTGACCTGGTGGCCCTGGGCGCCCAGTTCCCGGGCGAGTTCGGCGACGTGGACGCTCTGGGCGTCCTCGCCGTCCACGGCGGCGAGCGGGCTGGCCGATACGGAGATCATGGCAATCTTCATCGGGTCATCTCCTGGCGCTGAGGAAGGTGGTCTCCGGCCGGAAGCGGGAAACCCTGAACGGGTACGTCCACGACCGGCCGGTGTAGGGGGGAGAGTGCTATGCAAGACGGCTTCCGCGTGCCGCGGAGGCCGGTGAGGTGTGACGGTGCAGACGGCGAAGAGATCCGCGTGCGTCCCTGAGCCGCCGGTGGGTGAACCACCGAGCGGGGGAAAACGTAAAAGGTGCCTGGGACGCACATGCACAACTCCGGTGATCGGGACAGGACAGACCTGTCTCCAGAAGTTGTGCCTGCGTCTTAGGCACCTACGCCGGTATTCATTGCCAGCCGCGAGGGCCACCAAACCCGAAAGCAGCAAATGACTATGTGACCTGGGTCACATTCAGTTCAGGCTGAGCGGTTGTACCCGTAGCGCCAGGATGGAGACGTCATCGGACAGGTCGCCCTCGCAGAAGTCGACCAGCGCGCGCTCCACCGCCACCAGCACCTCGTGCAGTGGGCGGCCGTTGTAGGTGGCGAGAACCTCGATCAGCCGTTCATGGCCGAACCGCTGCCGCATGAGGTCGCACGCGTCGAGCACCCCGTCGGAGTACATGAACAGGGTGTCGCCCGGCTCGAGGTCGAGCGTCTCGACGGCGGGCTTGAAGTCGTCGAAAAGGCCGAGCGGCACTCCGCCGCCGCCGGTCGTGCGGATCACCCCGTCGGCCCGGATCACGATCGACGGCGGGTGGCCGGCGGAGCCGAGGGCGATGCTCAGGCCGGCTCCCTTCTCCACCAGCTCTGCCAGTACCGCCGTCACGAAGCGGTCCTCGGACATCAGTGCCTGGTTGACCATGGTGAGGATCTCGGCGGGCTCGGTCTTCCACCGGGACAACAGCCGTACGCCGTGCCGCGCGGTGGCGGTGACGGCGGCGGCCTCCTCACCCTTGCCGCACACGTCACCGAGCACGAAACCCCAGCCGTTCATGGTTTCGAAGACGTCGTAGAAGTCGCCGCCGACCTCCACGCCCCGGGTGGCCACGATGTACCGGGCCGACACCTCCAGTCCGGGGATCTTGGGAAGTTCACGGGGCAGCAGGCTCGCCTGCAGGCCGTCGGCCACCTCGGACCTGCGCTGATAGAGCCGCGCCGCCCGGATGACCAGTCCCAGCTGGCGGGCCAGCCGCTGCACGACGCCCAGATCCATCAGGTCGAACTGGCCGTGCTCACCGCTGGTCGCGAGGGTGAGCGCACCCAGGCAGTTCTCGCCGTCCTCGATCGGGACGCTCAGCATGGAGGTGACGCCCATCAGGCCGCAGACCGAGATGCCGTCGTCGGTCACGCCGAGAATGTCGAGGTCTTGCACATGGGCGTGCAACGCCGTCTGCTGGTTTCCGTGGACGGTGTGCGGGAGGGCGCCCGGCGCGGGATCGAGGTCCTCGAGGATCCGGCAGACCTCCGCGCACCGCTCGTCATCGGGGCCGAAGACCACCTGGCGGCGGAGGTCCCCGCCCTGAGCCACGTCGATGATCGCCCAATCCGCCAGCTCGGTCGCGAGCAGCCGCGCACAGCGGCGCACGGCCACGGACTCGTTGAAGAGCGGCTCGGCCAGCAGTAGCTCGGTCGCGGATGCGAGGACGTCCATCCGGTGCATGACCGTGGCCATCGCGTCGTCACCGGCCGTGATCTCGGCCTCCAGCGGCTCCTGCAGTGGCGGCTGGCCGGACACCACCGCCGCCGCGGCGATCACGAGCGGGTCGGCCTCGCCGCGGATCCAGACCCGGGCGAGCGTGATCACCGCGTCGACCGGGGCCTTTTTCCTCAGGAAGCGGACCTTGGCATGGCTTCTGGTGCCCGTCCGCACCACGGCTGCCAACTGGCTGCGCAGCGCCGCCCGCGTCGGCAGATCACAGAAGATGGGGAAGGGCTTACCGGAGACGTAGCCGGGCGAGGTGCCGAGCAGTACGGCGGCCTGCTGATTCACCCGCCGCACTACGGCGTCGCGATCGAGCAGGAAAAGCGGCACGGGGGCGTCCTGGAAAACCGTCCGCAGCACCCGTCGCTCGCTCTCGGCGGCGGAACCCTCCTCGTCGTCGCCGGCCACGGTCTGTAGCCCGCCGAGGGTCCGCAGCGCGGACAACGCCAGATCCAGCTCCATCAGGGCCGCTTCGAGAGTCGCCCGAAGATCGGGTGCGGGCATCGAGGCGGCCTGACGCAGCTCCCCGATGCGGAGCCCGAGGTCGCTGATCTCCCGCATCACCGTTGCGGGTTCGAGCCCATCTGACATGCACAGCTCCCTGCGCTGAGCGACGACGACGACGACGCACGCGACCATATCGGTGCGGCCTACATGACCCAGTCTGCGCATGGTATGCCCGCTCGGGCAGCGAAAGCGACGAGGAGGGATCGGAACCGTTACTTCGGAGCCAAGCCCGAGTTATGTCACTTCGTCCCTTGGACTCCGCCGCCGTCCACGATCCGCTGGGCCAGGGCGGTCAGCTTCACATGGCGGGTCTGCGAGATGCGCCGGAGCTCCGCGAAGGCCCGGTCGGCGTCATAGCCCAGGGCGTGCATGAGAATGCCCTTCGCCTGATCCACCACCGCCCGGGTCTCCACCGCCGCCTGCAGTTGTACGGCCGTACGGTGCGCGTCGTCGTACTGCCGGGTGTTGGAGACCGCGGCGCCGCCCTGGGCGACGAGCAGCGCGGCCACCGCCAGTTGCCGCGGATCCAGGGACCGCGGCAGCACGCCGTACAGGGTGAGGGTCATCAGTACTTCGTCGGTCTCTTGCAGGGTGGTGGTGAAGCATCGGACGCCGCGCCGCAGCATGGCCGGGGTGTAGGTGGGCCATCGCGTCTCGGCGAGGGTGTCCTCGCAGTTCAACGGGGTGTGGGTGGTCACCACGTCGAAAATCGGCCCCTCGCCCCGGGCGAGCTGGAGATCCACCAGCTCGGCCAGCGCGGGATGGCTGCCGGCGCAGACCAGGGGTTCCGGAGGCCCCGACCCGTCCCCACGCTGCCAGCGTACGGAGGTCGCACCCGCACAGCCGGTCACCGAGCGCGAGGCGAGTTCGGTGACCCGATGAAGTGTGCGGGCCTCCGACGACTCGCGCACCAGTCCGAGCCGGGCTATTTCGATGGCGAGCTCGTCAGAGATCATCGAGCGGGTGTCGGGCACATCCGCCACGTTATCCGGTTTGCACCTGGTCATGGGTGCCCCCTTACATGTTGGGCGGGGCCTTGCTTATCTCGGAGAGCGCGGATTGTTCGTCCTGTTCGATGGCCAGGTCGCCGAGCGAGATGATGCCCACCGGCTGCCTGCCCTGGACGACCGGAAGACGCCGTATCGCGCGATCTCGCATCAGTTCCATCGCGACGGCGGCATCGTCGTCGGCACTGACCGTGACGACCTGTGCGGTGCATACCTCGGACAGCGCCGTATGCCCGAGATCCAGGTTTTGGGCCACCGCGCGGATGACGATGTCGCGGTCGGTCAGCATGCCGCAGAGCATTCCTTCGGCGGTGACGAGCACGTCTCCGATTCCCTGGTCGCGCATGAGCCTCGCGGCCTCATCGAGCGTGGCTTCCAATGGCAGGGCCACCGGCCAGCGCGTCATGAGGTCGCTTACTTTCCGCTTCACTGTGCGCCTCCCTATCCGGTGCAGCGGCCTCTACCCAGCAGAAGTGGTCCTATGCGCGGTCCCGGACGCGAGACACCCCCGCACGGGTTCCGTACGGGGGTGCCGGGTCGGTGCTGTCAGGCTGCGAGTACGTGCTCTTCGTGTCCGGCGAGTATCTCGCGGAGCTGCTTGCGGCCCCGGTGCAGCCGGGACATGACCGTGCCGATCGGCGTACCCATCATGACGGCGATCTCCTTGTAGGCGTAGCCCTCGACGTCGGCGAGGTAGACCGCTTGACGGAAGTCCTCAGGAAGCGCGCGCAGGGCCGCGATGATCCCGCTGTCCGGCATCCGCTCCAGAGCCTCCCGCTCGGCCGAGCGCAGGCCGGCGGCATGGGACTCGGTCTGGGAGAGCTGCCACTCCTCCAGTTCGTCGGAGCCGGTGCGCTGCGGTTCCCGCTGCTTCTTGCGGTACAGGTTGATGAAGTTGTTGGTCAGGATCCGGTGCAGCCAGGCCTTCAGGTTGGTGCCCTCCTTGAACTGGTGGAAGTTCACGAAGGCCTTCGCCAGCGTCTCCTGCACAAGGTCCTCGGCGTCGGCGCTGTTGCGGGTCATGCGCATGGCACTGGCGTACAGCGGCTCGGCGAGCGGGAGGACGTCACGCTCGTAGCGATCTGACTGGGCGAGGTGGTTCTCCTGGCGAACCGGCGTGGCGACAGTGCTCATCATCACTCCGTAAGGGTGTTATCTCGGGTGGACGGGTCCGCCCTGGTGGGGCGAAGGGCGATCTCGGACGGGGTGTCCGGTGATTCGGACGGGGCCGAGGCCAGGTCATGGCGCTCTCGAACCTCGCTTGCCGGGTGGGCCGAGGGGTGGTTCCGACGTGGGTGACCGTTGCGGGCCATGGTCTTCGCCGCAGAAGACGCTCTGGTCAGGCGGCGACGTTGCGTGTTCCGCTTATCTCTGGTCCCACTAATGAAGACGCATAAGGATGGCAACAAGGTTCCGTGGCGTTCATCACAGATCGTTACCAATCAGGCCAAACCTTGACATTTCACCCTATCGTACGCGCTAGCGTTTGGGTGAGTACTCACTCAGGAGGTGTGCTAGCTTCGCCTCTGAAGGAGGCAGTCATGGCCCAGCCGATGCGCGAGCGGATCCTCGACGCCGCGATCCAGGTGATCAAGGAGCGCGGTGTCACCGCGGCCACCACGAAGGAGATAGCCCGGACGGCCGGGGTCTCCGAGGGCAGCCTTTACAACCACTTCGCCAACAAGACCGCGCTGTTCGGCAGTGCGCTGGCCCAGGTCGCCAGTGGCATCCGCGGCGCCATGATCGAGCTCCTGTCGGCCATCGGCAAGAACACCGTCGAGGACAATCTCAGCCGGCTGGCGTCCGCCGCGGTCCCGTTCTACGCGGAGTTGCTGCCGATGACCGGGTCGGCGCTCGCCGACCGGGAGGTGCTGGGCTGGCTGCGGCGCGGCGGCCCCGCCCAGGGTCACGGCCCCGGCGACCCGCACCATCCTGGTCCGGTGGTGCCCGGCGCCGACGCACCACAGGGGGGTGCGGTCCAGGGGCACGTACGGTTGATCACCTATCTGGAGGCCGAGCGGTCGGCGGGCCGGTTGACCGAGGACACCCGGCCGCCCTATCTGGCGGCGGCGCTCCTCGGGGCCTGCCAGCAGCACGCGTTCCTCACCCTCCTGGCCGGAGAGCCTGCGGTGTCGGCGGCCGCCCAGCTGCCGCCCGACCCCGGCGATTACGCCCGCGACCTGGTCCGCACGATCCTCGCCGGCCACCTGCCCTAATGGCCTGTCCGCCCTGACCTGCCTTGATTTGGCTTGCCCTGATCTGCCCTGCCCGTCGACCGCCTGGTCGTGACGCTGGGCGTGAGCCATGCGATCGTTCATCGAACTTCACCATGAAACGCTCTGTAGTCGGCTGGCGCTGTTTGTTTACAGTCTGTTACCAGTTCGCGGGCGGTTACGGGAGTACCGGACATGCGTGCGTCACTGCTTGTAGCGTCGTGTTCACTGCGGGTTTTCCGGGGTGCTCGACAGAGGTCGCCAGGGGGAGGGGTCCGCGTCGTGAACACCGGAAGCCGGATGGGCTCGCAGGCAGGAGGCCAAAGCGTCGCGGCCACTGGAGCGGCATCCGCTCAACACGGCTCCGCCGACCAAGATCACAACCTTCCCGAGCGCGATCCGCCCACGCACGGCTCGGCCGAGCTCGACCTGCCCGGGCCCGCGCATCCGGAGGGGTTGGGGCACATGAGGGTCCAGGTCGCCCGGCAGATGCAGCGCAGCATGCTGGCCACCGAGCCACCGGAGACCGCCGGAGCGCGGGTCTGTTACCGCTACCTGCCCGCCAGCGCGGCGGCCCAGGTGGGGGGAGACTGGTCCGACGCGATCCCGTTGCCGGGCTGCCGGCTGGCGATCGTCATGGGCGACGTCATGGGTCACGGGCTGACCTCGGCTGCGATCATGGGGCAGCTGCGCACCGCGGTACGCATGCTCGCCGCCCAGGACCTGCGCCCCGACCAGCTGCTGCGCCGGCTCGACGAGCTGTCCCGGCGTTTCGGTGAGGACTACATCGCGACCTGCCTCTACCTGGTCTACGACCCGGTCGCGCGGCGCTGCCAGGTGGCCAATGCCGGTCACGTGCCACCGGTCCTGGTTTCCCCCGGCGGGGAGAGTGCGCTGGTCGAGGTGCCTTCGGGGGTGCCGATCGGGGTGGGTGACGGGCCCTTCCAGACCAGCGAGTTCGAGGCCGAGGAGGGCTCTCAGCTGGTGCTGTGCACCGATGGGCTGGTGGAGCGCCGGGACCGGGACCTCGACGAGGGGCTCGCCGCGCTGTGTGCGCAGCTCACCGGCGCGCTTCGTCCGCTCGACGTCACCTGTGACGCCGTGCTCGAAGCGCTCACACCCGATGTGCGCAGGGACGACATCGCGCTCCTGGCGGTCGGTCTGGACGGCATCCCGGCGGAAGACGTCGCCATCTGGGAGCTGGCCGCCGAGCCGTCCATGGTGCCGAAGATGCGGGCCATGGTGCGCGAACGACTAAGGGACTGGGGACTGACCGGGATCTCCGACACGGTCGAGCTCCTGGTCAGCGAGCTGGTAACCAATGCGCTGGTGCACGGTGTCGGCCAGATCTCGCTTCGGCTGATCCGAGCGTCCACGCTGCTGTGCGAGGTCCGTGACGATGGGAAGGAACTGCCGTATCTCCGCAGTGCCGATGACAATGCCGAGTCGGGCCGTGGCCTGCAGCTGGTCAGCTTTCTCGCCGAACGCTGGGGCAACCGCCGTACCGAGAACGGGAAGGTCGTCTGGTTCGAGCATTCCCTGCCCGGCTGACTCATGCCACCGGCGCCCCGCCGGTGTCGACCGGCTCCGGCAGATCGCCGGCGCCGGCCGGGGTCGGGAGCTCAATCGTCCCGGACCGCCTGACGTACATGCCGGTGGCCCGGCGCGCGCGGCGCATCGCCCGGTTGCGAGTGTCGGCGGACAGGGGGTCGCGCCGGGTGGCCAGGGCGAACTCCAGGAGGAACGTGAGAAAGATCGCAGTGCCGGTCAGGGTGGCGATCATGGCCAGGAGAATCATCGGAGACTCCGCTCACTGGGGTGTGTGGTTCACCCCAATGTCGCCCGAGTCGTCCGGAACGAGTGCGTCAGATGACGTGAGAACGCGCGCTATCTGCAAATTGCACGCGGACAGCGGGCCGGCGGCTCAGCCGGCGCCCTGGAACAGGGCCCAGACGACCTTCCCGCCACCGTCCAGCGGCATCCAGCCCCAGGTCGCACTGAACGATTCGACGATGTGCAGGCCTCTGCCGGTCTCCGCGATGAAGTCGGGTTCGCGGCGGCGCGGGGCCGCCGTACCGGTGTCCAGCACTCCGCACAAAACAAAGGACGCCTCGTGCTGGAGGCGGAGCCCGATGGGCCCAGGCGCCTCCGCGAGACGCGGTGGCAGGCTGTGCCGAAGGGCGTTGGTGACAAGCTCGGAGACGACCAGCGCGACGTCGTCGCACAATGCGCCCAGTCCCCAGTTCTCGAGGGTGGCGGTCGTGAAGTGGCGGGCTTCGGTCACTGACTCGGGTTCGGGCTTCAGCTCGAACATCGCGGTAGGCCTGTCACCACGGGTAAGACGGGCCAGAGCGATGCTGAGGCAGGGGGGCAGGTCCTGGGCCGATGAAGGCCGCACGCAGTCGTCCAAGGTCTCGTCGCTTGCGTGGCGTGACGTCATGCGAACCCCGCGGAGTGTTCTCGTTTGCTGCCGTGACACTGAAGTCCCGTGCGTTATCCTGCGCATCGTAGCGTGCGAATGCAAGGCCCGATGCACGTGCATTAGGCCCGGGACGGCAGTTATTTTCGTCGTCGGGGTGCGGAGTCAGTCGGGGGACGGAGGTAGCCGCAAAGGACTGGAGCGGAGTGGCACACTGGTGCGCTGTCCGCCACATGATCGAGAGGCAGAGACGTGACTCCTGAAGCGGCGGGGTCCGGTTCGACCGTGCGTCGAATCCTGCTCGGTTCACAGCTACGCCGTCTGCGGGAGCAGCGGGGAGTGAGCCGACAGGATGCCGGGTACGTCATCCGTGCGTCGGAGTCGAAGATCAGCCGGCTCGAGCTTGGCCGGGTCAGCTTCAAAGAGCGGGACGTAGCCGACCTGCTTACTTTGTACGGCGTCGCCGACGATTCCGAGCGGGAGGCGCTGTTGGGTTTGGCACGGGAGGCCAACGCCCCAGGCTGGTGGCATCGGTACGCCGATGTGCTGCCCAACTGGTTCCAGACCTACGTCGGTCTGGAAGAGGCGGCCGGACTGATCCGTACGTACGAGCTTCAATTCGTGCCGGGGCTCCTGCAGTCCGAGGGCTACGCCCGAGCCGTCATCGACCTGGGCAATGGAGGCGCCACCGCTGAAGAGATCGATCAGCGGGTGGGCCTGCGCCTGCAGCGCCAGCAACGGCTCACCGGGGTCAATTCTCCCCGGCTGTGGGCCGTGCTGGACGAGGCGGCGCTGCGACGTCCCATCGGTGGCACCGAGGTGATGCGCGGCCAGCTGGAACACCTGATCAACGTGTCCAAGCTGCCCAACGTGACCATCCAGGTGATGCCGTTCAAGTTCGGCGGCCATGCCGCCGAAGGCGGGGCGTTCTCCATCTTGCGGTTTCCCGAACCGGACCTGGCGGATGTGGTGTACGTCGAGACCCTCACAGGTGCGCTCTACCTGGACAAGCGCGATGACGTCGACGCATATCTACAGGCCATGGAGCGCCTGAGCGTCGACAGCGCAACGCCGGATGGCACCGTCGAGACGATAGGCGAGATTCTCAGAGAGACATAGATGCTCGATACGTATAACGGAATGCCCGCCACGAAGATTCACGGAGCGCAGTGGCAGAAGTCCCGGCGCAGCAACTCACAGGGAAACTGCGTCGAGATGGCCGAGCTCCCCGGTGGGAGCATCGCGGTACGGAACTCCCGGCACCCCGAAGGCCCCGCGCTGATCTACACCCGGCTGGAGATCGAGGCACTCATCCTCGGTGCCAAGGACGGGGATTTCGACAACCTGATCAACTGATCGCTATCGACGTCCGGCCGGCCGCCTCCCCAAAAGCGGCCGGCCGTACGCGTGCCCTGCCCGTCGGAGGACCCCAACCTCCGCGGGGCGGGCCTGTCAGGTGGAAGTAGGGGCCGCGCGGCGGGGCCGCGGAGCCGGGTGAGGGCGCTCCAGGTGGGCGGCGACGGCCAGGGCTCGCAGCGAGGTCTTGCGGATGGCGAACGTGCGGGGTACGGCTTTGTGCGCCCGCCTGATCGTCGGAGCGGTGGTCATGTCTGCCTCCAGTCTCGATAGACAGTGCGACTGTACGGAGACGTTCGTACAATGAGAGTGTACGTGAACATTCGTACAATCGTGACGTTCTGTCAAACGATTTCCGACCACTCTTGGCGTACAGTCGGACTATGACGCTGTATCACCCGTCCGCCGAGCAGATCCGGCTCGAGGACGTCCTGGCCGCCATGGGCCATCCGGTCCGGATGCAGATCCTCCGCACGCTCGCCCAGGCCGGCGAGTGCACGTGCAAGGCCGTGCCGCTCGAGATCTCGAAGTCCACGGCGACGCACCACTGGCGAGTACTCCGCGAGGCGGGAGTCATCCATCAGCGGCCCGTCGGCCGCACCATGCTCACCACGCTGCGTCGCGACGAGCTGGAGGCCCGCTTCCCCGGTCTGCTCGAGGTCATCCTGGGTGCCTGCACGGAGCCCGCCGTCTCCGCCGCCGTGGAAGCCGCCGCCACCCGCTAGCCCGCAGCCCTTTTGCGGTCCGCCTTTCGTGGGTCCGGGTGGTTCGAATGATCCGCGTGGTTCGCGTCAGGCCACGCTGTTGCCTCGGCCTCGTATCACGCCGTCGGGCCGTACAACGCACGCATGCGGCGGCCGGCCCGTCCTGGAAACCCGTACGGCCGGTGGACCGATGGTCCGGGGCACGTACCGGCGGCGGGGCCCGGCCGACGCGGCGTCGAGGTTCAGCGACCTTTGAAGCGGTACTTGCGGACCGACAGCGGGATGAAGACGGCGAGCAGGAAGGCGGACCAGAGCAGGGCGGCGGCCACCGAGTGCTCCAGGGGCCAGGCCGCGTGGTGGAGCGGGGCACCGGGGTTGCCGAACAGGTGACGCAGGGCGGCGACCAGGGCGCTCACCGGATTCCAGTCGGACAGCGTCCGTAGCCAGACCGGCATGTGCTCGGTCGGCACGAAGGTGTTAGCGATCATCGTGACTGGGAAGACGAGCGGGATCAGGTTGTCGGCGGTCTCCTCGTTCTTGACCGCCAGGCCGATCCAGATGCCGACCCAGCTCAGCGCGTACCGCAACAGGATGATCAGGCCGAAGGCCGCCAGCGTGTCGGTGAGCCCGTGGTGCGCGCGCCAGCCGACCGCCAGGCCGCACAGCACCATGATGCCCGTGCTCAGGAGGCCGACCAGCACGTCCGAGCCGGCCTGGCCGAACGGGACGGCTGAGCGCGCCATCGGCATCGAGCGGAAGCGGTCCATGATCCCGCGGGCGGCGTCGCCCGCGACGATCATGGCGTTGCCCATGACCCCGGTGAACGTGGTCATGGCGAACAGCCCGGGCATCAGGTACTCGCGGTAGTTGCCACCGCCGGGGACGGAGATCGCGCTACCGAAGACGTACCCGAACAGCACGACCATGATGGCGGGAAAGATCAGCGCGGCGATCAGCTGGCCGGGCTCGTTACGCAGGTGGCGGAGCTGGCGGCCGACCAGGGTGAGCCCGTCGATGATCGTCCAACGGAGCCGGTCGAGGGACGTACCGGGCAGGGCGGGGAGTGGTGTGGTGGGAGAGGTCATCGGACGGTCATCCCCTCATTGGTGTCGGCCTGGTGGGAGTCGGCCTGGTTGGATCCGGCCTGGTCGATTGCAGTGTCCTGGCGCCCGGTCTCCTGGCGCTCGGTCTCCTGGGACGCGGTTTCCTGGGACGCGGTTTCCTGGGACGCGGCCGGGTGGCCGGTGAGGCGCAGGAAGACCTCGTCGAGCGTGGGGCGGCGTAGCGAGACGTCCGCGGCCGTCACTCCCTCTCGGTCCAGCTCGCGCACCACGTCGGCCAGCCGGGTCGTACCGGTGGAGACGGCCACGCTCAGCCGGCCGTCGTCGACCGTGGGCCGGCCACCGGTCATTCCGGCCAGAATCCGAGCCGCGCGGACCGCCTCTGCCGGGTCGGCCAGCACCACGTCGACCTGATCGCCGATGGTGGACTTCAACTCGTCCGGGGTGCCCTTGGCGATGACCCTCCCGTGGTCGACGACCGCGATGTCGTCGGCGAGCTGGTCGGCCTCGTCCAGATACTGGGTGGTGAGCAGGACCGTGGTGCCGTCCGACACCAGCTGGCGAATGCTCGTCCAGATCTCGCCACGGCTGCGTGGATCCAGCCCGGTCGTGGGCTCGTCCAGGAAGAGCACCTGCGGCCGGATGATCAGGCTGGTGATCAGGTCGATTCTCCGGCGCATGCCACCCGAGTAGGTGCCGATGATGCGGTCGCCGGCCTTGGCGAGCCCGAAGCGTTCGAGCAGCTCGTCGGCCCGCAGCCGGGCGGCCTTGCCGGACAGGTGGTACAGCCGGCCGAACATCCGCAGGTTGTCCCGGCCCGACAGCTTCTCATCGACGGCGGCGTGCTGTCCCGCCAGTCCGATACGGCTGCGTACCTCATCGGCCCGCCGTACGACGTCGTAGCCGGCGACCGTGGCGTGGCCTTCGTCCGGCTCGGCGAGCGTCGCCAGGATTCGTATCGCCGTGGTCTTGCCCGCGCCGTTGGGCCCGAGCACTCCGCAGACGCTGCCCTGCCGGACGCTAAGGTCCAGCCCGCGCAGCGCGTGCGTATCGCCGAAGTGCTTGTGCAGCCCCTCCGCGACGATGATCGCGTCTCTCATGATCCATCCTCTGGGTACGTCGTACGCAGTTATGTCTTCGAGAGTAGGAACTGGGTACGCTGTACGCAAGTAGGATTTCGAACTAGGTCCAAAGGCGGAGGTGGGTCATGGGTGACGGGCTCCCAGAGATCATCTGGATGCGTTCCGAGCGTCCTGCGCGTGGACCGGCCCCTGCCTACAGCCGTGCTCAGATCACCGCCCTGGCGCTCAAGATCGCCGACGCCGAGGGACTGGAGGCCTTGTCGATGCGCCGGGTCGCCAAGGAACTCGGGGCGGGGACGATGTCGCTCTACCGCTATGTCCCCGGCAAGGACGACCTGATCGAACTGATGATCGACGTGGTCATCGGGGAGTGGATCCCGGAGCGTGGTGAGCTCTCCGGTGAGTGGCGGGCCGATCTACGGCTGCTCGCCCACTACAGCCGCAGGTCGCTACGACGTCACCCCTGGATGGCCGGGCGGTCGGGCGGTGTGACCTTCGGCCCCAACGCGCTCCAGATGGCAGAGGCCGCCCTGGGCGCCGTCGACGGTCTCGGTCTCAACATCGACCAGATGATGAGCGTGACCGGCATGGTCACCTCGTACGTCAACGGTTTCGTCACGAACGAACTGGCCGCCGCGGAGGCCCGCCGCCGTACCGGTCTCACAGACGAGCAACTGATGATCGCCAATGGCCCCTACATTCGCTCGATCCTCGACAGTGGAAGATATCCGCTGATCGAGCGGGTCATCGTGGACGCCCGCCAGCCGCACATGGACCCCGACGAACGCTTCGAGTACGGCCTGGAACGCATCCTCGATGGCATCGCCGGCAGCCTCCCCTGATCACCGCCCTCAGTGATCACCGTCCGCCCGTCGACTCGATCTCACAAGATCCCGAAGGAACCTGCCCCGCCGAGCCCAGGCGGCCGCTGCCCTTTGGGGGGCCGGCCTCAGGGGACGAGGGTGATGCCGATGGCGATTGTGCCCTCGTCGCCGCGGCGGAGCCGGCTGCCGAGCAGTGTCAGCCGGGCCTGCAATCCGTACTTCTTCCTGAGCAGATCACGGACCCGGTCGGTGTCCTGCGGGGACAGGACCTCGGCGCGGGCCCGGACGGCCTCACCGCGAGGCTTTCCACGCAGGTCGCAGGGGGCCACGGTCACCTCAGGGTTGTTCCTGATCCGCTTGACCTTGCCGGAGGTGGTCACCGTCCAGATCGCCAGGGCGTCGCCGTCCGCCACCGCCCACACCGCGGTGGGCACGGGAGTGCCGTCCCTGCGAAACGTGGTCACCAGGACGTACCGCTCTCCAGCCAGGGCGTCGATCACCCGCCCACCGTACTGCCACCACCCCACCCCCGGCGCCCTGCCGATGAGGCCCCTCTCTCCCGACGCCACCCGACTCCCGCGTGGGGCGCGCCCGTGATGTTCTGTTCCCGCAGAGAGGGGCTGGGTGGTTTGCGGTGCTTTGGGGAGATTTGGGGGTTTCGCATAGCGTGCTGGGCGTGACCAGCCATGATGTTTCGCAAGCCGCTGATGCCCTGTTGATGGCGATCACGGCCGCCCAGGTGGACGAGAGCGGAAATGCCATCCCGCAGGCGGTCGCCGGGGTCTATGCCGACCGTATCGACGGGCTTCAAGTGGAGACCACCGAGTGCGCCGGGGGGTGCCCGGCACTGGGGCGGGCCGTTCAGGACGTCGGCGGCGAGTTCGGCCGGATCATCAGCGGCCAGCTGATCCTGCAGATCGGGCTGCTCGCCCGGCTCGCCCAGGAACTGGACCGCCCCTACGACGAGATTCTCCGCGAGATCCTCGAAGCGGTTCTGGAAACGGAATAGCAGAACACCGAGGAGCATCGACCACTGGATCTTGACGGGGCTTCCCCGCGTCGCCGTACGGTAGCGGGTCTCCGACGCGTCAGGAACTGCGCGGACGCAGGACGCACTCCTCGCAGGTATGGATGACCGACACGCCCTTGATACTGATCAGACCGGCCTTCCGGGCGTATCGGGCCCGGCGCCGTCCCTTGTCCTCGCCGTAGGGCGCGGAGTCGATCAGCCGGCGCCACTGCAGGCCGTCCGGGTCGTCGATCTTCCGCCACTGCGCCGGATCCTGCAGGCGGATGCTCAGGCAGCCCTCACGGTGATGGATCGCCCGGCCGGCAGGGGAGAGCAGGATGTACCCGGGGGAGGGGACCAGGCCCCAGCGTTCCCCTTCGTACTCGATCGTCGTGCTGATCTCGGCCTCGAAGGGCGACGTCTCGCGGGTGGATCGCCCGGCGGAGTGAACGTCGAACTGCCCAGTGCGTGGCTGGCAGATTCCGCAGGTGCCCAGCTGCATATCGTGGAGGCATCGTTCCGTCACCGCGGTCCCCTTAGATCTTCGGTACCGACCGGTCGTCGACAACCGTCACAGTACGTGCTCACAGTCGCTGCCCGCCCCAGATCCACGACGACGGCCTCGGATTCGCACGACCCGCCGGAGTGCGGGCGACGAAAGGCATCCGACCCGGCTGACATCTCGCCTGACCGGTCCTGGAGAAGATCATAATGGCGATATCCCCCGTAAACATTAGGTTTCTGGTCGGTGACAACGCGAAACAACCAGGTTGTTGTGCGGTAATTTGACGCGAAGGCTGCTGGGTTTCCGTCTTCGCGTCTGCATCGACATCCCGAGGAATGCTCGTGATCAGTCCTGAGACCGCAGGTGGTTCGCCCGTTTCGGCCGACCCACAGGGTGGGCCGACGGCCCTTCGGATCCTGCTGGGCGGTCAGCTCAGACGGCTGCGCGAGCATCGCGGCATCACCCGCCAGGACGCCGGCGACGTGATCCGGTCCTCCGATTCAAAGATCAGCCGCATGGAGCTGGGGCGGGTCGCATTCAAGGAACGCGACGTCGCCGACCTGCTCACGCTGTACGCCGTCGATGCCGCGAAGCGGGAAGGACTGCTCGCCCTGGCATGTCAGGCCAATAGCCCGGGCTGGTGGCACAAGTACGGCGATATCGTGCCGGACTGGTTCGAGCTGTACGTCGGGCTTGAACAGGCCGCGAGCCTCATCCGCACCTACGAGGTGCAGTTCGTTCCCGGGTTGCTCCAGACGGAGACCTACGCACGGGCGGTCACCCGGCTGGGTCACGAGACCGTGTCCGACGAGGAGATCGAGCGCCGGGTCGACCTGCGGATGCGCCGCCAGGAACTGCTCACCAGGCCGGGGGCGCCCACGGTGTGGGCAGTGCTGGACGAGGCCGTACTGTGCCGGCCGCTCGACGGGCCAGAAGTGATGCGCGCGCAGGTACGGCACCTGGTCGAGATGGCCGATCTGCCGAACGTCACGATCCAGGTCGTCCCTTTTCACGTCGGCGGCCACGCGGCGGCGGGCGGTCCGTTCAGCATCCTGCGTTTCTCGCAGCCGGATCTGCCCGACGTGGTCTACCTGGAACAGCTCACCAGCGCCATCTATCTCGACAAGCGCGACGACGCCGACGGCTACATGGCGGTCATGGACCGCTTGTGCGTCGATGCGATCCCGGGGTCGGAGACCATCGGCTTCCTGAGCCGCCTCGCCGACGAACTCCCCTGAACGGGCGGCGATTGCCTCACGTCGGTCATCTCGGCCCGCACCCTCACATTACGATCATCGCCAGGTTCCACCGAGGGGCAGGCGTGACCGACCGGCACCAGGCACAGGACTCACCGGCCGGCGCCGGGGTCTGACCACGTCCGACCCGGGTCGCACGTACCCCGTTTTCGCCGGGTTTTCGCAGATGGCGGTGGTCCACAGGGGCTTCAGAAAAGTCATCGGGAGAAGGTTCGCCGGTGATGTCGATTCGGCCGTCGGCAGTTCGACGCCTCAGCAGAAGGCAGGTAGCGCAACCAGCCACCGGCCAACCCGTCGAACGGCTGTCATCCGTGCCGTTCCCGCCATCGCCGCGGTGAGGCGTACGCAGGGTACGGAGAGGTACCCTCAGCCGGCGGAGACCCGGGCGGAAGAGACGTGGTCGAACTCGACCTGGAGGTGGCGTGGGCCGCGCAGCAGCGGGTTGGGCCGGTACGGCGGCGGATCGGTGACCAGCCGGGGGTTTTCCAGCCGGTGGGCCAGCTCGGCCAGCGCGATCTGGGCCTCCAGCCGGGCCAGCGGGGCGCCGAAGCAGTAGTGAATGCCGCCGCCGAAGCCGAGATGCTCGTTGCGGAGGCGGTCGGGGTCGAAGCGGTCGGCGTCCGGTACGTGATGGGGGTCCCGGCTGCCGGCGGCGAGCATCAGCGTGACGGGCGAGCCCTTCTCGATGGTGATGCCGGCGATGTCGATGTCGTCGATGGCCTGTCGGCTGGTCAGGAACTGCACCGTCGGCTCATAGCGCAGTAGCTCCTCGACGACCGGGACGGCCAGCGCCGGGTCGTCACGCAGCCGGGCGAGGACGCCGGGATGGCGCAACAGGGTCAGCATGCCGTTGGTGATGAGGTTGACGGTGGTCTCATGACCGGCGATCAGCAGCAGCGCGGCGTTGCTCATCAGCTCGTCGCGGGACAGGCGGCCCTCCAGGCCGTCGTCGGTGGCCAGCGCCGACAGGAGGTCGTCGCCGGGTTCCTTGCTGTGCGCGTCGGCGAGTTCGGCGAGATATGCGCCCAGCTCGAGGAGGGCCTGATCACTCCTTACGCGGAGTTCGGTGGAGGCCTCCCCTAGGACGCCGACGGCCTCGACGACCGCGTCGGCCCAGACATGGAAGCGTGGTTCGTCCTCGCGGGGCACCCCGAGCAACTGGCAGATCACCGTGACCGGGAACGGATAGGCGAAGTCGTCGACGAGGTCCACCTGGGTCCGGCCGGCGAAGTCGTCGATCAGGCCGGTGACGATCTCGACCAGTTCCGGCACCATGCCATCGATCCGCCGGGGGCTGTGCGGCGGCCCGAAATGCCGGGTCAGCATGCGCCGGACCCGGTCGTGTTCGGGCGGGTTCAGCCTGATGAAGCTGGGGGCGAGTCCGTCGGCACCCAGCGGGACGGAGCCGAGCCGGGGGTCGTGGAGTAAGGCCACGATCTCCCGGTAGGTGCTCACGACATAGGTGCCGTCCTCCTCCCGGATCACCGGGGTCTTGCGCAGCTCGGCGTAGAGCGGCCACGGGTTCGCGCGATGGGCGTAGTCGAAGATCTGCTGGTAAACGCTTGGCTGCGCCATGGCGGCGTCTCCTGGGCTCTCGTAGCTGCTGACTGCCGGTGGACCCGGCAAGGGCTGGATTCGGTGGGACCGGCCGGGCAAGGCAGGCTCCGCAAGGCCGGCCGGCAAGGTGCGCGGGGCAGGGTCACAGGTGCGGTCTGTGCACCAATCTCGCCCGCCGGTCGCTGGGTTGGTGACCGGTCACCACGACGGTGGCCTCGAAGCTGGGGCGGCTCGCGACCTCGGCGGGCACCGGGCGGAGCTCGGCCGGACGGTCCACATGGTCGAAGGCCGGGGGGAACGGGGCGGCCCTCTCGATCAGCCCGGCGTAGAACTCCAGCCACTTGGCCTGGTCGAACGTGACCGCGGCGGTGATGCGTCCGTGGCAGCCGTAGACGGCGACGAACCGGCCATCGGCGACCGAACCCTGCGCGATGACCACCTCATCGGCGAACGTCGGCACGCCGACCGACTTGATCTCGACACCGAACTGGGTGGACCAGAACTCCGGCAACGCCAGATGCGGCCAGCGGTCGCTCTGTGGAGCGATCATGTTGTGCGCGGCGATCTCGGACTGGGCGACCGCGTTGCCCCAGTGCTCGAGCGCTACCAGCTGGTAGTCGTACACCGGATGCGGGAAGCGGGCCACGTCCCCGGCGACGTACACGTCGTCGCTGACGAGGCCGTTGACGTCCAGCGCCCGGCACCCGGTGTCGCAGGCCACGCCCCATACCCCGGCCGCCAGCCCCGAGTCCTCCAGCCACTCGACGTTGCGGATCCCACCGAGCGCGACCACCGCGACGTCCACCTCCAGCGTGCTGCCATCGGACAGGTGGGCGCGGCACAGCCGTCCGTCCGCGTCTCCGTCCAGAGCGGTGACCGTCACGCCACATCGCAGATCGACGCCATGTTGACGCTGTCTGTCGGCCATCACCGCGCCGATCACCCCACCCAGGGCGCCCACCAGCGGGGCTTTTCCCCGCTCGGCGACGGTCACCGGCAGCCCGAGTTCACGGCAGACCGAGGCCACCTCGGAACCGGTGAACCCCGCGCCGATGACCAGCACCCGGCGCGGCCCGGTGGCCAGCCGCTGCGCCAGCCCGCTCGCGTCGTCCCGGGTGCGCAGCACGAACACGCCGTCCAGTGCGGCCTCCGCCGCGTTCGGCCAGGGGCGCGCCCGCACGCCCGTGGCGATCAGCACCCGGTCGAACTCCACCGTGTCGCCGTCCGCCAGATGCACCTGCTTACGGTCCAGGTCCAGCCCGGTGGCGGCGACCCCGAGGCGCCATTCCGCGTCGATCTCACCGACCCGGGGAAGTGCCGTGTGCTCCGCGGGCACCATCCCGGCGAGCACCTGCTTGGACAGCGGCGGCCGGTCGTACGGCTCGTACGCCTCGTCTCCGATCATGGTCACCGAGCCGGTGAAGCCTTCCCTGCGCAGCGACCACGCGGCCCGCAGTCCCGACAGCGAGGCCCCCACGATGACGACCCGCCCGACCTCCGGCGCACCGGGGCCGGATGGTCGTTCGCGCCGGGCGTCCTGGAAAGCGCGACCGTCCGTCCGGTCGACGACGATGGCCTGCACCGGGCACGCGGCCGCCGCCCGCAGCACCTTCCGCTGTAACGCCCCATCCGGATCCGGGTCGTACAGCAGCGCTTCGTCACCGCGCATCACGAACACCTCCGGAGCCAGGAAAGCGCACTGCGCGTAGCCCTGACACCGCGTGAGATCGACAACGAGCTTCATGTGGCACCTTCCCCCGGAGGGCCGGCACGTGTTCGTGGGCCCGGTTTCATCCTTCCCCGGGCACGAGGTCTGTCCACATCGCGCATCTCGGCAGGCCACATCCCGTCGCGAGCCCACCCGCACAGGGCCCACGGCGGGGCGATCCGGCCTCGGGTAGCCTCGAAAGATGGGCGGACTGCGCTCTGGGAATCGCAAAGCGGCACGTCCGGCTGCAGATCCCGTGCCGTAGTTCATGCTGGAGGTGTCTCGCCGTGAACCGCTTCTCCGACGTCCCGCTGTCGATCCTCAACCTGTCCCCGGTTCGCAAGGGACACACGGTGTCCGAATCGCTGCGCAACACCATCGATCTCGCGCGCGAGGCGGAGAGGTTCGGTTACAACCGCTACTGGGTCGCCGAGCACCACAACATGCCGGCGGTCGCCAGCTCCGCGACAGCGATCCTCGTCGGCCAGGCCGCTGCCGAGACCTCGCGGATCAAGGTCGGGGCGGGTGGGATCATGCTTCCCAACCATGCCCCGCTGGTGGTAGCCGAGCAGTTCGGCACTCTGGCCCTCCTGCATCCCGGCCGCATCGACCTCGGCCTGGGACGCGCACCCGGCACCGACCCTTGGACGGCCCGCGCGCTGCGCCGCGACCAGTCCTCAGGTGCCGACTTCCCGCACCTGCTCGCCGAGCTGCTCGGCTACCTCGCCCCCAACGGCAACGGCCGCCGGGTGCGGGCCATCCCCGGCGAAGGCGTCGACCTGCCGATCTGGCTGCTCGGATCGAGCACCTTCAGCGCCGCCCTGGCCGCACGCGAGGGCCTGCCGTTCGTGTTCGCCTCGCACTTCGCCCCCCAGCAACTGGAACTCGCCCTTGAGGTCTACCGGAGCAACTTCCACCCCTCCCAGCTGTGGCCGATCCCGTACGTGATGGTCGGCGTGAACGTGCTCGTGGCCGATACCGACGAAGAGGCGGAGCGGCAGTTCACGACTCTGCAGCGTAAGTTCCTGGGCCTGATCCGCGGTGACATGGAGTTCCTGCCGCCGGTCGACGACATGAGGTCCCAGTGGTCCGCGGACGAGGCGCACGCCGTGGGAGCAATGCTCCGCGAATCCTTCGTCGGCGCGCCCGGCACCGTACGCAAGGGGCTCGAAGAGGTGGTCGAGCGAACCGGCGCCAACGAGCTCATCGTCCTGACCGAGACCTGGGAGTTCAAGGACCGACTCCACTCGTACGAGCTGCTCGCCGATCTGTGGCTCTCTGACCGGAACCTCTGACCGGAATCTCCGCACCCGCACCCGTCCCGAGGGAGACCACCGCCATGGCCGCACCAGCCGAGCTGTTCCTATCCACCCAGCTGGGCGCTCTGACCGTGCCGAACCGCTTCGCCATGGCTCCGATGACCCGGTCACGGGCCGCCGAGGATGGCACGCCGACCCCGCTGATGGCCGAGTACTACGCCCAGCGGGCCACCGCCGGCCTGCTCATCACCGAGGGCACCCACACCACCGCCGCCGGGCGCATCGGCCCCGGAGCTCCCGGCCTGCACACCGATGAGCAACAGCGCGGCTGGGCCCGGGTCGCCGACGACGTCCACGCGCAGGGCGGACGTATCTTCGTCCAGCTCATGCACGCCGGCCGACTGGCCCACCCGTCCTTTCTGCCCGAGGACCTGCACCCGGTCGGGCCCTCCGCGCTGCCGGCCCGGGCGCTCGTCTACACCCCGGACGGGACGCTGCCGGCCGTCACCCCGCACGAGCTGACTGCCGTCCAGATCGAGCAGGTCATCGACGAGTTCGTCCAGGCCGCGGAGCGCGCCGTCGCGGCCGGGCTGGACGGCGTCGAGATCCACGCCGCCAACGGTTATCTGCTGCACCAGTTCCTCGCCGACAACACCAATCTACGCACCGACGCCTGGGGCGGCACGGTCACCGGCCGGATCCGGCTCATCATCGAGACGGTCCGCGCGGTCGCCGCCGCCATCGGGCCGGACCGGGTCGGCCTGCGGATCTCACCCGGCAACGGTTTCGGGGACCTCTACGAGCACAGCCCGGATGAGACCTACACCGCCCTCGTCCATGAACTCGCCCACGATCCGGTGGCGTATCTGCATCTCAACGAGACCGGCACCGATCTCGATCCGGAGATCCGGAAGCTGTGGCCGACGGCACTCGTCGTCACCCCCACCGTCGCCGACCCCGATGACATAGCCAAGACCCGCGCGGCGGCCGGCTGGCTGGCCCGCGGCGCGGATCTGGTCGCCTTCGGCCGGGGTTTCATCGCCAACCCCGACCTCGTCGAGCGGTTGCGTACCGGAGCCCCGCTCAACACCCCGATCTCCGTCGGCTTCTACGGCGGCGACCGGCACGGCTACACCGACTATCCGACGCTGGTGGACGAACAGCTGGCCTCCTCCGGCCCTTCCGAGACTTCTCCATGAAGGCATAAAGTCCCGGGCCCTCTATCTCAAAAGGGAGTCAAGGAGCCGGGACTCATCGCAGCCGGCATGTGATCATTGGAGATCGCCGAAGACTCCGGCGGCATTTGCCTGGAACATTGCATTTCATTGCATCCGACACGCCGGAGCACGTCTCCGGGGGTGGCCTTTGAGCTGGGGAATCGTCTGTCAGATCGGTGTAGGCCCTCGGGGTGGTCCCGCATCGGCGACCGGCGCATTCAAGGTGGGGGAAATGGTATCTGGTAGGGAAACACTGTTATTCGTGTGCTATGTCGGATGTGCTCTGTTGCTGGGTGTGCTGATCAACGTGGGGGGATCCGCTCGCCGCAGGCTCTCCGAGCGAACACAGGACCAGGCTGCTCTCGCGCCCAGCGAACGCGATGCCCCGGTGGCCTCCGGCAGCTATCAGGGATGACCCCCGTCCACCACCTGACCGCGGACATCGATGGTCTGAGTGTGTTCTATCGCGAGGCCGGTCTACGCGAGGCGCAGGTTCACCCGCCGGCAGTGCGAGAACGGCGTCCCCGACCCGAGCCTGATCAGTCCTGACACCTGGACGCACGACCAGGTGCTGCTCGACCGGCCGGGCAACGACGAGATCCAGCTGCGGCTCTTCCGCGACTATTCGACCAACGTGGACCTCTACCCGGCGTTCCAGGAGTACTTCCGTACCAGCCAGGTACCTCTGCCGGCGGTGTGGGGAGCCAATGACCAGATCTTCGGTACCGACGGTGCCCGGGCCTTCCGGCGCGACCTGCCGAAGCCGAGATCAATCTTCTCAGGACACTTCGCCCTGGAGAGTCACCTCGACGCCATCATCGGCAACATCCGTGGCTTCTTCGGCAGGGTCTCGTCCTGATCGCGCCTCCCGCCGGATGGGCGGCTGCGGGTGGTCGAGGTGCAGTCCGATCGGATTTCGTGCGGGCAGCAGCGCGCCACACGCTTTGGAGATCGGGGTGAGCAGCGTGATGAGACGGTCGACTCCCTCGGTGCCCAGCGCCTGCCAGGGCCGCGCGGCGGCACGGTCGGTGGCGTCTTCCAGCGCCCGGTATTCACTGATCCCCTTTGCGGTGGCGCGTCCGTCCACGTCGATCCAGCCGCGTTCGGTGAGCCGATGCCGGGCCTGGTCCCATTCGGAGTCCGTCCACCCACGGTTGGGCTGAAGGTCTTCGCGAGCGATGTCCAGTGTGGAGCGCAACACCAGCGATTCGCAGCCGTCCAGGCCGGCGGCGACCAGCGCGGCGACGTGCCCGTCTCCTCGGTGCTCGCGGAGCACGGTGGCCGCCCGCCATACCCGGGCGGCGGGGCCGCCGCCTGCCGGCAGCGCGGCGTTGGCGGCACCGAGCACCCGCCCTGCCACGTCGAGGTCGGCGATCGCCTGCTCGAGCAGTTCGGCGACGGGCCCTATCTCGTGGCCCGGAAGCAGCCGCTCCATTGCCGCTTGCGCTCCCGTCGTACGGGCCCGTAGCGCCTGCCACGGAGGAATGAGGTCCCATACCCCAGGCAGCGCCCGGGCCACCATCGCGGGGGCGAAACCGAAGAAGGACGCCACGACGGGAGCGGGTCCCGTCGGGCCGAGGGGAGCGGCGCGACCTGCGAAGTAGGCGCGCCAGAATCCGCGCAGGCCGGCCTCTTCGAACGTGGTCCGAGCTTCGGGAGCGAAGTAGGTCAGCGAATGGACTGGTTCGTACAGGGTCCACATCCGGCGTGCCAGCGCGTCCATCGGGCGCCTCCCTTATCTGCGGCGGTCTCTCGGATCTTCTCACCACTGGGATTCGGCCCGGAATTCAGCCCGGGATTCAGCCTGGTATCCAGCCTGGTATCCACCGGCTGTGCGGCCGCTTTCAGAGAGCGGCACGGGGAGCGGAGTGAGTGAAAATGCGGCGGTAGACCGTATGGGAGTGCAGATCAGCCGGCCGAAATGGCGGCGAAGCATCGTCGCCGTACCGAAGCCACGAGGTGTCGTCGAGGTCCGTCCCCGGCAGATCGCGTTCAGCGGCGGGCTTGGATCGAGCCGTGGGTTCCACTGGTCCGCCAGGCTTCGCCGGTCGCGTCGAGTTCCGAGAGCGTGGCTGGGTCGATCCCGGTCGCAACGTCGGACTTGAGAGTGCGCAGGGCGGCCACTGGACCGGGGAAGTACGCCGTCGCGTCGGCGAACGGCAGGGTCGCGGGCCAGCCACGGTCGCCGACGAGGCGCCGGTAGTTCAGGTCGCCTTTGACCAGGGTCAAGCACGCCGACGCGAACTCCCGCGCGAGGTCGGCCGGCAGCCGGTGAAAGGACCACGGGGCGCAGTAGAACTCGTGGGTGTGCAGGGTGAGGCGGCCGTCGCCCATCGCGGTCCAGAGCCTGCTCGAGACCTTCGTGGCGGTTCCCGGGGTCGCGGCGAGCCGGCGCAGGCATGCGACGACGTCCGCGGTGACCGCGTCAGAGATGTAGTAGGGATGCGGCTTCACGTGCAAGGCGACCGAGCCGGCCAGGCCGTTCTCGATCAGGTGGTCGATGAGGACCAGGTCCGCCAGCAGTTCCCGGCCGGCGTTGTCGGCGACGACGCAGATCTCGTTCCCGGCGCCGGGCCGGATGCAGGACCAGAGCCGCGCGCTGTCATCGGCGACGAGGCCTGCCTGCTCGGGATGTTCGCCGGTCATCCCGACGCGGAATCCGAGGTCGGCCCGGTTACCCCACAGGGAGGCCAGCAACTTGGCCTGGGCCTGTTCTTCGATCGGCTGCTGGAAGACCTGGTCCAGTGCGGCGAGGTCCGCTTCCAGAGCCGGGTCGCGTAGCTCGGCGGACTTCAGCGACTCGAACGGGTCGACCCAGAACCAGGGGCCTGGATCGAAGAAACCCACCGCTCCGAGCAGCCGCCGGTAGAAGTAACTCTCCCACCACAGGAACGGCACGTCGGCCCATGGGCGGCCGAAGTAGTCCCGGCCCCACTCGTCCCAGGCCGCCTGATCGGGTGCGCCGGCGTCGAGCGGCTGCACCGTGCCGGTGACGATCTCCTCCAGCAGGCCGTCCAGAGCCGCGCGCTGGCGGGGTTCGTACGGGTGCGCATCGCGGATCTGCTGGATGAGCTTGGGCGTGCGGTCACGCAGAACACCCCAGGCATAGGCGTTCGGGTCGTTGCTGAGGAGCTCCGGCGCGTCCGGCAGCCCTACAGCGCCTTCGACGTCCACTCCCGGCACCGGCATGTGCACCCTCATCGCTCCTCACCCGGCTCCCCTGGATCGGGGACCCTGATCGCCACGGTACCCGCGGGCACGCGGCCCGTAATGATGGGTGCGGGTGCTCGGAGGGCGCCGACGATCATGAGTGTGAGGTTCTCGGTGAAGGCCTGATCCTCAAGAAGCACGGGCGTCCCCTCGTCGAGTTGGCGGGCGCGCTCGCCCAGGGCCCCGGCGAGCAGGCCGATGACGGTGGCGAGACGTTCGAGCGCCAGTGGCCTCGGGAGCAGTTCTGTCACGGCGGACTCCAGCAGGCGTAGCTGGTCGAGCAGCGCGGTGCCGTTGAGGAGTGCGTGCGGGGCGTGGCTGCGGATCCCGGCATGACCGGCGAGCTGGGCGATGATGCGCAGGAAGTTCCGGCCGTCCTCGCCGCTCAGCTGCCCGGCGGTGGGCTCCACGATCGCCGCTACCAGGTCGTACAGGCTCTCGGTGCTCTGGAGCGCGTTCTGGTGCCGCCGCCGGGCGATCTCCATCTGATCGATGTGCTTGGCGCAGATGGCGGCCAGCAGGCCCTCCCGGGAACCGAAGTGGTAGTGCACGGCGGAGTCGTTGGACTGACCCGCGAGGCGGACGATATCCCTGGTCAGTGCGGCATCGACGCCCTTGGTCGCGAACAGTCGCGCTCCTGCCCTGAGAAGTCTGTCCTTGGTGTCCCTTGCGTCCCTGGCCACCGGGCAATGATACTGGGCGAATTAATAACGGCCGTCATTAGATCCTGGAACCCAAGGCGAGACGAGGCGAGGCGAGGAGGTACCGCGGGTGCCGCTCTACGATCCGTTCGATCCGTCCTTCCAGGACGATCCGTATCCGACCTATCAGGCGCTGCGTGATGGTCACCCGGTCTACCGGCACGAGAAGCTCGACTTCTGGGCGCTGTCACGGTTCGAGGACGTCTGGGACGCCGTACGCCGTCCGGAGGTGTTCTCCTCGGCCTCCGGGCTCACTTTCTATCCCGACGAGATCGGCACACTGGGCCTCGCGCCCACGATGGTGATGCTCGATCCGCCCCGGCACACACAGCTTCGTGCGCTGGTCAGCCGCGGCTTCACCGCGCGCCGGGTCAGGGAGCTGGAGGACCGGATAAGGGCCTTCGTCGTGGACCGCATCACCGAGATGGAGCGCAAGGCCGCCGACGGCGAACCTGTGGACCTGCACCAGGACCTCTCCTCGCCGCTGCCGACCTTCGTCCTCGCCGGGCTGCTCGGAGTCCCCGACACCGACCGGGACCGTTTCGACCCGTGGGTACGTGCCCTGGTCGGTATCCAGGACGGCGGCTTCACCCTCGACGTGATCACCACGGCGATGGAAGCGGTGGGGGAGATGTTCGGCTATTTCGGCGAGCTGATCACCCGGCGCCGGAGCGAGCATGCCGATGATCTGATCAGCGCATTGATCGCCGCGGAGATCGACGGTGAACGGCTCGATGACTGGGACATCCTGGGATTCTGCTTCGTCATCGTCGCCGGCGGCAACGACACCACCGGCAACCTCATCTCCCATGCCGTGATGCTGCTCGACCGCGACCACCGTCAGCGCGAACTGCTCGCCGGTGCCCCTTCCCTCATCCCGAACTCGCTGATGGAGTTCCTCCGGTTCGAGGGGTCGGTCCAGTCGCTCGCCCGCACCGCGACCGAGCCCGTCGAGATCCACGGGGTGCAGATTCCCGAGGGCGCCAAGGTGATGATGATGTACGGCTCCGCCAACCGTGACGAGCGGGAGTTCGGCGACACCGCAGACCGGCTCGACGTCACCCGCTCCATCCGCCGGCATCTCGGGTTCGCCACCGGCCCGCACTTCTGCGTCGGTTCACACCTCGCGAGACTGCAGGCCCGTGTCGCGCTGGAGGAACTCCTCGCCCGTCAGCCCGGCATCGGCGTGGACACCGACCGGGCCACCCGGCTGGCCTCGGCGTTCACCCGTGGCTGGCAGACCCTGCCCGCCACCGGCATCGTCCCGGCGGTGCGGCGATGACCGCCGGGCCCGCGGAGATCGTGACGGCCTTCATCCAGGCGCTCCAGGACAAGGATCTCGACACCGCGCTCGGCTGGGTCACCGACGACATCGTGTACGACAACGTCCCGATGGACACGGTCCACGGGAAGGAGGCGGTCCGCTCGTTCCTCGAGCCGATGCTGATCGGAGCCCAGGAGATCGAGTGGATCGTGCACCGGCAGGTCGCGGCCGGGACGCTGGTCATGAACGAGCGGACCGACGGTTTCCGATTCGGCGAGCGATGGGTCCGGCTGCCGGTCGCGGGCGTCTTCGAGTTCCGCGAGGGCCGGATCGCGCTCTGGCGCGACTACTTCGACCTTCAGAACTTCACCGATCAGCTGACCGGCCGGCCGGCTGATCAAAAGCCCGACCAGAAGACCGACCAGGAGACAGGCCGAACGCCAGATCAGGAGACCGATCAGAAGGAGAGCCGAGAGCGAGATCGGAAGACAGACCGGTAGGCCGGTCACAACACCGATCAGAGCCGAGGGTCGACGGGGCGGCGTCAGCGTACGGCTCCGGCCAGCGCGGTCAGCGTCTGCCGAGCGGTGTACTCGGGGGCCCAGCCGAGTTGGCGGCGGGCTTTGCCGGTGTCCATGAGCATCGGATGCCGTACGGCGTGGATCCACTCCGCCTCGGCCGGCAGCAGCGGCAGGACCTCCACCACCCGTGCGGTGAGCCGGGCGAGCTCATGGGGCACCGGGACCGCGTGATCCCCGAGAGCGTGGGCCAAGTCGGTCATGGTGATCTCGCCGTCCGCCGCCAGGTTGTACGGCCCGGGTTCCCCGGCGCCGAGCACCGCCGCACGGACGGCCGCCGCGACGTCGTCGTGGTGGACCAGCTGGAAGGGCACGCCGGGGTCGAGGAGCACGGGTCGTACGAAGGGCACACCGCCGAGCAGCCGGCGCACCGGTCCGGGCAGTCGTTCGGCGATCTGCTGCCATGGCAGGCTGCGTATCAGCAGGGTCGCCTCCGGTCCGGCCACGATGCACGGGCGCAGCACGTACACCTCCAGCTCGGGGGAGAAGGCGGTCACCTCGGCCAGCATGTTCTCGCAGGCCGCTTTCTGCTGGGAGTAGTAGTGCTGGTCGGAGCCCCGGGCGGCCACGTCCTCGGTGATCGGCACCGGATTGTCGGCGTGGTAGCCGTACGCGGCGAGGGAGGAGGTGTAGACCAGCCGGTTCGGCCGCGCCGCCGCCACCGTGGCCTCGAAGACGTTGCGGGAGCCCTGGAGGTTGATATCGCTGGTCTGATCGCGTGAGCCCAGAATGGCGAAGGCGAGGTGGACGACCACGTCGGCGTCCGCCACGAGCTTGTCCACGACGGCCCGATCGAGAACGTCGCCCCGCCGGTATTCGGTCTTGCGCCAGCCCAGTGCGACCGGGTCGAAGGGGCGCCGGGCCATCCCCAGGATGCGGCCGACCCGGTCGTCCTGCTCGAGAGCCCGGACCACCGACATACCGATCTCGCCGGTCGGACCGGTGACCGCGACTGTGAGCTCCATGTCCGACCTCCCGTGCTCGCCGCCACTCCCGGGAGCGCAGGTCTGAGGCGGAAGATCCCGCGGCTCCGGAGGGCAGGTGACCTCGGTCGCTAACGACCGTACACGGCCCGGTGGTCCGTCACACCTGGGCGGCGGGCCGGACATGCTGTGAGCCTCGGAACCCTTGTCTCGGAAATCGAGAGAAGAGTTTCTGGCATCACAGGATTCCCTGGTCGGAGAGGCTGCCGACACACACTCGCGGTGATCGACATATGCATTCTTGTTACCTTTCCTTGACCTGCATGTTTAACTTCACGTACATTGCGCCGAGATCGATCCGTGACCTATCTCGCGCTTCGCGAGGTATGTATCGACCGCCTAATCCCGGCGGCGCAGCCCGCGTCGAGGGAGCCGAGGACCCAATGGTCGGAGTTTCCGGGGGCCGTTCCCGGCCGACTCCGTTCGGGGTGAATCCGCCAGGTTGTCAGGACGCCAGGTCGTCTGGACCCGCAGGTGTCAGGACCAACAGGTGCGGTAGGGCGAACTCCTGGCCCGAACCCGTCAGCTAACCCGGTAGGCGGCACAAGGGGAGCTTATGGATGCAGTAGGGCAGAAGCTGCTCGACGTCGCAAAGACGCAGCTCGGGTACACCGAGAAGAGCGACGGCTACACCAAGTTCGGCGACTGGTTCGCGAAGAACGTCGATGCGCAGCACGACTCGTACTTCGCGACGGCGCCCTGGTGCGACATGTTCATCGCCTGGGCCGCGGACAAGGCGGGGGTCAAGGACTGGGTGGGCGAGTTCGCCTCTACCCCGGACCACGCGGCCTGGTTCCAGAAGCAGCACGCCTGGGGCACCAAGCCGCAGCCGGGCGCGCTGGTGTTCTACTCGTGGTCGGGTTCGAAAGGCATCGCGGACATCAACCACGTCGGTCTCGTGGAGCGCGTCGAGGGCGGCACCCTGCACACCATCGAGGGCAACACCGATGGCGTGCACCTCATGCGCAAGACACGGGACACCAGTTCAGTCGTCGGCTACGGCTACCCGGCCAAGGTCAAGGTCGCCGGCCAGGAGATACCCGGCGGGCCCTCGACCGCTCAGCAGTACGCCCCCAAGCACTCCGCGCCCGCGCCCTCCGTGGAGACGATCCTGAAGGACGCCCCGCCCGCCGCGCGTACGGCGACCAAGGCCCCCTCCGCGGCCCCCTTCGCCGCGAACCACGGGCAGAGCCCGTTCGCCGGCCATGAGGCGGCCCTGTCGGGACTGGTGGCGGTGCTGCTCTGCGGCAGCCTGGCGCTGGCGGTCGGCAAGACCACCGCCGCGAAGATGCCGGCGCCTCCGGCGGTACGGGTCCGCAAACGCGGCCGGCACCACCGTACGGCTCTGCCCGTGGCGCTTCCCGCCGAGGTCACCGCCGCCGATCTGGACGCGGCCGAGGCCAGCACGGTCATGATGCCCGCCCTCACACTGGCCGCCGCGGCCGAAGCCGAGGACCGTGCCTTCTGGGGCAAGATCACGGAATTGGAGGACGACCAGGAGCTGGCGTTCTGGAACGACCTGCACGCCGCGGTCGGCCACTCGGAGAAGACCTCCCAAGCCCCGGACCACTCCTACGCCACCTGACCCCGCCCAACCCGCGGCCCATGCAGACCCTTGCCCATGCGGGGCGGGCAGGGCAAGGGCGGGGGAGGCGGCCGGGGAGGTCACGGGTCGGCGAGGCTCGGGAGGGGCCCGGGGACGCGACGGGCTGAGGAGGACGATCCCATTTGATCATTTCGCGTGATTGAATCTGCACGATGACCGCTGTTGAGCTGCGTGAGCTACGGCTGCGCGACTACACCCCCCGTTCGCAGGCCCGGGCCGAGGTCACTGAGGTCCCCGCCGCCGCGATCCCCTGTATCGACGTGCACAACCATCTGGGCCGTTGGCTGTCCCTCGACGGCGACTGGCCGATCGCCGACGTTTCGGCGCTCGTCGCGGCGATGGACGAATGCCGGGTGGAGGCGATCGTCAATCTCGACGGTAGGTGGGGCGGTGAGCTGGGCGACAATCTCGATCGTTACGACACCGCGTACCCGGGCCGGTTCTATACGTTCTGCCAGCTCGATTGGCGGGCGCTCGCCGAGCCGGACGGCGTGCCGCGGCTGGTGCGCGAGCTGCGCGAGGCGGCCTCGCGCGGGGCGCGCGGGTTGAAGGTCTGGAAGGACCTCGGCCTGCACCACCGTGACGGAAACGGGGAGCTGGTGCTGCCCGGCGATCCCCGGCTGGCGCCGATCTGGCAGGCCTGTGCCGAGCTCCGGCTGCCCGTGCTGATCCACAGTGCGGATCCGGTGGCCTTCTTCGAACCACTCGGCCCGAGCAACGAGCGGCTGGAGGAGCTGATCGAACATCCGGACTGGTGGTTCGGCGACACCGGCCGTTTTCCCACCTTCGGAAGGCTGATCGACTCACTGGAGACGCTGGTCGCCGCACATCCGGGCACCACTTTCGTCGGCGCACATGTGGGCTGCAATGCCGAGGATCTGCGCTGGGTCGACCGGATGCTCACGGCCTACCCGAACTTCCACGTCGACCTCGGTGCCCGGATGGCCGAGCTCGGCCGCCGGCCCCGGGCCACGCGGGCGCTCATTCTGCGGCATCCGGAGCAGGTTCTGTTCGGCACGGACGCCTTTCCTCCCGCCTCGGAGGATTATCGGCTCTGGTTTCGCTTCCTTGAGTCTGCGGACGAGGCCTTCTCCTATGCTCCGGATGCGGACATTCCACCGCAGGGGCGCTGGCACGTGCAGGCGCTCGACCTACCGCCCGCAGTGCTACCCCATCTGTACGCGGCGAACGCCCGTCGGGTGCTCGGACTCTGACAGTTCCGTCATCTGGCGTTTCTTCGCATTATGCCTTGTTCGATGATTGTTTCTGATCTAAAGTCCCCAACAACAATCGTTAACGAGCACAGGACCCGAGCGTGGGGCACTCGGGTGCGCCGCTACTCAGAGGGAGCCGTGAAGATGCGCGCAACACCACAACGGGCCGGCCGGCGGATCGGCGAACGGATCGCGGCCACCACGGTAGCGCTGGCACTCGGCACCGTGGCGGGTTGTTCGGGTGGTTCGAGCGGATCGAGCGGTTCAGGGGGATCGGCGAAGTCGCATGACGCCGTGATCGTGTGGCACGGCTACACCGAGGTCGAGGCCAAGGCATTCACCGAACTGGGCCAGGAATGGAACAAGGCGCACCCCGACCAGAAGGTGAACCTGACCTTCGGTGGCAGTAACGACGACGCGCTGAAGAAGACGCTGGCCTCCTTCGTCTCCGGTAAGACCCCTGGAATCTCCTATGAATACGGCTCCTCGATCACGACGCTGGCCAAGCGCTCCCAGACCCAGGACCTCACCTCGCTGGTGAAGAGCTCTCCCTCCTTCCACTGGGAGGACTTCTTCGTGGCCGTGCAGCAGGCCGCCACCACTCCGGATGGGAAGGTCTACGGTGTGCCCGCGCTGGTGGACAACCTGGCGCTGGTCTACAACAAGAAGCTGTTCGACGCCGCCGGTCTTTCCTATCCGATGCCCAACTGGACTTGGACCGACTTCCAGAACGCCGCACGCAAGCTGACCAACCCAGCCAAGCACCAGTACGGCTGGTCGTACGTCAACGACGGCTCGGAGGACACCGTCTGGCGCTTCATCGCGATGCTGTGGCAGGCGGGCGGCGAGCTGCTGAGCCCAGACGGCAAGAAGGCCGCTTTCGATTCGCCCGCCGGGCTGGCCGCCATGCAGTTGCTGCACGACATGGCGGTTACCGACCACTCGGTCTACCTGGAGACCGGTGACGGGCAGTACCAGAACCTCTTCAACTCCGGCAAGATCGCCATGCTCTGGACCGGGCCCTGGGACCTGTCGACGATCAACAAGGACGTTTCGTACGGCGCGCAGGTCCTGCCCGCCAAGCTCACCCACGCCACTGTCGCCGGCCCGGACAACTTCATGCTGTTCAACAAGGGCGACCGCGCGACCGCCTGGGCGTTCCTGCAGTGGCTGGACTCTGCCGAGACCCACCTGAAGTTCTCCATCGCCACCGGAGACCTTCCGTTGCGCGAGTCGGAGACCAAGCTCCCCGGCTACCAGGACTTCATCAAGAAGTACCCGGCCAACAAGGTCTTCGTCGACAACCTCGCCAAGAACGTCACCAAGTCCCGGCCGAACATCCCCGAGTACCCGAAGATCTCCCAGGTCATCGGCACCGCCGTACAGTCGGTGCTGCTCGGTAAGGCTCAGCCGCAGAAGGCGCTCGACCAGGCGCGGGACCAAGTCGACCAGATACTCGCGGGGGCGTGATGGCGGTGGTGACGGCCGGGCGGCCCGTACGGGCCGTACGGGGCGGACGTGGACCGAAGGGGCCGGGCCGTAAGGCCCGGCGGTCCGACCATTTCGCGGGCTGGGCGTTCGCGTCGCCTGCGGTGCTGCTGATCGGAGTGTTCGGCCTGCTTCCGGTGGTCTGGTCGCTGGTGCTGTCCTTCCAGCAGACCGACCTGACTTCGCCCGGCACCTGGTCCGGCACCTCCAACTACCGGCGGATGGTGCACGACCCGGTGTTCTGGGAGGCGGCGCGGCAGACCATGCTCTACTGCGTGTTGTTCGTGCCGATCACCATGGGGCTTGCGGTGCCGATCGCGGTGCTGCTCAACCAGAAGGTGCGGGGCATGACCTTCTACCGGATGGCCGTCTTCGCCCCGCTGGTCACCTCCACCGTCGCCACCGGCGTCATCTTCAGCTGGCTGTACAACCCGCAGATCGGCCTGATCAACGCGGGCCTGGACCGGGTCGGCCTGCCCCAACAGGGTTTCTTTCAGAGCACGAGTGAGGCGCTTCCCTCCGTGGTCGTGATGACCGTCTGGGGCTGGCTCGGCTTCGCGGTGATCATCTATCTGTCGGCGCTGCAGAACGTGCCGCGTGAGCTGATGGAGGCCGCGGCGCTGGACGGTTGCGGCCGGGTACGGGCCTTCTGGCGGGTGGAGCTGCCACTGCTCGCGCCCGCCTCGGCGTTCCTGCTGGTATGGCTGACCATCAATGCCCTGCAGCTGTTCGACGAGGTCTACGTGACCACCAAGGGCGGCCCGCTGCACGCCAGCACCGTGCTGGTCTACTACCTCTACCAGCAGGCGTTCGTGAACTTCGAGGGCGGTTATGCCGCGGCCATCGGCTGCGCGCTGTTCGTTGTGATCCTTGCCGTCACCGTCGTCCAGCTCTGGCTGGGCCGCCGGACCTCCCATTTCGAGGCGAGCTGATGGCCCAGACGACCCTGCCCCGGCTGCCGGAGGCGTCCCGGACGGCGGCCGAGCCGCGTCCGTCCCGGCGGCGGTTCCACCTGCCCAGCCCGCTGCATCTGGTGCTCATCCCGCTGTCGGCGGTGATGCTCGCTCCGCTGGTCTGGATGGTGCTGCTGTCGATCTCCACTCAGGAGGAGACCCTGCGCTTCCCGCCGGGCCTGCCGGGCGGCGTTCACTGGCAGAACTACCTCGACGCCTGGCACGAGGGACCGCTGGGCCAGTGGCTGATCAACAGCACGATCGTGTCGGTCGCCTGTGTGCTGGGCAACCTGGTGTTCTGCTCGCTGGCCGGGTACGCCTTCGCCCGCATCCGCTTCTTCGGCAGCCGGCTGCTGTTCATCGCGGTGCTCGCCACCCTGATGGTGCCCTTCCAGATCGTCATGTTGCCCACGCTCATCGTGGTGCGCGACCTGCATCTGACCGACACGCTCGGCGCGTTGATCGCACCCAACCTCGCGACCCCGTTCGGGGTGTTCCTCATGCGGCAGTTCTTCACTACCGTGCCCCGCGAGCTGGAGGAAGCCGCCCGGATCGACGGGGCCGGCCGGCTGCGCACGCTCTGGAAGGTCCTGCTGCCGCTGATGGGGCCGACCCTGGCCACCCTGTCGGTGCTGACGTTCCTGAACGTGTGGAACGATTTCCTGTGGCCGCTGATCGCCATCCAGAGTCCCGGGAACATGACCATCCAGATGGGGCTGCAGAACTTCCAGGGGGCGCACCTCACCAACTGGCCGATGCTGATGGCCGCCACCGTGACCAGTCAGGTCCCGGTCCTCGTGCTGTTCGTGATCGCGCAGCGTTTCTTCGTCCGGTCGATCGCCTCATCCGGCTTCAAATAGCCGATACCGAATGACCGGCTCGCGAATGACCGGCTTCACATGACCGGCTTCACATGACCGACTACACGACCGGCCACGTGACCGGCTTCACATGACCGGCCACACGACCGGCCACATAACCTGCTTCAGACGGTGGTGACCTCGACGCCGGCGGCGCGGAGCCGGTCCAGCTCGGCCGGGTCCGCGGCGGCGTCGGTGATGAGCATGGCGATCTCGTTCGTATCGGCGATCCGGGAGAAGGCTCGCTTGCCGACCTTCGATCCATCGGCCAGCACCACCACCCGGGCGGCGGTCCGCATGAGGCAGTGGTCGGTCTGTGCCTCGACCTCGTCGTGGGTGCTGATGCCGCCGGTGGCCTCGATGCCGTCGACGCCGAGGAAGACCAGGTCGAGGTTGATCCCCGACAGCGCGCGGTCGGCGATCGGGCCGACCAGCTCGTACGACTCGGGCCGTACGCTGCCACCGGTCACGACCAGGTCGATCGCGGACCGGACGGACAGGTCACCGGCGATGTTGAGCGCGTTGGTGACGACCTTCAGTGAGCGGCCGGCCGCGCCCAGGACCCTGGCCAGCTCGGTCGTGGTGGTGCCGCCGCCCAGTCCCACCGAATGCACCGTGTCGATGACCAGCCGCGCGGCGGCCTGCGCGATCCGCAGCTTCTCCTGCTGATGGCGTCCCGCTCGGTAGCGCATCGGCAGCTCGTAGATCACCTCGGCGGACACCGCGCCGCCATGGGTCCGCTTGAGCAGCTGCTGTTCCTCGAGAGCCTGGAGGTCGCGCCGGATGGAAGCGGCCGAGGCCTGCAGATCGGTGGTGAGTTCGATGACGGAGACCGAGCCGTGCTGGGCCAGCCGGTCGAGGATCAGCCCGAGGCGCTCCTGTTGCCGCATTCGATCACTATAGAGCAGATTTCACGCAAGTTAATAGCCACTTCGTGCGTCACCCGCTCACTCTCTATGCGTACTTCATCACCCTCAGCGCCGTGGCTGTATCTCTGGCCATTGGCGCGTGTGGGCGAGTGATCATGCGGAGGCAACGTCGGTGATCTGGACCTGGGCGGCGAGGGCGGTGGCCTCGGCGGCGGTAGGCTGGCCCGCGGTGCCGCCCGTGGCGCGGGTGGAGAGCGCGCCGCAGGCACAGCCCCACGCCAGCGACTGGGAGAGATCTCCTGAGGCGAGCCAGCCCGCCAGGAAGCCCGCGTCGAAGCCGTCGCCCGCCCCCACCGTGTCGATGGGGGTGACCGCCGGGCCGCGGGCGTTGAGGAGTACGTCACCCGAGCGGGCCAGGGCACCTCGGCCACCGCGCTTGACCACCGGGATCGGGCCGTTCGCCGCCAACGTGGCCAGCGCCGCGGCGAGTGCGGCTGCGGACTCCTCGGGTCTCGGCCGTGCGGCGGCGAAGGCCTCGGCTTCGATGGGCAAGGGACTCACGGTCTCCGCGCGCCTCGACAGGCCCGCGGTGAAGGCCTCGCTCCGGGCGGAGAGTGCGGCTGTCTCCGCCGGATCACCCGGCAGCGCGGTGGCCAGCGCGACGGCCTCCGCCTCGTTGGGCAGCAGCAGGTCGCAAGCCGCGAGCAGGCCCGGAGCGAGTCGCCATCCGCCCGCCGGGTCGTCGTTGGTGTCCAGCGAGGTGGACGCCCCCGCCTGCCTGAACCTGGCGAACAGCCCGGCCAGTCCGGCGGCCAGCCGCGGTTGCAGGAAATAGGAGGCGGCGTGCAGGTGGCGGACGGCCACGGCGGGCACATGCTCTGGGCCGAAGGCGGGCAGGCAGCCGGGCGCGGTGAGGATCGCCCGGTCGCCTTCCGGGCGGTTGAGGCACACCGTCAGCGCGGTAGGCAGGCTCTCGTGCCGGACGCAGCCGCTGATGTCCACCCCGGCGGCGGACAGCGTGTCGAGCACGAAGTCCCCGGCCGCGTCCCGGCCGACCATCGCGACCAGCGCGGTGGACAGGCCGAGCCGGGCGGCGCCGTGGGCCACGATCGCCGCCGAACCCCCGAGGGCGAGGGTGCCGCCGTCGACCAGCGTCTCGACCTGTCCCGCCGGCGGCGTCTCGGGAGCACCGGACACCAGCACGTCCGGGTTGGCGTCCCCGATGACCAGCAGATCGAATTGGGTCGTTGCGGCGGTCGTGCGGCGCGTACCGCTTGTCGTCCGGGTCGTGCCGACCGCACGTCCGGGTACGGCCGAGCCGTCGGCCGTACGGGCCGTGCCGGTGGGCGTACGGCTCGTACCGGGGGCGGCATCGGTCATCAGTGCGACTCCGGGCGGAGCGGGACGCGCAGTGCGGGCGGCAGGGCGTCGCCGTGGGCGGCCACCATGGCGTCGCAGAGCGCCCAGATCTCGTCCACCGTCAGCGCCGCGGCGGTGGCGGGGTCGGACATGGCGGCGTGCCGGACATGCCGGGGATCACCCTCCACGGCGGCGGCGACGGCCAGTTCCACCACGTTGAGGAAGCTCCGGTTGAGTGCGGCGAGTTGCGGCGGCAGCGCCCCCACGTGGTGCGGATGCACACCGAGCCGGTCCAGGGTCGCCGGGACCTCGACCGCCGCGCCCGCGGGCAGGTTGGTGATCAGTCCGGTGTTGGCCGTGGTGACCTGAATGGTGCGCAGCGTTCCGGTGGCGAGGCTGTGGATGACCTGCGGGGCGTATTCGGCGGCGTCCTCCTCCTCGCTCGCCCCCGGCTCGGGGTCGCGACCGGCCGCCAGGCTCTCCCGGACGCCGACGTACTCGCCGAGGTTGTCCGCGCTGATCTTCACGTAGTCGTCGACCGGGATGCGCAGCCGTTCGATCTCGGCGTCATGGCGCAGATACCACGGGACGTACTCGGACGAGTGCTCACTGGTCTCGGTCGGGTAGAAGCCGAGCCGCCGGTACATGTCCACCCGTACCCGGCGGCGCAGTTCGGGGTCACCGGCGATCGCCGCGTCCAGTGCCGGATAGAGATCCCGGCCCTGGTGCAGCCAGCGCAGGATCCACGCCTGGTGGTTGACGCCGGCCGAGACGACGTCGACCTCCTCGTGCGGGACACCGACGATGTCGCACAGGCCCCGTACGGTCCAGTACACCGAATGGCAGAGCCCGGCGGTCTTGAGGCCGGGGGCGATCGTGGCGAGGTACTGCAGGTTCATGGCCATCGGGTTGGTGTAGTTGAGCAGCCACGCGTCCGGGCACACTGCGGTCATGTCGGCGGCCAGCGCCTCCAGCAGCGGGAACGTGCGCAGTGCTCGGAAGATCCCGCCGATGCCGAGGGTGTCGCCGATCGTCTGCCGGAGTCCGAAGCGCGCGGGCACCTCGAAGTCCGTCACCGTGGCCTGATGGCCGCCGACGGCGACCATGTTGACCACCACCTCGGCGCCCTCCAGCGCGGTGCGCCGGTCGGTGCTGGCGACGATCTGCGGCTTGGCGCCGTGGCGTTCCGCCATACGGTGCGCCAGCGCCTCGGCCACCGACAGCCGTTCGGCGTCGATGTCGTGCAGGGCGATCCGCACGTCCGCGAGCTCGGGGAAGGAGAAGATGTCACGCAGCAGCTGCCGGGTGAAGGTGACCGAGCCGGCACCGACGAACGCGATCCGGATCGCCGGATGGCTCGACGGGCGGTTCTGCGGACGGGGCGGGGGGCTGGTCAATGGGCCGGTCATACCGTAGAGCCTTCCATGAGAGTGGTGGAGGAGCGCAGCACGCCGAGCAGTCGGGCCACCTCGGTGGCGGTGGCGTCCCGTCCGGCACCGAGATACCGGCGGGTGTCCACCAACGCGGGATCGGCCGCGAGCCGTTCGCGTACGGCGCCGGTGAACACCTTGTTCAGCTGGGTCGCGATATTGACCTTGGTCATTCCGGCGGTGACTGCGGCCGCCAGGTCGGAGTCGGCCACTCCGGAGGAGCCGTGCAGCACAAGCGGCACCGGCACGGCGGTGCGCAGTGCGGTGATGAGGGCGAAGTCCAGGGTGGCGTCTCGGGTGAGCATGGCGTGCGAGGTGCCCACCGCGACCGCGAGGCCGTCCACGCCGGTGGCCGCCACGTAGGCGGCCGCCTCACCGGGGTCGGTACGGGCACCGGGCGCGTGCACGCCGTCCTTTCCGCCGATCTCACCGAGTTCGGCCTCCACCCACATGGCGTGCTCATGACAGAGCCGGGTCACCTCGGCGGTGGCCGTGACGTTGTCGTCGTAGTCCATGGCGGACGCGTCGTACATCACCGAGCCGAAACCGAGCGCGACGGCCTCGCGGACCAGCTCGGGGTCGATGGCGTGGTCGAGATGCAGGGCCACCGGCACCTCGGCGACCTCCGCGACGGCACGGGCCGCCGCGGCGATCGGCCGCAGCGCACCGTGGTAGCGGACCGCGTTCTCGCTGAGCTGCAGGATGACCGGGGCACCCGCTTGTCGCGCGCCCGCGACGATCGCCTGGGCATGCTCGATCTGGATGACGTTGAAGGCGGCGGCGCCCCGGCCTTCGGCGCGGGCGGCGTCGACGATGGCCGAGGTGGGGACGAGCGGCATGAGGCTCCTTAGCTCAGGGGGTCCGTTGGCTCAGGGGGGTCGCCGACCGGCCTCTTGTCGACGGGCCCGCGGGCCGCGGGTTCGTGGGCTGCCGGTTTGTCGGCCAGAGGTTCGTGGGCTGCGGCCCGGGCTCATTGAGCAGGGTCGCCTCGCCGGTGACCGTCTCGACCACCGTCACCGTACGGCGGGTCTCTCCCACCACCGTGACCAGCTCGGCCGGGATGGCCGCCGAGCTCAGGTCGGCCCGGAAAGCCCTGCCGGCCAGGCCGCCCGCGAAACCCGTCACACAGACCGTCTCGCCCAGGGCGCGCAGGACCCGGGCGACATTGATCCCCTTGCCGCCCGCGCGTTCGGAGGGCGCGCCGACCCGGTGCATGGCGCCCGGAGCCAGCCGTCCCACCTCGTAGGTGACGTCGAGGGCCGCGTTGAGCGTGACGGTCAGGAACATCTCAGACGGAGGCCGAGCGCAGGATGACCGAGCGGGTCAGGTGCCGCGGGGAGTCCGGGTCCAGGCCTCGGGCGGTGGCCAGGGCAAGGGCCAGGCGCTGCGCGACGACGAGGGAGGCGACCGGGTCGAGCTCCTGCTCCACCCAGAGGCCTCCGGTCGCCGCGACCTGCTCGGCCAGCCCTTCGGGAGCGCGCCCGAACATCCATACCGCCGACCGCTCGTCGGTGATGGCGATCGGGCCGTGCCGGTACTCCTTGGCCGGGTACGACTCGGTCCAGCTCAGTGAGGCCTCACGCATCTTCAGCGCCGCCTCGGCCGCGAGGCCGACGGTCCAGCCCGTGCCCAGGAACGTGAACTGGGTTCGGTCGACCACTCCGGCCGGGAGCGGCTCGTCGACGGCGCGCGTGGCGTCGGCGATGGCGCGGGTGAGGTCCGCACCGAGATGGGCGCGCAGCAGGGTGAGCGCGGTGGTCGCGAACCGGGTCTGCACGACTGAGCGTTCGTCGGCGAAGTCCAGCACCACCAGCTGCTCGGCGGCCGTCATGACCGGGGTCGCGGGATCGGCGGTGATGGCCGTGGTGGCCACCGTGCCGCGCAGCCGGCCGAGCAGGTCGAGGACCTCGGTGGTGGTGCCGGACCTGGTCAGTGCCAGCACCCGGTCGTAACGGCGTCCGAGCGGCATCTCCGAGGCGGCGAAGGCATCGGTCTCGCCCAGCCCCGCGCTCTCCCGGAGCGAGGCGTACGCCTGCGCGATGAACAACGAGGTGCCGCAGCCCACCACGGCGACCCGTTCGCCGTGGTCCGGCAGACCGGGCAGGGGCGTGGCGGCAAGGTCCGCGGCCCGCTGCCAGCAGGCCGGCTGGTCGGCGATCTCGGTCTCGACGTGGGTCGTCACGGCAACTCCGTTCTGAGCCGCCACCGGCAGCTGTGATCAGTAGTGATGTTTTGATAACACAAATGCTCATAAACGCGCAACGTCTGAGCGCATTCCGTGGCTTTGCGTGATGGCCCCGGCGCTCGACGTGACGCAGTGGGGCGGTTCCGGCTGAAACAGGCAGCATCATCGATGATCAGTTGGCGATCGAGCGTGTTCTGGTCACTGTGCTCTCGAAGGCCCTGCGCTGCCATTAGGGTGCGCCCGTAACCCGTCGCCGTTGCTGTTCTACAGTGAGGTCATGGCGGTCGCGATTGGTCTCGCAGGTGCGGGTCGCAGGGCCACAGAGGTCCATGCCCCCTCGTTAGCCGCATGTCCAGACGCCGAATTCGCTGGAGTCTGGGCGCGTTCTTCGGACCATGCCGGTCGCCTCGCGGCCAAATACGGAGTGCCGGTATTCGATCGCTATGAGGAGCTGCTCGATCACTGCGACGCGGTGACGCTGGCCGTGTCCCCGGTGGCGCAGCCCGATCTGGCCGTGGCCGCGGCACGACGGTCCACGGCGGTGTTCCTGGAGATTCCGATCGCCGTCGATCTGTCCGGGGCTGAACAGGTGGCCCAAGCGGTGGCGCTCTCCCATGTCGTCTCGCAACTCGGGCTGACCTGGCGCTACGCGCCCCCCGTACGGCATTTCCTGACCAGTGCTGTGCCGCGGACGAGACGGATGGGAGGCAGCGGGCGGGTGGTCTCCGGGCCGCCTCCGGGAGCGTCGCCGGCGAACCGGCCGCGGTTCGAGTTCGGCGTACTGATGCACGAGGGGCCGCATCTGCTCGACCTGCTCGACGCCGCACTGGGCACGGTGGTCGGGGTGAGCGCGCACGGCGATCCGGAGGGGTGGATCGGGCTCATGCTCGAACACCAGGGCGGCCGGTTCAGCGAGGCCTCCCTGTCGGCCGCGGTCGAGGTCGAACCGCGTGCCGTGGTTGAGATCTTCGGCTCGGGTGGCGCCGCGGAGATCGACTGCGCGGAGGTGGTCGGGCCGGACGCCTTCGAGATCATGTTCCAGGAGTTCGCCGAAGCCGTGGCACAGGGCACGCCATCCGAACTGAACGCGGAGCGCGGCCTGCACCTGCAGCGGTTGGTCACCGAGGCCCAGACCGACCTGCTCCGGCAGTGATCTGCCAGCGATCGACCCGTCATCGGCCAGCGATCGGCCAGGACATCGGCCAGTTACTGGCTCGGCCTCGCCGGACGAGGCTGAGCCGGGTGGCCGGCCGACCCCGACCTGGCCGTCAGGAGGCGGGACCGGCGAAGAACGACACCAGCGTGGTGGTGCCATCTTGCTCGACCACTCGGAAAGCGCCATCTGGCGCGAGGTCCACCTCTGACGGATGCCAGACCATGTGACGGAGCACGACGGGATACCGTGGCGAGTTGCCGCCGACCGCCACGATGACCACGTCGTCGCGCGGATCATAGGCGGCATAGGCGAACGGCAGCCGCTCCGCCTCATGCTGATCACCGTACTCAGGGTCGAGCAGCTCGATCGTGAGGTACTGACCTTCGTGTTCTTTCGTCAGCCGATCAAAGGCTCCAGCCCACTCGCTGCGATCGGGCTTCGAATTGGGCTTCGAATCGGGCTTCGAGGTGTCCGCCATCGTGCTCATCTCCTTGTGGTAGCCCGATCTTGGTAACCGGGCCGGGGCGGGTCCGGATGCGGCCGAATCGCCGATGAGACCGCAGCTTCACTGTGGTCGGCACCCTCTCCCGTCACATCCTCAATACGGGTAGACGTAGGGATGGGCGGTCGCGGATGGGCGATACCCGGAAACTCAGGCTACGGCCACATGGCGGGCGCGGGCGGGGAGCGCGCTGGACCGCCGGGCCGGCCTCCTGTCCGCGGGCGCGAACCGGCCGAACCGGCCCCCTCGTCGAGAGGCCGGTGATCGGCGAGTCCGTTTCCGGTGCGGGTGGCCCATCAGATCAAGGGATGCGCCGCCCCGGCACCGCCCACTCCGTTCATGTCGATGCAACGGCGGCTGTCGGGACTGAGCGCCGACGACGCCGACACGTACCTGCGGCTTCGGCTCACCCGCGGCGGAGAGGCGGCGATCCCCGCTCCCGTCCGGCAGCGGATCGTCGACGCCTCCGGAGGCGTACCTCTGTATCTGGAGCTGTCCGCGGAGTATTTCGATCAGCTTTCGGCAGCCGGGCACGTACCCGACGTCACAGGGTTCGGCGGCACTTTTGCGGAAATGGTCATCAGGGTGATGCGTGATCTGACATTCGAGGAACGGTCGTTGCCACGCGCCTCGACGCTGGTGGACCGATTCGACACGGAATTGCTGCACGCGGCCGTTCCCAACGTGCGGGACGCGGCCGTCCAACGGTTCCTCTCGCGGCCGATCGTGCAGGCGGAGGAGTCCGGCTGGCTGCGGTGCTCGGTGGACGAGTACATCCGGGACGCCGTGCGCGAGCACGACACCGACACGGACGACGCCTGGTCGCCGACCGAATGGCGGGCCGCCGCCGCTCGTATGACGGGCGGCGGCTGCTCGCCTGGTCGCTGCCCAACCGGACCTCACCGGTGGGGTTCCATCGCGCCCAGGCGCTGGACCTGCTCGGCCAGTTCCAGATGATCCAGGGCGACCTCACCGCCGCCTGGGAGTCGGTGCTGCGAGCACGCCGCGACGCCCGTCCGAGGTAGGGAGCGCGCCATGCTGCCGGAGACCGAGATCCGCAAGCGCGCACGCCAGGTTCTCGACGCCCACTGGGACGAGGAGCGGGGCCACACCTATCCGCACACGTCGACCTACCGTCACCAGTGGCTGTGGGATTCCAGCTTCGCCGCGATCTGCTGGCATCACTTCGGCGAACCGGCCCGGGCGCGCCGCGAGCTCGCGGGAGTGCTGTCCGCGCAGTTCCCCGACGGGTTCGTGCCGCACATGCGGTACGCCGCGCCCAACCGTGACCGCGGCCCCCTCGACCACTGCTCCTCCTACACGCAGCCTCCGATCTACGCCCACGCCGCGCGCGTCCTCGCCGCGGCGGGCCCGTTGCCCGCCGGCCTCACCGACCGGATCGGTGCTGCTCTGGACTGGCTGTGGCGTCGCCGCCGCACACCCGAGGGACTGATCCGCCTGGTGCATCCCTGGGAGTCCGGAGCCGACGACTCGCCGCGCTGGGACGACTGGGTCGCGCCCTACATCGGGGTGGCCGACCCCGCCACGCTGCGCTGGGACAAGCCGAACTGGACCGTCTTCGACTGGCATCTGGTCGACGCCACGCAATTCGACGACCATGGTGTCGCCGAGCACTCCACGGTCTTCGAGTGCGCACCCGCCGCGTACAACGCGCTGTACGCGCACGCCGCCGCCGAACTGGCCGAGCTGACCGGGGACCCGTTCTGGCGTGAACGATCCGTACGGCTCGCCGCGGTGATGGACGACGTGCTGTGGGACGCGGACGAGGGGCTGTGGTCGGACGCGCCGGTGATCGGCGGCGGCGGCACCGCGCGGATACCGACCCTCGACGGCGTCCTGGGCGCACTGGTCACCGCGGACCCCGCCAAGGCCACCCGGGCCCTGAACCAACTCGCCGACCCGCACCGTTTCGCCGCTCCGTACGGCCTGGCCTATGTCGCCCGGGACCATTCCAGCTACCAGCCGGACGGTTACTGGCGCGGCACCGCCTGGATGCAGATGAACTACCTGGCCGCACTCGCCGCGCGCCGCTGGGGTCGCGATGACCTCACCGAGGCGATCGCCGTCATGTCCCGAGCCGCGGTGGAACACTCCAGGTTCGCCGAGCACTGGAACCCGGAAACCGGCCAGGGCCACGGCGCCATTCCGCTCACCTGGTCCGGACTGGTCATCACCTTCGGCCGGTGACCCTCTGCCGGCCCCCTCCGGAGCCTCGGTCCACCGCCGCTGTGACCCGCTCGTCCGAAGGAGGCATCAGCAGGTGCCGACAGTGGAATAAAGCATTCCGTTCTGTTAATCTAGGAACAGAACGCTTCGTTCCGCAAAGGCTCCGCTGGAAGGACTCCCGTGACCGCAATCCTCGACGTACCTGCCGGTGCCGCCCCGGCCTCCGCAGCACCGGTCCGGCGCTGGCTCGGCCTCTTCGCGATCTTGACCGCGACTCTTATGAACCTGCTCGACGCGAGCATCGTCAACGTCGCCCTGCCCGTCATCCGCAAGGACCTCGGCGGTTCTTACGCGACCCTGCAGTGGATCGCCGCCAGCTACACCCTGGTCCTCGCGGTCGGCCTGCTCACCGGCGGCCGACTGGGGGACATGTTCGGGCGCCGGCGGATGCTGCTGGCCGGTGCGGCCGGCTTCGTCGTCGCCTCCCTGGCCTGCGGCATGGCCGTGTCGTCTGAGACGTTGATCGCGGCACGCATGGTCCAGGCGATGTTCGGTGCGGCGATGGTGCCGCAGTGCTTCGGCCTGATCCGGGATCTGTTCCCGGGTGAGGACCAGGCCAGGGCCTGGGGCGTCTTCGGGCCGGCCATCGGGCTGGCCACCATCCTCGGCCCGATCGTCGCCGGACTGCTCATCAAGGCCGACCTGTTCGGCACCGGTTGGCGCATGATCTTCCTGATCAACCTGCCGCTCGGCGCGTTCGCTCTGATCGCGGGCCGGAAGGCGCTGCCGTCCTCGGCCGGCGACCGGTCCGGTGGGCTGGACATCGCCGGCATCCTGATCGCCGGTACCGGGATGGGCCTGCTCGTCTACCCGCTGGTGCAGGGCCGTGAGCACGGGTGGCCCGCCTGGATCCTGGCCATGCTGGCCTCCTCGGTCGTGGTCCTCGGGGTCTTCGCCCGGCATCAGCTGCGCCGCACGGCCTCCGGCCGGACGCCGCTGGTCGAGCTGAGCGTCTTCGCCCGCAGGTCGTACGCCTCCGGCGTGCTGTTCGTGATCGTCTTCTTCATCGCGATCATCGGCTTCTCGCTCGCCCTGGGCTTCCTGCTGCAACTCGGCCTGGGCTACAGCCCGATCGGTGCCAGCCTCGCCATGGCTCCCTGGGCGGTCGGCGCGTTCATCGGTTCCGCCGCCGGCGCGATGCTTCCCCAGCTCGGCCGTAAGGTCCTGCACCTGGGGCTGGCCGTGATGGGCGCCGGCATGGCCGGGGTCTACGCGGTGTTCCAGACCTCCGGGACCGAGCTGGGCGGCTGGAACCTGGCCGCTCCGGCGCTGGTCTTCGGGATCGGCATGGGCATGATCTTCGTCCCGATGTTCGACATCATCATGGGCGAGATCCAGGACCACGAGGTCGGCTCGGCCGCCGGCGCCCTGGAGTCCATCCAGCAGCTGGCCGCCGCTCTGGGCGTCGCGGTGCTCGGCACCGTCTTCTTCAACCGGTTCACCGTCGAAGCGCACAGCCCGGCGGAGGTCAAGACCAACGCTCTCGCGGCCACCGAGCAGGTCACTCTGATCGCCCTCGGCCTCACGGTGGTGGCCTTCCTGGTCGGTTTTCTGCTCCCGAGGAAGGCCCGTAAGCAGGAGCCCGCAGCCTGACCGTACCGCTCGCAGGGCAGCCGCCCCTCCCTCGCCAGGGGGAGGGGCGGCTTGTTCGTCCGCCGGGGAAGCGATGAGTTTTGTGGCGACTCCTCCACATCTTGCCTGCTGATCATCCATCTTTTTCTATTTTCTGTCTATGTATTGCGTAACGTTGTCGAATTTCTTACTGTCGGGGCGGCGTCCCACCTGCCCCGCTCAGAGGTCAGGTGCTCCACCCCCGAGGGCGCCGCCGCGGACGGCCAGGCGCCGTTCCAAATGAGAGGTACGGAACGCCCATGCGAACCAAGCACAGGCGATGGCGGATGGTCGTGGCCACGGCCGCGATCGGGCTGCTCGCGTCCGCCGGACTGGCCTTGCCGGCCTCGCCGGCGTCGGCGGCCGGCGGCCCGAATCTGGCGGCCGGGAAGGCGGCCTCGGCCAGCAGTTCCAACGGCGCCTACACGGCCGGCAACGTCAACGACGGTAACCAGGCCACGTACTGGGAGAGCTCAGGTACTTCGCTCCCGCAGTGGGCTCAGGTGGATCTGGGCAAGACCACCAGCATCGACCAGGTCGTACTGAAGCTTCCGACGGGGTGGGAGGCCAGGACAGAGACCCTGAGGGTGCAGGGCAGCACGGACGGAACGAACTTCGCCACCCTCGCCGGACCCGCCGGGTACTCCTTCGACCCGGCCTCGAACAACGTCGTGACGATCGACTTCACAGCGGCGGACGCCCGCTTCGTACGGGTCAGCATCACGGCGAACACCGGCTGGGCGGCCGCGCAGCTGTCCGAGCTGGAAGTGCACGGCGCGACGGGGTCGTCGTCGCCGAACCTCGCACAGGGAAAGACCCTGACCGCGAGCAGTTCCGCGTCGTCATACCCGGCGGCCAAGGCCGGCGACGGAGACCAGGCCACCTACTGGGAGAGCACCAACAACGCGCTCCCGCAGTGGATCCAGGTCGACCTAGGATCGGCCGCCAAGGTGAACAAGGTGGTCCTGAAGCTCCCGGCAGGCTGGGAGACCAGGACCCAGACCCTCAGGGTGCAGGGCAGCGCGGACGGCACCGCCTTCTCCGACGTCGTCGCTTCGGCGGGCTACGCCTTCAACCCGGCCGACGGCAACACGGCGACGATCAACTTCACCGAGGTCACCACACGTTACCTACGGCTGAACATCACGGCCAACAACGTCTGGCCGGCCGGTCAGCTGTCCGAATTCGAGGTGTACGGGCCGGCCCAGGGCAGCGACACGCAGCCGCCGACCGCGCCGGGGAACCTCGCCTACACGCAGCCCGCGTCGGGTCAGATCAAGCTGACCTGGGCCGCGTCGACGGACGACAAGGGCGTGACCGGCTACGACGTCTACGCCAACGGCACGCTGCGCGCCGGCGTGGCGGGCAACATCCTGACCTACACCGACAGCCAGCCGACCAGCGACACTGTCTCGTACTACGTGAAGGCCAGGGACGCGGCCGGCAACGAGTCAGCCCCAAGCAACACCGTCACCCGTACCGGTGACACGGCCGACCACGAGGCGCCGACGGTGCCGGGAAACCTGGCGTACACCCAGCCCGCGTCGGGTCAGATCAAGCTGACCTGGGCCGCGTCCACCGACAACAAGGGCGTGACCGGCTACAACGTCTACGCCGACGGGACACTGCGCGCCGGCGTGGCGGGCAACGTCCTGACCTACACCGACAGCCAGCCTGACAGCGCGACCGTGTCGTACTACGTCACGGCCAAGGACGCGGCCGGCAACGAGTCGGGGAAGAGCAACACCGTCACCCGCACCGGCACCGTCAAGGGCACGAACCTGGCCGTGGGCAAGGCCATCACGGCCTCGTCGTCGGTCTTCACCTTCGTGGCCACGAACGCGAACGACGACAACGTGACGACCTACTGGGAAGGCGCCTCCGGCAGTTACCCGAACACCCTGACCGTCAACCTGAAAGGGAAGGCCGATCTCAGCTCGGTCGTACTGAAGCTGAACCCCGACAGCGCCTGGGGGACCCGTACGCAGACCATCGAGGTGCTCGGACGCGAGGACAGCACCGCGGGCTTCACCCGCTTGGTGGCTCCGACGGCGTACACCTTCAACCCGGCGACCGGCAACTCGGTGAGCATCCCGGTCACCGGTCGCGTCGCCGAGGTGCAGCTCAAGATCACGACCAACACCGGGTCCGCGGCCGGGCAGGTCGCCGAGTTCCAGGTCATCGGCACGCCCGCACCGACCCCGGATCTGACGATCACCGACATGGGCTGGACCCCCGCGTCCCCGATCGAGACCGATGCCGTGACCCTGAAGGCCACGGTCAAGAACATCGGCACGGCGGCCTCGCCCGCGTCGGACGTCAACTTCTACCTGGCCGACAAGAAGGTCGGCACCGCGCCGGTCGGGGCCCTGGCCACAGGTGCGTCCGACACCGTCTCCGTCAGCATCGGCGCCCTGGACGCGGGCAGTTACCCGCTCAGCGCCAAGGTCGACGAATCCGACCAGATCATCGAGCTGAACGATCTCAACAACAGCTTCGCCAATCCGTCTTCGCTGGTCATCGGCCCTGTCTCCAGCTCCGACCTGGTGGCGTCGGCGGTCGGCTGGACGCCGGGCAATCCGGCCAACGGCGACAACGTCGGCTTCTCCGTCGCGATCAAGAACCAGGGCAGCCTGAGCTCCGCGAGCGGAGCGCACGGCATCACGCTGACGATCGCGGACGCGACGACCAACGCCGTCGTGAAGACCCTGACCGGGTCCTACAGCGGGGTCATCGCGAACGGCGCCACCACCAGCCCGGTCAACCTCGGCAACTGGACGGCCGCCAACGGCAAGTACAACGTCAAGGTCGTCCTGGACGACGACGCCAATGAACTACCGGTCAAGCGCGCCAACAACACCAGCACCCGGCCGTTCTTCGTCGGACGCGGCGCGAACATGCCGTACGACGTGTACGAAGCCGAGGACGGCGTCCTCGGCGGCGGCGCGACCGTCGTCGGCCCGAACCGGAACGTCGGTGATCTGGCGGGCGAGGCGTCCGGCCGCAAGGCGGTCAAACTCGACTCGACCGGCAGCAGTGTCGAGTTCACCACCCGGGCGAGCACCAACACGCTCGTCACCCGGTTCTCCATCCCGGACGCCGCGGGCGGCGGCGGCATCGACTCGACGCTCAACGTCTACGTCAACGGCAGCTTCCTCAAGGCCATCGACCTGACCTCCAAGTACGCCTGGCTGTACGGCAGCGAGACGAGCCCCGGCAACTCGCCGGACTCGACGCCGCGGCACATCTACGACGAGGCCAACGTCATGCTCGGCACGACCGTGCCGGCCGGAAGCAAGATCAAGCTGCAGAAGGACTCCGCCAACACCTCCACCTACGCGATCGACTTCATCAACCTGGAGCAGGTGTCGCCCATCGCCAACCCGGACCCGGCGAAGTACGCGGTGCCGGCGGGCCTCACACAGCAGAACGTGCAGGACGCGCTCGACAAGGCCCGGCAGGACAGCAGCCTGGTCGGCGTCTACCTGCCGCCGGGCGACTACCAGACGGCGAACAAGTTCCAGGTCTACGGAAAGGCACTCAAGATCGTCGGTGCCGGCCCGTGGTACACCCGGTTCCACACACCGGCCACGCAGGAGAACACCGACGCCGGGTTCCGGGCGGACGCGACGGCGAACGGCTCGACATTCTCCGGGTTCGCCTTCTTCGGCAACTACACCTCCCGCATCGACGGCCCCGGCAAGGTGTTCGACCTCGCCAACGTCGCGAACATGGTGATCGACAACATTTGGGTCGAGCACACGGTCTGCATGTACTGGGGTACCAACACCGACAACATGACCATCAAGAACTCCCGGATCCGCGACACGTTCGCGGACGGGATCAACATGACCAACGGAAGCACCGGCAACCTGGTCTCCAACATCGAGGCCCGGGCGACCGGCGACGACAGCTTCGCGTTGTTCTCGGCCACCGACTCGAACTCCGCCAGCGACAGCGCCAACGTCTTCGAGAACCTGTCGTCCATCCTGACCTGGCGGGCCGCCAGCGTCGCGGTGTACGGCGGATTCGACAACACGTTCCGCAACATCTACATCGCCGACACCCTCGTCTACTCGGGCATCACGATCAGCTCGCTGGACTTCGGCATCCCGATGAACGGTTTCGGGGCGACCCCGACGACGAACTTCCAGAACATCTCGGTCGTCCGGGCCGGTGGCCACTTCTGGGGCAAGCAGGTCTTCCCGGCCATCTGGCTGTTCTCGGCCTCCAAGGAGTTCCAGGGGATCCGCGTGAGCGACGTGGACATCGTGGACCCGACGTACTCCGGCATCATGTTCCAGACCAACTACTCGGGAGGCCAGCCGCAGCACCCCGTCACCGACACGATCTTCACCAACGTCTCGATCACGGGTGCCCAGAAGAACGGGGACGCCTACGGTGCCAGGTCCGGGTACGCGATCTGGGCCAACGAGCTGCCCGAGCCCGGTCAGGGACCCGCGGTCGGCTCCGCCACCTTCAACAACCTGAAGTTGAGCAACAACTTCATCGATCTGCAGAACACCACGTCGACCTTCACCATCACCCGTAACCCCTAGCAGCACGCCAGAAGTGCCGCCGCAGGCCTCGGCCCCGCGGCGGCACTTCGGTCTGCGCCCGTTTCCGCCGCACTCAACCGAGAGCCCGCCCGGACCTCACCCGGTGGCCACGGCGGTGCACGAAGCCCGTCGGGCGGTTCCCAGCGTCGGCCGAGAGCCGGGGCGCGCGTTGGCCCGCGTCCGGCGCCGCGCGGCCGGCCACCCCCGTGGACGGCGGTATCGCGGCGGCCGACACCGTCCCCATGAGGCCCAACGGGTACAAGGGAAAGAGTGCACTCACATTGCCGGGGGCAGGTCTTCCGGCCTCTTCCGCCGATGACTCGCCGGCCTTTTTCGCAATAAGCGTTTCGGTCTCATGTGGAGTGACAGTCTCGGCTACCGGGGAGAAATTCTGGGTTATGTGGCATACCTTGACGTTCTTGCACATGGCGTTCTGAATGCTGGTCACCCCGCCTTCGGTGCTGGACGAGGTGTGCTGGTAGCCGTGGTTGTTCGTGGGGCTCTTGACGGAGAAGGAATTATGGTTGTTGGTGCCGTTTCCGCCGTGGCTGATATCGGTGATCTCCGTTTGGGTGGGCTCTGGGTCTGCGCTCGCCGAAAGCGGCGCGAAGCTCCACAGAAATGCGGTCGCAGCGGAAGCGCCGATCAGGAAACGCACGGCAAGGTTCCTTCTGAGTGCTCTGCCTTCGGACTGACAAATCATTCTTTGCTGTCCCTTGCTGCGTCGGAATAGTTCCGTCAGGCGGTCCCTGTATCAGGACCGTACGAGCCTACTCCGCATCACAGCGTTGATCACGTTTCCGGTGATTCGGGCGCAAATCATTACCGCACCATTGCTGTGCGCGGCGCTGGAGAATGCCGATCTGGGACAAGGCCGGAAATGCGATGATCACTGCTTTGGCCGGGTGCGGCGCTGGTGGGATCCGGGTAGGGTCCAGAGCGCGTGCTCCAGCGGGATGGGCAGCAGATAGGTGACGGCTCGGAAGAACAACACGGCGGCGGTGACCTTGGCGACGCCGCTCGGGCAGCCCGAGGCCGCCCCCGCCCCCGCCCCCGCCCCCGGCTGGGCCCGGGCCACGGAAGATGTCGTAGGTCCCGGCACAATGGAGCCGCGGTGGTCGCGGACCACTGTTGTCTCTCCCTACCGACGAAGGGCTCTCCGGCATCGTGGACCCCGCAGCCTCCCCCTCATCTGACTCCGCCGGTTCGTTCCTGTCGCCGGATCGGGCGAGCCCACGAGTCCGCTTCGGCGTCAACTACACCCCTAGTGTGGGCTGGTTCTACCACTGGCTCGACTTCAACCTCGATGACACCCGTGCCGACCTGGACTCCATCGCCGATCTGGGGCTCGACCACATCCGGCTCTTCCCGCTGTGGCCGCTCTTCCAGCCCAACCGGACGCTGATCCGGCCCCGCGCCGTCGACCAGCTTCTCTCGATGGTCGACGCCGCCGCCGAGCGTGGCCTCGACGTGAGCGTGGACGGCCTCCAAGGTCACCTGTCGAGCTTCGACTTCGTACCGTCCTGGCTGCGCACCTGGCACCGCCGGAACATGTTCACCGATCCTGTGGCCATCGCGGCCCAGGCCGAATACCTTCGTACGCTGGCGGCCGCGCTGGCCGATCGGCCCAACTTCATCGCGATGACCCTGGGCAACGAGGTCAACCAGTTCTCCGACGCGCCGCACCCCGACCGCGATGAGGCCGACCCGGACTCCGCGCAACACTGGATCCTGCGCCTTCTGGAGGCCTGCGATCAGGGTGCGCCGGGGAAACCGCACACGCACAGCGAGTACGACGCCGTATGGTTCCAGGACGGGCACGGGTTCACTCCGGCGCACGCCAGCCGGCTCGGCGCCGCCACCACGGTGCACTCCTGGGTCTTCAACGGCACCGCGCAACGGCACGGCGCGGATGGTGCCGCGACCCGCCACCTCGCCGAGTACCTGATCGAGCTGTCCAAGGCGTGGGCGATCGATCCGGGGCGGCCGGTCTGGCTGCAGGAGGTCGGTGCCCCCGCACCGCACGTTCCGGCCGAGCGGGCCGCCGACTTCGCCGAGGCGACCGTCCTCAACGCCCTCAGCTGTGAGAATCTCACGGCCATCACGTGGTGGTGCTCCCACGACGTGGACCGTGGACTCGCCGACTTTCCCGAGTTGGAGTACTCACTGGGGTTGCTGACCAACGCGCGCAAGCCGAAGCCGATCGGCAACCGGGTCGCCGAGCTGGCGGCCCGGTGGGCCGGACAACGCCCGCCGGCGGTCCGGCGCACCACCGCCCTGGTCGTCGACGCCGGTGACGAGATCACCGCGCCGACCCGTGCCACGTGTGCGCCCGGGGGTGCGTTCTACGAGGCCTGGGTACGACTGGCCACCGACGGCGTCCGTGCCACGGCGGTCCTCGCCCAGCAGGTCGAGAACCCTCGGCATCTGGCGGCCCGCGGGATCACCGAAGTGATCCACCCCGCAGAGGTTCGGTCCTCCTGACCTCGAGCGACTGATGTGGATCCACTGACCTGGATCCACTGACAATCGAAGCAGGGGAGGTCAGGCGCGCCTCCTCAGTTCGCGGGAGCAGGGGAGGTGGTGGGTTTCCGGGTGACTCCGGCGGGCCGGGTCAGCAGCGGAAGGATCATCGCGGCGAATGCCATGATGCCGACGACGGTGAACGCGGTCGTGTAGTTGTTCCCGTGAATGAGAGCGGCGACCAGCAGAGGCGAGCCGACGCCGCCGATGCTCCACGCGACGATCATGAGCCCGTAGATGGCGCCGGCGTTGCGCAGGCCGAAGAAATCTCCCGCGGTCGCCGGCATGGTCCCGAAGCCGCCTCCGTAGCAGAGATAGATGACGGCGGCCAGCACCGCGAACAGCCCGGCCGACGAGGCATGCGGGAGGACCAGGAAGCACACGCCCTGGAGGCCGAGCATCGAGAGGAACGCGGTCATCCGGCCGGTGCGCCCGGACAACCAGCCCCAGAAGATGCGCCCGCCGCCGTTGAACAGCCCCATGATCCCGGTGAGGGTGGAGGCCGCCGCGGCGCTGTAGCCCGCCACGTCACCGGCCGCGGAGGCGACCACTGAGATCAGCCCGATCCCGGCGGCGACGTTCAGGCACAGGATCGCGGTCAGCAGGTACCACTGCGGCGTGCGCAACGCCTCGGACGGGGTGTAGTCGCGGAGGGTCTCCACGACCCGCCCGCTCGTGGCCGGCTGCCACCCCGGCACCGCGTACCCCTCCGGTGGGTTGCGGAACTGCGACGCGCCGACCAGGACCACGATCAGATAGGCGAGGCCCAGCCAGAGGAAGGAGCGCGTCGGCACCTTGGCGTAATGGGCGACGAGCCGTTGCGCGATGGGCGAGGTCACCACGGCACCGAACCCGAAGCCGCCGACGGCAATGCCGGTGATGAGGCCGCGTTTGTCGGGGAACCACTTCTGCAGCATGGCGATCGGCACGATGTAGCCCAGACCGAGCCCGAATCCCGCGATCACCCCGTACCCGAGGATGAGCAACCAGAGATCGGACCTGCCGGAGGCGACACTGGCCAGCAGGATCCCCAGCGAGTAGACCACCCCGCCGACCAGGGCCACGATGCGGGGACCACGCCGATCCTGGATACGCCCGCCGAGGTAGGTGCCCAGGAAGATCATTCCGATGGTGACCGAGAACGGCAGAGCCGCCAGGGACTTGGTGAGGTGGAAGGCGCTGCCGTGTTTCTGCAGCGCCTTGGAGAAGACACTCCAGGCGTAGACGGCACCGAGCGCGAGCTGGAACAGCACCGCCGAACCGGCGATCAGCCATCTGCCTCGGGTGGGGTCGTCTGTTCGGGCGGTGGTCATGCGTGGAACTCCTTTGATCGATCCCCCGAACGACGGTTCCCCGAAATCACGATCCCCGAAGAAGAGACGGTGTCCTTAACAGCGGTCACCCGTGAAAGTCGCTTGGCCGGGCGCTCGCGCAACGGTCACGACCGCGTTGTAGTCCGGGATACCGGCCTGCGGCGACAGCCTGGACCGGTCGATCAGCACCTCTCCTTCCGGCCAGTGCACCTGGAGGTTCCCCGGAGCGACCGGGGCGCGCAGGATCCGCCCCCGCAGCTCTCCTGACGCGCTGGTCAGCAGTACCTGGTCGCCGTCGGTGAACCCGTGCCGGTCCGCGTCGGCCGGGTTCATCAGGACCGCCTCGCGGACGGCTCCGGTCAGCTCGTCACGGTGCTCATGGACCATGCTGTTGAACTGCTTGCCGCGCCGCGTTGCCACCGCGTACGACCCGTCGGGCCGTCCCAGCGCCGGCGGGCTCACTGCGGCGAAATGCGCCTTCCCGTCCGGCGTGTGGAACCTCCAGTCCGCGCACAGGTGTCTGCCGCCGTACTGGAACTGGTCGCCGTACTCCTTCAGGTGCTGGATCCCCTCGTAGAACGGCACCGCGCGGGCGATCTCCGCCCGGATCGCAGGGGTGCCGTCGAATCGGACCAGATCGGCCAGCTCAGGGCGAGTACGGGCGGCGAGCTCGGTGAAGATACGCCATTCCGGCCAGGCCTCGCCGATGCGCGGCCCGTCGATCTCGGGGCTGAAGATGACGCGTCGTTCCGTGGACGTCTCGGTGACCCCGCCCGCCATCTCGTACCGCGTCTGCGCCGGGAGCAGCAGCACCGTCCCGCCGGGATCGGCGAGCATCTGGCTGGACAGGCAGATGTCGATGTGGACGCGCAGCCGGACGCTGGACAGCGCCGCCCGGGTGTACGCCGGGTCGGGCAGCACCTCGAGGAAGTTCCCGCCGGAGCTGATCAGCACGTCCAGCTCGCCGTCGTGCGCCGCCGCGATCATCTCCGGGGCGGTCCGGCCCTTGCCCTCGGGAACGTCGAATCCCCACAGCGCCGAGAAGTGAGCGGCGTCGCTCAGCGGGCGCCCGCCCGGCAACGCCGTGGCATAGGCGCCCATCTCAGCGCCGCCCTGCACGCCGGAGTGGCCACGGATCGGCATCAGACCGCTGCCCTCCCGGCCGACGAAGCCCTTGGACAGGCCCAGATTGATGATCGCCCGGACGTTGTCCTCACCGAACTCGTGCTGGGTGATCCCCATGCTCCAGACCAGGACGGCGGTCTTCGCCTCGCTGAGCATGCGGGCGAGCTGGAGCATGTCGTCGCGGCTCGCCCCTGATCCGGCCTCCAGCTCCGCCCAGGACTCCTTGCCGAGGAGGGCGCTGAGTTCACCGAAGCCGGTGGTGTGCTCTTCGATGAAGCCGCTGTCCACCCAGTCGTTCTCGACCATGTGCTTGAGCACGCCGGACAGGAACGCGACGTCGCCGCCGACGTTGACGAGGAAGAACCTGTCGGCGATCTTCGTGCCGAAGACGGCGCTCTCCACGTTGGAGGGCACCCAGTACTTCTCCATGCCGGGCTCGCGGTAGTTGTTGACGACGGCGACCCGGGTGCCCGCCTTCTTCGCGTGGTAAAGGTACTTCATCGCCACAGGCTGGTTGTTGGCCACGTTCGAACCGATGAAGATGATCAGGTCGCTGCCGACCCAGTCCGTGTACGAGCAGGTCGTCGCGGCCACGCCGAGGGCACCCTTGAGCGCCACCGTGCTCGGTGAATGGCAGACCCGCGCGGCGTTGTCGATCGAGTTGCCGCCCAGCGCCCGTACCGCCTTCTGCGCGGCGTAGTAGTTCTCGTTGGGCTCGCCCCGGCTGGTCATGTAGACGCCGAACCGGTCCGGACCGGCCTCCCGCAGCGCGTCGGCGGAGAGGCCGAGCGCCTCATCCCAGCCGATCCGGGAAAAACCCACCTCGCCCGCCCGGCGCACCATGGGGTACGGGAGCCTGCCGAGATCGCGGAGCTGGGCGCTGCTCCGGCCGGCCAGACCGGAGACGTCCGCGAGGATGCCCTCATCGAGGGCCGGCATCGTGTTGAGCCTCAGCAACCGCAGCCGGACGTTGCACAGATGGACCTCGTCCATGGTCCAGTCGCGCATGCCCTTGGTGCCGAGGGCACAGCCGTCGCAGGTGCCCTCTTTGAGGATCCGCCAGGCGTACCCGCGCCGGCCGCGGTTCTCGCGAAACGCCTTCCAGATCTCGGCGTAGTTGTTCGGCCGGCCCTCGCCGATCCCGAACGGCTTCAGACTCGCCCAGTTCTTCGGATCTATCCACTTCTCGCGCTTGGCCATCGGAGCACGCCTCCTGGCGAAGACCCCCGCTCGGCCGACCCGCTATGCAGTCGATTGCATTCGGATTTTAGATACCGGTCAAGGGGCCGTCAATAGCGGTTGGAGGAGCGCTTGGAGGCCAGAGGGTGTTCAGGCGGCCGCTGGTATGGGCTGTTAGGCGATGTCCGTCCGGCGGAGCCACACGACCGAGATCGTCCAGCAGGCGGCGGTGAACCCGGTCAGGCAAAGCAGCGCGGCCGCCCAGCCGAGATGGGGTTGCTGGAAGCCGGCCCGGGTCGGCTGGCCGGACACGCGGGCCCAGAAGCTGGTGACGACGTTCGCTTGGGCGGGAAAGCGGGTCCAGGCCGACACCCAGGTCGCTGGGCTCCAGTCGCTGACCGTGCGGAAGCCGGCCGCGATCAAGGCGGCGAGGATCGTCCCGACGGTGGCGGTCAGAGTGCCTACGACCGATCGGGTGAGTACGGCGGCGGTGACCGCCAGTGCGGAGAACACAGCAAGAGTGAGCACGGCGTGCCAGAGAACCGGCCAGGTGTGCGCCCACTGCTCCTGCAGGCTCGGATGGTGGACCGGCAGTGGAAACGCCGCGCGCCAGACCGGCGTGGCGGCGGCGAGCGCCGCCCATGCCAGAGCCAGCAAGAGCACCGACGCGAGCCACAGACTGAGCGCCTTGGCCATGAGGAACCGCCACCGTCTGCCTTCGACGGCCAGCACCGTCTTGAGGGTACGGCCGGTCCATTCGCCACCGGCGTGGCCCGCCGCCAGCAGGGCGATCAGCGCCAGTCCGGGCAGTGAGGCCATCAACCCCCCGGCCATGGCCCCGGCGCCGAGCGGTTGTTCGACGTAGACGTCCAGGACCGCCGACCTCCGGATCGCCCGCAGGGTGGTTGCGATGTCGTTCTTCACGCCGGCCGTGGCCACCCGCTGGTAGACGGCCAGTTGCCGGGCGCAGTCCGGTCCGCCGGGCAGACCGAGATCGGCGCAGCTCACCGGCGCGGGCGCGCGGTATCCGGGCGAGGCCAGATAGTCGTGGTCGTTGGTCAGGCCGCCCCAGGCCAGGACGACCGAGAGGAGGGTGCCGAGTCCCAGCACCCAAAGGGTCAGCGGGCGGCGTAGTTTGCGCAGTTCAGCGCGGAGCAGACGCATGGTCGTCCTTCTCGGTGAGCGTGATGAACCAGTCCTCGAGGCTGGGCCGTTCCGGCCCCATGGCCTTCACTTCGATCCCGTCGGCCGCGAGCAGCGAAGTCGCCCGGTCCCGATCGGCCGACCGGACGGTGATGGTGCTGCGCGGTGCGGGCAACTCGCCGGGGCGCACGGTCGCGATGAGGCGGCCGCCGTCGATCAGTACGACCCGATCGCAGATCTGGTCGAGTTCGCCGAGCAGATGACTGGACAGGAGGATGGCCGAACCGGCGCCGGCGAGGCCGCGCAGCGTCTCGCGGAACTCCCGGAGCCCGGGCGGATCCAGGCCGTTGGCGGGTTCGTCGAGCAGCAGCAGCCGGGGTTCGCGCAACAGCGCGGCGGCCAGCCCGAGGCGCTGCCGCATCCCCTGCGAGTAGGTCTTCACCTTCGTGCCGGCCGCTTCGGCCAGGCCGGCCCGTTCCAGTGCCCGCGTGATCGCGTCCGCTGGGACCGGCGGCCCGGTGTCGGCGAGCACCGTGAGGTTGGCCGTGCCGGTGAGCCAGGGGTAGAAGGCGGGCTCTTCGATCATCGCGCCCACGGCGGGCAACCGGTCCGGGCAGGGCACCGGGTCGCCGAACAGCCACGCCGACCCCGCGTCCGGGCGGATCAGCCCGAGCAGCATCCGCAGCGTCGTCGTCTTGCCGGCGCCGTTACGGCCGAGGAATCCCACGATCTCGCCCGGGGCCACGGACAGGTCGAGCCGGTCGACCACCGTGGTCGAACCGTACCTTTTGGTCAGTCCCGCACATCGCACTACGTCCATGCCCCGACGGTAGGAACGCCGGCTCGCTCGCACATCACCGCGCTCGGCGGTCTTCGGAGTCGCCCGGAAGGGTGATCTCCTCACCCCACGGGGTGATCCGACGCTCCTTCAGCAGATGGATGCCACACCCCGAGCCGGCGTCGTACGGTCAGGTGGTCTCGTCGAAGAAGGTGGAGCCCGCCATGTGCCGGTCCTGGGCCGTTCCTCCGTTGCGCGATGGTGCGCTCGCGCTCGGCCTGCTCCTCATCTTCGAGCTGCCGGGCTTCGATCCTTACCGGCACGCCAGCGGGTTCTGGTGGGCGGCGATGGCGATTCCCGGCATCGGTGCCCTGGCCTGGTGGCGGGTCCGGCCGCGCCTGGTGTGGGCGATCACGACCGGGGTCGCGGCCGGGTTGCTGGCCATGCGCGGTGGCCACGAATGGGGCGCGCTCAGCCCCCTCGTGGTCTTCCCGGCGCCGTTGATCGCGCTCGCCGGTGTGGCCGCGCACACCTCCCGATGGCAGGCCACCGTGGCTCTGGTCCTGTCCGTCACCGGGCTCGAGTCGGCGTTGCTCTGGGATGTCCACCGCCCAGAGTCCCTAGTGCTCACTGTCGTACTCGGGGTGGCGGCATGGGCGCTGGGTGACGGCTCGCGCAGCAGGCGGGCCTACCAGAGCGCCGCCGCGGCGGCCTCGGCGGCGGCGGAACGCGCCCGCATCGCCCGGGAGCTGCATGACATCGTCGCCCACCACATCAGCGTGGTCGCGCTGCAGGCGGGTACGGCGCGGATGCTCGCCGAATCCGGGCATCCGCCCGATCCCACCCTGCTGGCCGGTCTGGAGTCGGCCAGCCGCCAGGCCATGGCCGAGCTACGGCAGACCCTGGGGGTGCTCCGCCACTCGCCGGACAGTGCGGCCCCCCAGCCCGGCCTCGACCAGCTGCCGGTTCTGCTCGACCGGCTGGCCGACACCGGGCTGTCCGCATCGGTCGAGGGTAAGCCCGGCACGCTCCCCGGCAGTGTGGATCTGGCGGCGTACCGCGTCGTACAGGAAGGGCTGACCAACGTGCTGCGGCACTCGCAGTCGCGCACCGCGCGGGTCAAGATCAGACGCGACCCCGGCGCGCTGACCGTCCGCGTGCTCGATGATGGGCCCGCCCGGCCCGGCCCGACCGAGAGCGGCCAGGGCCTGCTCGGCCTGCGAGAACGGGCCGCGACCCACGGTGGCTGGCTGCGCGCCGGCCCGCGTTCCGGCGGCGGCTTCGAGCTGTGCGCACATCTCCCGCTCGGTGAGAACCCATGACGATCGGGGTCCTGCTGGCCGACGACCAGCCGCTCATCCGCGCCGGGCTGCGAGCCCTGCTCGGCACCCAACCGGATCTCGAGATACTGGGCGAGGCCGCGGACGGAGCAGCCGCCACCGTCCAGGCGCGCGGGCTCACACCTGATGTCGTACTGATGGACGTACGGATGCCCGGCACCGACGGGATCACCGCCACCCGAGACATCACCGCCTCGGGCGGCTCACGCGTCCTCATCTTGACCACCTACGACCTCGACGAGTACGTCTTCGACGCGCTCGCCGCCGGGGCCAGCGGATTCCTGCTCAAGGACGCCCGGCCGGAAGACCTGATCTCCGGAATCCGGCTCGTCGCGGGGGGCGAGGCGCTCCTCGCCCCCTCGGTCACCCGGCGGCTGATCTCGGTGTTCGCGCACCGTCCAGCCCGCCCCACCCGGTCCGCGGCGGCTCTGGACACCTTGACCGGGCGTGAGTGCGAGGTGCTCACCCTGATCACCCGCGGGCTGTCCAACACAGAGATCGGAGCCCAGCTCGGGATCTCCCCGAACACCGTCAAGACTCATGTCCGCCACGTCATGGAGAAACTCGGTCTCCGGGACCGCGTACACGCCGTGATCTTCGCCTACGAACACGGCCTGCACCACGACCAGGCCTGACCTCCCCGTTGGGAGGACGATGAGCACCCCACCGAGCACCATCAGCGCAGCCCCGATGCGGAAGGCCATGACGTAGCCCGCCGTCGTCGCGACCTCCGCGGGCAGGCCACGCTGGACCTCGTCACCGGCGTAGCGGAGCGCGAGGGTCACGAGGACGGCGAGACCGAGTGCACTGCCGACCTGCTGCATGGTGGTCTGCACCCCCGAGGCCAGGCCGGAGTCCTGGACGGTGACTCCGTGCAACGCGGCGGTGCTCGCGGCCGGCATGGTCCCGAACCCGAGTGGCGCGATCAGTGGTGTCTGGAGCTGTGAAACACCGCCACCGCGACCACGATGACGACGGCCGCCAGCACGGCGACGCCGATCAGCGGTGAGTATGGGCCGTAGTGTGGCAGGCCGGACGTCAGATCATGCATCATCGGGAATCCCCTCCACGGCATGCCGTGTAACGACCGACCGATCCGGCGACGAGGCGCCGAACGTGCGTCCCGCGTAGCCGGTACGGCCGGGCCCGAATGATCTCTAATAAAAACTCTATCGTCTTCGCCGAAATGAAGATGAGAGAGATCACCGCCACCGACCTGGGTCGCGGCAGACGATCGTTCAGTGATGGACGGCCTGGTCGATCACGAACATGCCGGGCCATGCCGGTCAGCTGCGGCGGTGTGCCGAGCGTGGCGGTCATCGCAAGCCTTTCCGTGCGGCGGTGCGTTTCGCGAGGCCCTGCTCAGGCGCTGGAGCGGGTGGTCGCGGGGTGCAGCAGCAGGCCACGCCGCACGATGCGGGTGAAGTCGGCGCTCGTGATGACGCCGACGACATGGTCGCCGTCGACCACTACCGCCACGAGCTGCCCGGCGACAGGTCGCTTGCCGGACAGGTCGGCCGCGGAGTCGTCCGGCCCGCATACGTTCTGCTCGGGGAGCGGTATGGCGATGCTGCTGATGAGCAGATTCCCGCGCCGCTCCGGCGGTATCCGGGCGAGCTGGTCGGTGGTGACGACGCCCGTCGGCCTGCCATCGAGCTCCAGCACGGGGAAGGCCTCCTGCCGCGAGGTCACGAGTGTCCGTTGAACGAACGTCTCGATGTCATGCCAGGCCGGGGCGCAGTCGGGGTGCGGGGTCATGATCTCGCTGACCCGGACGTCGGCGAGGGCATTGTGGACCAGCCGGGAGGTCGCCTCCGTCTTCGCGGCCACTGTCAGGAACCAGCCGATGAGCATCAGCCACAGCCCGGCACCGGCGTTGAGGAAGAGCAGCTCCCCCAGGCCGACGCAGACGAGCGTCAGTCCGAGCGTACGGCCCGCGTGGGCGGCGGCGAGATCGGCGCGGGTGCGATCGTGATAGTGGCGCCACAAGATCGCCCGCAGCACCCGCCCGCCGTCCAGCGGGGCGCCCGGGAGCAGGTTGAACACCGCCAGCATGAGGTTGATCAGGCCCAGCCATCCCAGCGTCTGGGTGAGCAAGGGGGGAGCTCCGAGTGCACCGGCGATGGGGAAGGCGGCGATGAAGACCGCGCCCAACCCCAGACTGGTGAGAGGCCCGGCGGCCGCGATTGCCAGATCGGCTTTGGGATCAGGGGCCTCGTCCTCGAGTTCGGAGATCCCGCCCAGCATCCAGAGGGTGATGGAGCGCACCCGCACGCCCTTTCGCTGGGCGACGAGGGAATGGGCGAGCTCGTGGGCCAGGAGGCAGGCGAGGAAGACGGCGGCGGCCGGTATGGCCGCGGCCCAGTAGACGACGACGGAGCGGCCGGGCACCGCCGAGGGCAGCACGCCGGTGGCGAGCGTCAGCGCGATCAGCGCGATGATCGCCAGCGCCGACCACTGCAGTCCGATCGGGATGCCGGCGACGCGGCCGAGTCGCAGATTCTGCTTCATGACTCGATGATCCGTCCGGAGAAGGATCTGGGGCAGGGCCACCGGGCCCGGGCCCGGCGGGACCTTGGTCGGTACCTTGCCCGGCGGAGCGGGTCGTCGGCCTTGTTCGGCGGAGCGGTGAGCACGTGACGGAGGGCGCCCGGGCAGGGCGCCCTCCGTCAGGGAGTGGGTCCGGTCACTTGAGGAGGGGATAGCGGCGGACCAGCGCGGTGGAACTCCACCAGCGGCCCAGACCGACGGTGTGGCCGGCGCTCACCAGCGCCAGGCCGACGAGCACCAGTGCGTAGATCAGGTGATCGTCCATGAAGGGGTTGTTGGCGGGCGGCAGCACGGCGGTCCACATCATGACCATCAACAGGGCTCCGGCCGCGGCGGCGATGCGCATGCCGATGCCGAGGATCAATGCGATCCCGATTCCGGTTAGGGCGATCATGAACAGCCAGTCGACCGCGGTGGCGCCGGCGAGGTGGTGGTAGAGGCCGGCGAAGGGTCCCTTGGCCCCCATCTTCAGGAAGCCCTGGGTGGGGTGGCCGCCGTCGATCCAGGCCTGCTTGCCGGTGGTGTCGTGGCCCAGCCCGAAGGTCTTGTCGAGGAAGGCCCAGAGGAAGATCCAGCCCAGTGCGAGGCGGGCGGTCGCCCAGACGTAACGGACGGCGGATACCTCGGAGACCGCGGTGGTCGCTTGGCTGGGGTGCAGCCCGGGGAGGTGGAATCGGTGGGTGGACTTGTGAGCTGCGGTGGTGGTCATGCTCTTTCACCTCAAAGGTCGGGGGGCTCCGATGGCACTCAGTCAACTCCGGTGGCCGCCGGGGCATCAGAGTCCAAGAGCACGACCCGGCCGGGACCTTCGCCGCCCCGCCCGGGCCTTTGCGCCCTGCCGCCGCAGCCGCGATCGGCGTTCGTTCGTGGGTGAAGCAGGTCGTTGTGAGAGGCCACCTCGCGCCGATCGCGTACGGATCGGAACGTGGCGGCACGGCCGAGATCGCACAATGGATCGGTGACGAGCTGCGGGACGCAGGCCTGAGCGCGGACGTACGTCGTGGCCTCGTCAGGTTTGCGGCGTGGATACTGCACGGAGCCGAGCAGCCCGAGACATTCGCTCCTGTCGAGGATCTGTAGTCCGTGGGCGTCGAATCTCATGTCTTCATGGTGCTCGCGAAGGCGGTGTTCCGGCAGCGACCAAGGTCGCCGGCCTGCGGGGGCGTTCCACGCCATCGGTCCCGGCCCTGATGGACTTTTGGCCCTTCCGGGCAGGGCCTGGTGGTGATGGTCTTAACGCGTCCAGATCGTCAGGGAGTCGCCATGAGCCACAAACTAACGGGCGAAAGCTCCGAGGTCTCGCAGCAGGACGTCCGGTTCGCCATCGAGGCCGCCGTGTGGGCGCCCTCGGTCCACAACACCCAGCCGTGGCGATTCGGCAGCCGTGACATCGGGACAGGCCCGGTGATCAGCCTTTACGCGGATATCGAACGGCGGTTGAGCGTCGCCGATCCCGACGGCAGGGAGATGCTGATCAGCTGCGGTGCCGCACTGTTCACCATGCGCCTGGCGATGCAGTACCTCGGGTACGCGCCCCGGGCGCGGCTGCTCCCCGATCCGGACCGGCCGGCCCTGCTGGCCGACATTCAGTTCGGCCCGCGCGCTGATGTCACCCAGGAGATCCGGCGGTTGTACGGGGAGATCCGCCGGCGTCGTAGCCACCGTGGCGCCTTCAAGGACATCATGGTCGGTGCGCACGTGCAGTCTGGGCTGAGCGACCAGGCACGGCAGGAGAACGCACGGCTGGACGTCGCTCTCACCCGCGAACGGGTGGCCCTCGGGGCGCTCACCGAGGCCGCGGAGCAGGTGCAGCGGATGAATCCCGCCTATGTGTCGGAGGCCTCCCGCTGGGCCCCCGGTCCCGGGAGCCCCCGCCGGGACGGAGTGCATGAGCGCGCCTATCCCCGGACTCCTGAGCACACTGAACCGCACTTCCCGATGCGCGACTTCGCACGCGGCCAGGGCTGGGGGACCGTCGCCGTCGACACCGAGACAGGGGTCCCCGGCGTGACGGGCGTGGTGGCGGTGCTGACCACGCCGGGCGACGACCGAACGGACTGGCTCGCCGCCGGGCAGGCCCTTCAGCGGGTGCTGTTGCGCGCGTCGGCGGCCGATCTGTCCGCGGCGTTCCACACCCAGGCCCTCGAAGTGCCGGAGCTGCGGGACTTCATCCGTACGCGGTTGTGCGGCGGGTCATTTCCACAGCTTCTGATGCGCCTGGGGGTCGCGGATGGCGGCCCGGAGACCCTACGACGGCCGACCGACAATGTGATGCGCGAAGAGCGTTCGTGAACCCAGAGTCCCTGCTCACGCCGGCTCGGGCGCCCGGGAAGGCTACTGGGCATCGCGGCGGTCGGGTCTGGCCTCGGAGGCCCTCAGCTGGGTGACGAACGCGGCGGCCTGGGTGCGGCGGCTCATACCCAGTTTGGTGAACAGGTTGGAGACGTAGTTCTTGACGGTCTTCTCGGCGAGGAACATGCGCTCGCCGATCTGCCGGTTGGTCAGTCCTTCGCCGATCAGGTCGAGGATCTGCTTCTCCTGATGCGACAGCGCGGCCAGCGGGTCCTTGCGAGCGGCCCGGTCGCGCAACCGCTGCAGCATTTGTCCAGTGCTGCGCGGATCCAGCAGGGATCCGCCGGAAGCAAGGGTACGGACCGCGCCGACCAGGTCGGAGCCGTGGATCTGCTTGAGCACGTAACCGGAGGCCCCTGCCATCACCGCGTCGAACAGCGCCTCCTCATCGGAGAACGAAGTGAGCATCAGGCAGGCGACCTGCGGCATCTGGGAGCGGATCTCCCGGCACACGCTCACGCCGTCTCCGTCGGGCAGGCGTATGTCCAGCACCGCCACATGCGGGTTGGCGGCTGGGATACGGGCGAGCGCCTGCTCGGCCGAGCCGGCCTCCCCGACGACCTCGATGTCCCCCTCGGCCTCGAGCATCGCCGCGACACCGCGCCGGACGACCTCGTGGTCGTCCAGGAGGAAGACCCGGATGGCCTTGCCGCCGGGTTGAGCGATATTGCTCATGGCCTTGGGTGCCCTTCGCGCGGGAGGTGTCATGCATGACGCTATAGAGTCGCTTCCCCGTGACAAAAGTACCCAGGTCACCGGAAATAAGGACTAAGGCCACTTTCAACCGGGATTCACAGCGCGACTCATCTCGGTCCGTGGTGGCCGGAAGGCCTACGATCTGGGTGTGGGGATGCCGACGAGTGAGAGACCCGGGGCCGTGATGGATGATCGGCCGGATGAGGGCCATGCGCGGCTGATCCTTCCGCAGCTGAGGCTCGATGATCTTCTTACCGAGCTGCAGGCGCGTCTGGACACCGTGCTGGGCACCCGGGATCGGGTACACGCGCTGCTGGAGGCCGTGGTCTCCATCGGCAGCGACCTTGACCTGGAGACGGTGCTGCGGCGCATCACCGAGGCGGCGACCACCTTGGTCGAGGCGCGCTATGGCGCACTCGGTGTGATCGGCGAGGGCGGCGGCCATCTGGTGCAGTTCATCACCGTTGGCGTCACCGAGGCGGAGATCGAGGCGATCGGGCACTGGCCACACGGCCACGGCCTCCTCGGCCTGGTCATCAAAGAGCCGCATCCGCTGCGGCTTCCCGACATCTCCGCCCATCCCGAGTCGTCCGGCTTCCCCGGTGGCCATCCGCCGATGCGGCGTTTCCTGGGTGTCCCGATCCGGGTGCGCGAGGAGGTGTTCGGCAACCTCTATCTGACCGAGAAGGCCGGCGGTGGTGAGTTCGACGAGGAGGACGTGGTCATCGTCAACGCGCTCGCCACCGCCGCGGGAGTCGCGATCGAGAACGCCCGGCTCTACCAGGACACGCGGCGCCGCGAACGCTGGCTGCAGGCCTCCGCGGAGATCTCTAACGCGCTGCTGTCCGGGACCGCCCCGCAGGAGGTCGTCGGACTGGTCGCACGGCGGGCTCGGGAGATCTGCGACGCCGATCTCGCCACGGTGTCCCTGATGGACGAGGAGAGTCAGGAGTTCGTGCTGGCCGCGGCGGACGGCGAGCACGCCGGGTTCTTCCACGGTCTACGGATTCCCCTCGACGACGCCGGGTTCGCCAGGGTGTACCGGGAAGGCACCCCGCTGCTGCTGGAGGACGGCGGTCAGGCTGCCGCCGGTACCGGCGTCCCCCCTGAAATCCCCATCGGCCCGACCTTGATCGTGGCGCTGGGCTTGGGACGGTCCGCCCGTGGTGTCCTGACCGTGGTGAACAACCCCGGCCGGCCGACGTTCAACGAGGCCACCCTGCGGCTGCTCGAACCGTTCGCCGCCCAGGCCGCCGTCGCTCTCGAGCTGGCCGAGCGCCGCAGGGACGCGGAACGGATCGGGGTCCTGGAGGACCGTGAGCGGATCGCCAGGGACCTGCACGACACGGTGATCCAGCGGCTGTTCGCCACGGCCATGACCCTGATGAGCGCCATCAAGATCACGCAGAAGGCCGAGGTGGCCCGCCGGGTCCAGGGAGCCGTCGACGACCTCGACGACACGATCCGGCAGGTCCGTACGACGATTTTCGCCCTGCAGGCCGAGCCGGGGGACAACCGCCTGCGCAGCCAGGTCCACGCGATCGCCGACGCGGCCGCCGAGACTCTGGGTTTCGCGCCTTCCGTGCGGCTGGACGGGCTGCTGGACACCGCCATCAGCCCGGAGACGGGCGAGCAGTTGCTGGCGGTGCTGCAGGAAGCACTCTCGAACGTCGCCCGGCACGCCCAGGCCCGTGCGGTGAGCATCGCCGTCGACGTGCGGGACGAGCTCATCGTGCGGGTCGAGGACGACGGCATCGGTATCGCCTCCGGCGGGAGCAGGAGCGGCCTGCGCAACATGTCGGACCGGGCCGAAGCGCTCGGCGGATCGTTCACCACCCGTGGCGGAGCCCAGGCCGGGACCGTACTGGTGTGGCGCGTCCCCGTACAGTGACGGCCGGTAACGGACGAAGGCACGGTCGCCGCAGTCTAAGATCACCTTCCTGGCGGCCGCGTGCAGCCGCGAGGTGTCGGTGACGACCCGTCGGTTTCGAAGATCACCGCATCCGCCTCGCCGAGCGGGATCACCAGTGCTCCTGAGTGGCCGTGGCGGCGCCCTCGCAGATGATGACCCTGCAGGGCGCACCGGACACTACGGCGGGGATGGTGGCTCCGCCGAGCGGGTTGCCATGCTCAGAGCCTTCCCGGGCGCCGATGACGAGCAGGTCAGCGTTGCGGGCGGCTTGGACGAGCGCCTTCACGGGGTCACCGTAGACGACGCGCAGCCGGGTGGTGAGGTGCTGGGATGTGGGCAGGGCGTTCGCCACCAGCGCACGCAGCCGTAGCCATGCGGTGGCCGTTCCCATGAAGGCCGGGGGGCCGGCAGGGGATACGACACGGATGACGTCCAGCCTGGCATGCCGCTCCTGGGCCTCCCTCGCCCCCCGCTGGAGCGCGGCCATCGAGTTCGGGGAGCCGTCGACACCGACGACCACGCACCGCGGTGCGGGAAAGATCTGCACGACTGCCTCCTTGTTCACCTGCGTCGTTCACCTGCGTCGGTCACCTGCATGGTCACCCGGCGGCCAGGCGCGAGCGCAGAGCAGAGCGACCCTGGCAGGCGGGACCTTGGCCACTTCCCACCTCCCGCCGCCCAGCGGAGGTGCTCGACGGGGAAACCTTCGCCGCCGGCACGGGCGACGTGGTGGACCCGGGCTCGGCTGGTACGGGTCGAAGGGCCGAAGGTCCCACGGCTCGGTGACCTCCGCCGCTGATCCTCACCGCTCGCGCGGCGGACGCTGGCGGCATGACCGAACTCGCGGCCTACACCTGCGCCCGGGGAACCTGCGGGCGTGGCGGGGTACGTACCCGACCGCGAGGACACGGACGTCGCACGGGTGCGGGTCCCCCCTCGGCCGAGCTGGGACCTCTACCTGCGCTGACCACCGAAGGAGATCACCATGTCCGTGCCCGTCATCGTCGGGACCGACGGCTCGCCGCCCGCGACCGCCGCCGTCCTTTGGGCTGCCGATGAGGCCGCCCGCCGCTCGCTGCCGCTGCGCATCGTCCACGCCTGCGAACCATGGAGCTACGGCACCCTCTACTACCCGGTGCCCGGAGTCCTCGATCAGCTGACCGAGAGCGGGAGGCACCTGGTCGCGGTCGCCGCGCAGGCGGCTTGCGAACACCAGCCCGGGGTGAAGATCGAGACCAAGGTTGTCTACGGTCCCGTCGCCCAGAGCCTGCGCGAGCAGTCGGCGGATGGGTTCGAGGTGGTCATCGGCCATCGCGGCCTCGGCGGGTTCACCGGGATGCTGCTGGGCGCGGTGGGCCTGCGGGTGGCCGGACATGCCGAAGGGCCCGTGGTCGTGGTCCGCGGAGACACCACTCACACTGCCGGTGAGATCGTGGCCGGGATCGACCCCGACGAGAACCCCGCCCCCGTCCTCGACCATGCCTTCGACGCGGCGACAGTACGGGGTGTACGACTCCGGGTCGTCCACGCCTGGCCGCTACCGGGGATGACGGTCGACTACGTGGACACCGCCGGGCTCGCGGAGATGGAGCGGGCCGTCCGGGCGGGCGTCGGCAAGGCCGTCGAGCCATGGCGGGAGCGCTATCCCGACGTCGAGGTCGTGGAGGAGGTGCTCCGCGAACATCCGGTGCGTGCCCTCGCCGAGGCCTCGGCGCACGCCGATCTGATCATCGTGGGGTCGAAGCGGCGGAGCGGCCTCGACCTGATGCACCTGGGGTCGGTCGGTCACGGACTCGTCCACCACGCCCACTGCCCAGTCGCGGTCGTACAGCCGCGCAGCTGACCAGCCGCACGTCCTGCGCGGGGCCGCGGGCCGCGTAGCCGACCCAGACGGCGACCCGGATGGCGACCAGGCGGACCACGGGGGTAAGGACCAGGCAGGCCACCAGAAAGGGTGATCATGAAAGCGATCATTGCCGGAGCGGACGGCTCGGACCAGAGCCTGCGCGCCATCGAGTGGGCCACCGAGGAGGCGGCGCGACGGGGCCTTCCCCTCCAGATCGTGTACGCGGAGACTCCATGGCTCGCTGACACGCCGGTCGATCCACAGGCCGCGGCCATCCGCGAATGGCTGCTCACCGGTGGTCAGGAACTGCTCGAGCAGGCCGTCGCCACCGCCCGCGAACGTGACCCCCGTGTCACCGTCCAAGGCGAGGCCGTGCCCGGATCGCCCGCCCGGATCCTGCTGGAGAGGGCACGGGACGCCGCCATGCTCGTGCTGGGCGGACGCGGGACCGGCACGGTGGGAAGCCTGGTGTTCGGCTCCACCGCGTTGCAGGCCGTCACGCACACACCGGTTCCTGTAGTGGTCGTACGGGACGTGGAGCCCGTTGCGCGGGGAGAGGTCGCCGTGGGCGTGGACGGAGCGAAAGCGGGAGAGCCGGCCATCGGGTTCGCCTTCGAAGAGGCGGCCCTGCGCAAGGCACGGCTGCGTGCCCTCCACGTCTGGTCCAATCCCGCGTCGAGCTGGCCGGGCGACATGCAGCCGCTGGTGTACGACCCGCAGGACTACGCCGAGGAGGAGTTCGGCACGTCACTGGCCGGCTGGCGGGAGAAATTCCCGGACGTGGAGGTCGTCTCCGAGGTCGTGCACGGCCGACCGGTCCGGATCCTGGCCGGCGTATCCGCACGAGCCGATCTTCTCGTGGTCGGCACCCGGGGCCGTGGTGGCTTCACCGGCCTGCTGCTCGGCTCAGTGAGCCACGCGCTGCTCCACCACGCACACTGCCCTATGGCCGTGGTGCCGTCCACGCCATGCTCGTGAGATCACGGAGTGAGTGGTTCGAGGCCCAATATCCGGGACCCGGGATGATTTGGCGATCAGCGGGGAGATCTGGTGGAGGGACGAGCGATACGGGCCCGGATGGCCACCGACGAAAGGTACGGGGTCGTCGACGGCGACTGCCGCAGCTTCGCCGTACCCAACCTGTACATCACCGACGGCAGCGTGCTGCCGACCCAGGGCAGTGCCAATCCGGCACTGACCATCATGGCCGTCGCGGCCCGCGCGGCAGATCACCTGATCTCGGGTGCGCGTCGCGGACCCGGCTGACCCCCGCCGTCTCGACCACGACACTCGTTCGAGTGAGACACATGTTCGACGACGACAGAGGAGGAAGAACGATATGACCGGAAAGACCGTTGGTGACCACGTGCTGCAGCGACTGCGTGAGTGGAACGTGGATCATGTCTTCGCCTATCCCGGCGACGGGATCAACGGGATCCTCGCCGCCTGGGGCCGGGCCGACAACCACCCGAAGTTCGTACAGTCGCGGCACGAGGAAATGAGCGCGCTCGAAGCCGTCGGCTATGCCAAGTTCACCGGCCGGCTCGGCGTCTGCATGGCCACCTCCGGGCCCGGGGCGATCCACCTGCTCAACGGGCTCTATGACGCCAAACTCGACCACGTCCCGGTGGTGGCCATCGTCGGCCAGACCAACCGCTCGGCGATGGGGGGCTCCTACCAGCAGGAGGTCGACCTGCTGAGCCTGTACAAGGACGTGGCCAGCGACTACGTGCAGATGGTCACGGTGCCCGAGCAACTGCCGAACGTCCTGGACCGGGCGATCCGGGTGGCACTGGCCGAACGGGCTCCCACGGCGATCATCATTCCCGCCGACGTACAGGAGCTCGAATACTCGGCGCCTACCCACGCCTTCAAGATGGTGCCCTCCAGCCTCGGCATCGACTGGCCCACCACCTCTCCCGGCGACGGCGCGATCCGGCGTTCGGCAGAGCTCCTCAACGCGGGGCGGAAGGTCGCCATCCTGGCCGGTGCCGGCGCCCGGGGAGCACGGGCCGAGCTCGAGCAGGTCGCGGACCTCCTCGGCGCCGGTGTGGCCAAGGCGCTGCTGGGCAAGGACGTGCTGTCCGACGAGCTGTCCTACGTCACCGGATCGATCGGGCTCCTGGGCACCCGGCCGAGCTACGAGATGATGCGCGGCTGCGACACGCTGCTCACCGTGGGCTCCAGCTTTCCCTACACCCAGTTCATGCCAGAGTTCGGGCAGGCCCGCGGCGTGCAGATCGACCTGGACGCCAAGTACATCGGGATGCGCTACCCGTACGAGGAGAACCTGGTCGGGGACGCCGCGGCGACGCTGCGGGCCCTCATCCCGCACCTGCGGCGCAAGGAGGACCGGTCCTGGCGCGAGGGCATCGAATCCAACGTGGCCCGATGGTGGCAGACGATGGAGGCCGAAGCGATGGTCGAGGCCGATCCGATCAATCCGATGCGGCTGTTCTTCGAACTCTCCGCCCGGTTGCCCGACAACGCCATCGTCACCGCCGACTCTGGGTCGGCGGCCAACTGGTATGCCCGGCAGCTGAAGTTCCGCGGCCACATACGCGGCTCGCTGTCGGGAACCCTGGCCACCATGGGGGCCGGGGTGCCGTACGGAATCGGCGCGAAGTTCGGCGAGCCCCGTCGTCCGGTCATCGCGTTCGCCGGCGACGGGGCCATGCAGATGAACGGCCTCGCGGAACTCATCACGGTCAAGCGCTACTGGCGGGAATGGATCGACCCGCGCCTGATCGTGGCCGTCCTGCACAACGACGACCTGAACCAGGTGACATGGGAGATGCGGGCCATGCAGGGCGCGCCCAAGTTCACCGAGTCGCAGACGTTGCCCGATGTCAGCTACGCGGCGTTCGCCGCCGGCCTTGGATTCCAGGCGATCACCGTGGAGAAGCCCGAGGAGATCGGCGCCGCCTGGGACCGAGCGCTGGGCGCCGACCGGCCGACCCTCCTGGACGTCCGCTGTGACCCGGACGTGCCGCCCATCCCGCCGCACGCGACGTTCGAGCAGATGAAGGACGCCGCGGAGGCGCTGCTCAAGGGGGACGAGGACCGCTGGGGCGTGCTCAAGGAAGGTGTGAAGGCCAAGCTCCAGGAGTTCCTGCCGCACAGGGACACTTGATGCTCGAGGTTCCTGTACCCGGCGTGAGCGCGAGCGACGCCGCCGGCGCGGTCTCGGGCGGGCCTGCGGATTCACGTCTGTTCCGCCACAACCACACGATGTCGCGGCCGAAGGACCACACGAGCAACGTCAGTGCCAGGCCGACCAAGACGGTCGTGACCGGTCGGGGGAGGACCCCGGCGGCGGCCACGACGAGGATGATCCCCTGCAGCGCGGCCACGGTCTTCCGGGCCGAACTCGGCGGCAGGGCCGAACGCAGCCAGGGTGCCACCCAGGTGGCCGCGACGAAGACGTACCGCATGGCTCCGATCGCCGGCACCCACGCGTCCAGGGACGTGGCGACGTGGACGCTGAGCACCAGGATGAGAAAGGCGTCGACCTCCATGTCGAAGCGCGCGCCCAGCGGGGACACCGTCCCGGTGCGCCTGGCCACCTGACCGTCGACCGCGTCTAGGAGCAGGGCCACCGAAGCGAGCGCGACGAGGACCACGGCGGGGGGCTCCTCCCCGAGGTGGTCCGTCACGAGCGCCGTGACGCCTCCGACGAGCACCGCCCGGGCCAGCGTGACGCGGTCGGCCGGTCCCAGCCCACGCGCCCGCGAACGACGAAGGGCGAGGGTGAGAAGGGCGCAGGTGACCACGGCACACGCGAGTCCGGTCAGCCAGCCCACCAGGCCGAGGCCCACACCCGCCGACAGCAAGGTCAGCACAACGAGCTGACCGCCCACCCCGGCGGTCTGCACCTGACAGGCCAGGCCGATGCGATACGGCACTCCTGTGATCATCGTCTCCTGTGTCCACATACTCTGGATCACGGACGGTATGTGCCATACCGTTCAGTCCCCGCTCGAACAGTGCCACCCAGCCGTCGTGGAGGATGCAGATGGAGCGTGTGGCACGCGCTTTCTGGCTCCGTTCTCCCGGCGAGGGCGAGATCCGGTCCGTCGTACTGCCGGAACCCGGCCCCGGCGAGGTACTGGTCCGTACCCGCTGGTCGGGAGTGAGCCGGGGGACCGAGACCCTCGTCTTCCGTGGCGGCGTACCCGTGAGCCAGCACGAGGCGATGCGCGCTCCCTTCCAGGACGGCGACTTCCCCGGGCCGGTCAAGTACGGCTACCTCAACGTGGGGGTGGTCGAGCACGGACCGCCGGCCTTGCTGGGACGTAACGTCTTCTGTCTCTATCCGCACCAGACCCACTACGTGGTCCCGGAGGGCGCGGTGACGCTCGTGCCGGACGCGGTGCCCCCGGCGCGGGCGGTGCTGGCCGGCACTCTGGAGACCGCGGTGAACGCGTTGTGGGATGCGGCACCGCTGATCGGTGACCGGATCGCCGTCGTCGGGGCCGGGATGGTCGGCTGCGGCGTCGCCGGGGTGCTGGCCGGATTTCCCGGGGTCAGGGTGCAACTGGTGGACGTGGACCCCGCGCGCGCGGTCGTCGCCGAGGCGCTCGGTGTCGACTTCGCGATGCCCGAGCAGGCCGCGGGGGACTGCGACCTCGTCGTACACGCCAGCGCGACCGAGGCCGGGCTCGCGCGGTCCTTGGAGCTGCTGGCGCCAGAGGGGCTCGTCATCGAACTGAGCTGGTACGGCGACCGGCGGATCACCTTGCCGTTGGGTGAGTTCTTCCATTCCCGCCGGCTGGCCGTGCGCAGCAGTCAGGTGGGCTCGGTGTCCCCGGCCCGGCGCGGGCGCCGCAGCTTCGCGGACCGGATGTCGCTGGCACTGCGCCTGCTCGCCCATCCCGCGTTCGACGCGCTGATCACCGGCGAAAGCGACTTCGAGGATCTGCCGCAGGTGATGTCCCGTCTGGCCGGCGGTGAACTTCCGGCGTTGTGCCGCCGTATTGTCTACGAGCCCACTTAGCGGGCAGCGTACGGCCGTCGATCACCCTGGGAGGGGCGTCCTTGTTCAGCGTCACCGTTCGCGATCACGTCATGGTCGCACACAGTTTCCGTGGCGAGGTGTTCGGCCCCGCGCAGCGGTTGCACGGCGCGACATTGGTCGTGGACGCGACGTTCCGCCGCGCCGAGCTCGACGCGGACAACATCGTCGTCGACATCGGGCTGGCCGCAAAGGCGCTCGGCGTCGTGCTCGGCGAGCTCAACTACCGCAATCTCGACGATGAGGCCGCCTTCGCCGGCGTCAACACCTCGACGGAATTCCTGGCCAAGGTCATCGCCGACCGGCTCGCCGACCGGGTCGCGGCGGGAGCACTGGGGGAGCAGGCTCGCGAGCTGGCGGGGATCACGGTCACGTTGCACGAGTCGCATGTCGCCTGGGCGAGCTACGAGCGCCCACTGTGAGCACGGCCGGCACCACCACGACGGACGTGCGCCCGGTGCACGTCGTCCTGCCCGGTGACATCGACGACGCGAGCGTGCCCAGCGGGGGCAACACATATGACCGCCGCGTGTGCCAGGGCCTCCCGGCGGCAGGCCGGCCGGTGCACGAGATCGCCGTCTCCGGGGCCTGGCCTCGACCGGGCACCGCCGCTCGCGCGGAGCTGGCCCGATGGCTGGCCGCAGTGCCCGAAGGCTCCGTCGTGCTCCTCGACGGGCTCGTGGCCTGCGGCGTCCCCGAAGTCGTCGTCCCGCAGGCGCGCCGGCTGCGCCTGGCGGTCCTGGTGCACCTGCCGCTGGGGGACGAGACAGGGCTCGCCCCCGAACTGTCCGCGGTGCTGGACGCGCGGGAGCGGGCGACCCTGCACGCCGCGAGTGCGGTCGTGGCGACCAGTCCCTGGGCCGCCCGCCGGCTGATCGATCACCACGGTCTCGTCGCGAGCCGGGTCCACGTCGTCACCCCGGGCACCGATCCCGCGCCGCTCGCGTCCGGCACCGACGGCGTGTCGCGGCTGCTCTGCGTCGCCTCGGTGACTCCACGCAAGGGGCAGGACCTGCTCGTCGAGGCTCTCGCGGCCGTCGCCGACCTGCCCTGGAGCTGCGTGTGCGTCGGACCGCTGAGCCGCGACCCGGCACACGTCGCGCGGCTGCGGCACCTGATCGAGCAGCGGGATCTCGGTGACCGGGTGCGGCTTGCCGGCCCGCAGACGGGCGAGCGGCTGGCCACCACGTATGACGCCGCCGACCTCGCGGTGCTGGCGTCCCGCGCCGAAACGTACGGCATGGTCGTGACCGAGGCGCTGGCGCGCGGGATTCCCGTGCTGGCGATGGCAGTGGACGGGGTGCCGGAAACCCTGGGACAGGCCCCCGACGGCGGTGTGCCGGGAATCCTGGTGCCCCCTGGAGATCCGGACGCGCTCGCGGCGGCTCTGCGTCGCTGGTTCGGCGAGCACGAGCTGCGGCGGAGTCTCAGGATCTCCGCACGGCACCGCCGTCGCACGCTCGAACCGTGGGAGGAGACTTCACGACGCATGGCCGGCGTGTTGGAACAGCTGAGCGGACAGCTACCCGGGGAGCAAGGTTGAGCGCGCCCGGGGCATCCCGGTTCACCCCGGACTGGCTGGCGTTGCGCGAGAGCGCCGATGCCGCCGCCCGCGCACCGGAGCTGCTCGACCCGCTGCGCACATACCTGGCGACCGTGCCGCGGAGGACGGAACGACTGGTCATCCGGGACCTCGGCTGCGGCACCGGCTCCCTGGGACGGTGGCTCGCCGGACGGCTACGCGGCCCGCAGCACTGGATCCTGCACGACCGTGACCCCGAGTTGCTCGCCCGCGCCGGTGCGGGCATGACCGGCACGGCCGCCGACGGCAGCCCCGTCACGGTCGAGACCCGGGAGGGCGATCTCACCGGCCTGCTCGCAGCGGACCTCGCCGGCACCTCACTGGTGACCGCCTCCGCGTTGCTGGACCTGCTCACCTTCGACGAGGTGGACGGGCTCGCCGCCGCGTGCGCCGAAGCCGGGTGCCCCGCGCTGCTGACCCTCTCTGTCGTGGGAAGGGTCGAATTCGTCCCGGCCGACCCGCTGGACCTCGAGGTCGCCGCCGCTTTCGACGCCCATCAGCGGCGCGGCGTGAGCGGCCGTCGCCTGCTCGGGCCGGACGCGGTCACCGTCGCCACTGAGGCGTTCGAACGTCGTGGCGCGGTAGTGCGGAGCCGGCCCAGTCCCTGGCGGCTCGGCGCGGACCAGGCCGCGCTGACGGCGGAATGGCTTCAGGGCTGGGCCGCCGCGGCCTTCGACCAGCGGCCGGACCTCGCGCTCCAGGCGGACGCCTACCTGCGCGGACGCCTCGACGCCTGCTCGGCCGGTGAGCTGCGCGTCCTGGTTCACCACCGTGACCTGCTCGCGCTGCCGCCGGCCGGCCCCTCATCGTGATGCGAACGCTCTGGCCCCGGCTGCGGGTGCTCACCGGTGCGGGCATCCTGGCAGTGCTCGCCTGGCGGCTCGGCACCGGCGCGTTCGTGGACGGGCTGCGCATGATCGATGGCGAATCGGTGCTCGCCGCACTTGGAATCGGCCTGCTGACCACTGTCCTCAGCGCCTGGCGGTGGTGCATCGTGGCGCGCGGCCTCGGCCTTCGGCTGCCGCTGCCGACGGCCGTCGCGGACTATTACCGGGCGCTGCTGGTCAACGCGGTGCTTCCCACGGGCGTGCTCGGCGACGTCCATCGAGCGGTGAGCCACGGCCGGCACATCGGTGACGTCGGCCGGGGTGTCCGCGCCGTGGTCCTGGAACGGGTCGCGGGTCAGGTGGTCCTCATGGTCGTCGGGTTGACGGTGCTGCTCACCCAGCCCGCCCTGGTCTCGGCGGTGGCCCACGACCTCCTCCCGAGCCGCGCAATCGTGTTCGCGGCGCTGAGCGTCCTCGTGGTGCTGGGTGTGCTCGCCGTCATCATCGCGCCCGCCGGCTGGGCCCGGTGGGGGCGAGGCACCTCGAAATGGCGCCGCGCCCTCGCGATGGCATTGGCCGACGCGCGCCGTGGCCTTCTCGCCCGCGACACGTGGCCGGGGGTGGTACTCCTGTCCGCGGCCGCTCTGCTGGGACATGTCGTGCTGTTCCTGGTCGCGGCACGAATCGCGGGCTCGCCGGCGCCGATCGCCCGGCTCGTGCCGCTGACGGTCCTGGCGCTGCTCGTGATGGGACTGCCGGTGAACGTCGGCGGATGGGGACCGCGGGAAGCCATATCGGCGTTGGCGTTCGGCGCGGCCGGGCTGGGGGCCGCGCAAGGTCTCACCGCCGCCGTGGTGTACGGGGTTCTCACCTTGGTCGCGAGCCTTCCCGGCGCCGGAGTGCTGGTTCTCCGCCGCAGCAGCCGGAGAGCGCAGCCCCCGCAAGCCGTTGCCCGGAAAAAGGACCGGGCCTCCTACGTGGTGGAGCCGCTTCGCGTTGAAAAGGTGACGCGGTAGTCTCGCCGCTGCCTGCCGCGCTAGGAATCGAGGATCGAAAGATACTCGCCGAACGATTCGACCAAACTGGCGAGAACTTCCTTTCCCTTCGAGGGCGAAGCCAGTGATGGTCGGCCGACTATGCCCGACTCGGTATAGGCGTCCAGGCCGAGTGTGAGCAGATGCTTGCGATCGTCGGCAAGTTGGTCGCCGGATTCGTAACCAGGTTTGACCAATTTCGGGTGAGCGTGGAGCAGTATGGACGTCTCCAGTTCTCCTGCGTGCATATCGCTGTCGGCTGAAGTCTGTATCCCGGCAGCGGCTTCCGCTGCGTCCCAGTCCTGCACACCCGGAAAAAGTGCCATGCGCCGATTGCTGTTACTGGCTTCCTGGACGACATTGCCCAGCACATAGTTTCCGCCGTGGCCGTTGATCAGGACCAGGTTCGTGATACCGGACCGGTACAGCGAGTCCGCGACGTCCCGCACGATCGAGTACAGCGTGCTCGCCGAGATGCTCACCGTTCCAGGCCATGCCGCGTGCTCGTGTGAACACGAGATGGTCACCGGCGGGAGCTGACCGACCGAGTGGGCGGCGGCGATCTCCTGAACAATGGTGCAGGCGACGATGGTGTCGGTCGCCAAGGGCAGGAAGGGGCCATGCTGCTCGAAGCTGCCGATGGGGAGCAACGCCACGGTGGCTTTTCGATTTCGTTCGTCGACGGTGGTGCCCGTCGGCAGGAGGTACGTCATCGAGTCGGTCATGCCCTTCCAGCCTCTCGTGCTCGCATGATCCGGACGCCTCAGGGCAAGATCAGAGTTCTACCCGCTGGTCCGGACCGGAGTGAACGACCATAGTGGGCGAAGCAACCCGGGAGTCCAGAGTGAGGACGCTTCATGACTGACGGTGACGAGAGCGAGCGGACGCGCGACCAGGCCATCGACTGCGAAGACATCGCAGAGTCCGACCTGGTGACTCGCCGCGGCACCTTTCGGGCCGTCGCGTTCCGAGACCGGCTTGACGGGCACGAACATATCGCCCTGGTCATGGGAGAGGCGAGGATGCGCGAGAACGTTCTCGTTCGGGTCCATTCGGAATGCCTGACCGGCGACGTCTTCGGCGCGATGCGCTGTGAATGTGGGGAACAACTCGACTTCGCACTCGACATGATCGTTCGCGAGGGCTGCGGTGTCCTCGTGTATCTCCGGGGACACGAGGGGCGCGGGATCGGCCTGGTCGCCAAGGTGCGCACCCATGTCCTGCAAGATGAGCAGGGACTGGACACGGTCGATTCCGCCACGGCTCTGGGTCTGCCGGTCGACATCCGCGACTACGGTCCGGCGGCTCGGGTGCTGAAGTATCTGGGGATCCGAGCCGTGCGGTTGATGTCGAACAATCCGGACAAGATCCGTTCACTTGAAGCACATGGAATCGGCGTGACATCACGAGTGCCGCTGCTCATCCCGGCGAACGACGACAACCTCGGATACCTGATCGCCAAGCGCGACCGGCTCGGCCACGACCTGCCCCATCTCGACCCATGTACGCAGGCCCCGGCAGGAAATCATGGTGAGCCTCCGGCTCTCCCCCGGATCGGGACGCGGCGCCACCCGCGTCACCTGGGCACTACGAGCTGAACGGACGTAACCTCAACTTCGCGGCATGTCCTCATGCCGCGATCCGCGCGGACGGTCGGTGGTTCGTCCGGCTACGTCCGGCACGGGGGAAGGGTCGGCGTGGTTTTGATGGGGTAACGGCATCGCCGGTGCGGGCTGAGCTCGATTTCCAACCGACGCTGCGTGAGGGTGTCCTACTCCTGTGATTGTCCCTGGTGTGGAGGAGCCGTGAGCGTCTTGGCCGAGGATCGCGAGCTTGTCATCGACCCGGAAGGGCTGTCTCGTGCTCAGCTGGCCGGAACCGCGTGTGTGGTATGCCACAAGAGGTGGCCGGCTCCTTCGGTGCGGGTCGGGCGGCTTCCGAGCGGGGAGGGCGTGAAGGCGTGCTGGGAGTGCGCTGCGACGGTGAAGCCGTGAGCCTCGACGACCAGACCCTCGACGACCAGACCCTTGCCATGGTCGCTTCCGCCGCCGTCAGGCTTCCGCAGGTGGCCGGAGCCCAGTGGCTCATACCTCGGTCGCTGTGCCCCGTACCGCCCAGGCCCTGGCGATGAGCGGGATAGAGCCGTCCAGGCTGGAGGGCAGGCGGTCACGCAGCAGGTCGCAGAGCGCACGACGGTGCTCGTCGGTCAGGGACATGAGGTATCCGGGCGCCGGACCTTGGCCGCCGAGGAAGGGCGTCCAGTAGTCGTCGAAATCGGCGAACACGGTCGGCACCCCGATCGCCTGGACCGTTACTTGATCCATACCGGCATCCGCCCACAGTTCCCAGAGAGACTCCGGCCGGCACATCGGGAAGCGGCGACCCTCGTCCAACTCGGCTGCGGCAGGGTCGAGGGCGCTGGCGGCATCCCAGAAGTACCGCATCATCGCCATGCCCTCGGCGTAGTCCCACACATAGGCGGCGGCCACACCCCCCGGTATGGCGACCCGGGCGAACTCGGCCGCGGCACGGCCCGGGTCGGGTACGAAGTTGAGCGCCAACCCGCTGACCACGGCGTCGAAACGGCGGTCGGGAAACGGCAGCGACTGTGCGTCGCCGGCGTGGAAGCTCGACCGCGTGTCAACGATCCGAGCACGAGCGCCGGCCAGGAATCCCTCGGACGGGTCCACGCCGACAACATGGGCGGGGTCCGCCAGTGCCAGTACCGTGCCGGTCAGCGCCCCGGTGCCACAACCCACATCCAGCCAACTCCGGCCGGCGGGCAGGTCCAGCCAGTGCAGGAAGGCTTCCGCGACGCGGCGACTCCACCGGCCCACATATGCCTCGTATGCGTCGCCGACAGACCAGACCTCTTGTCCCATGGTGCCGAGGATACGACCGCTGCCGGCTCCCGGCCCGAGAGTGCACTCATCTGCTAGTCGGCCCTTTGGTCCTGCCCGAGGTGGTCTCGGGAGACGAGGGTGGGGAGCGGGTCGTACCTCCACCCGGGGCGTGCCCTGAGAGCGACGAGCGCGGGCCGCGGCCGTACTGTCAGCGGCTCATGCCGCGCTGATCTTGCTTCCCGGGACGGCGCGTGGACGTCATGAGATCCCGGGCAGCTCACTGAGTCATGCCTGCGATGAGTACGACATCGAATAGCCGTCCGGTCTGTCATCGGCGCAGGGTCGGGGGTGGCCCCGGCGTGGTGGCGGGGAGTGTGGCGGGCAGGCCGAAGGTCGTGAACAGGCCTAGGTGGTGGAAGGCGACGACGCGGGCTACGCCCAGTTTGGTGATGGTGAGTACCTGGATCGAATGGGCGTGGTGGATGCCGTCGTCGCGGCGTGTGAAGAGCGCGAAGGCCGGCTGTCCGTTGGCTCTGGTGGGGACCAGCAGGCTTCCGCCGGGATCGGGGGACCAGCGGGACTCGACGAGCCGCCCGATGGCCTCGCGGCCTGCGAACCAGGCAGGGATGGGCGGCATCTCCCAGGCGGCGTCCTGGGTCAGTAGCTGTGTGAGGCCGGCGATGTCGGCGTTCTCGAAGGCCGCGGCGTATCGGTCGAGCAACTCGCGCTGGGCGGGGTCGGTGGGTTCGGTGATGTCGTCCGCGACCGGTGCCAGCCGCTCGAGCTGTGCCCGGGCGCGTTGGAGTGCGCTGTTGATCGCGGTGGTCGTGGTACCGAGCAGATCGGCGGCCTCGGACGCTCGCCATCTCAGAATGTCCAGCAGGATCAGCACAGTACGTTGCCTGGCGGGCAGGTACTGCAGAGCGGCGATCAGCGCCAGCCGCATGCTCTGCCGGGACACGATGATCGCGGCGGGATCTTCCGGTGCCGGACCGATCAGCCTGTCCGGGATGGGCTCCAGCCATGCCACCTCATGCGCCGGCGACGTGGGCTGCTCGGGGTCGTCGGCCGGGCGGGCGAGTCCGGACGGCAGGACCCGGCGACTGCTGTGCTCCAGCGCGTTCAGGCAGGCATTGGTCGCGATCCGGTACAGCCACGTCCGCAACGATGAACGACCCTCGAACGCGCCGTAGGAGCGCCAGGCGCGCAGGTAGGTCTCTTGGACCAGATCCTCGGCATCGTGGACGGAACCGAGCATGCGGTAGCAGTGCGCTAGCAACTCACCCCGCAACGGATCCGTGAGACCTGCGAAATCATCGGTGACCGTCACCATCGCCATCCTTCTCAGCACTGCATTCACGTTAACGGGCCTGTTGGAGCCGCCATCGGCTGTCGCGCACATGCCCCCACCTGTTACTGACCGGACAGCGGGCGGAAACTCATCGGTCGCCCACGCGGTATCGGCCGATGAGATCTGACGGCTGCCCGGTCAGTACAGGTGAGGGCGTGAACGCCTGCCCTCACATGCGACCGGGAGGACACGTGGGTACTGAAGGAAGATCGGCTCAGGGCTGGGTCCTGGGCCCGCGTCGGCATCGTCGTTGATGGTGGCGCTCGACGGGCTGGTAGCGGCGACCGCGCTGAGCAGGATCCGCTTGGATCTGGGTGCCTCGATCGAAGAGCTGGAATGGACGGTGAATGCCTACAGCCTGAGCTTTGCGGTGTTGCTGATAGCCGGCCTCGGCACTCCCGCGCGGCGCAGATCGGCCGAGACGGCGCAGCCCGTGCCGGTGCTCGAGGCCGAGCCCGCGAACTGACCGGTACAGGCGATCACTCGTGATCATCCATCCACAGGAGGTAACAGTGAGCAGGGAAGTCGTCGTACGCTACACAACCCGCGCGGATGCCGCGGAGGAGAACCAGTTGCTGGTCAAGCAGGTGTTCGCCGAATTGATGGAGGACGGTCCCGACGGCCTTCGGTACGCGGTGTTCCGGCTCGCCGACGGCGTCACCTTCGTTCACGTCGCGATCTTCGACGGCGAAGACAACCCGCTGAAGCAGACGACGGCGTTCGCGGAGTTCCAACGCGAGGTCACAAAGCGTTGCGTCGAACCGCCCGTGTCGGCCGAAGCCACCCTGGTCGGCTCCTACCGCATGATCACCCGGTAGCAGTCCTCGAGAACGGCTTCCAGATCGGAATCGGGCAGAGCTGAGAAGGCACCGCGCCAGATCACTGATCGGAGGAGGCACGCGAGGGGCCTGAGCTGGGACTGTGCGGGAGGGGTTGGTTTTCAGACCTCCCGCACATTCCTTCGCTGCGAGTCGCCGCAGCTACTCTTCTGCCGCAGTCAGCGCGGTCCCGCCGGCGATTTTGCGCCGTGCTCAAATCGTGCCACCGCGGCGCTCTCGTGTAGCCGATGAGCGTGTTTCCGCGGCGATATGGCTACGTTGGCACCTCGGCAGCAATACCTCCTGTAGCCGAGGGTTCTATCTCCTGTAGCGGCGGGTTCGTCATGATGGACCATGACCAGTTCACCGCTCATCGGCTCCGTCCGGCTGCCCGACGGCTCCTGGATCCGCGGTCGTGGCCTGCGCCGCCCGGCGCCGGCCGAACCCCGGCCCGACTTCGGCCTCTACCTGGGCTCTGACCGTCTTCGCCGACGTCATGAAGGTGAGCTGTCCTGGCCGTGCGTGTGGATCAAGTGGCCCGACTTCTTGCTGCCCCGCGATCGAGATCACGCCGTCCGGCACATCCGCGTACTGCACGACCAGGCACAGGCCGGTCGAATGGTCGAGGTCGCCTGCGGTGAAGGAGTTGGTCGCACCGGTACCGTCATCGCCTGCCTGGCCGTCCTGGCCGGGCTGCCCGCCGCGGACGCAGTCACGTGGACGCGAGCGAACTATCACCGTCGAGCCGTTGAAACGCCGTGGCAACGCAAGTGGGTGACCCAATTCCCGAGCCGCTGACATGGCCTGGAAGTGGTGCCGGATTTTCATTGTCCGCTGTCCGCGCGACCTCGTAAGGCCGGCCTGCGCACCTGTGCCGCCGTCATCGCCGCCGCCTCCGTCTCGACCGCCGGTCTCGGCGTCGGCATCGGCGCCGCTGTCCGTCCACCGTGGCGTTGCCGGGTGCTTCGCCTGGTCCTGGGGAGATGACAACACCTCCGTGACGGTGTACTGGCACAACCGGTGCTGCCCGCCCCACCGGGAGGTGTAGGCCGGGTCGCCGGCGACGATCGCCACAGACCTCTCGGCGGCCATCGAGACCAGCCGGGCTCGTAGCCGGGCGGTGGGGAAGTGGGAGATCACGTGCCGGAACCGCTTGTTATGGCCGTGCTTCTCCTTGCTTTTGCTGGTGGTGAAATCGAGGTCCTCGACCACGATGGCGGCTGCCCCGCACTGACTCAACGCGACCTTGCCGGTGGACGCACCGCGCTCCTAGCCGGCCGGCGGAGGTCAGAACCGCCGGGACCGCTGCTCCACTCCTGGCCCGCCGTAGGGGTAGTCGGCCACCGCCGGAGCGCTGGCCTCGTCCAGCCGTGCGGTTTCGGATTCCGACAGGTGCAATCCGGCCGCGCCCAGGTTGTCGTCGAGCTGTTCCAGAGTCCGGGCACCGAGGATCACCGAGGTCACCTGCGGGCGGTCGGCGACCCACGCCAGCGCCACCTGCGCCATCGACACGCCCCGGCCCTCGGCCACCTGTCGGACCGTGTCCACGATCCGCCAGGTCCGCTCCTGTGCGTTGCGCGGGGCGTAGGCCTCCATGCCCCGCTCCGGGTCCTCCCCCAATCGGCTCGACCCGGTCGGAACCTCGTCCCGCCGGTACTTGCCCGTCAACCAGCCGCCGGCCAGCGGTGACCACGGCAGGATCCCGATGCCCTCGTTCCTGCACACGTCCGCCAGCTCGAACTCGATGTCGCGGGTGATCAGGTTGTACTGCGGCTGTAGCGTCACGATCGGCGTGAGCTCGCGCAGCTCGGTGAGTGTGGCGGCCTTTTGCAGCTGCCAGCCGATGAAGTTGCTGACCCCGGCGTAGCGGATCTTGCCGTCGCGTACGGCGTCGTCGTAGAAACGCAAGGTCTCCTCGATCGGGGTGATCGGATCCCAGGCGTGCGCCTGATACAGGTCGATGGCCTCCACGCCCAGCCGGTGCAGGCTGGCCTCCAGCGCACGCGTCAGGTGGGTACGGCTCAGACCGTGGTCGTTGGGTCCGACGCCCATCGGGAACCGGCCTTTGGTGGCGAGCACCAGCTGATCGCGGACACCCGGCCGGGCAGCGAGCCACCGGCCGATGATCTCCTCGGAGATCCCCTGCGAGTAGACATCCGCGGTGTCGATGAAGTTTCCGCCTCGCTCAACGAATCGGTCGAGCTGGGCGTGGGACAGCTTCTCGTCGCTCTCCTTGCCGAACGTCATGGCGCCCAGGCACAGCGTGGACACCGCGGTTCCGGTCCTGCCGAGGGGTCGGTATTCCATCCTCACGCCTTTCAATTCATCGAACGCCCGCTCAGGAGTGTGCTCTGGCCGTTCCATCCGGCTAGACGAGCGGACATGCCTGCGATCATAGTTCACACGATCAGCGGCGGAGGATTGGGGCACCGGATAACGGGAGCCTCAATCGCACCTCGCCATTCCCGTGCCGACGGGACTACTGACGCCATCCACGAGGTGTACGCTTCGACGATTTCGTCGCCCTGCTCGGCGATCCCGTCCCCGGCGGCGTTATCCTCGCCATTTGACGCCGGAGCCATCACCGACCTCCTACCGTTCATTTGCACTGAGCCTGCCATGCCACTAATCGGGAGACCAAGCCAAATGGGTGGTATTCGCGGGCGGATGGCAAGAATTGGGATCGCCCCTCGCTAAAACTGTCGTTAACCTTTACCCCTTCCCCGAAATCAGGGCAGGGATAAGCGCGACAGAGATCATCTTGCCTTGGCTTCACGGGCGGCGACGCCGCGCACGGGTCGGAGAATTCCTGCCGGTGCCGGACCCGGCCGTCGCGTACCTTGCGCATCCTGTGTCAGCCGCCGAACAGCAACCTGAGGAAGCGACGATCCCATACCTTGGATTTCTCGTCTGTACCGGTCCAGCCAGGCGGATTTCGTCGTGACGACGCGAGTCCCGGTGATCCGTGATCGCTAAGCCGCTGACCACCCAACCGGAACGCGCGGCGTCACCGTGAACACGGTCGCGCCCGGCATTACCGACACCGGCAAGATCGGCTGGCTGCTGGACGACACGGAGCTGCTGACGTCCACCAAGGCAGCGGCAGCACTGGATCGGGTCGGCCAGCCCGAGGACATCGCCGACGTCGTCGCCTTCCTGGCCTCCGACGACGCCAGCCGGTTCACCGGCCACCTGCTGGACGCCACCGGCGGGGGTTCCTCGGCCCCCGCATGTGTAGGCCTCGCGGACTACCGGGAGCCCAGGCAGCCGCGAAGAACGCTGTGCGTCGTCATGCCACGGCCAGGTGGCTGCGGTAGTGCCGTGGGGTCTCGGCCTCGTCGAGCAGGATGAGGGCGAAGTCGGCGTAGGAGATGCGGGTCGCGGTGTCGCCCTGTTCTCGGATGCCGTAGTGGCCGGTGCGCTCGCCCTCATGGTCGAAGTCGCCGGCCGGGCTCACGTATACCCAGTCCAGCGCTCCGCCCTCGTCACGAAGCACCTCGAGCCCGGCGGCGTGGGCCAGGCAGAAGGGCCGGAACTCCGTAGGGAAACCGGGAGCGTCCAGCAGCCGGGTCCCATCGGGACCGGGCAGCAGCGCCGACAGTCCGACAGCGACGAGCCTGTCCACTCCGGCCTGCCGCAGGCCCTTGACGAGGGCGTGCGCGGCGCTGGTGAAGAATGCGCCCGGGTCGGTGCCCGCGCCGTATACGGCCGCCGCATTGATCGCGGCGCCATGCCCAGCCGCGAGGGCGGCGACGTCCGCCACGTCGGTGACGTCACCCGCGGTGACCCGTACGCCGCCATCCGCCAAGCCGCTGTAGCGCGAGGGGTCGCGCACCACTGCGGTCACCTCGTGCCCACGCCGACGCGCCTCGGCGACGGCCTGCCGGCCGGCCCGGCCGCCTGCCCCGAAAATCACGATCCTGATCATCTTCGGAATACCTCCTGGTGAGTCGATGCTCCGGAAGGTATCCGTGAGGACAGTTACTTTCTGGATACCGCTGACACCAGCCGCGAGGCAGGAGACCACCATGACGCACCGGCAGCCGCTGCCCCCCGACATGTTCGACGAGCTGTGCCCGTCCTCGCTGTTGCCATTCCGCTTCGGCGACAAGTGGGCAGCCCTGGTCATCCGCTGCCTGGAGTACGGCCCGCGCCGCTTCTCCGAACTCCGCGTGCCGCTGCGCCGCGTCACCCCGAAGGTGCTCACGCAGTCGCTACGCGGCCTGGAGCGGGACGGGCTCGTGTCGCGTACGGTGCACGCTGATCCGGAACTGCGGGTGGAGTACGCGCTGACGCCACTGGGCCGCAGCATGCTGGAGCCGATGGAGGCGGCGTGCGCGTGGGCGGCGGAGCACTGGGACGAGCTACTCGATGCGCGGGAGGCATACAAGGCCCCGTAGTTCTGGCTCAGACGCCGGGGAGCAAGCAACCCACCGGCGGATATGGAAGCATTCCAAGCACGCCCTAGGTGATCTTCGGCATGTATTCGGCACAGATGGCCGCACTCTGCGGACGCTCGCCGTAGACAGCCGGACAAAGCAGAACAGCCACCAGTGCGACAGCCGCATTTAGTGACCACGTTCGCGTTGTCGCTGTCAATGGCAGCGGCGAGGCATATCGGATGCTCCGAAATCCGGGTTTGGCACTCTGGCCAAAATGTTCCCCAGCGGGCTCGCGGCAGCATCTGAGCGGGATTTGAAGCCGGACAACATCAGAGCGGTTAAGGGGATGTTGTAACGATTTCAGCAAACCAGGACAGGAACCACGATTATTCGCGATAGTGCTGTAGGTGGGGCGGCCGCCGGGGGGCCGATGGAACGCTGCATGGGGGATCTGGGTGGAGTTCGGAAGGCAGTTCGCGGTTCGTTCGCGGAAGGCGCGGGCGCTGCTCGCCGCCATGATGGGGATGACCTTGGCCGTCGTGACGGGGACGGTGGTGCTTTCGCCGGCATCCGGGGATGTGATCACGGTGTCCAACGATCCGTTGCGCACGGCGTGGGATCCGAATGAGCCTGGCCTGGGCTCGGCGGCGGTGCAGTCCTCCGACTTCGGGCAGCAGTTCGCAACCCCGGTGGACGGGCAGGTGTACGCCCAGCCACTCTCGGTCGACGGCACGCTGATCGTGACAACCGAGAACAACAAGATCTATGGGCTCAGCCCCTCAGACGGCAGCATCAAGTGGCAGCGCGGCCTGGGTCCCGCCTGGCCGGCGTCCACCATCACCTGCGGTGACCTCGTCCCTGACATCGGCAGCACGTCCGCCCCGGTCTACGACCCGGCGACAAAAGTGGTGTACCTCACCACGAAGGTGAACGACGGCGCCGACGTCCAGCACCCGCATTGGTACATGCACGCGATCGATCCCTCCAGCGGCAAAGAGCGGTCGGGCTGGCCAATGGCGATCGCCGGCTCGGCCACCAACGACCCCACGGTGAAGTTCGACCCGATGACCGAGATGCAGCGGCCGGGACTGCTGCTGCTGAACGGGGTCGTCTACGCGGGCTTCGGGGCGCACTGCGACCACAAGCAGTACCGGGGCTACATCGTCGGCGTGAGCACGGCGACAGCGAAGGTCACCTCGATGTGGGCCGGGGAGGTGAAGTCCTCCAACAAGGGCGCGGGTGTTTGGCAGTCCGGCGGCGGCCTGGTCTCCGACGGTGCGGGACGCGTCTTCTTCAGCACCGGAAACGGTGTCATGGCCCCAGCCGGGCCCGGGAACAAGCCGCCGGGCACCCTCTCGGAGTCGGTAGTCCGGCTCAACGTGAATGCGAACAAGACCCTGTCCACCGCCGACTTCTTCAGCCCGGCGAACGCGCCGAAGCTCGACACCAACGACACCGACCTCGGCTCGGGTGGCCCGATCGGCCTGCCCGACTCCTTCGGCACCGCCTCGCACCCGCACGTGCTCGTCCAGCAGGGCAAGGACGGCCGGGTCTTCCTCCTGGATCGAGACCATCTGGGCGGTCGCTCGCAGGGCAAGGGCGGTACCGACGCCGTGCTCGGCGTCGTCGGCCCCTATCAGGGGCAGTGGGGGCATCCCGCCGCGTGGAGCGGTGGCGGCGGCTATGTCTATGTCATCGGCAACGGCGGTCCGCTGCGTGCGCTCCAGGCCGGGACCAACGGGACCCTGCCGGCCCTGTCGCAGGTCGGCACCACCGCGGACAGCTTCCCCTATACCTCCGGCTCACCAGTGATCACCTCGGACGGCACGAAGGCGGGCAGCGGGATCGTCTGGGCGGTGTGGGGCAACGGTTCCAAGGGCGGCAACGCGCAACTGCGGGCCTATGCGGCAGTGCCCGACTCCCAGGGACATCTCAAGCTCCTCTGGTCGGCGCCGATCGGCACCGCCGTCAAGTTCGCGCTGCCCGCCAGTGACAGTGACCACATCTTCGTGGGCACCCGCGACGGGAAGGTCATCGGCTTCGGGCGGCCCGCCAGGTCGCTGCTCACCGGAAGCCCGGTCGACTTCGGCAACGTCGACGTCGGTACCACCACCACCAAGACGCTGACGCTGACCGCGACCCAGGCCGTGAACGTCACGGCGATCTCCACCGCCGCACCCTTCAGCGTCACCCCGCCCACCCTGCCTGTCGCGCTCGCGCAGGGTGACAGCCTCAGCCTGCCGGTCTCCTTCGCGCCGGGCGGCCCCGGAGCGGCCAGCGACATCGTGTCCGTCACCACCGACAGCGGCACGATCGGTTTCGCGCTCAACGGCGTCGGCACCAAGGCCGGGCTCAACGCCACACCCGCTGCCGCGACGTTCAACCAGCAGCCCGTGGGCTCCACCGCGACGGTCAACGTTCAGGTGACCAACACCGGCACCGCGAACGAGACGATCAGCTCGGTGGCCGGTGTGGCCAGCCCGTTCACGGCGTCCGGCCTGCCCGCCGCGAACACTGTGGTCAAGCCGGGCGGATCGTTCATCGTGCCGGTGACGTACGCGCCTACCAGTAGTGGCTCCAACAATTCATCGATCACGATCACCTCGACCTCCGGAACACTTACGATCCCGGTCACCGGGACGGCCGCGAGCGGCTCGGGCAAACTGGTGATCACCCCGACCAGCGTCGATTTCGGCTCGCTGGCCACCGGCTCGTCGCGGACCCTGAGCTTCGATATCACCAACGCCGGCAACCTCCCGGTGACGGTGACCAAGGCCAAGGCGCCGATCGGTGACTTCACCAGCAATGAGCCACTGGCCGAGGGGACGGTCATCGGGGCCGGCCAGGTGGTACAGCAGTCGGTCACCTTCCAGCCGAGCCAGCCCGGTGTCCAGACCAGCAGCTACGACCTGACCGGAGACGCAGGGCAGGGAGCGATGTCGGTGCCGCTCACCGGCATCGGTACCGGTACGCTGCCCACGCCGAACGCCACGACCTGGTCGATCAACCCGGCGGCGACGTTGAAGGGCACCGATCTGGCGCTGACGGCGGCGGTCAAGACGCAGGCCGGTTCGGCCTTCTACCGGCAGGCGGTGCCAACCGAGGGCCTGCACGCCGCCTTCACCGCCCAGTTCGGCCCGGGCACTGGCGGCGACGGACTGACCTTCGCCCTGCTCGACCCGAGCAAGCAGACCCCGGCCTCGGTCGGCGGCACCGGAGGCGGCGTCGGCTTCCTAGGCCTGCACGGCGTGGCCGTCTCCCTCGTCACCACCAAGAACACCCAGGCCAACTCGAGCAACTTCGTCGGCGTCACGGCCGGTCCCGGCGGCACGACGCTCACCTACACGGCCACCGCCGCGGTGCCGAAGCCGCTGCGGACCGGGACCCACGCGGTGGACGTCACGGTGACCGGCGGCCACATCAAGGTCTCGGTCGACGGGACGCAGCTTCTCAACACCGTGCCCCCAGCCGGATCACTCCCGGCCAAGGCCCTGGCCGGCTTCACTGCGGGGACGGGTGGGGTCGCCGACGCGCACACCGTAAGCGGTGTCTCGATCACCACCGTTGCGGCCAACGGCGCGCCGCTCACCGCGACGCCAGCCTCGGCCGACTTCGGAGACATACAGGTGGGCGGTACCGGCACGTCGGCAGTCACGTTGACTAACAACAGCAGCCAGCCTGAGACGGTGTCGGCCGTCGAGGCGCCGGGCGGCCCGTACACCGCGGAGTTGCCCACGGTCGGCAGCACGGTCCAGCCGGGCTCGTCGATGAGCGTGCCGATGACGTTCAAGCCGACCAGCGGCGGGACCTTCACGCAGAGCCTCACTGTGACGACCACGGGAGGCAAGGTCGTCGTGCCGGTCACCGGCAACGGCAGCGACGAGCTGCCGGACCTCACCACGTCGACGTGGGGCTACAGCGGGTTCACCACGCTGGCGGGCGCCACCGCAACCCTCACCAAGGACGGGCAGAAGACGGGTGCGGGCACGCTGGTGAACTCGATCGCGGTGCCGCCGCTGGGGTTGCATGTCACGTTCACCGCCCAGATCACCGGTACGCAGACGACAGGTGCCGACGGGCTGACACTGGCGCTGTTGGACGCGAGCACCGCCAAGAACACCTCCATCGGGGTGGTGGGCTCGGGTCTGGGGGTCGCCGGGCTGCCCGCCGTCTTCGCCGCGCTGGACACCTACAACAACACCGGCATCAAGAGCCACAACTTCGCAGGTGTCGGCACGGCCACGACGGGTTCCAACGCCGTGACGTTCTTGAAGACGACCACGGCGATCCCGGCGCTGCGCACGGGGACGCACGCGATCGACATCAGGGTGACCCAGGCCAGCCATATGGTCGTCAAGATCGACGGCAAGCAGGTGCTCGACGTCGCTGTGACGCTGCCGCCCAAGGTGCTGGTCGGTTTCACCGGTTCGGTGGGCGGCATCACCGACACGCACGCCGTGATCAACCCAAAGGTCGTCTACGTGGGCTGACGGTGCGAGTGCGGTATGTCCTGCACGTGAGGTGTCATAACTCAGCTCGGCTTCGCGACCTTGGCCGTATCCCTACAGCAGGGCCCCAACGCTGAGGACTGCCGTCGCTCCCACCACGCCGGCGCCTTTGAGCAGGTCAAGGCGGCCTGGATGTTCAGACAGTCATGAACGCTAGGCAGACGCTGTTACGCGGCGGTTACCGCTCCGGGTGATGACCATCACAGGAGGTCTTTGGGCCGGGCGAGCAACCGCCCTGGGGTCTCATGCGTATTTGTCGGGCGTAAAAGATCCAGAGACGGAGATACCGGAATTATCCGGATCTGCCTACTGGCTCATCACCTGCTCCCCCCGCGATCCACGCAGTCTGAGGATTCCATCAACGTGAGGCATCACTGCTGGCGCGCGCCTCGGCCACTTCAGCCCTGAGCAATGCCTCAGCCACATCGGAAAGGAACAGTTCATGAGCTCGATCTCGATCGGCCGTCGCGGCCTGCTCGGCGGCTTGGCCGGCGCGGGTGCGCTCGCGGCGACCGGCGCGCTCACCGCCGTGCCAGGAGTGGCGTCGGCGGGGACCACCAGCGGCAATCTCCCCTCCACCGTGGACGCCGTGGTGGTGGGGGCCGGGATCTCCGGGCTGGTCGCCGCGCGTCAGATAGCCCGCGCCGGTCGCTCGGTCCTTGTGCTGGAAGCCCGTGACCGGGTCGGCGGCCGGGTGCTCAACCATACGCTGGCCAACGGTTCGGTGATCGAGTCAGGTGGCGCGTTCGTCGGGCCGACCCAGGACCACATTCTGGCGCTGGCCGCGGACCTGGGTGTGCAGACGTTCAAGGAGTACGCCCAGGGCGACAATGTTTACATCTCCGGCAGCACCACCATCCGCTACACCGGGACCGTCCCGCCCGACCCCACGATCCTGCCCGATGCCGCCAAGCTCCAGCTCCAGCTGGACACACTGTCCAAACAAGTGCCGGTCGACGCGCCGTGGACGGCGGCGAACGCCGCGGAGTGGGACGCCAAGTCGCTGGACAACTGGATCAAGGAGAACACCGTCAATCCGGCGACGGCCAACCTCCTGCTGTCCTACCTTCAGCCGGATGTCGGCGCCGACCCGAGGGAGATTTCGCTGCTGT
>JAOPYK010000258.1 GCA_025964695.1 Streptosporangiaceae bacterium | reverse complement strand
TGTGGGTGCCCAGAATTCGGCCACCGGGTATGACCTGGGGTTTTCCGTTCGGCCGACAGGCACAGCGTGAGACCGGCAGGATGCGGTTCGTGGCTCTGCGACTGACCTATCTGATCTTCATCCGGTTCCTCGGTGCCCTTGCTCTGCTCGTACGCTCGGACATCTCCGAGAAAGCGGAGACCCTGCTGTTGCGCCACCATGAACAAACACCACCTGCGTAAGCCCGATACGTCGATGATCGGGAGTTCGGTGAAGTGCTGCAGGGTGCCCATGGGTCTTCCTCTCAGCCGTTGACGGAGAACGCGCCAGATTCTCCCTCCACCGCGTTGAGGTGCCAGTGGTCATCGCCTACGCGGACACCGTCACCTACCAGGATGGGAACGATGGCCCTGCCTGCGCGGTGCGCCAGGCTGGATCGCTCGATCACCCAGCCACGGCCGTCGAGGCGGGCGATGGCGATCTCATCGTCGGGCCGTCCCGGATCACCAGGGACGCCGTGCGCGTACGCGAGGTACGAACCCGCCCGGACCAGCACGCCCTCCCGGCCGGAAGAGGTGGTGAGGTACAGCGCGGCCGAGACTCCGGTGGAGCCGGGCATACGCTGCCAGTGCTCCGCGTACGAGACGTCACGGCCCTCCTCGACCAGCGTCTCGGCGGGACCGTCGTCGGGAACCGTCAGCCAGCCCCGGTCGCCGTATGGGCCGGGTGGGCTCATGTCGATCGGGCGGTGCCACTCGAAGAAGCCGTCCTCTGCCACGAGTTCACCGGCGAACCCCTCTTGGGGGCCGGCCCCGTCGGCGGGTTGCCGCAGGTCCACGTAGAGCCGCGGGCCCTGGACCCACAACACTGCGGTGGTCGTGTCACGGCGCCCGTCCGGCGAGACGAGCAGCGATCTCCGCCACGCACCCGGCAACTCTGCCAGAGCTGCGCTCCGGCCGACGACAGACGGTCCCACACCACTGGACGACACTACGGTGCCTCCCAAGAGTTCCGGGGCCCGGGAGGTCCGGGCCTTCCGCTCTCCCGGGCTTTTGTCCCGCCGTGGAACGGAGCCGGGACGGCGCCGTCTGCACCTCTCGGACCGGGCCCGCACCTCCCTTCCGGGCGTGCGGCGGAACCCTAGGCGCGCCCCGCACTCGGTGCGTACGGGTCCCCCTCATGAAATCGTCCCCTGGTGACGGGAGTGAGTCGGACAGGTTTCTGCGGTGAAACAAGGTCGCGCGCGGCTCCGATCGCCGAGCGTCCATCGCCAGGCTCTCCAGCGCTTGGCCCTCAGTTGGGCGTTTTACGATCACGCTGTCCAGTAGGGCGATGACCACCTGTTCCACCGACTCCCGGGGAACGTGCAGGTCAGGACTCAAATCGTATTTCGAGCGGGACACGATCGTGGGCAGTGCACGCAGGCCGGCGGTGAGCGATCCGTTCGTGCAGAACGTGCAGACGCCCGCGGCGTCATCGAGCCCGACGGACGCCAACGCACCGCGGGCCGCTGTCACCAGGCCGCCTTCGGTCCACCACCCCGGCGCGAACTCGCGGGCGTGCAGCGGCAGTCCGGTGTAGGTCGGCTGATCCCCCTCGGGCGTTTCGACCCGGATGCTCGGCGGCTCCGGCCAGTCGGCCCAGGCGCGGGCGGCGGCCTGCGACACGATCTGGTGCAGCCCGCTTTCGGTGTCGTCTGGCAGCAATCGGACGTCCAGAAGCGCGCAGACGTGGCCGGGCACGGTCGAGACGGACGGATACGGCGAGGAGAGCGCGTCGATGCAGGTGATGTCGCGGGGGCCGAGGTGCGGATGCCGCGGCTTCGGGGCGCCGCGCAGCTCGACGAGCAAGTCCGCGAGAGCCTCGACGGCGTTGATGCCCTTCCGCCGACAACGCCGCGTGCGAGGTTCGCCCAGTGATCTCGACGGTGAGCTTCGCCCGGCCACGAGTGCCGACCATGAGGCGCTGCCCGCTCGGCTCGGTGATCAGGGCGCACGTCGGCCGCAGCTCGTCGAGAGTGTGGACGAGTGCCGCGCCCTCAATGAATTCCTCGCTCAAGCTGGCCACGAGTGACACGCGGCCGGGAGCGGCGCCGAGCACGTCGGACACCGAAGCGAGGCCCTCGATCGCCGCCGCGATCGAGGCTTTTTGGTCGCAGGCACCAAGCCCGTAGAGCCGGCCCGCGTGGATCTCGCCGCCGAGCGGATCACGTGACCAAAGCCCTTCGCGGGGCAGTGGGATCGTGTCGACGTGCCCGTCGGTCAGGAGGTGCGAGTGGCCGGGCAGGCCACGGCCAAGGCTTCCGATCGCGTTGCCCGCCCGGTCGAAGCGCACATCGAATCCGTGCGCAGTTCGACCGCGGCGCCTTCCTGCCCGGTCGGAGATGGGGTTTGGACGAGCCGCTGCGCCAGCTTGACGGCCGCCGTGTCGGCGCCGGTCACGCCAGGCATCGGATCGAGTCGGGCAGCATGGCCAATTCGTGGATTCGCCGCGCCAGCTCCGTCAGCGATGCCGACATGGTCCGGTCTGGCCCGGGAGCCGCGACGAGCTGGCGGGTGAGCGCATGGACGGCGCGCAGAGCGGGCCCGACCGACGGCCGGTCACGGAGATCCGCGGCGGCCGCGATGGCGATCGCCTCCGCGGCGAGTACATGCCGGATGCCGTCAACGGCGGCGCGTAGCTGGAATGCCGCGACGGTCGCGTTCGCGACGTGATCCTCGGCCTCGTCGATGGGTAGCCAGCGGGTGCTAGCCGGTACCAGCCCGTTCAGTTGCAGCACGTGCGCGGTCACGGTGGCGACCAGCATGCCGAGGCCGAAGTTGCCGCCGGGTCCTACAAGCGACTCGGGGAGGCCAGAGCTGGACATGAGCCCGACCAGGCGCTGCCGCGACAGTCCCGCCAGCACGGTCATCGCTGTAGTGGCGGAGTCGAGCGGGATGCCGAGTGGCGCGCCGTGAAAGTTCCCGCCGGAGACGATGGAATCCCCGTCGAGGATCGGATTGTCGGTGCAACTGCGCAGCTCCGTTGACACTGCGGCGCGCAGGTAGCCCAGCGCGTCATGGACCGCGCCGTGGACCTGCGGGACACAGCGCCAGGCGTACGCGTCGTGAAAGCTCTGCCCCTCTACGCGCTGTGCCGTCTCGGCGGCGCCGAGCGTCAGCTCGACCGTGCCGGCGGTACGGAGCGCGCCATGATGCGGACGGGCGTTGAGGATCGCCTGGGCGAAGGCGTCTCGATGCCCGCACCGCACCTCGATTCCGGCCGCGGCCAGCACGTCCGCGGTGGCGAGCAGCAACTCCGCGTCCAGCAGGCCGAGCGTGGCGAGCGCGCCGGTGACGGATGTGCCGTTCACCAGCGAGAGCCCGTCGCGGGGACCGGGAGTCAGGGGGCGCAGGCCCTGGGCGGTCAACAGTGGTCCCGCGGGCACCGCGTCTCCCGCCTCATCCAGGAACTCTCCTTCGCCGAGCAGCGGCAGGCCGGCGTGCGCGCTCGGGACCAGATCCCCCGAGGCGGCGAGAGATCCGGTCGTCGGGACAGCCGGCGCCAGGTCACGGTTGAGCACATCGGTCAGAGCGGTGAGCAGTGCCAGCGAGCATCCGGCATGGCCGGTCGCCAGGCTCGCCACCTTGGTCACCCAGGCGGCCCGGGCCGCACGGCGGTCGAGCAGCGGGCCGGTCCCGCACGCGTGGCTCCGCAGCATCGCGATCTGGTAGGCACCCCGATGTTCGGCCGGGATGTCGAACGAGGAGCGGCCCGCCACCTCGGTGGTCACACCGTAGATCCGGGCACCACCGTCCAGCAGCCGCTCGAACGCGGCCTGCGCGGCACCGACGGTACCGGCGAGGTCCACCGCCCACGTCAGGGTTTCCCCGGCGGCGACCGCCGCCACCTCGTCCGGTGTGATTCCCGCGGCGGACAGCATTACGCTCATTCGCCCGCCGTCTCCGGCTCGGGCATGAGCCAGCGCCGCGCGTCGTCGGGCTCGGGACCGCCCGAGTACGGCACCGGGATCTCGCCCAGCGAGACGGTCGTGCGCTCCAGCCATGCCGCCGTCCCCTGCAACGCCTGGCGTTGCCCGGCGGAGAACGAACCCGTCACGCTGCGCAGCTCGTCGGTCATGGGTGCGGGCGCACCGTCGGAGGCCGGCAGCCACGCGTCCGATGAGGCGGTCGAACTCACCGCGTCCGGGACGGCGGGCCACGGGCTGGGCGCGGCGAGATGGTGGTCGGTGACGTTCTGGAAAGCGCATCCGACGCGGAGCAGCGTCGGCTCCGACCAGGGCCCGCCGATCAGCTGCAGACCCATCGGCAGTCCTGAGCCGTGCATGCCTGACGGGATGGCGAGAGACGGCAGCCCGGCCACGTTGACCGGCAACATTGTGCGCAAAAAATCCTCCCTATAGTGGCATTGCCGCCCATCGATCTCAGTCGACATGGTGTCGAGTGGGAGGGCGGCGCGATGGTCGCCGGGCCCAGTGGCCCCCGACTACCCCGGCTGAACAGTGGCCGGCCGGCGGCGAACGTCATGAACGGTCGGCAGCAGACGCGGCGCTGCGGCACAGATGACATTGTGTAGATGAGAAAATCTCAAGCGCCTAGCCGTCGACCGCAATCGGGCGTTCGCCCCGCAGAGCGAGATAGGTGTCGGGCCGCCGGTCGCGGATGAGGAAAGGCCCCTGCAACGCCGCCCGTGCGGCCGCCATCCTACCGAACACGTCGATCTCCGCATAGACCAGCCCGACCGTGTCGGTTCCGGTCGAGACCATCACATCACCGAGCGGGTCGATGATCTGGCTCATGCCGAAGAACTCGAGCCCGCCCAGCTCTCCGATGAAGTTGGCGGAGACGAACCACCGGCCGTTCTCCATCGCCCGGACGCGTTCGAACGCGTCGTAC
>JAOPYK010000321.1 GCA_025964695.1 Streptosporangiaceae bacterium | reverse complement strand
CCAACCGGCTCGTCGGCATCCTGCACGGATGCCTCAAAACCGGCACACCCTACGACGAGACGACCGCTTGGTCGCATCACGCCGAATCGGTTGCGGCTTGACATCTAAGCTCCTGGGATGTCTGCGGCGATGCATGACGCTTCGATGGTCGCGCCACACCGGATGGCATCGAGGACGGTTTCCTGCACGTCATCGTCAAGGAGCCTCGTGGGGCGCCCGATCGCGGCGCGGCGGTCTGTGTCTGCCATAACGACCGGACAGTACGACGTGCACCGGACTTACGTCGCGGGCGGGCGCTACCCGCGAGTGCGGGGCTGGGTATTGTTCGAGGTTCTGAAGGGCAAGACGCCGGTGAGGGTGGGTTTACGCACCACAGGAACCCGACCTTCTGGAGTGGATAGTCAGCTAGTCCCCAGGTCGGTCAGAACGAGCGCCCCCAATCCACCAGGAGTCCCCCTTGATGCGCATCGCTGCGGCAGTCGCTCTACTCGCCCTGACTGGATGCTCCGCATCGAAGGGCACCACTAATCCAGCGGCCCCGTCGGAGCAGGCCAGCTCTTCAGTGGCAGCTCAGCCACTGACCCAGGCGGCGGTCAAGGCCGCCGCGGGTGAGGAGTTCGACGCGTACGCCAGCGGCGACTACGCCGGCGCGCGGGAGATCTGGACGGCCAGCGCGAAGAAGACCATCAGCCAGCAGAATTACGAGAAGCTCTTCGAGCTCTGCCCTCCGGTGGCAGCGGGCCTGCCGTTCACGATCAAGGCCGTCCGGCTCGCACCGGACAAGAAGAGCGCGGTCGTCCGTGCCCAGCGCTCGATCGCGCTCATTTCTTTCCGCTTCGTCTACGAGGGTGGCCAGTGGAGGTACGTGCCCTCGGCCGCCAATCTGCGCGACTACCGCACCAAGACCCCGGCGCAGCTCGCCGCCGGGTTGAGGAAAGACGGTGGCTGTGCGAAGAGCTGACCCTCGATAGCACGAACGTACGCAGACGCCCCACCGGCCGCGGGGGCTGGTGGGGCATCAGGCGTTGGCATGCGTGGTCGCACGCCGCCGCCGCCGTTGCACAGACCTGGCCGACCGGCGACGCGCACCGCGAAATCCACCTGGCTGCATGGCATCCGGATGCGGCGCCACCCTCACCACCTTCACTCAACGACTCACCGCACGCCTGGAGACCTCAACCGGCCGCCAGGCCATCCCCGCGCCGCCCCTTGCCAGCGTCCTGCAGTGACCCGTGGCGATCAGCCTCCAGGTCTCGGCTCGGCGAGCCTCCCCCTGCAGCTCGTCCGCACGGACGTCCGCCGGACCATCCTCCTTGGGCTCACCGTAGGCCGCGCCTCTTGCTCAGCTCAGGTACCGCCGGGCGGCGACGGCATAGTCGTCGACGGTAAGGAAGGGATTGCCCGGCGGGGGGCGGAGCACCTTGCTGCAGAGCGCCCACCCCGCACCGAATGCCGTGCGGGTGGGTGCTTCGATCAGTCCCTCATTCGGAAAGCCATTGCTCAGTCCCCGCACGTCGCAGTCGTTGATCAGCCCATCCGGTCGCAGGTACTTGATCATCCACGGCTCGGAGTACTCGGTCATGCTGTACTGCACGACCCAGCCCTGGTCAACCGGCTCGAACCGCTCGAAAGTCTTGTCTGGCCTGGAGTACCAGCGACTGCCCCCGGGCAGCCTGACCTGCTGGTGCCAGTAGACCGTCTCCGGCGTCACCCGGTGCTTGCGCATCAACTCGACAAACCCGCGCGCGGGCTCCGCTCCGGCGGCGATCCTCTTGGCCAGCTGTCGCTCCTCGGCCTCCTTACGCCCTTGCTCCTCCGCGATCCGCCGCTGCATGGCGCTCTCGATGTCACCGCTCGAAGACACGCTGCTCTCCTATCCACTCGTCGACACCGTCAACAGTCTCGTCGTCGACGCCGGCACCCGCCTGGTCGTGGCGAGCGGTGCCCAACTGCCGGGCAACCGCGCCCCACGACCTCACACTCAGCGTCCCGCTTAAGCCCGGTGCAGTCCGGGGTCTATATCCCACATTTGGCGCTATGACCGTACCTGGCCAACGGCCGCGTGACCCGGCCGCCTGCACACAGGCCTCCACCGGCCGCGGGAGCTGGTGGGGGCATCAGCCGGTGGTGCCACGAGCGACTTGCCAAGATGCAAGCTCATGCAACCTTGACGGTGCCCCCGGCGCGGGTGATTGTCAGGTCAGGCGCGCAAGTCTGCGCAACGCCGCGACGGTGGAGGTCGTCATGCCGCTACGTTTGATTGCGCTCGACCCGGACACTGACGGCGGGGACTGCCCTGCCGTGTTCCTCGACACCGACAGCGGCGATCTGGTGTTCCAAGGCTGGACGGTCACTGACCCCGCAGCGTTGGCCGAGGTGAACGGGGTCAGCCGCATCGCCGACAACGAGTCGGTGGTCAGGCTTCCGACGCGGATGCGAAAGATCGTCCTCAATGCCCTACTGGAGGCGGAGCGTGACCGACCTGGCGAAGATCCCGTTTGATGACTTGATCGCGGCGGCGACGTTCTCGGCGGTCCATCTGGAGATGCGCGACACCTACGTGCCGTCCGACCCGTCGTTCATCGCCTGGCAGGGCGGCCCACGCTACGACCGGACCGAACGCGAGCAGGGATGGCACGCTCTGATCGGTAACGCGGTAGCTCGCGGGGTCCGGGTCCGCCGCGCCCGAATCGTGTCCGAGCCCGTCACCGACTACATCCGCTTCGAGCACGCGGTGACAGCGTCGATGAACTTGGCGGCCGGTGAGCTCGTGCGCTGGCTGCCTCGCCGGCAAGCGTCGGCTCTGTGCCTGCCCGGAAACGACTTCTGGATCATCGATGACCGCCTGGTGCGGTTCGGCCACTTCTCCGGCGTCGGCGAGGTGCTCGGCCATGAGCTGACCGACGATCCCGCCGTGGTCAAACTGTGCGCCTCGGCTTTCGAAGCCGTTTGGGATCGAGCTATCGATCACAACGACTTCCTGCTGACCTAAGCGCAGCTCCCTACGGCCCGCACCCTCACCGTGCCCTCGTCTCCGTCCCCGTCATCAAGCGCCCAAGCGGCGCGCCAAGCTCTCGCGGACCGACTGCGCGAGATCCGGCTGGACGTTGGGCTGTCCGCTCGGGAACTCTCGGCCTCGGCTGGCTGGAATCAGGCCAAGACGTCCCGAATCGAGCACGCGCAGCAGCCGGTCACACAGGCCGACATCCGCACTTGGTGCAGTGCCTGCGAGGCTGACGACCAGGCCGAAGACCTGATCGCCTCTCTTCGTGCCGTCGAGGGCGCCTACGTGGAGTGGCGGCGCGTCGAGCGGACCGGGCTGCGCAGGCTGCAGGAGACCTACGTGCCGCTGTACGAGCGGACCCGCTGGTTCCGCGTGTACCAGTCGCACGTCATCCCCGGGTTCCTCCAGACGGCCGGATACGCGGAGGCGCTACTCGGCGCAATCACGGCCTTCCGGAACATCCCCAACGATGTCGGGGCGGCAGCTGCGGCGCGCGTGAGACGGCAACGCGTGCTCTACTCCGAACGGCGGTTCGTGTTCCTGATCGAGGAGGCTGTGCTGCGCTATGGGGTCGGGGATGCCGGCGCGATGGCCGGGCAGCTCTGGCATCTGCTTGACGCCATAGCGATGCCGTCCGTTTCGCTCGGCATCATTCCGGCATCGGTCTCGGCGCGGCCCATGTGGACGGTCGAGGGGTTCACGATCTTCGACGAGGCCGAGGTGAACGTCGAGCTTCTGACAGCGAAGATCACCGTAACGGCCCCAAGCGAGATCGCCGTGTACGCCAAGGCGTTCGGCGAGCTTTCCAGACTGGCCGTGCACGGAGACGCAGCACGGGCACTGATCACCTTGGCGATCGACGCGCTCTGATTCGCGCGCAATTCGGCGCAACTGTGTCGCTCGACTCAGTTGCAGCTCCTTAGCGTCAACAGGGTCCGCACGCTCCGCACCCGCCGGGAGACACACTGTGGCCCTTGCAACCCCTGAGAGCAGTAGCACGGCCTTGGCGTACCCAACGTCTGGAGGGCCGCCTCGGCTCTACTCCTGGACGATCGTCGAGAGGTACGGGGACGCTCCGCACCTGGGCGCGCTCGGTGTCTCCGATAACCGGCGCAAGGCTCTGTCAGCTATGACCGACGCCCTACAGGTCGCCCCTACCGGCTCGTTCGGCATCGTCCACCAGGTCACCGTCAGCCTGGCCGGGGTCGGCTACTGGTATGACAGCGAGGTCGTACGGGCACAGGTGGACCCGGTCACCGGCGCGGTCCAACTCGGGGAGTTTCCCGCGGCCGGCGGATGGGGCCACCTGGACCTAAACTTCCCTGCGGACGCGTTCCCAGCGTTGGGACAGGCCGAGCGGGCACGCACCCTGAACGAGCGGGGCCAGTGACCGTGGGCGCGTGCCGCGAGCCGCGCGGGGTCTCGTCACGCGCCCGCTCATCGTCCGGTGTGGAGGCCGGGCGCCCGGATGCGTTGCGACCCCGCCCCGCCGTCCTGGGGTGCGCTCAAGTGGGATTCCTCGCCCTCCTGGCCGTCGCCGTCCGACGTCGTACGGCCCGGCGTGGTCCCCCGGCCACGCCGGCCGTAGGACCCGCACTCGGCGAGGTTAGCAATGGCGAATCCTGACCAGGGTCATGCCTTCCTGCCCGGCTACCTCGTGTGGCACGTTGGGCCCACGTGGTACGCCCGGTCCAACATCCACGGCACTCCTGGTGAGGCAGCGGCCGCGGGAGTCTCCTGGTACGTCGTCGCTTGGTCGCTGCCAGAGCTGTATGACGAGCTGGCTCGCGGGGTGAGTCACAGTGCACCAAATTGACTCCGGGATACCCCCACAGAGCCCGTCCGGTGAATGGGCACCTGGGCCCGCCCCGCGAGGGCAACTACCGGTCGAGTACCGGCCGCCGAGCGACGCTGTCGTACTGGAGCGGTTGCGCCGAACCTACACACGGCACGACTGGGGCATCTTGCACGACGGCCAGGGCACATGGACCGGCGTCCGCAGTCCAGGCCCCGACATCGTCAAGGGCAACGCCTTCGCGCTCCGCGCCGCTATCGAAGCCGACCCGCGCGAGCGCACACAGACCTTCCGGCCGGGCGGAATCCCACGCCCGGCCGGGAGGCGCATCACCAGGGCGCGGACCAGCCGCGCCGGGGGGCTTCTTAGGAGGAAGCCGACATGACCATCACCACCACCGACAGGACGGCCACGGCCGTCAAGGACCCGCGAGAGCTCGTCAACCCCGAGACGTGGGAGAAGGTCACCCGCCACATCGCGAAGAAGCGCGAGGTGACCCAGGTCTACGCGGAGCGGATGTTCGGTCAGGTCCTGGTCTTCCTCAAGGCCTACGCCGACACCCGCAAGGCCAAGAGCCGGGCCATGCTGCTGCCTGATGGGGCCGGGTACCGTGTCGTCCCGGACGTCACGGTGGACCCCGGGTGGCACGACTTCCTGGAGCACACTGAGGACTACGCGGCGTTCTGCCTGGACATCGCGGGCGGGTTCATCCACCACCGCCCCGTCCTGACCGAGGAGATGCGATCCGGCCACGCGCTGGAACACACCCTCCCGGCGTTGCACGCCACCGGATACGAGGTGGACCTGGAATTCTGGTCCACGGCGACGAGCTGTTGCCCGCCCTGCTGTGCGCCGCCGCTGATCGGCTAGGAGACCCATGCGCACGGACTGGACCGAGCTGCCCGGAGAGCTCCGCGACGCCGTCGAAGACCGCACTGGCCTAATCGGCGATGTAGTGCCGGCCGCCACGGGTAACCACGCGGACGTCGCGTCGACGCTGCACACCTCGAGCGGGCGGACGTTCGTCAAGGCCGCTCGGAAGGTGTCGCCGGAGCATGACGGCCCCGAGGTTCGGTCGCTGCGCTGGGAGGCCGCGATCAGCCCGCACGTATCCGAGTACGCCCCCCGGCTTCTGTGGGAAGTGGAGGCCGGGGGGTGGCTCGCTCTCGGGTTCGAGCACGTGGAAGGGCGTCACGCCGGCTATTCGCCGGGATCGCCAGATCTCAGCCTCCTGATCAAAACGGTGGAGGCGTTCCAAGCGATGAAGTGTCCCGACGTGGTGACTATGCGGGTCGAGCGGCGCTGGGAGTCCGTCGCTGCTGAGGTGACACCGATGGCCGGCAACGCTCTGCTGCACACCGACGTGAACTGCTCGAACATGCTCATCACGCCCGATGGCCGGCCCTACGTCGTGGACTGGGCGTTTACCTCGCGAGGGGCCGCATGGGTGGAGCTGGGGCTTCTCATCCCCTGGCTACTCAAGGCTGGGCACAGCCCCCCACAGGCTGCCGAGTGGGTTGCCCAGTTCCCCGCTTGGACTGCTGCCGACCCCGCAGCGATAGACCTGTTCTCCGAAGTTTCCGCTGAGCGCTGGACCAGACATAGCGCCGCAAACCCTGCTACTTGGGTCGCGGAGCACGCTGCCCTCACTCGCCAGTGGGCCGACTACCGAAGGGGGTAGGAGTTGACCGCCCAGGCCTTCGATCACGACTACTGGCAGTACACCGTCCCCAAGGTTTGGACCGAGCGGCGGCCCCACTGGCACTGCTACCTGTGGCAGGGCGACGGGGTGAGCTGGGGCAGAGACTGCGACCGCCGTAGCACGCTGACGGACATCACGCCTCTGGTGGTGCGGGACTGGCTCAACAAACCTGCTTGGACGATCAAGCAGGCGCCGGAGGATCCGGAGGCGGCGGTGGCGTGGCTGAAACGCGAGTACGACAAGGTCACGCAGTCGATCGGGCAGCAAGCCACGGCGATACCCGAAAAGACCCGGTTCGGTATTGCTCTGTACGACCTGCGCGCGGGCAATGACCTGTCGTGGGGGTTCTGGGTGGGGACCTCCACAATGTGGTCCGCCGCTGTCGTGGGCACCGACGCCAAGTGCCACTAGTCGCCTTCCATCGCCCTGGCCGCGCGAGTAGCCCTGCCCCTGCCAACCGCGATCCATCGGTCGAGGAGGCCAGGATCGGCTCCCGCCTCAACTAGCAGACCAGCCCGGATCCGATGCTGCAGCATGTGGGAGTGGGACGGCTGAGCCCGTGAACAGCGGAACGGGGCGGTACCGGAGGTGATCCGGTGCCGACCCGTTCGCGTCTGGGGCCTTAGTGGTGCGGCGGGAAGATGCCTGCGGCGTCGATCGCCTCATGCAGGGTGTCCTCGGATGTTCCGGGCCCCGGCCGGCCTAGATCTGCGCCTGGGGTTTCCCGAAGCCACTGATCGTGGATCTCGGCGAGCGCCGCGAGGCGCGCCCGGCGTTCCGCGAGAGCTTCTTCGCGCGAGGTCGTCATGGTCTTCGCTTCCTTCGGGGTAGGTGGCGTCAGATACTTCTCGCCGTTCCAGCTGCTGCCTATCATCCCGTCCTTGTCCGGCCAATGATCCAAGCCTGGGCGCCATCCGATCCGCGACAGCTCTTACGGTGTCGGCCAGTACTCGAATGGTCCGTCAAGGTCGTGCCGGTACGCGCTGACCTGCCGGAGTAGGGCGACGTCTCCGATCTGGTCCTCGATGGATTCGAGGATGTCGAGGATGTCGGGACGGGCCCGTAGGAGTAGCGCTCGACGGCGAGGTCTGGCCTACCGTGGCGGTGGGGCAACGTCAGACGGTCGCAGGTCCCCTCTCAGGCGCACGAATCTGGCCGAATGACGCCAACGCCCGTGTTCGACGGCGACGTCGACCGTCACCTCCACGACGACCAGCGGGCGGATCTTCACATACAGCTGAGGGTCGCGGCCCCAGGTGAGGCTCAGTCGATCAGGCCAGGGGTGGCCCTCGTCCGCTACGGTCAGGGCCGTGCCGACCTCAGCGCGCACCGCGGCAGGCAGCGGCCCGGTTCGCCCGACCACCTGCAACCGGCCAGATGCGGTGTAGCGGCCCAGGATCAGGTGTGTAGGCCGGGCCAAGGAGCCGCGGATGCCACCGATGATCGCCTCGGCGGTGTCACGATGCTTCAGCTTCCACCACCCCCTTTGACCGCCGACGTACCGCCCGGCCGTCGCCTTGATGACCAGCCCCTCGACACCGGCCGGCACCAACGCCTCAACCCACAGCAGAGCCTCCGCCGCGTCGCTGGTGTGCAACGAGATGGTGAGCGGGCACGCGGCCGGGATCGTCGAGAACAGCGACTCAAGGATCTTTCTGCGCTCGGCCAGGGGCAAGGGGCGCAGATCCCTGCCTGCCGTCTCGAGGACGTCGAAGACCACCAGATGGCTGGGCTCTGATCGCGCCAGTTCTCCCGCCACCCGGGAGCCTGCGGTTGCGCGCCGTTGCAGCGCTACGAAGTCGAGGCGATCATCCGCCCAACGGACGAGCTCTCCGTCCACGATCGTTCCAGGCGGCAGGTAGTCGAATACGGCCGCGACGATCTCGGGGAAGGCCTCGTTGAAGCGGGAACCGCGCCTGGAGGTCAGCTGCACACCGCGGTTGTCGTCAACGGTCACCAGGCACCGGAACCCGTCGAACTTGGGCTCGTAGCGGTAGGCGTCCCGTCCTGGCTCGGCGACGGGAAGATGATCGACCGGACGGGCCAGCATCGGCTGCAGGCCGCCCCGGATCCGCACGAAGGCCTACCGGAGCGGCGTCATCTCCGCGCGGACACGCTCAGCAGATAAGCCACACACAGCCGTGATCTTCCATGG
>JAOPYK010000298.1 GCA_025964695.1 Streptosporangiaceae bacterium | reverse complement strand
CTATCTCGCCGCTGACGATGACGGTTTCGACGTCGGCGGGGCCGGCGCCCATGACGAGGGTGGTGACCGGGTCGCCGAAGCCGTCGAGGTGGGGTGCGCGCATGTCGACGATCGTCACGTCGGCGTGCTTGCCGACGGTCAGGCTGCCGACCTCCGCGTCGAGATGCCATGCCTGCGCACCGCCCAATGTCGCCAGCCGCAGCATGTCGAGCTGATCGAGGTCAACTGTCGAGACGGCCTCGTGGCGGGCGACCGCCTCGGCGTTGGCGCGGGAGCGCTCGGCTGCCAATGCGAGGCGCATCTCAGTGAACAGGTCGGTTCCTGTCCCGGTTGTGGTGTCGACGCTCAGACCGGCGGCGATCCCGCGGGCCAGCGCCTGGCCCGTTGCCGGGTAGGTGCCCAGCGCCATCAGCATGTCAACCGAGGGACACAGCGAGATCGAGCCGCCGCTGGAAGCGATCAGATCGAATTCGCGGTCACTGAGCTGGTTGGCGTGGGCGTAGTTGACGTCCGTGCCCAGCAGCCCGAGTCGATCGAGCGTCTCGATGGAATCGGGGAAGCCGGCCATGCCGACATGCACCGAGATCGGTACGTCGAGCTCGCGAGCCACGGCGAAATCGAGGGCCGTTGCCTCCGGCGTGGTGAACGCCGGGCCGCGCAACGCCAACCCCATCCGGAGGCGGCCGTTTGCGCCATTGGGGAACAGCTCGGCCCGCACGCGCCGCGCGTCTTCAGGGTGCGGCGGGGCCGGCTGGCCGAAGAACGCAAGTCCCTCGGCACCGGGGCCGCCGTAGAGGAAGATGCCGCGGATACCGGAGTCGTGCAGCGCCGCAACGTTGGCGTCCGCATGCTCGGGCGTCGCCAGGTTGTGGGACCAGTCCGCGATCGTCGTGATCCCGGCGTTGAGAGCTTGCAGCGCTCCCCATAGCGTGCCGGCATAGATGTCCTCGGGATGGTAGTGCGGTGCGAGTCCCCCGATCACTGCACCGGAGTAGCCGGCCAGCGACACCTGCCCGGTGCTACCTCCCAGCGCGCCCTGCCAGACGTGGCGGTGCGTGTCCACCAGCCCCGGCATAACCAGCCGTCCGCGGGCATCGATCACCCGAGCTCCAGGTGCGTGCGCTGCGAGATCGGGGCCGATCTGCGTGACGGTGCCGTCGCGTACGAGCACGTCAGCCTGCGGCAGGTCGCCGACATGCGGGTCGAGCGTGATGACGTGGCCGCCGCTGATGAGTAGCTCTTGCTGTGACACGGTGGTCTGTCTCCTCGACGATGTGGGGCAATACGGCAGGATGTGCCTGGACAGCCCCTAGGTATACGATGGATACTGCCCATGAAGTATTCGGTGGCCGGTTCAACGCCTGCAAGAGGGCAGTTTCGACTGCCCTAGTTCCTTGGAGGGAACCCATGCCGTCATCGACAGCGCCAGCCACCGACGGTTCTGTCGTCCCCGTCTCTGAGGAAGACCGGGCCCCGCTACTGCGCGAGGTGTTGGACCGAATCGGTGACAAATGGACGGTCATCGTCATCTGCCGCCTGGACGCCCAACCCCGACGCTTCAACGAGCTACGCCGCGTGACGGAGGGCATCACCCAACGAATGCTCAGCGCGACCCTGCGTCGCCTCGAACGCGATGGACTCGTAAGCCGGACGGTCTTTCCCACGGTGCCACCGCAGGTTGAGTACGCCCTGACCGACAGCGGCCGAAGCCTGCACACGATCCTCTATCAACTCGTGGATTGGACCGACGATCATCTCGCCGGCATCCAGACCTCTCGCGCCGCCTTCGACGCAGGCCGATCCCTCAGCGGCACCTAGCGGGGCCTCGCCAGGCGCGGTCACCGGTAGCATCGAAGTCCGATATCGGGTTCGTCATCGTCTGGAGCGTCGGTGCCGGCCCCACCGGGCTGTTCCGGCAACGCACCGAGCTGTCCCAAGCCCCAACGCGACCTGCTCGCCAAGCTCGACATCACCCCACCCAAGCAGATCATCGAACTCGCCCCGACAAGCCGCTGACCAGCAGCAACACCACCGCCTAGAGACACGCCCTACCGGCGTGCCAGACGCGTTTCCCCAGGTCAAACCCCAGGACCGGGCCTCTAGCCCAACCGAATTACGCGGAACGCAGGGTGCTGCTACCACCGGAATGTGAGAACAGAGCATCGCCGTTCGCGGCGCGGCGTTCGCTCGCCGACAGGTCAGTGTGAGAGTGTGCCGTGGCCTGAGGGGCTCTTGAAGGAGTAGTCGAGTGTTCCACCGGCGTTGCGGTTGAGCGTGATCACCGTGTTGGTGCAGTTGATCCGACCCGTGGTGACCTGCTCTTGGACGATCAGCCGGTCTGCGGATGCGCTGTTCAGCGTGAGGCTGCTGCTGCATTCCAGCGTCGGATAGGACGAATGGCCGACGATCTCGCCCAGCCGTCCCTTGGTGATGGTGACGATGACCGGGTAGGGGTTGGCGTAACCCTGCTGGTCGATCGATCCGCGCCAGGTGCCGACGAACGCGGCCGGGACCCCACCGCTGAGTTTGGGTGAGGCGGAGCTTCGCCCTGCGGAGCCCATCGTGGCCTTTCCAGCGGTAGATCCGTCTGGGGAGGACCCGCCTGTCCTGGGTGAGGCCATCAGTGTGATGGCGACGACGGCGACCACCAACACCGTCGTTCCCAGCAGAAATTTGAGGGGCTTTCCAACGCCGCTTCCTGTTGCGCCCGGTGGGTAGCCCGCTCGTCCTGGCGGCCGGTAGGGCATGGGTGGCTGGGGCACGGGATACGGGCCGTTGCTGGGCTGCGTCCGAGGAGGCAGATGTGACGGCACATGTGACGGCACATATGACGGCGTGGAGATGGGGAGGGTGCGCGGTGCCGGGCTGGGGGAGGGGAACTGATGAGGGGGGAACCGGTGGTTGCCGGCCACGGCTGTGGGTTGGGCCGACGGGGGAGGCTCCTGGGAGATCCGGCGGCCGGTCAGCTCGCTGAGGAGGCTGGGGACGCTGGGCCGGTCGTGGGGGTCTTTGGCCAGTGCTGCTTCGACGAGTTCCCGCAGTCCTGGATCGAGGCCGTCCAGGTCGGGCGGTTCATAGGCCACGCGGTGCAGAATTTCAGGGATCGTGGTGCCTTCGAATGGACCGCGGCCGGTCCCGGCGAAACTGACGACGCATCCCCAGGAGAACACATCGGCGGCCGGGGTCACCGCGCCGCCGATGACGAGTTCGGGAGCGATATAAGCCGGAGTGCCCACCAGTTGTCCGGTCCTGGTCATCCCCGCGCGGACGTCGAGTGCCCGGGCGATCCCAAAATCGATCACTCGGGGACCGAAGGGCGACAACAGGACGTTCGCCGGCTTCAGGTCCCTGTGGACCAGGTCGGCGTCATGGATGGCCGACAACGCGGTCGCCACTCCGACGGCCAGCCCTTCCAGGTCCGATCCCCGCAAGGGGCCGGACACATGGACCGCCGCATGCAACGTCAATCCGTCGATGTACTCGGTGACGACGTAAAAGGGAGGGGCGTCCAAAGCGGCGTCGAGCACCGGAGCAGTACAGAACCTGCGGACTCGCCTGGCGGCCTGCACTTCGTGCCGAAACCGATCGGCGAATTGCGCGTCCCCGGCCAGTTCCTGGTTGATCACCTTGATCGCGACCTTCTGGCCGCTTTCATCCTCGCCCAGATACACGGTGCCCATACCGCCCTGCCCCAGCCTGGCAAGCAGGTGGTAAGGGCCGAATTGCTGGGGATCGTTTGAACGTAGAGCTTCTGCCATGCCCGCAATGCTCCTCAGGTCTATATGTGGCCCGAGCCCAAGATCCGAGCAGCACCAGCGAAGTGTCCTCACCGATCAGGCGAGCCGTCGCCCTCACGAGCGCTGGGTTGACTAGCGGTGATCGTACTCTCATCCGCGATGCTCGTGAGTGGGCATTTTCCAAGACTGGCGATCGGTCAGATGCCGAATTGTTACAGTATGTCTCCACAACGAACACGATGACCTGTGCCTGCGCCGCCCGAAAATCTCGGCCGGGGCTTTGACCTGGAGATTCGCCTGCAGGCGGCTGCTGTAGCTGAGACCTTCGAGATGAGACTTCTGTCGCAATAAGACGGCGAGACTGTGGGGGCCGAGAATCTCATCCGCCCCGTGTGAACTGCAGTGATGCGGATCTGTTCGTGGGCGAGGGGTGTCCGCGGATGGTCCGGCATGATGGGCGGTCATGTGTCTGCGGTTCGTCTATCTCCTCATCGTCAGCGCGTTGTCCTGGATGCGGTTGGCCCGCCGGCAGGGCGCATGGAAGGAAGCCGAGATCCTGACGTAGCGTCATCAGCTCGGCGTACTGCGGCGCCAGCAGGTACGCAGGCCGAGACTGACTTGGGCTGACCGGGCGCTGATCGCCGCGCTGGCCGGTGTGATCCCCAAGGCGCGGCGGGTGGGATTGCGGCTGTTGGTGACCCTGGACACGGTGTTGCGGGGCGCCCGCCGAACTCGACCAGGCCCGGCTCAAACGCCGCGAGGTTGTTGACAGCCTGATCAATAAGTACAGGAGCGCCGCATAGACCAACGCGAGAAACCACGGGTCAGCACCCGAAATCGAGTTTCCCCACCCCACAGGGGCGTTCTTGGCGGACGGCACCGAGTGCAAGGTCGTGATCGGGGTCGATGACCATTCCCGGTTTTGTGTGATCGCCCTGGCCCTCTCCGGGCCCTCCGCAGCTGCATCCGTACCATCCCTACGCCTGAACGGCGAACCGATCGGCGGGAGCCATGTCGCGGGCGGGCGGCGCCGTGGCGCTGCCCGCCCGCGATGAAAGCGTGCTGTAAGTAACGCGTGCGTAGCTTCAAGCTGAAGGCGCAAAGCCCCCTGGCTACGAAGGACAACATGACAAAACAGACAAGTCCACTGCGGATGCTCGCTCTGGCAGCGGGTGCGGTGGCGACAATGGCGGTCGCCGCGTGTGCATCAACCTCCGCGAGTCCGAAGGCGACCGCCACTGCCGGCGGCGGAACCGCGCACACCGGCCACACCACCTCCTCGATGGCACCGGCGCTACCGCTGCGGGCCGGCGAGCGGTTCGTCAACCTGACCACGCCGCAGCCCTACACGCCGTCCGCCCCCCATGGTGGCACTGACGAGTACCGCTGCCTGCTGGTCGATCCACACCTCACTAAGCCTGCGTTCCTGACCGGAACCCAGTTCCAGCCCCAGAACGCGCCGATCGTGCACCACGCCATCGTCTTCGCGATCCCACCCGAGGAGGCGGCAGCGGCCCGCGCCCAGGATGCCGCGACACCGGGCCAGGGCTGGACCTGCTTCGGCAACAACCCCGTGGAGGGCCAGCAGCGGTCGGCCTGGGTCGACACCTGGACCCCCGGCGCCAAGGAGACCCTCCTCCAAGAGAACGTTGGATTCCCCCTGAAGCCCGGCAGCCTGCTGATCCTTCAGGTGCACTACAACCTGCTCGCCACCGACGGCCGCGCCGGCGCATCGGACCAGTCCAGCGTTCGGTTGCGACTGACTGACGGCACAGCAGCCATCAAGCCACTGGACACACTGCCGTTGCAAGCGCCCATCGAACTACCCTGCGCCAGCGGCGAGTCCGGTCCGCTGTGCAACCGCGCCACAGCCGTCGCGGACGTCACCCACCGCTTCGGCGCCGAAGTCGGAGGTTCGGAGGCGCGACTGCTGAAAGAATGCAGCAACGGCACGCCGGTGCCCGGCAACACCCAGCACTGCGATATACCGGTACCGCAACCCATGACGGTATACGCGGCGCTGGGACACATGCACCTGCTCGGACGCTCGATCAAGGTGGAGGTCAACCCCGGCACCGCCAAGGCCCGTACCCTGCTCGACGTCCCGTCATTCAACTTCGACAATCAAAAGCTCGAGCCGCTGCCCACCCCCGTCGATCTCACGCCCAAAGACACGGTGCGGGTGACCTGTACCCACGACGCCGCCCTGCGTCGGCAACTGCCGCAGCTGAGCAAACTCCCGCCGCGATACGTGGTCTGGGGAGACGGCACCAGCGACGAAATGTGCCTCGGCCTGCTAATCGCCTCACCCACGAAATGACCCACGCTATATCTGGGCCAGCAGTGATTCCGATCTCTGACCCGGACTGGGAGACTGGCTTCCCGCGACCTTAATCAAAGGACGTCGGGGGTGTGCCGGAGGCTCGGCGAATGAGCTCGCCGAGCCTCCCTGCGGTCACCTTCCTTTCGTACCTTGATATCCCGGGAGGGCATCGGCGGCATTTGACCTTGCTTTCGACGCGGGCGAGATCTGTGGCAAAAGAACGTCCCGACATTGACTCATGAGGTGTTGCGCCTCGCGCAGTTAACCGGACCGGCCGTTCACAGGAAAGCGATGACGCGCTCACGACGCCTGATCAACTTCTGTCCGATGTGCGGGGGCCGGTTATGCCAGGCGTGGCCCATCTTTGACTCGACGATGACGCCGTTACCCGGCGTCCAGATTCTCGCAAGGAAAGGTGTTCTTCGTGCCGTCCTCTTCGTCCTCCCCCGCCTCGATCGGCGGGACTCCGCTGAGCAGTTTGCGGGCCCGGTTGCACATGGATGCCCCGCTGCAGTCGCCGGCCTGGGCGCTGCTGCCGCTGCGCGCCTTTCTCGGTGTCACCTTTCTGTACGCCGGTCTTTCCAAGATCTTCGATCCGCACTACCTGGATGACGCCTCGCTGCTCGGCGTCCACGCTCAAATGCTGCACGCCGCTGCGACGTCTCCGATCGGCGCTCTGGTGTCGCTGAGTGCCGACCATTCGACCGTCACGGGGCTGGCGATCGCCTTCGGTGAGGTCGCGGTCGGGCTGGGCGCACTGCTGGGACTGTTCACCCGGCTTGCAGCCCTCGGCGGCGTCGTGCTCGCGCTCAGCTTCTTCCTGACGGTGAGCTGGGCGACCCGGCCGTACTACTACGGGGCCGACATCGGTTTCGCCTTCGCATGGAGCCCGCTGCTGATAGCAGGCGACGCCGGGGTGTACTCGGTGACGGCCCGGCTGCGTGCGGCCGTGCGGCACAAGCTGCGTCTGCCGGCGCGGCCCACGCCGCACGAAAGCGCGGCCGTACAGGACGACGTCGAGCGACGCACTCTGCCGCGGCGCGGCCTGATCGCGGCAGTGGTCGCCGCGGTCGGCGTCGCTGGAGGCAGCGCTCTGGCGCTCGCGCGGCGCCCTTCGGCCGCCGCCGTGAGCCCCGGCAGCCTGCCGCCGGGGTCCACCACGCCAGGCGCCTCGGCAAGCCCGAGGGCGGCCGGTGCCGGGGCGGTGATCGCTGCCGCCGCCAGCGTCGCCGTCGGATCATCGAAGAGTTTCACCGCGCCGAACGGCGCCCCCGCCTACCTGCTGCACCCGACGACGGACACCTTCATAGCGTTCAACGCCACCTGCACCCACCAGGGCTGCCCGGTCTCCTACGTCAAGCCCGGTTTTCGCCCTTGTCACGGCTCCGCCTATGACCAGAACGGCCAGGTGACCCGAGGGCCAGCGAACACGCCGCTGATCAAGATCCCCGTAAAGGTCGTCGACGGACAGGTCACAACCGCCTGATCCCAGCTGGGGGCCACCCGACCATAGGCCCACAGGAAATGGCCTGGCCTTCAGACTTCCGTGCGATTCGCCCAGCTAACAGACCGAAGGTCCCTTCTATCGGCGACGTAAGGCCTTCCCGCAAGCACGGCCTCTGCGATGTTCAGGCATCCGCAGCGACAGGTTCGCCGATGGAACCGGCCGGGTCGGTACCGCCCTGGTCAAGCCGGAAGGGCGGATAGCTGTCGGTCATGAGCAGGGTGTACACGCCCACTCTGGCGATCCACCTGTTGATGCCGATGACGAAGGAGAAGATTCCTTCGAGGTAGCGGCCGGTGAACAGCAGCCCGGCGGCCGCCACGAGGACCAGTCCGGACAGCAGACCTGGTCCGCTCCAGGTCCAGGAGCCCATGCGATGGGAGCCGCTGGCTCCGGCGCCGACGAGACCACCCAGGATCACGTAGTGCGGTATGGCCAGCAGCCACCACTTCACCAAGACCAGACCCTTGGACAGCTGCCCGGGGTAGGCGATATCGAGCCGCGCCGGGTAATCCGGCACGTCCTTCAGAGTGAACGGCGGATACCGGTCAGTGCCGAGCGCGTCATAGCCGTAGAAGCCGACCCGCCATGACCACCGCAGCACGCCGACGTTGAAGTCGAAGATGGCACGCGGGTACCGGCCGGTGAACAGGATCGAAAAGCCCGCGACCACGGTCGACACCACGAGCGCCATCCACAGGAAGAACAGCACGATGTAGTGCGGGATCAGGAGCAGCCACTTCACCAGCCACAACCAGCGGGACAGCGACTCGTCCAGCCTCGCCTCGACCCTCAACGGGGCCGGTGATGCGTCCATGACGATCAGTCCTCTCATCGATGCGCGTGCTGTGCTGGGCGTCCGCTGCGGCGCCCCAAAGGGAGGGCGCCGCGGGGCAGGGTCACGGGGGTAGATGGAATCGGCCTGTGCGACGTTCCGCTGCGGTGGTCATGCTGTCTCACTTCGAAAGGGAAGCTTGCTCTGCGAAAGGGCGCCGAAGGCAATTCCGGGGCCAACGGCGGCCAGTGTGTCGGACAGCCACACGGACCGGCTGCTGCGCCCAGCTGGAGCGCTCTGCGGCTGGGCCCGGCTTGCACGCCGGACCGTGGCGAGGAACGGCACAATGCTTCCTCGCAGAACACCTCGTGCGCCGCTCGGCCACAATGATGCCAACTCTCCCCGGATATTTCGACCCTATGTCTTTAGCCTCTCAATAGCCATACAATTCGGCAATTACCTGGGAGTCCCGAGCGGATACGGATTTATCTTTACCCGCGTCGTCTGCTCCCACTCCTTCTTGATCTGACCGGGCCCCCGTGGGTAGAGCGCGCATCCTGCGTTCTCCCCGCGGGCCCCGTTCGTTCTGGTAAATCCCTGAAACGTGTGACCCGGTAGCGGGAGAGGAGTGTAGGGCTTCAAAATTCGAGTTTGGGGTGTGACCTGGAGGTTCGTGCCGATCCGGGGTGCTGATCGTCATGCGGCGTTGTGGTATTCGTTGATCAGGCCACCGAGGAGTCGTGTCCGGTGAACGGTGATGTTGCCGCCGGTCGAGAGCACCTCGGGTGGGGGAGTGGGCGGTCGTTGGGCCAAGGACCGGTGTGGACGATGGCCGTTGAAATGGCCTACGTAGATCTTCAGGACGGTTTCCAGATGGCGTTGAAAGAAGATCAGTAGCCGGTCGGTGCACTCGCGGCGGACACTCAAGATCCACCGTTCGGTGAACGCATTCGCCTTCGGTGTCTGTGGAGGTGTCCGTAGCACGGTGATGCCGGCCGCCGCGAAGACGGTATCGAAGACGTCGACGAATTTCGTATCTCGGTCGCGGATGAGGAAGCGAAACTGCTGGGCGCGTTCATCCAGGCCCATCAGCAGGTTCCGGGCCTGCTGCGTCACCCTGAAGGATGTCATTACTCGGCTCGGTTTCGTGAACTGGGCCGATGCGGTGTCCGGCGTCGGGCGTCCTTGACGCCCGTGGCGTTTTGTCTGTCTGATCTTCTGCCGGGTGGTCGACTGGCTGTCCCTGCTCGCCCGAACTGACGCGGTCAAAGACCTGGAGATCCTGGTACTGCGTCAAGAGGTCGCGGTTCTGCGTCGTCAGGCTGGTCGGCCGCGGTTGTCGTGGCCGGACCGGGCGGTCCTGTCGGCTCTGGCCCGACAATTGCCGAAGGCGCTGCGTGCGCGCCGGCTGGTGACGCCGGGCACGTTGCTGTGATGGC